>NZ_PUJU01000008.1 GCF_011189505.1 Photorhabdus tasmaniensis
TTTGTCGTAGCGAAGATAAACTCTGTTGGGAAATCTTACCTGATTACCGGGGTAAAACCGCTTACGACACGCAAACTCGCGCGGCTACTGAGATATCTGAAATCGGGGAATTACCGGATACGCTCACCTTCAAAAAACCACCCACTGATTTTGACAAGTGGAACGGTAAAGAATGGGTAGTAGATAAAGACCTTCTCAAATCGCATCAGATTGATGAGGCCAAGCAACAGCAAGCAGCACTGTTACGACAGGCAAATGAAACACTCTCATTGCTGCAAGACTCTGTTGACTTGGAAGTCGCGACAGACTCAGAGAAAGCTGCTTTGCTTGAATGGAAGAAGTACAGAGTATTACTCACTCGTGTAGATGTGAATCAAGCACCTGATGTGCAGTGGCCGCCAGTGCCGAAGTAAAAACAAAGCCGGGTGACCGGCTTTATATGCCTCACTGACAGTATCGACACTAGCACAGCTATGGGAAGGTTCTTCTTTCATATGATGAGTGCTTTGGCTGAAATGGAGCGGGAATTGATAGTTGAAAGGACAAATGCAGGATTGTCCGCAGCTAGAGCAAATGGAAGAATTGGAGGAAGACCAGTGTCATTTTCATCTGTTGAACAACAACAAGCTATAAGACTACTAGTTAAAGGTCACACACGTAAACAGCTATCACTGATTTATAATACGTCACTGTCTACTGTGTATAAGTATTTGCCTGTTAGAAATTGATGGGACGCATTTGGGACGTGAAAGTTTTCATACGTATTCGATGTTTTGCTAACTTTTGCGAAATGGTGCGTTGTGAGCTGCGGTTTTCGCTGTATCTAGTTGTTTTAAAACGTAGTTCTATACACTCTTAATCAATTGGTCCGGGGTTCGAACCCCCGACAACCCACCAGCTAAATCAGTCAGTTATAATTAACTTCCTTTATTTCATTTCTAATTTGGGACATATTTGGGGCAAGCTTACCGAATATTGTATCTATTTTTTGTATGCTCCGTTAAATGAAACTGTTAAGACCGGGTACTATTCTACCCCGGTCTTTTTCCAAGCCTGTTATGATAGTGATGTTGATAGGATGGATTAAAGGCGCTGGCTTTTTACACAATAGAAAAACTAGGTTCTGTAAATCTCCAATAGTGGTTAACATAAATGTTGAAATTTCTGAATAAATCACCAAGGCTATAAATCATATAAGATAATTAACCTTGGTGATAATATAATCTTTTTATTGATTAAATTAGAAACGATAGCCGACGCTTATATTAAAGCCATTGGTGGAAATTTTATATTTATCTACACCGTCTTTGATATCAAATCGGCTGCCTTCATAACCGACTGTAACTGATGTATTTGTTGTTGGGTTTACAATAAATCCGGCTCCCCAGCCTAAGGCATTTTCATTTGTCTTTCCATTTGCATCAGTACCGCTATAGGATAATTTCAGGTTTATTCTGGATAATCCTACCTGACTGTATAAACTAATATAATCATTAATTCTATAAGTTGGGCCAGTCATTAAAGAATAATACTTAGTATCAATTTTTGGGCGATCTATTGTTTCTGCATCATCTCCTTTAGCAAAGGTAAATGATGATAACACTCCCCATTGATAATCCAATTCATATCGGTAACCGAATGTCGCGCCATTTAGCGCTTTAACGTCTTGTGGTTTCACATAGGCATACCCGATAGAAGCTGTATGTTGTTCAGCTTGAGCAGGTAAAGTTATTGCAAATACAGAAAAAATAGCGCCACAGTTTAGTAAAAATTTTTGCATTTAATTGCACTCTATATAATTTCGAAGTAAACTAATTTATAACTATTCAAATGACTTGCTTAATAATAGCTATAATAAATATCATAATTTGGGTCACGCGTATATATTTTTTGATAAAATTTAGATTTTATACACGATTAACTAACTATTATTATTACTTTCTCTTGGTGGATAGCAGTAGATAAGGATGACTTTAATTATCATAAATAATTTCTTTATTGTTTTAATATTCATCGGCGGATTCGACTAATAAGTGCAATTTTTCAAAAAAACGTCAATTTATATTCTCTATTCTAATAATAAACAATGAAGTTAAATGCAAATTACTTGTTGTAAGCAGAAAAATAATGTGGTCTATTTTTATATAAATTAGATAATGAATGGTTGAGGAACATCAAAAGGAGATTAATTGTTTATAGATTAAAAGTGTTGAGATGGTTTTTGAACTAAATATTTTTCCATTGGATTAAATGCAGTCAATTTGTTTCTATATAAATTAAATAGTTACATTGTTTTCTTAACTACATAGATGTGATTTATATCTATAAAGTGTTAATGTACATTGGTTTTAATAAAAAAATTGTGTTTTATTTTTATGGCCTATCCATGGCCATGATACACATTTTAATTAATATTTTCATCATCATTATTAAATAAAATGAGGTCTAAGATAATAATAGAAACAGGGACTTTTTCTAGTGTTCTTAATGAATTTCTCATAATGTACTCTCCTTTATCCTAACTTTTTTTCCTGAAATTTTCGTCATTTTTTACGTAATAAAAAGAATCTAAGATAATCCCTGCAATTCTTAGTATATTTTCTGGGTGATCGAAGAAAATACGGGAACCATCACATTCCAAACCTGCGCGAGAGACCTCATTAAGTAAAACATCAGTGAGCTCAATAGGAAGTTGGATACATGAACGGTTTTTTTTATCATAGTATCTTAATATCCAGCGATTTGTTTTTCCTCGATAAAGGATGCTGAAATATGATTCTGTATCTTTTGACTGTAATTCCTGATCTTCGCCTAATATAGATATAACTTTGTCAAAAAGAGCTAATTCATTTTTCGTAGTCACTATATTGGGATTGTTTGGATCAACAATATCTGTAATTTCATCAACCGGATTAGCGTCTTTTTCTAATTCACCACTAACAGTAGTATCGTCTAAAGGTATATGTTTATTAGAAAGACCAGATACTACCATTGCACTAACTGATTTTTCCACTGCTTGTTTAACCAAAGGTGTTATTAATTCAATAAAGCGCTGGTTAAGCTGACGTTCCACATTAGATCTACTTGCAACATAACGAACGAATTCAGTATCAACATCTCGTAAACTTGAACTTATTGTTTTAGTAAATGCTGATAAATAAACACTTTCTTCTGCCAAGGTTCTTAATGCTTCTGGTTTGAACTTATCATGCCTAAAACGAAATAATTGATTGGCATCTGCGTCACTTATTTCATCCATTCTAATACGTAAAAATGGGGTAGTATCCATAACATTTTTTTGTTTCAAGTCGGTAAAAAAACGCCATTCGACACCATTTGTTATAGCTGAAATAGTTACTTCGGGTGTTGAATTAAAATACCTGGCAAGCTGTGGGCAATGGTTTTCTATTTTTTCTCTATATGATTTAGCTTCAATAAACATTACAGGGACGCCTTGGCAAAACAAGGCATAGTCAACTCGTTCATTTG
Source organism: Photorhabdus tasmaniensis (assembly GCF_011189505.1). Taxonomy (GTDB): domain Bacteria; phylum Pseudomonadota; class Gammaproteobacteria; order Enterobacterales; family Enterobacteriaceae; genus Photorhabdus; species Photorhabdus tasmaniensis. Next base: position 3,490 of record NZ_PUJU01000008.1, read on the forward strand.
CTTTCGCACCAGGAAAGTCAGCCCCATATTCAGCTTTTACTTTTTGTGGATCATAAGGGTTAAATCCAATAATATCTAAGAATGGTAAAATCAATGCTTGTTTTGTCGTTTCTTCCGTAGTGCAATGTTCACCTACTTTTTTTACATGTTCAACATGAGAACGTAACTTAGATTTGAAATTTTCCATTAATAACCCCTTGTTTTTTCATTAATAATCAATAACAGACTGTCAAAATACCTGACCAATAATTTTAACTTTGCCAATATCAGCCATTTCGTCAGCTAAAAATATTAAACATTTTGTAAATTTCTTCAATCATTTCACTGGTTGATTAAGTAAAAGAGGAGATAATTACATTAACATGAAAAACAGAAGTATATCTCTAAAATGACTGTTATAGTTGATGTTGGGAAATAAAAATATCTAGAAAAAATCAGGTAATTAATTTTCTGGTGATGCTTTGATGTAGATGATTAAATCAATGTTATGTTGATTTTGTCGTTGGTAAACAGATAAATCTATTCTTATCTGAATGCAAATAATGTGACTTATATCTACATTAATAACGTGTTAATGCGTACTGAATTGAATGAAAAATAGTCTGACATGGCAGTTTGTAGGGAAACAATTCTTGCGGGGATATTTATATGTTTGTTTCATGGCTGTCACACGCTGCATCGGAAAATGTGAAAACGCAAAAGCTAATCGTTAGCAGGACAATCGCCTCCTTTCCTCTTTGTCTTGAAGGATGGGGTTACTTGGAGGCAGACTGATGATGGGTTATGTTTTTATTCGTTTATAGTTGATTTCAACCATTGAATAAATGCATTGACTTTCTCATTCTGTTGTTGAGGTAGGGTACAGGTATAGTAATACTGTTTACATAGCACTTCGGTGTCGGGAAAGGGCGCGACTAATTCGTTATTTTCAATTTTTTCCCAAATCATATTCTTTCTTCCCATTGCAACACCCGCGTGGTGCATTGCAGCGACGGCAGCTAAGTCAGAGCGATCGAAGACGATACACTTTTGTGATGGATCCAGTGTAATATCAAAGTGTTCTGTCCAGGTATCCCATTCTTTGGTATCAGAATCGTAGCTCCATGCTTGTTTATCATGCAATAGTGTACAATATTGCAGATTATCGATATTTCCCATCAGATTATGCTTTTCTGCATATTGTGGACTACAGACTGGAGTAATGTATTCACTCATTAAATATTGATGTGATAGCTCATTGGACATAATATCATCAAAGTAAATCGCAAGATCGATACCATAGCCGCGGAAATTCACATTTTCGTTACCGACCAGAATATTCAGATTAATGGACGGATATAGTTGATTAAAATCAGCCAATTTGGGAACTAACCAGCATTGAGTAAAAGTAGGACGGGAGTAAATAGTCAGATTACCCGATAACTCTTGATTTTTTATTTCCAGAATTTCCTGATTCAAATGCTCCAGAGTCGATTTAATTGTCCAAAATAAACGCTTTCCTTCACAAGTTAATTCAATCTTTCTGTGAAAACGTTGGAAAAGTTTAAACCCCAGCTCTTGTTCCAGTGAACTGATTCGATGGCTGACTGCACTGGCACTGATAGCTAGCTCATCAGCAGCCAGAGCAAAAGAGCAGTGACGGGCCGCTATCTCAAATGTATGCAGTTTTGATAACTGGTTTCCATTGAGTAGCTTATTTACAACCATGAAATTATCATCTGTGTACATATTTATAATGTTTCTGTTTTATCGACGACGGGGTAATGCAACCGTATCATTAAGGTGGCATGTTTCAGATAGTTTTAGTGATTTAAATCTCAAATAAAGTGAAAACTTTGATCAATATCACTGAATTGACTCAATCTGGTTCATGCATGACTATGTATTAATCATTTGTCAAAAATGGAATATTCATATTCAATAGTAAAAAAGCGTGTAACAGACAGAGGTCAACTGTGGGGAATGATTAAGTGGATTCACAACCTTGGGTGATAGGTACGTTACTCACAAGTATTGTGTTAATTGTATTTACGATAATTAAATTAAAAATTCACCCCTTTTTGGCGCTATTGTTGGCAAGTTTTTATGTCGGTGCATTAATGGGAATGAACCCTGTTGAGATGGTGAGTGCTATTGAGGGAGGGGTTGGTGGTACGCTGGGTTTTTTGGCGGTGGTGATTGGTCTGGGGACCATTCTTGGTAAGATGATGGAGATATCCGGTGCCGCAGAGCGCATTGGTATCACATTGCAAAAATGCCGATGGTTTTCACCAGATATCATTATGGTACTGATTGGTCTGGTGTGTGGTATTACGTTGTTTGTTGAAGTGGGGGTAGTATTGTTAATCCCACTGGCGTTTTCTATTGCCAGGAAAACCAACACGTCACTGTTGAAATTAGCGATCCCATTGTGTGTGGCATTGATGGCGGTTCACTGTATTGTTCCTCCACATCCGGCCGCATTGTTTGTGACAAATAAACTGGGTGCGGATATTGGTTCAGTCATTGTTTATGGGCTGATAGTTGCTCTGTTTGCTGCTTTGATTAGTGGCTCATTATTTCAGAAATTTCTCGGTAGCCGTCTGCCTTTTAAATCGGTTCCGGCTGAATTTTCTAAAATTAAAGTTCACAAGGAAGAGGATTTACCCTCTTTAGGCATGACATTGTTTACTGTGTTATTGCCAATTGGCTTGATGTTGATTAAAACGGCTGCCGAATTAAATATGGAAAAAGGCACCACGTTTTATACGGTGTTGGAATTTATCGGCAACCCTATTACAGCCATGTTTATTGCCGCGTTTGTTGCCTATTATACTTTAGGCATCAGGCAAAATGTGGGCATGAGTACATTGTTGACGAAGACGGAAGATTGTTTCGCCTCTATTGCTAATATCTTATTGATTATCGGTGCAGGCGGAGCATTTAATAGCATTCTGAAAGCAAGTGGGCTTAGTGATACGCTGGCCGTTATTTTGTCGGGCCTGGATATGCATCCAATTCTTTTATCTTGGTTGGTTGCTATTATTTTGCATGCAGCGGTTGGTTCAGCAACTGTAGCAATGATGGGCGCAACAGCGATTGTTTCACCAATATTGCCGTTATATCCGGATATCAGCCCTGAAATTATTGCGTTAGCTATTGGTTCCGGGGCTATCGGCTGTACTATTGTAACTGATTCGCTGTTTTGGTTGGTTAAGCAGTATTGTGGCGCAACGCTCAGTGAAACTTTTAAATACTATACAACCGCAACATTTATTGCATCTATTGTTGCGTTGGCTGGGACATTTCTCCTTTCTACTATCGTGTAATGAGAGGGAATAATAGCTCAGTCTTGAAAAATAAGAATAAGAAGTGCGAATGTGTCAGTACCAGGGAAGCCTATAAAATAGGCAGCTTTAGAGCTAAAATAATAAAAAATAAACAGTAACGTAGTAATCAAAACAAGGGGAAGATAAAATATAAATAAATTGTGATGTTTTGGTGTTTTATAGAAAATCGTAGTAAACATAACATATTGAATATAATAAGAATTCTAATAATTAAAAAAGTAAGAGTTGTTTTTTTATATACCAGGGAAACACCAATCTTGGGTTAACACATAAATGAAAAGTACTGAGATTCAACAATTACTAAATGAATATCCGTTAGTAAAAAATTTAATCGAATTGGAGGAAATCTTCTGGTTTAACCCTTGTAACACCACTTTTAAAGAGGGATTACCTTTCGTGGGTTTGGATGCTAATGATGTCGGGGATGCTGAAGCACGCCTGAATCGTTTTGCACCTTATTTATGTAAAGCTTTCCCAGAAACGGAAGCCACACATGGCATTATTGAATCAGAGATAGTCGCTATTCCTACGATGCAGAAAACACTAGAGCAACATTATGGTGTAAATATCGCAGGAAAAGTTTTGCTCAAAAAAGACAGCCACTTGCCCATTTCTGGTTCGATTAAAGCCCGTGGTGGAATTTATGAAGTATTAACTCACGCGGAAAAATTAGCATTACAGGCTGGTTTGCTTTCTGAAAACGATGATTACAGCAAACTGTTTTCAGAAGAGTTTCGGCAGTTTTTTAATCAATACAGCATTGCTGTAGGTTCTACCGGTAATTTGGGGCTATCCATTGGTATTATCAGTGTGAAGTTAGGCTTTAACGTCAGCGTACACATGTCTGCCAATGCCCGTGAATGGAAGAAGCAAAAGCTACGTTCACATGGGGTTAATGTTGTGGAATATAAACAAGATTATGGGGTGGCGGTGGCCCAGGGCCGTAAAGAAGCGGAATTTAATCCTGACTGTTTCTTTATCGACGATGAAAACTCTCAAACATTGTTTCTGGGGTATTCTGTAGCGGGTGCACGGGTAAAAACGCAGCTTGAGCAAATGAATATGGTAGTTGATGAAGATCATCCCTTATTCGTTTACCTGCCATGTGGCGTTGGTGGTGGTCCTGGTGGTGTCGCGTTCGGATTGAAGCTGGCTTTTGGTGATCATGTGCACTGCATTTTTGCTGAACCTACCCATTCTCCCTGTATGTTGTTGGGGGTATATACCGGTCTGCACGACAATATTTGTGTACAGGATATTGGTATCGACAATATTACTGCTGCTGATGGTCTTGCGGTAGGAAGGGCTTCCGGCTTTGTTGGGCGCGCTATGGAACGCTTACTGGATGGTTTTTATACCGTTCATGATCAGGAAATGTATAATCTGTTGGGCTTACTTAATCGTGATGAGGGTATCCGGTTGGAGCCTTCGGCGTTAGTTGGGATGGTTGGCCCTTCTCGTGTTAGCGGAAACTTTGATTACCTGAATAGTAGAAACCTTTCGGTGGACAAAATGAAACAGGCTACACATCTGGTTTGGGCAACCGGCGGTGGTATGGTGCCTGATGATGAGATGGCAAAATATTTGGATGCAGCCGAAATCTAATCGTAAATAATTTAAAAGTACCCGATTTGTATCATGAGTGTGATTCATTGGTGAATCGGGTCTTCCAATCTATATATTGCATGGCTTTTTGTATCATGGGAATTGATATAGAGAAATTGTAATCAATGATTGCATAATGCAACAAAATGTTGCATTTTATGCGTATGCGCTTCATATCGCATGTAGTACAAAATCCCAGAGGAGCACGCTATGGCTATCAGTATACGTTTAGATAATGATTTCGTGAATGATGTCAAGATTTACGCAGAAGCTTCAAGTAGAAGTGTACCTAAGCAAATAGAGCATTGGGCTAAGATTGGGCGCATTGCTGAGGATAACCCCGATTTGCCGTACTCTTTTATTCTTGATTCTTTACTGGCAAAAAGCGAAGTCAACAGTGGTAAGGTATCGCGTTATGTCAGAAGGACAAAAAGATCCAAAGATTGATGTTTACGAAACAAGGCGTTTCTCTAAGGCATTATCTAAGTTATCTGAAAATCTTCTTACGATAGTAGAAGATGAGATTGATAGAATAATTGATAACCCTGAAATCGGTGAACAGAAGAAAGGCGATTTAAGTTTCCTTCGAGTTCATAAATTTCAGTTAAATAACCAGTTAACATTGCTTGGCTATTGTTGGATTGAAGGGAAAATAGAGTTGTACCTGCTGAACTTTGGCCCTCATGAAAATTTCTATCAGGAACAAAAGCGACACAGAAAAGCTGATTTAAAATTCATTGGATAGGGGCTCTATCCATTAAAGAAAGCTTCAAGGCTGCGTATTACGTGGCCTTTTTTATGTCACTCCCCTCTTGTTTAATGTAACTGTGTAAGTTACATTAATTCACATTGGCGGATCCCCTCGTTGCTGAAGGTTTGAGAATGAAGACATTCCCTGACCGATGTTGTTTGCTGTTGGTATACCTGGTTATGTATCGATTGATGATGTGTAACGAAGAGCATTTATTTAGTCCATATGAGAGAAAAAAATATGCCTACACTTTTTGACCCAATTCGCATTGGTGATCTCGACTTGCCGAATCGTATCATTATGGCTCCTCTGACACGTAACCGTGCCGTGGGAGAAGGACGTATTCCCAATGCTCTGATGGCGGAATACTATGTTCAGCGCGTATCTGCTGGTTTGATTATCAGTGAAGCAACTTCAGTAACGCCACAGGGCGTGGGTTACGCTGATACTCCTGGCATTTGGTCAGACGAACAAGTTGCGGGGTGGCGGTTAGTTACGGATGCGGTACATGCTGCCGGTGGGCGTATTTTTATGCAGCTTTGGCATGTGGGGCGGGTATCGGATCCCATTTTCCTTAATGGGGAACGGCCAGTGGCTCCAAGCGCGATTGCAATTGATGGTCATGTCAGCTTATTACGCCCAAAACGCCCTTTTGTGGTTCCGCGGGCTCTGGAATCTGATGAAATTCCTGGCATTGTTGAGATGTTCAGACGTGGAGCGGAAAATGCGAAAATAGCAGGATTTGATGGCGTGGAAATACATGGTGCCAATGGCTATTTGCTCGATCAATTTTTGCAAGATAATGCTAATCTGCGTACAGATCAGTACGGAGGTTCAGTAGAAAACCGGGCCCGGTTGCTGCTTGAAGTAACAGATGCTTGCATTTCAGTCTGGGGAGCATCTCGTGTTGGTATGCATTTATCACCACGCGGTGGTTATTACGCCATGGCGGATTCCAATCCTATGGTGACTTTCGGATACGTCGCGCGTGAACTGGGTAAACGTGGAATTGCTTTCATTTTTTCGCGTGATCCTGTTGTTGACGGTGATTTGGGCAAGATGATAAAAGAAGCCTTTGGGTCAACCTATATTGCCAATGAGGAACTGACAAGAGAGAGTGCCGCGCAAGCCCTTGCTGACGGCAGGGCTGATGCGGTGGCTTTCGGTCATTTGTTCATCTCTAACCCGGACTTACCTCACCGGCTTTTAGTTGAAGCGCCATTTAACGAACAACAACTGGAAACCTTTATGGTTCCTGGGCCCGTAGGCTATATCGATTATCCTGTGCTTACCTAGGTAAGGGGATATCTTACCCGCAATGGATAGCCTAAGATGAAAGATGTTCGGGTTATTTTCCAGGGATGTAAATTAAAAATTTTATAGAATTTTTACTGAACATCCCAGAATATCAGGTCGGCTCGTTTTACCAGAGTCGGCCCTATTATCAACGTGGGGTAATTTGAAGGAGAAGTATCAATGTCAGATTCATTAAATATATCTATTGTTCGTCGTTTTTACGATTCTATGGGTGATGTCGATATTCTTCGCCAGATCATGGGGAATGACGTTGTTTGGGATATTACTGAGGGCTCTCGATATAGTGGGGTTTATGAAGGAATTGAAGATATATTGAATAATTTTTTTGTGCCACTTTTTAACGATACTGATGAATTCGTTGCAGATGGCTCTGAATATTTCGAGTCAGGTGATCATGTCATTGTGTTGGGTAATTACTTGGGACGAATAAAGAAAGGCAAACGATTTATTTCTCGTTTCGTCCACATATGGACAGTGCGGGATGGGCGATTAATTAAATTACAGCAGGTTGCCGATACTCTCCAGATTGAACGTGCCCATACAGATCGTATCTAACCTGATATATCAAGCTCGTTACACGAGCTAAACCAGATAATGATATGTGGTAACAGATCGGGAGGAGCAGGAATGTTAATCAGACAGATTGACATTCTGAGTTTCACTATTTACTCTGCGGCGAAATTAGTGACATATCATATAACTTTTTTCTTATTTTCTGCTATTCTCAATGACATCCTTAAGATATACAGGGTTTTCCAGTGCCGACATCTACCCGTTTTGCCGTGGCTATTCATATTCTCACTGATATTGCGCTTCATCATGGTCAAGCTGTACGCTCCGAAGACATCGCAAAAAGTGTGAATACTAACCCGACTGTCGTTCGCCGGCTTCTGGGTGCTCTTGCCGAGGCCGGGTTGACCTATTCGCAAATGGGTCAGGGTGGGGGAGCGTTACTGGCCCGGCCACCGGAGCAGGTCTCATTACTGGATGTTTATCGTACAGTTGAAGACCCATTATATTTCACGTTGCACCGTTCCAAACCCAATCCCAAATGTTATATCGGACACAATATTACTCCGGTTTTGGAAGATGAGTTCTCGCGTATTACCTGTGTATTGGAAGCTACCCTGGCTGAAACGACAATTGCTGACATAGTCAATCGGGTTGAAGACTGCGCGGGTTTTCCTTTTAAGCCACATGATCTAAATTGTCAGCAGAGTGACTGCTCCCCGCCGTAAAAAATGGCGAGGCTTCCCACTTCTCAGGCCGCAACCGTCTTTATGACGGATTTACACTGGCCTCCGTGGGCAGAAACGACGAGTCCCGCCGCCTGTAATGCTGTTATGCCCTTGCTCTGGATGTTGAGCGCCGCATTGATATCGCGGTCATGTTCGACTCGGCAGAAAGGGCATGACCAGATCCGCTTATGCAGCGGCATTTCCGGCACTTTGTGACCGCAACAATGACAGGTTTTCGAACTGGCGAACCACTGATCCAGTTTCACCAGGTGGACCCCCGCTGCTGCGGCTTTGTATTCCAATTTCATCAGGAAACTATTCCAGCCCGCATCCTCGATAGCGCGGGCAAGGTGGTGATTCTTCATCATGTTGGCCGATTTCAGCGTCTCAACAATTATCGCTTGGTTTTCGTCAACCATTGTCCGAGAGAGTTTGTGTTGAAAATCGGCGCGGGCATTGGCTACCCGCTCATGGACTGCCGCCAGACGTAATCGGGCCTTGCCGCGGTTAGCACTGCCCTTTTGTTTGCGGGACAGCGATTTCTGCTTTCGACGCAGGTTACGGGTGGCGTTGATAAGGTGACGCGGGTTATTGACCTTCTCCCCATTCGACTCAATAAGATAGTGGGACAAACCCATATCGCAACCGGTCACGCGGGTGATAACGCCCGGCTTTTCCCGCGCCTCTTTTCCATCGTCACACAGGATAGCGGCGAAATATTTTCCCGTGGCGGTTCGGGACAGCGTAATGCTCTTCACCTCACCTTCAATTTTTCTGTGTATGCACGCTTCTATCGGTGACAATTTCGGGATCTTCACTGCGCCCTCCAGCACTTTCACCCCAACACAATGGTAGCTGGATTGCCTGCCCTGTTTGCGTTTGAACGTGGGAAATTGGGCGCGCAACTTCGGATTGAAGAAATTATCAAATGCGGTATGCAGATTGATCACCGCCTGCTGTAACGCGATGGCGTCATATGTCTTGAGCCAGGCATACTTGCGGGATTTCTTCGCGACCGCCAGTAACGGTTTGAGGTCTTTGCGCGGATTTAAACTCACGCCGTGACGTTTGTAAGCCTGCTTTTTAATGTGCAGCGCCTTGTTGTATGCAAAACGGACCGCACCGAACTGGCCGTTAAGATACTCTGCCTGTTCGGGTGTGGGGTAGATGCGGACTTTGGTCGCTCTTAACATGTTCAGCGCTCATTGATAAAGTGCATTCATTTTAGCCTGTTTTACCGGCAGATATCAATTCAGTCAGGAGACGTCGGAGTCGCCAGCCCTAAAGCCCTCTGGGTTTTTCGCCTGATATCCCCGTCCGCACTGGACGAGGGTTTACGGCGGTTTTTGCTAAATAATTAGCGCTTTTATAGGCTTTTGTGGCAGTTTGTGACATCTTCCTGGGATTTTTAACTCCGTTAAGCACTTTGTCTTGGCTCAAACTTATACGAAAACAGGTGATATTGATTATTTTGATATTCTGGCTCATCTTCATCCTGTTTATTAAGCAGTTTTACCAGCCATTTTCCTGTGTCCTTTCCTATTTTGGGGTAGTCAATACGGATTGATGTCAGTGTTGGTTGTGTGTGATCGCAGTTATCAGAGCCTTCCAGGCAGGCAACAGCCAGATCAGCCGGTATTTTAAGCAGACGACGCTGACATTCAAACATCACTCCTAAGGCAATCACTTCATGGCTGCAAATCACGCCTTCCAATTCCGGTTGACGTAATAACATTTCAGCGATTGCCTGACAACCAAATTGCATACTGGCAGTATCTGGCGTAGTGATATTTTGGTCTGCGTTCTGATAGTGATGTAGCATGGCTTTATTCCAGCCATTAATTTGCTGATTTTGCAAACGATTATCCATCTGTGCGCCAATATAACCAATATGCTTGCGGCCATTATTCAGCATATGTTCAGTCAGGGTATAAACTGCTGCGGAAAAATCCGTTTCTATATTGATCGTTGTCTGTTGTTGATGAGATCCCGCGACATTAATAATCGGGATATTGATATGAGAAATGTTGTTATAGGTTTTATCTGCCAGTTGAGAACCGAAGATAACCAATGCAGCTGCGTTGCTTTGCAGCAATGTCATGATAATTTCGGCTTCTTTATTACGGTTATATTCATGACATCCGAGTAAAACCTGGAAGGAATGTTTATTCAGCACCTGTTGCAGGGATTGTATAAATGTGGCGCTGGCTCTGTCTGTCAGAGATGGAACAAGAACCGCGATAATATTGCTTTGGCCTGAGGCAAGTACGCCGGCAGCGCCATTGGGGATATAGCCTAATTCCTGTATGGCCCGTTCGATTTTTTCCCGTAATTTATCCGATACCATTTCTGGTGTTCTCAATGCGCGAGAAACCGTCATTGAACCGACACCGGCATACTTAGCAACATCTTGTAATGTTACTCGCCCTGTATTACGGCGTTTTCGTGTCTTTTCCATCAATATTTTTCTTTTTTTAACTAACGGCTATGAATTTGACGGTGGGATTCTACCTTATCTCAGGCAAGTCGTGGGAAAAAAACCATGACGTGTTTTTCATATTCAGGTAAATCGATCAGATAACAAATGATAGCGCTATCACAATAATGAGTTGCAATGATAGATAGCGCTACCATTTGTGACTAATATCACTGGGTAGAGAACAGGGGATAGAAAGCGGAATATAATTTCAGGAGAGGCCGATGCTAAAAACTTTACTTACCAGTGATGTAGTCCAAATTATCTCTGACGCTGAAGACTGGCGCGAAGCTATTGCTATTGCTTGCCAGCCTCTGGTGGAGAATCATTCAATCTCACTCCGTTATATTGATGCTATTTATTGCTCTCATGAGGCCATTGGGCCTTATTACGTTGTCGGACCGGGAATTGCCATGCCACATGCCAGACCGGAGGAAGGTGTCAATAAGCTGTCCTTAGCATTAACCGTTATTAGTAAAGGTGTTGAGTTTGGTTCTGAAGAAAATGATCCGGTCAAACTGTTGATTGTCTTGGCAGCGATTGACAGCAATAGCCATATTGAAGTGATTTCTCAACTTGCTGCACTATTTGATAATCAACAAGATACCGGGTTGCTGATGGAGGCTAAAAGTAAAGAAGAGATTCTTGCTGTTATTAACAAATATTAATTCACTATTTTTTTCTATGGGAAAACAGTATGAAAATTACAGTCGTTTGTGGAAATGGGCTAGGTACCAGCCTGATGATGGAAATGAGCATTAAAAGTATTCTGAAAGAGATGGGGATAGATGCCAGCGTTGATCATGTTGATCTGGGTTCAGCAAAAGCAACTCAAAGCGATATTTTTGTTGGTACAAAAGATATTGCAGAACAACTGGTTGCTCAGGCAGTCGATGGCAAAATTGTTGCGCTGGACAATATGGTAGATAAAGCTGCAATGAAAGCGCGTCTGTCCATGGCATTAGCCGAACTTGGTGCATTGTAACCGGAGGCTGTCATGGAATTCTTCCATTTTCTGATGAGTGATGTATTGTCAGAGCCTGCGATTTTAGTGGGATTTATCGCACTTATTGGTCTGGTCGCGCAAAAAAAGCCGGTGACTGAATGTATCAAAGGTACCATAAAAACCATTATGGGTTTTGTGATCCTGGGGGCCGGGGCCGGATTAATCGTCTCTTCATTGGGGGACTTTGCTGCAATTTTCCAACATGCTTTTGGTATTCAGGGGGTAGTACCAAACAACGAAGCAATTGTTTCCATTGCGCAGAAAAGTTTTGGCAAAGAAATGGCAATGATTATGTTCTTTGCTATGGTGATCAACATCTTGATTGCCCGTTTTACCCCGTGGAAATTCATCTTCCTGACAGGGCATCACACACTGTTTATGTCCATGATGGTCGCAGTCATTCTGGCAACCGCAGGGATCAACGGAACTATGCTGGTGGTTATTGGTTCTGTGGTTGTTGGGGTTGCTATGGTTTTCTTTCCGGCGATCGCCCATCGGTATATGAAGAAAGTGACAGGTTCTGACGACGTTGCCATTGGGCATTTTTCCACGCTCTCTTATGTTTTGTCCGGTTTTATTGGCAGTAAACTGGGTAACAAAGAGCACTCAACGGAAGAGATGAATGTACCGAAAAGCTTATTGTTCCTGCGTGATACACCGGTTGCTATCTCTTTCACGATGGCAATTATTTTCATGGTCACTTGCTTGTTTGCCGGTGGTGATTTTGTGAGAGAAGTCAGTGGTGGAAGAAATAGGTTCATGTTCTCGCTAATGCAATCCATTACCTTTGCCGCAGGTGTATATATCATATTGCAAGGTGTGAGAATGGTGATTGCAGAAATCGTCCCCGCGTTTAAAGGAATTTCTGACAAACTGGTTCCGAATGCTAAACCTGCTTTGGATTGTCCGGTTGTATTCCCTTACGCGCCTAATGCGGTATTAGTTGGTTTCCTGAGTAGTTTTATTGCCGGTATCATCGGTATGTTTATACTGTATATATTGGGTATGACGGTAATTATTCCCGGTGTTGTACCACATTTCTTCGTTGGCGCTGCGGCTGGGGTTTTCGGTAATGCGACGGGTGGCCGCAGAGGGGCTATTCTCGGTGCTTTTGCACAGGGCTTGCTGATAACTTTTCTGCCTGTATTCCTGTTACCTGTTCTGGGGGATATTGGTATTGCTAACACGACATTCAGTGACGCTGACTTTGGTGCATTGGGAATTCTGTTGGGCGTTATTGTTCGTTGATTGGAACATCTGGAGTTTGGGGTTGAAACAGGGTTATGGGAGCCCTGTCTCGATCTCTATTACCAAAATATTAATGCAAACCATTCGACCATAATAAGCTTCAATCAGTGCTCATGCTGGTCTCGTGGTTTCTTAATTTTCTAAAAGCCTTTAGCAAAGGAGACGAAAATATTCATAAAAATGATGATTTAGCTTTGTATCAAGCCCTTTATTTTGATTTATCAAATTGTTTTCCATATATCAGTTTAGGAGAAAATTTAAGCGGAACGAAGATTAATTAAACAGGTCAGAGAGAAATACGTAATAATGAAATCGTGATTATTTATAGCAAAATATGGCCTATAGATTGAAGGTATTTTGGGGGGATATAAAGATCATAACCATTCTCTTTGCAAAATGTTCTTAATTCAATAGCTGAGTTAACCGATAGTTTCTCATAGATACTTTCGAAATATTTTTCCACAGTGCGATATGAAATTTTTATTTCGTCAGCAATATATTTATTGCTGACGCCACGGCAGAATAAAAAAATTATTACCCATTCTTTCTCTTTCAAAATATTGTTTGGTGGCTGAAATCTAATCGATACAGGAATATCATTCTCCATATAATGAGACACGGTAAAGTTATGTATTTCTCTGGCGTGAGAAATTACGCCAATACACTGATTATTTTCATCCATTAATGGGTATTTATTACAGAAATAGGATGTAAATTGTTCGTTTTTGTTTGGAGCATAAGTGGTAAGAGATGATATTCGCTGCATATACTGTAAGACCTTACGATCATGTTCCTCAAAAAAGTGAGTAAATTTATTAACTGGTGTTAGTAATTCTTTATCGGTATATCCGATAACATTAAAGTTTTCAGGTAAATTATTGACTTTAATAAACATTGCATTTGCATAAATAAAGCGGAATTCCTTATCTTTTACAAACCACGGTTCTAAACTTTTATCCCACATATTAGTTAACTGAGGAGTAATAAAAGGGACTTTTTTACATCCTGATTGACTCATATTTGACCTTTATAACATTATTACCTTATAAAAATTTGAATAAATAGACGACATTTATAAGTAAGACAATAAAAACCTTTTTGGTGCATAGAGATCAAAACTATTTAGCCGGCAATATTCCTCCAGTTGTGAATCTGAACTAACTTTAAATTTATTATAAATATTTCTTATGTATCCATCTATGGTTTTATCAGCAATATTAAGTAATTGGCTGATTTTCTTTCTGCTGTATTTTTGCAGAAAAAGGAAGACTACCTCCCATTCTCGTTCAGTAAGGAGGTAAGTCGGTGATTGAAACATAATAGAAGCGGGTAGTTTGTTATGGAATAGCCGAGTGAGTGAGTTATCCTGAATTTTCCAAGCATGGAAAAGGATGCCGATACATTTGTTTTCATTATCATAGAGTGGAAATTTTTCCTGGAAATAAGATGATAAAATTTTATTTTTTCCAAATACATGTGTTTCTAATGATAAAACACTCTCTTCATTTGCCATTACTTTCAAGTCATGTTTAATAAAATCTTCAGAAAATTCATTGCCTTTCCAGGGAATGTCACTATCATATTTACCTTCATAGTCATAAGTGGTATTGATATTTTGAAGTTTAATTAATGCATCATTACCATAGAGAAAACAGGAAGATTTATCTTTTATTCCCCACGGTTCGTTGCTGGTTTCCACGGTGTTTATTATTTGTGACGAAATAGTCGAAATTTTTCTAGTCATATCTGTTTTTATATAATATTCTGATTTAGGAAAACATAATGCTTTCTTGTTGCAAAAATCTTTCTGGTACATAGAGATGAAAATCATTAAGGCGACAATATTCTTCCAGTTGTCGGTCGGAATTTACTCCAATTTTACGATAAATATTTGATATATGAATTTCAAGGGTACGATAGGAAATATTCAGTATTTGTTCGATTTGTTGGCTGGAATATTTTTGTAGAAACAGGAAAATAATATCCCATTCATGTTGAGTAAAAATTTCAGATGGTGCTTGAAACATAACGGATTCTGGTAATTTTCCATAAAACAGATGTGTTAGAGAAAAATCTTTTACTTTACCTGCATGAAATAGAGTTCCAATACAACTTCCTGAATCATTATAGAAAGGGTATAATTCAAATAAATATGAACAAAGAATTTGACCTTTACCAAAAGGATGGGTCTCCAGTGAGTATACCTTTTGCTCCAGTTCTTCTGCTTTGCGATCATGTGATTGAAAGTCAGCTTCAAATTCTGCTGTTGGTGCAGGAAGCTCTCTATCATATTTTCCTTCAATATTATAATTATGAGGTAAATTAAGGAGATCACAATAGGCTTTATTGGCATATATAAAGCACGATGTCTTATCTCTAATACCCCATGGATCGTTGCTTATTTCCATCGTATTTATCATTTGTTGGGGAATAGCTATTTTATTGGTATTTTCCATCATCAAATCCTATTTATATAATTAATAATAAGTTTATAATTCTTTGCTTCCGAAAGATATAAATCTTTCAGGAACATAAAGATTAAATTTATTCTCTTTGCAGAAATCTTTTAATTCTATCTGTTGTGATAGATTAAATTTTTGGTAAATTGATTGAATGCAATCAACAACATATTCTGTACTCAGCATTAATTTTTCACTGATGCTTTCTTCATCTAATGAGCGAAGGGTCAGAAAAAGAACTTCCCATTCAGTTTGCGTCAATAAATCATTAGGTGGTGTGAACTCCAGTGTTGCTGGAGGGGTTTTTTCATAATAATAAGAAGCAGAAAAATTTTGAGTTTTGTACATATGAAAAGTGATACCGATACAACGACCATGATCATCGCAAAGCGGATATTTATCACAAATATAGATTTGCTTAGTTTTATCTTCTCCAAATGGATGGGTCTCCATTGAAGTTACTTTTTGCATAGTTTGAATAACTTTTTGATCCTGACGGTAATATTCTTCTTCATATTCTGCAATAGGCGAGGGTAATTCGGCTGTGGAAAGCCCGGTAATATCAAAATTTTCAGGCAAGTTGAGTAGTTGGTAAAAGGCAGGATTGGCATAGATAAATTTTGACTGGCAATCTTTAGCTCCCCAAGGTTCATTACTTCTTTCCCACATGCAAATTAATTGCGGAGTGATATTATTTTTATTGTTTATTATATTTGACATGGCAACTCCTTAATTATCATTTAAGTAATTATCTGAAGAGTTTTTAATGATTCCACTTAAAATAACCTGATTATATAATATATTGCAACAGTTAATTCGTAAAAAAAATAATATTTTTTATTTTTACCTATATGTGTTAGTTAAATGATTTATTATTTGATGTAAAAATATCTCTAGATGGTGAATGTAACTATAAATACTATTTACCATTGGAATTATTTAAATTTTTTTATATGATTTTAATCTAATACTTAACATCCTTATGTTTATTTTCCTATTTTTCTTGTTTGCCGCGATCATCTGGTGTGGTTTTAACTAACTTGAATATAATAGTCATCATTGGTGTTGTTCTGACGGAAAAAACTAATGTCAGGTTGCTCTATACTGAGATGGCGGATCAGGAGATCAATTGTTCGGTTTGCTGAAATCAACACTGGACCGTATGAAGATTTACCGGGGTTTTGCAACACATCAATGATTCTTTTCACTAACTTATTCCTTGGCATGGATACTATTAGACAGATTAAGAATAGCCGTATGGGAAGATAAAATCATATCTATATTATTGTTTTAAATAAAAAATAACAAAATGAACAACATGTGATCTTTAAACGTGTGAGTACACTCGCAAATCATATTTTTGTATAAATAATTAGCTGAAAAGGGGAATAATGAGTCATAATGCATGGGTTTTTAAAGGTACCACTTGGCAGTGAAGGGCATTATTATGGCGACATGGGTAAAATTGAACGACGATTTAAAAAATCGAATTTCGTATCTGGATGGTGTACTGCATCGTTTGGCACAAAGGAACATGTGTTAGTGTGACCAGCCAGTCATTTTGTTGCCCGCCGGATTTCTCCGGCAGAAAAATAGAGAGATGGAACGTTTATCGACAGCTGGCATACATTATTACATCAACATCCTTCCTTGTGATTTGAACCAAAAATCAATCTGGCACAGATCCTTTTGTTAAAATGGTTGTTGAGCCTATCGCAGTGATTTTTGTTGATATTTTAAGCCGGCATGGCTCATTTGTTGAGGGATGGTTAATTGAATCACTATTTTTCTTTTTATTGTGTGATGGTAAGAATAGGGGAGGGCTACCGGAGAGCAGACATTGAAAACTTATCTATTACACAGCTTGAACATGGATCAGGCACAGCAAAAGCAATTTCGTTCAGTCATCTGCCGCCATCCTGGCGCAGATTTAATTACTATGGGGGATTTAGGGTTGGTTCCGGGTCTTAATCAGTTACAGATAACGCAGTGTGTTCAATGCGTTAAAGCAAAGAATATTTGGGATAGACCATAATGGGTCAACGAAAACATCTGACGCAACGCGAAGTGGAAAGTATGCTGGAAGTAGCAAAAGAGAGCTCTAATCGGGAGCGCGACTATTGTCTGGTATATATGAGTTTTGTTCATGGCTTACGTGTTAGTGAAGCTAGGTATCTACGGTTATCCGATCTGGATTTGGAAGATGGAAGTTTGTACATCCGGCGTTTGAAAGGTGGATTTTGTACAAATCATCCTCTTTTAGGCTATGAAATTCGGGCGATCAAGGCTTGGCTCAAAGTGCGTAAAACCTTTCAGGGTGCGGATAGCGATTGGTTATTTTTGTCACGTTACGGGAACCCGTTGACTCGCCAGCGCATTTATCAAATTATTAGCCAGTTAGGGCAACGGGCTAATATTTCTATAGGTTCGCACCCGCATATGTTGCGGCATGCCTGCGGTTTTGCTCTTGCAGATAGGGGGGTGGATACTCGGCTGATACAAGATTATCTTGGACACAGTAATATTCGCCACACAGTGCGGTATACCGCCAGTAATGCAGAGCGCTTTCACGGCGTCTGGAGTGTAAAAAGAAACCGGAGTCGGGAATTACACTTCGATTATGTCCCAAGGGCTTCTGCCTGTTCAGTTGAATAAGTGGCTCTGATGTATGCGCCTGTTTAGGCGCATACATAAAAGCAATATTAATTAATGAGGAACAGTATTTGAAGTCAATTGAATTATCGCTTCATTTATGGTTCATTCCCGTGGATGAGGAGAACATACTACTGGGATCTCCCGTAAATCAGTAATATGGCCTTGATGATGTTATTTTATGTATCGAAATTACTCATCGATATGACTTCCTTCTTTTAACATTGCAATGGCACGTAGCCAGACATCATGTGTTGAAAGAACAACCCGGCTTCTCCGGCTAAAATTGATGAATGCTTACATCAAAGAAATAAAGTAAAAATCCTATTCCCAGTCTTGAAATACAACTCACACAGAAAGTTGAATATTGAGAAAGGGAAAGAAACGAAAGCTAATCAGTTAACCCCTGTTGATAATGATAAACGGCATCTGGCGATATAACAGAACTTAGATAATCATTATTAAACAATTATCAGATAGCAAGGTTTTTTTCGAAAATACACGAAAAAATAAATCTATAATAAATTATTGGAAATATAATATGGAATGAGTGAAAAATAAAGTTAAAAACAAAAAAATCAAAATGGAATTAGCTAACAGCTCAGAAAGATAATCTGCAATAAATAAAAAAATCTTTAACTCACTTTTCTATTTTCGAGCTATCACTATGATAATGTGCTGATTATTAATTAATTTATTATCACGCAGATGTTTTATTTGTCTATTTGGTCATTTCATTAATTATTGGATCTCATCCCTGGAAGATAAAAGAATAGCTAGCTTTATCACCATGTACCAATATTCCACGATTAATCGCCTCCACCTCTGTTATTTATTGTATTCACATATTGTTGCAGAATATTACAATTTGACTAACTTTAAGCATAAATATTGAATAGCTTCATTATCGCCATCACAGTTCTTCGCAATTGGGTGATATTCTTGGTAGTTATCTGTTTGCTAATTCCTTGAACTGGAGATACTCAAAGAAAGATACCGGGAAAACTGTGCGTAATCTCAAAAAATTGCAATATTATACAGTGCAAATATTGAATAACAATTGATCATACTCCACACTAGTTGAAACGTTTCAGTTTTATTGCTTTTTCTTTTACGGTGGATTTTAACGCTTTTTTCTCAGTATTACTGAGACGATTCTATCTTCAGTGAGAGGGGAAAATTATGTTCCAGTTGGCTCTGCAAAATATCCACACTGGTGCAACTGCAACCAGTAAAGAGGATGCCATCCGTCAGGTGGCGGCCATGCTAGCCGCTAGCGGTAACGTCAGTGATGCTTATGTTGACGGCATGCTGCAACGCGAAAGGCAAATTTCGACCTACCTTGGCAACGGTATCGCCATTCCGCATGGCACGATCAATACCCGTGATTTGGTGCTGAAAACTGACGTACAGGTATTTCACTTCCCACAGGGTGTGGAATGGGATAAAGGCGCTATGTGTTATGTGGTCATTGGAATTGCTGCATGTTCCGATGAGCATCTGTCACTATTGCGTCAGTTAGCACACCTGTTGAGCGACGATCGCATTGCCGGGCAGCTAAAAGCTATTGATTCAGCTCAGGCACTGCGTAACTTGCTAATGGGAGAAGGCCAGCAAGCCGAGTTTAAATTCGATACCAGCCTGATTTCTCTGGATATTAATGCCGGCGATCTGATGACGCTACAGGCGTTGAATGCCGGGCGGTTACAGCAAGCGGGTGCAGTGGATACGACCTTTGTCAGCAAAGTGATTAACAGTAAACCGCTGGATCTCGGACAGGGGATTTGGCTAAATGATAGCCCTGACGGTAACTTAACCAGCGCGGTAGCCGTCAGCCGGTTATGCACGCGGGACAACGAACCGGTGGTGGTGATGTTGTTGACCGTTGCGGTTACTGACGACCAACCGCTGAATGTGTTGCATCACCTGAGCAACCTGCTATTAACACAAAAAGCCGAATGTTTGCTGAAAGCTGATGCGCCGACGATACTGGCATTGCTGACCAATGGCGAATCAGAGCAAAGTGAAATGTTCAGCGGGGAGTTCATCGTGCTCAATGATCACGGTTTGCATGCCCGTCCAAGTACGGTGTTGGTCAACGTTGCCCGGCAATTCTCCAGCGAAATTACCATGATCAACCTTGATGGTGCCGGTCGACCGGTAAATGGCCGCAGCCTGATGAAAATTATGGCGCTGGGTGTTAAAAAAGGTCATCGGCTTCACGTCACTGCCAACGGTGATGATGCACGGCAGGCGATAGCTGCCATTGGTGAAGCGATTGCTTCCGGTTTGGGTGAGAGGGCGGTGTAATGAAAACGTTGCTTATCGTTGATCCTTTATTAGGACTGGCCGGAAGCTATCTGGTGAAAACTGTCCTCAGTGCCGCTGCGGCGGAAAATGGGTTGATACTGACAGAAAATCCGGTTGAAGCCGATTTGGTGGTCGTGACCGGCGATACCATACCCGCCGATAACACCCTGAATGGCAAACGAGTTTATCTTGGCAACACGGAACAGGCATTGCATGCACCGGAAGAGTTCTTTCGGCAAGCAAAAGCTGACGCGAAGCCATATCAGATGCCGGCAACCGACCTGAGTTGTGACACAAAACGTATTGTTGCGGTTACCGCCTGTCCTACGGGGGTGGCACATACCTTTATGGCAGCCGAAGCCATCGAAACCGAAGCCAAAAAGCGTGGCTGGTGGGTGAAAGTGGAAACCCGCGGTTCAGTGGGAGCGGGTAATGTTATTACGCCGGAAGAGGTGGCAGACGCGGATCTGGTGCTGATAGTCGCGGATATTGACGTAGATCTGGCGAAATTTGCCGGTAAGCCGATGTACCGCACCTCAACCAGCCTGGCGTTGAAGAAAACGGTTCAAGAGTTTGATAAAGCATTGGTTGAAGCAAAGCCTTTCGAGCCGGAAAGACAAGATGCTAAAGCCGGGCAAGGGGAAGAGAGCACCGGCATCTATCGCCATCTGTTAACCGGCGTTTCTTATATGCTGCCGATGGTGGTGGCGGGTGGTCTGTGTATCGCGTTGTCATTTGCTTTTGGTATCACCGCATTTAAAGAACCGGGCACATTGGCGGCAGCGCTGATGCAGATCGGGGGTGGTTCAGCTTTCGCTTTGATGGTACCTGTGCTGGCAGGTTATATCGCTTTCTCAATCGCTGATCGCCCAGGTCTGACGCCCGGCCTGATTGGCGGCATGCTGGCAGCCAGCACGAATGCGGGCTTTATCGGCGGCATTATTGCCGGTTTCCTTGCCGGTTACACGGCGAAGTTGATCAGCACTAAAGTGACGTTGCCGCAGAGTATGTCCGCGCTAAAACCGATCTTGATTATCCCGTTATTCGCCAGCCTGATTACCGGTCTGATTATGATTTACGTTGTTGGTAAACCGGTCGCCGGTATTATGGCGGGTTTAACCCATTGGCTCTCAAATATGGGCACAACCAACGCGCTCCTGTTAGGTGCCATTTTGGGTGGGATGATGTGTGCCGATATGGGAGGCGCGGTAAACAAAGCTGCCTATGCGTTTGGTGTTGGTTTGCTCAGTTCGCAAACCTATGCGCCGATGGCGGCCATTATGGCAGCGGGAATGGTTCCACCGTTGGCAATGGGTGTGGCGACACTGATTGCCCGGAAGAAATTCGATAGCGTTCAGCGGGAAAGCGGCAAAGCCGCATTGGTGCTGGGCCTGTGCTTTATTTCCGAAGGGGCGATCCCTTTTGCTGTCCGTGATCCGATGCGTGTGCTCCCATGTTGTATCGTCGGTGGTGCGGTGACCGGGGCGATCTCTATGGCAGTGGGCGCACAACTGATGGCGCCGCACGGTGGCTTGTTTGTACTGTTGATCCCAGGTGCTATCACACCAGTACTGGGTTATTTGATGTCAATTATTGTCGGTACACTGTTGGGAGGATTAGCTTATGCCGCGCTGAAACGTCCGGAGCCGGCCACAGCCAAAGCGTAAAAATAGTTTAATGAAAAGCTGAATTTTTCGGCAATTGTAAAAAAATACTCATTTAATCGTGACCTCATTCGCATTTTTGCTATTTTCCGATTGTTATTTGTCTCTTTAAATTAGATACAAATACATTCAAAAAAATGAAGAATAATTATGAGTCGTGGTCTGCTTAAAAAAGAGGGGGTTGCTCAGGCATGTCTGGCGCGTTATCTGCTAGGTGAGTGCAATGGTAACCGCTTGAAGACCATTGAAGAGCTGTCGTCTGACTATGCGTTGTCGGTTGGGTTGGTACAACTTGCATTAAAAAAATTGGAGAATTCCGGTGCAATTTGTGTGGATCGGCGGGGGCGTAACGGCAGTTACCTGGTCAGTCTGGATCACAAGGCGCTGTTAGCACATGCCGATATCGGTAATGTGGTTTGTGTGATGCCGTTGCCTTATACCCGATTGTACGAAGGGCTGGCGAGTGGTCTGAAAGCGCAATTTGATGGTATTCCGTTTTACTTCGCCCATATGAGAGGTTCAGACGCCAGGGTGGAATGTCTGCGTAACGGCATTTATGACCTGGCAGTGGTATCTCATCTGGCGGCGCAAACTTATCTGGAACAGCGTGATGTGTGCGCTGTACTTGGATTAGGCCCACATACCTATGTTGGGGCACATCAACTGATTTATCGCAAGGGAGGAGAACATAACATCCGTCGTGTTGGGTTAGATCATCACTCTGCCGACCAGAAGATCATGACAGAAGTGTACTTTGCCGGGCAGGATATCACGTTGGTGAGTATCTCTTACCACGAGAGCCTGGACAAGGTAGCAAAAGGTGACATTGACGCCGTGATCTGGAACGTTAGCAGAGAATATGAACTGAGTTCCCGGGAGCTTATTGCGGTACCGCTCCATGGAAATCCGTTCTTTATACAAGCTTCTGAGGCGGTGATTTTAACCAGAGTTGATGACATTCCGATTCAACAACTTTTACGTACTACAGTGAATAAAACAGAGTTATTGGCTCATCAACAACGTGTGCTGACAGGTCAACAGGATCCAAGTTATTAGTTTGAAATGGACGGAGTAAATGAAATGGAAAATCGACTGAATCTGCTCTGTCAGGGAAATGTCATCGATCAGGACATCTGCGATGGCATGTTGCAAGTTGTGACTCAGCTTGAGAATGATTGGGAAATCCCTGTCAGGAACGGGCTGGGTGAAATGGTAATAACACATATGGCAAATGCGTTGATGCGCTCGCGCCGGGGAGAACAAATCGGTTCAATGGATGCTGAACTGCTGATGGAAGTACGTCAATCTGATGCTTTTGCACATTTGCAGGCGATTAACGCTTCATTGCTGGCACAATTTGACGTGCAATTACATCCCTGTGAAGAGGGTTATCTGCTGGCGAACTTGTTTAGCCTTTGGGCGGCAAAAGATCAGGGGTAGCACGGCAACAGAGGTGACGGGAATTTTTTTCCATCAAATATTCAAAAAAATGATGACTTAAACATTTATTATTTATTGCTTTGGCATTGATTGCTGTCAGGCGTACAAGGAGGTACAGCATGTTTATTAACGCACTCAAAAAACAAAATTCTGCACTGATTGAAACCGCCCATACATTATGGGTGCAAGGAGCTTTACTGCCTGATAGCTATGTTATTGACGTTGATCAGGTTTTGGAAAATGCCGGACGATTGCTTGCGGTAGCGAAGTTCTATGATATTGCGCTGTATCTGATGACTAAACAGATTGGGCGTAACCCCTGGTTGGCACATAAACTGATAGAACTGGGTTATCAGGGTGTGACTGCGGTGGATTTTAAAGAAGCCAGGATATTCATGAGCAGGAAGATCCCGGTTATCCATGCCGGTCATCTGGTACAGATCCCCCGTAACATGATCTCCTCAGTGATACAGCAACATCCGGAAGTGATCACGGTATTTTCTTTAGAAAAAGCGGAGGAAATTTCCTATCTGGCACAGCATAAAGGAAATGTGCAATGTATTATGCTGAAAATCTATGATGATCATGATCATTTATATCCCGGACAGGAAGCAGGTTTTCATTTATCGGCATTGAACACTGTTGTGCGACGCATTATGGCGATGCCCGGCGTAAAACTGATGGGATTAACACATTTTCCTTGCTTATTGTGGCAAGAGGTGCTGCAACAGACGCTGCCTGCACCGAACTTATTTACTTTGTTGAAAGCAAAAGAGATTTTACAGCGGGCAGGGGTTGAGGTAACACAGATAAATGCACCGTCGGCGTCAAGCTGTAGCACGTTGTCGTTACTGGCAAAATATGGTGTTACCCATACAGAACCCGGACATGCACTAACCGGAACAATCCTTGCCAATTTTCAGGGAGAACAGCCCGAACGTATTGCTATGCTGTATCTGACAGAAATATCCCATCGGTTTAACGGCAACAGCTATTGCTATGGAGGCGGTTATTATCGCCGTGGGCGAGCTCATAACGCGTTGATATTCATGCCAAATGGCCAAATCATATCCACTCACCTGTTACCGATGGATAACAGCAGTATTGATTACCACTTTTCCCTTAACGGTGAATTTCCGGTCGGCTGTGCTGTCGTGTTGTGCTTTCGCACTCAGATATTTGCCACCCGTAGTGATGTGGCGTTGGTCAGCGGCATCCAGTCAGGACATCCGGTATTGGAAGGGCTTTATGACAGCCAGGGAAATCGTATCCCTGCTAATGGGCAGTGCCCTCATGACTAAGCAAAACCGGTTTGATGCATCCGGCTATACCTATGCGCATGAGCATCTGCATATTGATTTATCGTCATTTAAAAACAACATTGACTGCCGGCTGGATCAATACGACCTGATTTGTGATGAGATGAAAACATTGGTCAGCCTGGGGGTACGCAATATTGTAGAAATGACCAATCGTTACATGGGACGTAACCCACAGTTTATGCTGGATTTGATGAGGGATTCCGGCATTAATGTGGTGGTCTCAACTGGCTATTACCAATCTGCTTTTTTTCCTCAGCATGTGGCACACACCACCGCCCGACAACTGGCGGATGAAATGATCGCTGAGATTGAGCAGGGTATTGATGGTACGACGTTGAAAGCCGGGGTCATTGGGGAAATTGGTTCCAGCAAAGGGGCGATTACGCCTGATGAAGAGAAAATATTTCACGCTGCGGCTATCGCGCATTTGGAAACCGGGCGCCCTGTCTCTACCCATACTTCATTAAGCACGATGGGGCTTGAGCAATTGGCATTACTGAAAAAGCGGGGCGTAGATGCTGAACGGGTGGTTATTGGTCATTGTGATCTCAGAGACAATCTGGACAGCATACTGCGCATGATTGAACAGGGGGCCTACATACAGTTCGACACAATTGGCAAAAACGATTACTACCCGGATGAAAAACGGATTGCCATGTTACAGGCACTGGCCCAACGCGGTCTGCTTAACCGCGTCATGTTATCGATGGATATTACCCGTCGTTCCCATTTGAAGGCTAATGGCGGCAATGGATTTGAATATTTAATCAGCACTTTTGTGCCGATGTTAAGCAATGCCGGATTAACGCAGATAGAAATTGATTTGATGTTACGTGATAACCCTGCTGTATTTTTCAAATAAAGGAAAAACATATGAGATTTGTTATTGGAGGACAAATTGAGAAGGAAAAAATTGCTGAAACCTTACGCCGCCTGGCTGGGGATAAAGTCTCATCCATTACTTTAATGGGCGACATTGATGCCGCTATGGCCCTTAAGAACGGCAATGCCGATTACTACCTGGGTGCCTGTAATACCGGTGGGGGCGCTTTGGCAATGGCGATTGCCATCGTGGGTATTGATCAATGCGTCACCATCAGTATGCCGGGGAAAATCCTGCCTGATGAAGAAATTATTGCCCATATTAACGCTGGGAAAACTGCGTTTGGTTTTACCGGTCAGGATATAGACGCTGTTATTCCGGTGGTTATCAGGGCTATTTTTTCTTCATAAGGACAGGAAGATGGAATATGAATTTTTCACACGTTTAATGGAAATTGATCCGTTTAAAGCCGGTTTGCTGGCCGTTATTGGTGGAATATCCACCATGATGGCTAACCGTGGTATTGCGGTGTTTCATGACGGGTTGCGCCCTTTAATCCCGGAGCATCTTGAAGGACGGATGAATCGTAAAACCCTGGCTGCGACCAGTTTTGCGTTAAGTTTTGGCCTGGTTATCGGTTTTGGTATCCCGTTCTCGCTGACGGCACCCATTATTCTGGTGCATAGCCTGTTACTGGGAACCGACGTCATTGGTACCTGGTGCACAAACAGTAAAAAAGGTTTCATACTTTCTGGTGTCTTGGGGGCGCTGTATGCAGTCGCTTTGATGACGGGTTTACGATCTGTTGTCGATATCTTTGCCCATTTGCCGGTTAATTTCATGAATAACCTAAGTAAAGTGGGCGATCCCATTGTTGCCTGCTTCGCGTTGTTTCCTGCCGTTGTTGTGGCCTATCAGTACGGATATGGTAAAGGGATATGGGTACTGATTGCGACATTGGTGGGGTATGTCGCGACGAAAGCGATAGGCTCACTGAGTTTTGGCGGTTCCCTGGATAAACCGGTACAACTGGATCCTAACGGGATAGCGTTGCTGATCTCAATGATTGTGATGTTCTACTTTGCCATGAAAGAGCGTGCGCCCAAAGCAGGAGATGGGCCAGATCCGGCTAAAGGCGCGAATGAGATGCTGGTTGGCTTGTTTTCCACGCGGATCCAACGTATTCAAAACAACATCTGGTTATTGGTACTCAGTGGGGGTTTAACTGCGGTAGCGGCCTCGATGTCACTCAGTTTATTGGCAGAAGGCCCTGTATCACTGCAACTGATGGCTCAGGGTGAAGGGGCTAACGCCATGTTGGTAGCGCTTGCCAGGGCGATCAGTTTTGTTCCGTTAGTGGGGATGACGGCAATTGCCACCGGGGTTTATAGCCCGGTCGGCATGAAGTTCGTGTTTGTCGCTGGATTAGTCACGAATAACCTGTGGATTGCCTTCATTGCCGGCAGTGTGATTATGTTTATGGAAATTAAACTACTGGCAAAAATTGCTATCTGGCTGGATAAATACCCTGGCGTAAAAGCCTGTGGCGACCATATTCGTACTGTCATTACCCGTATGTTGGAAGTTGCGTTATTGGTAGGGGGAATGATTGCTGCCAACGCTATCCTGCCGGGAATGGGATTTATGGTGGTAGCGGGCATTTACCTGCTCAACCGTACATCTAAACGTCCTTTGGTTGAAATGGCGATTGGGCCTATCGCAACGATTATTGTTGGTATTTTAGCCAATATTATCCATTTGATAAGCATCGGTTAATTGAATAGAGCTCCCCCTTATTTTTCGATGAAAAAATAGAGGGGAGAGCCGGAGAGCAGATATTGAACACTTATCCATTACATAGTCTGAATATGGCGCAGGCACAGCAAAAACAGTTTCGTTTGGTTGATATTATCTGCCGGCATTTTCCCGGCGCAGACTTCCTTACCACGGGAGATTTAGGGTTGGTACCGGGGTTGAACCAGCCACAGATGACACAGCGGGTTGAACGGGTCATTGCTGGTTTCTTTTCAGTCGGGGCCGCCGTGTTGGTGCAAGGGGCGGGAACCGGCGCAATACGTTGTGGGTTAGCGGCATTACTCAACGCGGGCGATACCCTGCTGATCCATGATGCGCCGTTATATCCCACGACAGCGATGGTTGCTGAACAGATGGGATTACATCTTATTCGGGCAGATTTTAATCAACCAGAACAAATACGGACTGCGATTTTGCAACATCGGCCAGTGGCCGGACTGGTACAGCACACGCGGCAGAAAATTGATGATTCTTATGAGCTGGTGGCTGTCATATCGCTGCTGAACTCGGCGTCACTGCCGGTTCTGGTTGACGATAATTATGCTGCTATGAAAGTGGAACATATCGGTTGTGAATGTGGTGCTGCGTTATCGACTTTTTCCAGCTTTAAACTGTTCGGCCCGCAAGGTGTCGGTGTTGTGGCAGGTCAACAAGTGCTGATAGACAGCATCCGGCGTAATATGTATTCAGGCGGAAGTCAGGTACAGGGATTTCAGGCGTTAGAAGTATTGCGTGGACTGGTATTTGCGCCAGTGATGCATGCGGTACAGGCTCAGGTTAATGAAACGCTGGTCATTTGGCTTAATCAGGGGGTCATACCGCAGATAAAACAGGCTCTTATCGCAAACGCACAATCGAAAGTATTGCTGGTGGAATTTTATGAAGAGATTGCAGAACAGGTACTTTGTTTTGCCCATCAACTCGGTGCACTGCCTTATCCGGTAGGTGCTGAATCAAAATTTGAAATACCGCCTTTGTTTTACCGGGTGTCCGGTACATTCCGTCAGTCTGATCCCACATTAGAGAAACGAATGATAAGAATAAATCCCAATCGAAGTGGTGCGGAGACGGTAATGAGGATTCTGAGTCAAAGTTGTGCGCAGGCCGTCGCCTTGCTGTAGGTAAGAGGCTAAAGTAAGCAGAAGATTATTCTGGACATAGAGTAACATCCGCCGCAATGGGCGGTATATATCGTCAGTCATCCAAAACGCTTTCAATATGTTTTGTCGGCATAAAACTTTATCGTTTGAGGGAGTAGAAAAATCTGTGATGCCATTATTGTATTCCTGATTATTACTGCAATGATCAATAGTTTGGTGAGAAACAGCTAATAGTAAAATCAACTACTTATAATAAGAAATGACCTATAGACTCAGAATATCTTGGTGGGATATAGAGGTCATAACCCTTTTTTTTGCAAAGTAACCTTAACTCCAAAACCGATGTGACGGAAAATTTCTCATAAATATTTTCAAAATGTTTTTCTACAGTACGGCATGAAATATTCATTTCAGTGGCTATATCTTTATTACTAATACCACAGCAAAATAAAAAAATAATTGTCCACTCTTTATCTTTCAATAAATTATTGGGTGGCTTGGGGCAGATAGATATTGGTATATTATTCTTAATATAATGAGATATGGTAAAATGATCGATTTCTTTGGCATGAGAAATGATTCCGATACATTGATTATCCTCACTCATCAATGGATATTTTTCACAAAAATAGGATTTAGGTAGTTGACCACGACCTTGAGGATAAGTACCAATAGATGATACTCGCTGCATACACGCTAAGACTATGCGCTCATGTTCTTTAAAATGGTGAGCAAAACCACTAACGGGTGTTGGTAATTCTTCATCAGTATATCCTATAATATTAAAGTTTTCAGGTAACTTATTGGCTTTAATAAACATGCTATTTGCGTAAATAAAACGAGATTCCTTATCTTTTACAAACCAAGGATCAGAGCCTTTATCCCACATATGTGTTAACTGAGGAGTAATAAAGGGGACTTTTTTAGATTCTGATTGACTCATATATATCCTTTAAGGAAATTATTTTTTAAAAATTATTGAACATAAATACTTATTAAAAACAAGGAGAAAATTCCGTAGAGCTATCTATTTTATCAATAAATAATGAACAAAGGTAGTATATATAAACAGGGAAGTAATACGTAATCTAAGACAATAAAAATTTTTCTGGGATATAATGATTGAAATTATTGCTCAGACAGTATTCTTCCAGTTGCCGACTAGAATTTATGCCTATTTTACAATATATTCTGGTCATATGTGTTTCAATCGTATGATAGGCGACATTCAGTATTTTTCCAATCTGTTTCTTGGAGTGCTTCTGTAAAAAAAGAAAGATGATATCCCACTCGCGTTGGGTAAAAAGATCAGTCGGTGGTTGGAGTATAATGGATGATGGTAGTTTTTCATAATATTGACATAATTGGGTCAATGAATATTCCTTAGCTTTCCACATATGGTACATAATTCCCATACAATTACCATTGTTATGATAAAGAGGTAATTTTTCACAAAAATAGGATGACTGAATTTGCTCTTGCCCGAATACATGAGTTTCAAGTGAACATACTCTTTGCCCTTTTGTCATGACATTTTTATCGTGAATAATAAACTCTTTTGCAAATTCAGCACCATCCCAAGGAAGCTGATGATCATAAAGCCCTTCATAATCAAATGATTCTTTAAAATTGTGAATAAATTTTTTTGTCGCTGAATTACCATAAATGAAATTTGAAGAACTATTTTTTATTCCCCACGGCTCATTGCTCATTTCCATTGTGTTAATAATCTGCGGTGATATTGTATAGTCCTTCTTCATGTTAAGAAAAACTCCTTTTTAATCTACAGGTTAAGAAACATCTTACTTTCTGGATGCACAAATCTTTCTGGTACATAGAGATCATAATCATTCATTCGGCAATATTCTTCTAATTGATAACTGGAATTAACACCAATTCTTCTATATATCCGTAAGATATGCGTTTCAACGGTGCGATAGGAGATATTCAACATTTTGCCCATTTGCTTACTGGTATATTTTTGTAAAAGAAGGAAAATAATATCCCATTCCCGCTGAGTAAATAAATCAGTTGGTGGTTGAAACATAATAGATGCAGGGAGTTTTCCATGGTATAGACGGGTTAATGAAAAATCCTGAGCTTGCCAACCGTGATATATAACACCTATACAGTTTCCGTCTTCATGATAAAGAGGATATTTTTCAAAAAAATAAGATGACAGAATTTGCTCTTTTCCAAAAATATGTGTTTCAAGTGAACATATTCTGTCTTCTTTTTCCATCACTTTTTTATCATGGAGCATGTATTCTTTGGCAAATTCAGCACCGTCCCAAGGAAGCTCATCTTCATAAAGTCCTTCAAATTCGAATGAACTTGAAAAATTTTTAAGAGATTTTAATGCTAAATTACCATAAATAAAACATGAATTTATGTCTTTTACTCCCCAAGGGTCATTACTTTGCTCTAATGTATTAATGATTTGGGATGAAATGGTTAATTTACTATTCATAGTGTCATTCCTCTTTTGCTAGTCTTAAAATTTGATTGTTGATATTTAAGTTTATTGTCATTCTAATTCTATGCTACCAATAGTGACAAATCTTTCTGGAATATAAAGATCAAATTTGTTTTCTTTGCAGAAATCTTTTAATTCTGCATGCAGTGGCAAATCAAATTTTCGGTAAATTGACTGAATCTGATTAACCACATTTTCCGTACTTATCATTAATTCTTCACTGATACTCTCTTCATCTAATGAGCGAAGGGTTAGAAAGAGAACTTCCCATTCAGTTTGCGTCAGCGTGTCATTAGGGGGTACGAATTGCAGTGCCGACGGAGATGTTTTTTCATAATAATAGGCAACAGAAAAATTTTCAGTTTTGCACATATGAAAAGTGATACCAATACAATGGCCCTCTTCATCACAAAGTGGATATTTATTACAAAGATAGATTTGCTTAATCTTATGTTCTTCAAATGGATGAGTTTCCAATGAAGTGACTCGTTGCAGGGTTTGAGTAACTTTCTGATCCTGACGGTAGAACTCTTCTGCATATTCTGCAATAGGAGAAGGTAATTCATCGGTAGAAAGCCCGGTAATATCGAAATCTTCTGGTAAATTGAGTAGTTGATAAAAAGCGGAATTGGCATAGATAAACCTTGATTGGCGATCTTTAGCTCCCCAAGGTTCGCTGCTTTTTTCCCACATGTGAATTAATTGTGGGGTGATATTATTGGGTTTGTTTTTTATATGTTGCATTGTGACTCCTGAATGATTATTTCAGCCGTTATCTGCGAGGTCTGCCTGCTAATTTATACCTTCACTATACTTAAAATATCTTGGTCACATAATATAATATAATAACTTGCGCGTCAAAATACATATATTTATTAATCAAATATTATTATTATTTTATATAGGGATTTTAATTATGAGTAAATATAACAAATAATACTATTGCATATAAAAACATTTTATAATGATTAATAATCAGATAAATTAATGAATTTTATTTTTCAGTTATGAGTAATTAAGTGACATGTATCAAGAATTTTCTGTCCTAAACCGGGGATGGAGAGAGCTACTCTTATAACGATGACTTGTAATAGGATGAAAGAAAAGGTGTTATTTCTGGGCCAGAATAATGCGCATAAAATAGTATTTAATTGAAATAATGTGCGATTAATTAAAAAATATTTCTTAAATAGAGTCTGCGAGACATTGTAATTCGATAAGGTATATTTGTAAATTATCAGCATAATCAACTATATGAGATTTTTAACCCAAAAACCAGGTTTGAATTTTTTGGCTGTTGGAATAACTAAACTTAAATAAAATTAAGGTTAGGTAAATTCCGCTTAATTTAATTTTTGAAGAATAATGAAATAAAAAACTTACTTAAAATGGTATAGCTACAAGATATAAAGTTGTATTTCAAACTCCACTTAGATATTTGTAACAACTTTGTACTTTGCTCCACTTCTGATGATTTTGTATCAATGGCTTTTGCCTTGAGGGAATAGATGAGCAATTACGTGTGAAGGGGATCACATTACTTGTGGTAAACATCCTGGCATTTACATTATTGTCGGTGGTGTACCCACTATGTTGAGTATGGGACGCCGAATTTCTCTTTATCAGAGAAGAATGCGGGAGGTATTTAGCTCGATCCGTCGATACTGGTGTTTATGAATATTCTTTTTCTTTATATTTTTATCGCAGGGTGTTTGATATTAAAATCTGCAAAAAATAGACATCTGGACATTAAAAAGTTAACTATTACGAGGCAGATTCGACTACCAAGATAAATTAAATAAAATAGGGGGAGAAATAGGTAATAATGAAATCGATTATTTATAATAAAAAGTGACCTATTGGTTGAAAATATCTTGGTGGAATATATATATCATAGTCATTTTCTTTACAAAATAGCCTTAATTCAATTGATGAGCTAATTGATAGTTTATTATAGATACTTTCAAAATATCTTTCCACGGTATGGAATGATATTTTCATTTCATCAGCAATACATTTATTATGGATGCCGCGACAGAATAAAAATATTATTGTCCATTCTTTTTGTGTCAATATATTGTTAGGTGGCCTAAGTCTAATGGACATAGAGGTATTATTCATCATGTAATGAGATACCGCGAAATGATCTATTTCTTTAGCGTGAAAAATAATTCTAATACATTGATTATCTTCATCCATTAATAGATATTTATTACAAAAATAGGATTTAAGTTGTTGACCATTGCCTTGAGGGTAAGTACTAATAGATGATATTCTCTGCATACATTCTAAAACCTTGCGGTCATGCTCTTCAAAAAGGTTAGCAAAATGATTGAATGGTGTAGGGAGTTCTTTATCAGTATATCCAATAATATTAAATTTTTCAGGTAACTTATTAGCTTTAATAGAGATAGCATTTGCATAAATAAAGCGAAATTCCTTATCTTTTATAAACCATGATTCTGTGCTTCTATCCCATGTATTTGTTAACTGAGTGGTGATAAAAGGAACTTTTTTACATCCAAATTTTTTCATGTATAGTCTTTAAAAAATTATTGAATATAATTATAATGTTTTCAAATAAAAATATATTCCAGCAAGAATGGTTATTTTGTCCATTAATCATGGGCAAGGGTGGCGTATAGAGGCCGGAAATAAATACGTAATTTAATACAATAAAAATCTTTCTGGTATATAGTGATTGAAGTTATTAACCTGACAATATTCTTCCAGTTGCTGACTGGAGTTAATCCCTATCTTGTTATATATCCGAGCCATATAAGATTCAACAGTACGATAGGCAATATTCAATACTCGCCCAATCTGTCTTCTGGTGTTTTTCTGTAGAAAGAGAAAAATAATATCCCACACGTTGAGTAAAAAGATCAATCGGTGGTTGGAGCATAATGGAGGTGGGGAGTTTATCATGATATTGATGCAGGTGAGTTAATGAATAATTTTGGGCTTCCCAGCCGTGATATATGACACCCATACAGTTTCCATCTTCATGATAAAAAGGCGATTTTTCGAAAAAATAAGATAACAGGACTTGCTCTTTTCCAAATATATGTGTTTCAACTGAGCATATTCTTTGCTGTTTTTCTATCACTTTTTTATCATACTTAATAAATTCTTCTGCAAATTTAGCGCTATCCCAAGGGAGTTCATTCTCATAACGCCCTTCAAACTCAAATGCATTTGAAAAGTTCTGAAGAAATTTTAATGCCAGATTGCCGTAAATAAAGCATGAATTTTTATCTTTGATTCCCCAAGGTTCATTACTTGCTGCCAGTGTGTTGATAATTTGAGGTGATATGGTGATGTGATGACTCATATTACAATTCCTTTTTCCCCAGTTTTCGAGCGTCAATCTTGATATGTTTGAGTTGCGTAGCTAGTTTAATACTTTATTGCCAGGAAAGACAAATTTTTTGAGAAAATAATAATTATGGCTGTTTTTATTACGAGAATTGTTTAATTATAGATGTCATTGTAGATTAAATGTCTATTAAATTAGTTGCGAAGTGATATTGTTTGGTTCTTTTATTATATTTAAGATAGTAAAGCCTTAATGTTGCTCCAATCCCAATAAAAATACTGCGATATATCAATTCAAATTCGCTATCCATTGTCTTTATTTAGGAAGGTAACAACGGCAACCGAGATCAGTTGCCGTATTGAAAATTGCTCCTGATGGCGCGAGATCATTAGCGGATCCAGATATAAAATAGTCTGACTTGTGAATTTCTCCATAATATAATAAAAGTTCAATTTGGTGACAGTTATTCACAGATTGCGACAGATAGGATTAATTGATCTTGTAACTTAAATTGTGTAATTTCCTGTTTTTGAGATGTTTTCGATTCAAAAATGTTGAGCCACTTATTGCTGACAATGATATAAAAATAGTTAACCTTCTAAGTCATAAGAACGCCGCATTATTCTTTTTCTGAACTAGACTTTGAGTGGTATGAATTGCAAAAGGATTATTTTTAAAATAATTCAATATATTGCTTATAAAATAATATTACTTAATGGATATATATGAATCACAAGAATAATTTTAAGGCTTTTTCTATTAGTGATAATGCGAATGTAGTCAGTCAGGAAAAATATGAGGAAAACCAGAGTTTGCAGACTGGATTTACACCGGATAATGTTCCCACACACTTGTTAAATAAGAGGAACCACTAAAAACTTTTCACAGCCACAAAATTGAGTAAAATGTAGACACAACACCTCTCTGCAAGGTAATGCCGTCATGATACCGCCTCGTTCTGCTTTAAAAAAAGACAAGCTGGCATCCGAATATCACCGTCGAAAAATCGATGAATGAGGTGATCCGCTGCTTGTTCTTGATAAGTATGTTGATTTCTCGGCACTGGCTGACACCATAGACCGTGTCGCACCACGTATTATTTCTCCCAAAGGGGGACGCCCGCCATTCCCGACTGAGGTGATGGTTCGCATCATTATCCTGAAACATTTCCATCATCTTTCCGATGAAAAGATGGAATATCAATTGCTTGACCGAATGAGCTGGCAACGTTTTTGTCGCTTGACCGATGTCATTAATATTCCAGACCGTAACACGATTTGGTGTTTTGAAAAACGGATTGGGCAGGAAGGTGCCAGCGCGTTGTTTGAAGAGGCGAAGCATCAGCTTTCGGCACAGGGATTCGTTCCCAGAGGTGGTCAAATCATTGATGCCAGTTCCTAATTCCGGTATGTGATGAAAAAGCGATGAGTTTATTTTTCCCCTGAAAAAGCAAGAAAAAGTCATACACAATAAAGTCATTTATTGGTGAGTGCAAAATTGATCTTATTTTTTGTATTGAAAGTTTTTAGAGGTTCCCTATCATATATAGCTAATGCTATTGATTTGATGCCAATGTGATTCTATTATTACCTTAGCGGCATATTTATCGGTGAGAGGGGGTTACATGCCAACAAGATTGGTAGATCCTGGAAAGGTTAATGCAGTTTTCGCTCATTTGAACGAGAGCTCAGATAATCACACCCTCTATATTGCGTTATCTAAGGGTATCGATATTACCGATCAGATAAACGGATTGGCACTGGCTCCGGGTTATCGTATGGTTCGCGTTGATGGGCGCTTTGGTGATCGAATTAATCAATCTCATTTTGAACTGGCGCTGCTTAACGATGTGTCTCAAGAAGTCGTTTATTATAACAGGGTTATCATACAGCCTGATGTAGTATTAAATTGTCGCCCAGTAACACAAATTCTTGTTTGGCGTATTCTGAAGCGTGAACACCGAACGATTTTGCATGAACTGGCTGGTCAGGTGTTCTTCGGTTACTTGCTCGAATCTTATAATGTGATCGTGTCAGATATGAATCAGACTCATGACGGCATTTCTTTTTGGCAGGCCCGTATGTATGACGCTCTGGCGTATAAGATGCATGTTTATGCTTACGATATGATCACATGTGAGTTGCATAAAATTTTGTCTGATGAGGAAATTGCTAGCAAAGAGTCGTGGTTATGGGGAGATCCTGAACACTATCAAAACAGACTGGCAATTATTTCAAAAAACGAATTACCTATTCAATAAACCTGCCACTGTGCGGGTTTTTTCATAGATATACCCATGCTCTGCGCCATTGGCTTATACTGATAAAGCGTATATTATCATCTAAAATGTACGCCAATGGCGCACTAAAACATGATATTTATAGAGACCTATATCTTCACTGAAGATTGTAAAGAGTTGTTAAATGACGATGAATATCATGAATTTCAGCAATATCTCGCAGACAATCCTACTGCTGGTGATGTTATCCAACACACTGGTGGCTTACGTAAAGTCAGATGGGCATCTAGAGGGAAAGGTAAGCGGGGTGGTGTGCGCATTATTTATTACTATAAAGTAGATGTCTCACACATCAGGCTGTTGCTGATTTATAAAAAAGTATCAAGGATGACCTTAGCGAATCAGAAAAGAAAGTCTTGAGAGCACTAAATGAGGGGTGGTAACAATGGATAGTAAATTATTTTCCAAGCTAACTGAAAGCATGACACAGATGAACGAAATTATTAATGGCGAACGTGCTGCCTCTCGTGAAACTCACGTTGAAGCAGTAAAAGTAAAGAATATTCGTCAGGCAACCGGTTTAAGTCAGACTGGTTTTGCTAAGTTAATTTCCGTTAATGTTGGAACTTTGCGAAATTGGGAGCAGGGAAGGCGTGAACCAACTGGGCCAGCAAAAGCATTGCTTAAAGCAATAGAGAAAGATCCGGTTCATGTTTTAAAGGCATTATCTATGTAAATAGAACGCATCGAAATTCCTAAGCCCCGCTAAAACGAGGTTTTTTTTTGCTGGCTGCTTTCACTTCCAGTACCTTGATGGTATTGGAGTCTACCAGACCGCCGCCCAAATATTTATCGGTGTGTACCTTATAAAATCCCGGTTCGGTGATATTGTCGGGACGGGTGCGGGTACCTGTCTCATGGCCAACGATGAAATAACCCCGCTTGAAGTCACCCAGACCGATCACATCATCTGGCATAAATTCGAGATAGTGGACAGGCAAACCCAATAGCATATCGGGATCACCCGCCTGTAAACGTTCCCGCCAAATATAATCCCCATTACCGTTTTTGAGTTTTTGCACTTTAGCAGCAGTATTAGAGTTCATTACCCAAACCGCATTTTTGCGGTATTTATTGCGGAGTTTAAATTTCAGGTCAATCAGGCTATCTGCTATCTGCTATCTGCTCAGGTACTTCTATTTTTTGTAATGTCCCGAAAGTACGCGCTGGATCACTTTTGGTATCACGAGGATAAGTTAAAAAGCCTTTAACTTTCTTAGCGCCGTCACCACTGACCAGATCCGTTTCTTCGGTATCGACAAAAGTCTCCCCCATTTCCGTTGTTAACCAGCCTAATAATGTCTACGTCACTGAAATCTAAGATTTCCTGTGTGGTTTTTGGATAGGCTCAGATAGGGAATAGCTTAATGCTGACTTCTTCCAGCTTTGGCGTACTGGTTTCGGTGCGAGCTTTACCTTCTTCTTCGTGATTGATTACCGTATTGCCCACAGAAACAAGCTGTTTGTATTCGTTACTGTATGTGGTTTTAATAGCACAGATCTTACGCATCACTGATTCATCGGTCAGTTGCTGCATGATTTGCTTATTCAGTTCAGGGATGACGGTATAACCACCATCAGCCGGAACGCTGGTAAACAGTGAACGGGTTTCCCCTGTCAAGATATAGTGACGTAACTCATCATTACTGACTGCTTTATCACCTGATACGGGTTTACCTGCCTGTGAGCGCTCCTCATCAGCGATAGCCTCATAACGGGCCATTTCAGCATTCAGGGATTCGGACTGACTGCGCAATTCGTCAAACTGTTTCGTTGTCGCTCAGTGAGCGCTTTTCGTCTTCTGCTTTAGTGAGAAGGGGGCGCATTTGATGGGGCAGATCAGCTTTTTGCTGGCGCAATTCAAGTAATTTTTTCATGATGTTTTGCGATTGGTTTTTATATGCTTAAAACACTATTTAACATCATGATAAATAATAAAAAAGCCTCTATGTTTCAGAGGTTAAACATAGGAAAGCATGAGGGCGGAATATTTACCAAAGTTTTCATTCACAAAATGATAAATTTTTCACATAAGTTGTTGGTGACATCCACGATATTTTATCACATGTTAAATAACCCTCATTTTTTAACTTATAGCTAACATAAAAAGATATCGGAAAACTAACGATAAATGATGCAATCATCAGCATGCTCAGGTACTTAACAATCAACTTGTTAAATTTAGGCAGCCTATCAAAGATAAAGAAAAAGATAGAGCCTGATATAGAATAAAATAATAGAGGAAAAGACATAAAACATATGACAACTGTGCTAGAAAATATTATCTCATCTTTCATTAGTATTAATGAAACAACAGAATTAATAACTAAGCACATCATAAATGTCACTATTAATAACAGTATTAGTCCTCCTAATGCTTTAAAATATTTATTATTCACCTCAACCTTCCTAATCCATTAAAAAAATATTGTAAGTCTGCTGCTGGTGTTCTTGGTTTGCTTTTCATTGCTTCTTTTAAAAACGCTATTAATTTTTCACTTATTCCATATTTTTTGTCAAGAATGTCTAAACCATAAGCTACCAAAATACCAGTAACCAAAACTATTCCAGCAACAGCGACAATACTGCCACCTAAAATAGCTGTAGCAGTTAAAACTGTACCTACAGCCCAAGAGGCAACAGCGATAATAGCTGTCTTAGCCATATCCATT
Organism: Photorhabdus tasmaniensis; assembly: GCF_011189505.1. GTDB lineage: Bacteria > Pseudomonadota > Gammaproteobacteria > Enterobacterales > Enterobacteriaceae > Photorhabdus > Photorhabdus tasmaniensis. The sequence continues at coordinate 42,811 of NZ_PUJU01000008.1, forward strand.
GTTATGTTGCCGATAAAATCGGCTAAGGTATATTCATCCTTAAAAATACTTTCTATCACTCGGTAACCAATAGAAAAGATAATACAGAATTTAACACCTTTGACAATACTTGAATTAAGACCTTGCTGGCCTATCCCCATTGCTAGCATTTTAGGGTGATTGGCACCGTATCGTGTTCCCCTGACAAAGCGTCTAAGACCTGCATGTCCCGACAGGTGAATATACCTATTTCCGTTTTCTCCTACATGTATTGTCGCGGTGATATTTAACCTCTTAAACTCTCTACAAACTTCATAGAACCCATGTAAATCATAGATACTTCCGGCATAGGTAGAAACAGGATCTGTGACAGAAAATACATACGACATAGGATTTTTTTCTTGTTTTCCTCCTCTATGCCTCTTGTAAATGCTTCTCCGTCATATGGATTCGGTGAACGAAAAGGATTTATATCTTTAATAATGCTTTTGGCTTCTGATAACGTAAGAACAATATGGTATTGAGTATTATCACTTAATGCCTTTTCTAATCCTACGGCATCAAAAAATTCATGTTGAGGCTTTAGCTGATTAATCCCCACATTACCCCTTAAAAAATCCCCCATGTAACCTTCCACACTGGGATTATATTTTTTATATGTCATACGCCTTCCTTACATCAGTTTAATATTACTTATTCTGACATCTTCGTTTATATAATAAACAGGGTCAACAAAAATAATTTAACTCTTATCAGAATGCTCCCTGAACCCGACAAACTGATAATGCCCCCTGGCTTCATCCAGTGCTTTTATATTGCCGTTTGCGGTATTGTGTTCACCGGCTAATTAAAGACGCGATAACGGTTTGCCAATATCATAAATAGAGTGGTATTAATGCGGGCCATCTTGTTCACATCATTACTCGCGGCATGGGATAACCAGCGATAAAAATGCGAGGCGTGTGCCTGTAATTTTTCCCTTCTTATGGGCTGGGTAAACTCAATGCCATTATGGTTCATTCGTCAGTGTTCAGGTTGGTGAGGCTTAAACATCTTCGTCGATAAATTATAAACACCATTACTAAAGCTGATGATTTTCCTGAGCTGCCCTCTGATAACAGGGAATTGCAATTTCATTGTGTTAATCGCGTTGTTGATTCCACTAAGTGTTTAGTCCAAATATCTAAAGATTCAGTGTGGAATGTTAAACAGAGGGAGACTCAGGAAGAGGTTATAGACGTGTTACGGAAACAGTACAGGAAAATTAGCGAGCCGGAGATGCTGACTGAATTTACGTATATTGACAAAAGTTACATAAAAAGCTTACATTTATTACATGGATATAACAATAATTTCACGTATTGACCAAAATGCTTATATTTAAGTCAGATTACCCTGAGAAAGGCTAATCTCGTGGTTAACTATTTTTCCATGCCATCCCGCATGGATATTTATTCTGCACTGTTTTGTGCGCCCTGGAACAGTTCGTTTTATCATTGATTTTTTAAATAAATCAGTGACCTGAGCGGTTGCTCTAGTCCATATAAGCGGTTTCCAGGCTGGTTTTGTAAAGAAAAGATCAATGAAATTGAGCTCACAGAGGAAAGTAAGTAATGGACGTATCCGCGCGTAAAAAGTTAGTGTCTGAATACCTGTGCAAACTTGCTGGTAAGCAAGATTTAGACGATTCAGTCAATATTTTCGAAACCGGCTTGGTTAACTCCTTGGCCGCTATCCAGTTAATCTCCTTTCTTGAAAAAAACTTCAAAATTAAGGTTGAAATCGATGACCTTGATAATGCCAATTTTTCCAGCATTCAGGCGGTCTGCAACTTCTTAGACAGAAAGGTGGCGGTAAATGCTTAATCGCTTTTTGTCACCTTCGCAAAATGCGTGGTTACAGGCATTTGAGCAATTTTCAGCTATTGAAGTCGCTCCTTATGCCGATGAATGGGACTTGGAAGAAGCGACGCCCGTAAATGTTGTGCAAAAACTTGCGCATAACGGTTGGTTAGGTGGTTTAGCGAAAACTGAGAGCGGCGGTCTGGGGTTTGATGCCACGACTTTCGGATTGCTGAACATGGCCATCGGTGCCGGGAGCGGCTCGCTCACCGGTTTGCTGAATGTTCACTCAATGGTGTTGAAAACCATCGAGGATTGGGGTTCTCAAGATCAGAAACAGCGCTTTCTCGCGCCGCTGGTGAAGGGCGAAATCATTGGTGCCTTCGCGCAAACTGAAGTTTCCGCCGGTGGCGACTCTAAAAACCTGTCGACTAAGTTTGAAGAAGATGGAGATTATCTGAGGGTTAATGGGCAAAAAACCTGGATTACTTTCGCCCAGATCGCGGATCTATTTCTGGTATTCGGTAAATACCAGGGGTTGGATACCGCCGTATTAGTTCCCAAAAATACCCCAGGGTTAAAAGTGACCGCCAAGAAAAATATGCTGGGCTTTAAGAGCGCATATCTGGCGGTGTTGGATTTCACCGATTGCCGGGTTCCTAAGACAAATATTGTAGGAAAGCCTGGATTTGGACAAAACCTCATCTCTAACAACGCGTTGGACTTTGGTCGCATCAGTGTGGCCTGGGCGGCGCTGGGAATACAACAGGCGGCATTGGCGGCGTCTGCTCGCAGGGCCAACTCCCGCTCCACCTTTGGTTCGTTACTTGCGGACCAAGGCATCATTCGCGGTTACCTGGCAGAAATGTCCGGTAGCCTGCTAGCCTCTCAACTCGTTTGTTTATCAGCGACAAAAGCGAAAGAAGCAAGGGATGAAGATGCTCTTGAGCAGATTCTTCAAGCCAAGCTTTTCGCCTCGCAGGAAGCTGGCGTTGCCGCGGCGAAAGCCGTGCAGATTCATGGTGGTCACGGTTGCGATGAGAGTAATGGCGTCAGCCGGCTCTATCGGGATGCGAAAATACTGCAAGTTGTTGAAGGTAGCAATGAGCTGCAAAAAATGTTGATCGGCAAGGAGGTATGTAATCGGTACAACTGCAACTTTGCACAGACTATCTCATAAACCACTCCTTAAATTTATTTCACCCTGAAAAGACAGACTGCTTAGTCTGGCTGATGGGGTGCTATTACCTGGCGTTCGTCTGTAACGCTGGACGTAATGAAGTTTGGGAGCAACAAAGCCAGCAATCAGAGGATTTCGGCATCATGGAAACTGGTCAACTTATTACTGATTATTTCGAAAGCACGGCGAAAGATAACCAGAACCCGGCGATACGGTGGGGAAAAGGCAACTCTTTATCCTGGAGCGAGTTATACGAAAGAGCGCAACGGCTGGCGCATTATCTGGTTAATGAGCGCGGCGTATGCCAGGGTGATTGCGTCGCCATTGGTCTTGAGCGTAGCCCGGAATTTCTGGTGGCAGCATATGCGGTACTGCTTGCTGGCGGCGTTTATTTTCCTGTTGATGTAAAAACCCCTGTCGCCCGGTTGGCGTCTATGTTTGCGACGGCCCGATGCCGTATCGCTTTTTGCAATGTGACGCAGGAGAGTCTGTTTATTGAGGCTAATGCCGAATTGGAGTTGATCAGGCGTGAACGTCTGACAGAAATATCCACTTTTCAGCGTTTAGAAAACGCTGGCAAAAAAGTGCCCCAATTGCGGGCCGCCGATCCCGCCTACTTAATTTTTACTTCCGGTACGACCGGCACGCCAAAAGGAGTTTTGGTAAATCATAGCGCTTTCATAAACCGGCTGGAGTGGCATCAGACTCACAGTGAGATGACGGATTCGGACACTATCCTACAGAGAACTGCGCTGACTTTTGACGTCTCTTTATGGGAGCTATTTTTACCTGCTTTGAACGGTGCGAGTCATTATCTACTGCAACCGGGATTGGAGTCATTTCCCAGAGGTATAGTGGCTGCACTGGAAAACGAGAATGTTACCGTTGTCCACTTTGTCCCCAGTTTATTGAAGCCGGTTCTGCAAGAGCTTCAGGAAGGCAATGTGGATACCTTGCTGTTGCCGGCGCTGCGTAAGGTATATGTGAGCGGGGAGCCGCTGTCTGCCTCTCTGGTTGATCAATTTCAGAAAGTATTCGCTTCGCGTTGTCTGTTGACTAATTTATACGGTCCCACGGAAGCGGCGATCGACGTCAGTTTTTATGATTGCGTGGAAACCTTGCCGGGAGTCATCCCCATTGGGCAGGCTCTCACCGGGTGTCAGTTGTACGTCTTGGACCAGGATAGTCTGGCGTTGAAAGCAGATTCGGAAGAAGGCGAGATAGCCATTGGCGGGATATGTCTGGCCGAGGGCTACTACAACCAGAAGGACCTGACCGATAAAGCATTTATTTTCCACCCGGAACTTCAACAACGGATATACCTGACCGGTGATCTTGGATGGTATGAGGAAGGAAGAGGCTTTTTCTGCCAGGGCCGGAAGGATACGCAAGTTAAGCTACGCGGACTGCGCATTGAACTAGGGGAGATAGAGCATCATCTGCTCAACTATCCTTCTATTACCGAGGCTGTCGTCTGTATGGTTGAGGACGAAGAGCAGGAACAATGGCTTGTCGCGGCGATCGCGGTAGGGGAAGAGGTGTTTGATCCGCAGGATATTCGTCAATTTCTCTCTGCGCAAGTGCCGGCTTACATGTTGCCTACCCGTTATTGGCAGACTCGAAGTTTGCCGAGGTCCAGCTCAGGGAAACTTGATAGGAAAGCCATCGCCAGGAATATGCGGGATCTATTTTTCACCAAAGTGGTAGCTTAAGTCATGAATCAGTCGATTTTTGAGCTATCCCGGTCACAACAGACCGTTTTTAAAATGGAGGCGTTTCATCTGTCTGGCCATCGGTTTTATCTGGGCGGCGTTGTGCGTCTGAGTGGAACCCTTTCTCTGGATCAACTGGTGCGGGCGGCTGAAACTGTCCGGGATTCTCAGGATGTATTCCATATTGGATTTGTCACCGATCATTTGGAAACCGGACAGTTGGAAATACAGTGGCGTGGAGTCCGGCACGACGCACCTCAGGCTGAAGTGGAAAAGGTGGATTTCAGCAGGCATCCGGAGCCTGGGCAGGCTTTCGATAGCTGGGCAGAGCGGCAACTGTTGGTGGAGGAGGAATTGTCACTCACACCGATACGAATTTTCGCTGTGCGTTTCCGACAAGAACAGTCGGGATGGTTTGTGAAGGCGCATCATGCAGCGGCGGACAGTGCAGCGTTGGCGATACTGATGGAGCATTTGGCGGAGGCGTTGGAGCAGGAAGCTCTGGGCATGGGGAAGGCGGCGTCCCCCTTATTTTCTGTTATTGCCGAGGGAGAGCGGGACTACGAGAGCTCCCGGCGCATGGAAAGGGACGCCGCGTATTGGCGGAGTGTTTTTGGCGACACGCAGTCAGCAAGTGCCAGCAAAATATCCTGCCGCTATCCGATTGGCGACTATCGCGGATTGGAGCCTCGCTCTATGCGTGTACGGGTCGTTTTGAGCGAAGCGCAAAACGACATGCTGCGCAGATTCAAGAGCAGCGGCGGTTCTGTTTTCCGGCTGTTTTTCGCTGCTGTCGCGCATACGCAAATGGTGATTGAAGACGGCAATGGCGCTTTATTGCAGGCACCCATGCTGAATCGCTGGAACGAGGATGAAAAACGGTCAATCGTTATGGCGGTGGCACCAGTCTTGGTTCCGGTGTTTCGTGAGGAGGGGGAGACGGTGGCGGATTGCTATCGCACCCTTAAAAACCGTCTGCAAAAAGCCATTGTGCATTCACGCTATGCCCCAGGCACCCGTTGGGGGGATTTTGTATCGCAAGACTGGAAGCGGATTATTCCGGCCTTCGGTGTTTCCTATCAAACAGGCGTGTTTCAGCATACTGTCTCAGGTGCAGAAGTAGAGATTAATCACATTCAGGCGGTGGAGGCGCTGTTCGCCACTGTTCACATCCACGACCGCTTCGAGGGCGGCTGCTTCAAGCTTGATGCGGATTTTCGCAAGGTGTGGTCATCCGACCAATGTCGCGCGTTCCTGCAAACTGTCATTGACTATGCAATGGAAGCGGCCGCTGAAGTGATGGGGCAAACAGAAGAAGTCAACGCTTGTTTAGATTGCAGAGCAGAATCGATAGGCGTTCATTTACGCGACGCTTTTGAACGCTATGCTGACAATTTGTTGTTCAGACAAGGTATAGGCGTAGAGCTAGGTAACCTGACTTACCGCCAGGGTTTGCAATGGATTCGTCAGTTCAGCGTGCAGTTGCGGGGCCAGCATTCCGGGCACAATCCGGTGTTGATCTTGGGAAGACGCTCTCCTGAAACGATACTCGCCTATCTGACCTGTCTTATTGAAAATGTGACGGTGGTTCCTGTTTGTCCCACTACGCCTTTGGTCAGGTTATCGACTATTATCCGTAACTCGGGGGCCTCTCTTTGCATTTACATGGGTACGGATCGGGATCTGGCGGAAGCGTTGGATTTGCCACTGTTGCGCGTTTCGCTGGATGAGGCGTTATGTGAAGAAATGTCGCATCCAGAGGAGCGACCAGAACCAACGTGGTCGAAACAGGCATACAGCAACCCTGCTTATATCCTGTATACATCCGGATCGACCGGAGAACCTAAAGGCGTTGCGATTTCTCCCATTGCGCTGGCGAACTATGCGCTGGCGGCCAAAGAGGCTTACGCTGCCGGGGCACCGTTTAATATGCCTTTGTTCACCTCCTTTGGATTCGATTTGACGCAGACTGCTATTCTGATCCCTGTTTTATCGGGCGGTTTTATACAAGCTTACGAACAGGACATTCGCGATAATCCGGCACTGCTGCGGACTCTTCTCGCCGATGAGTCATTGACGGGCGTTAAATGTACGCCGTCTCATCTTTCATTACTGATTGAACATAGCCCCAAGAGACACAATCCGTTGACCTTTGTTGTCGGTGGAGAAAACTTGTCCGTCGTGTTAGTGAATAAAGCGCTTGATTTCTATCCTTCTGGCAGCAAGGTGATCAATGAGTATGGGCCGACGGAGGCGACAGTAGGGTGTTGCATCTATTCAGTGAGCGGGCCTGGCGGGAACAGCAAGACGAACGGTGTGATTATGCCTATCGGCAAAGCGCTGGGTAAAGCGGAAATGTCGATAAGAGATGCCTGGGGCCAAAATATGCCCCGTGGATTCAGAGGCGAAATATGGATCGGCGGTCCGGTGTTGGCGGATGGGTATATTAACGACAGTATTCAGACAGAAGCAAAATTCGTGCGCAGCGCTGATGGGCGACTCCGTTGGTATCGCACGGGCGATCTGGGTTTGCAGGACGAACAGGGTGTGTTTCATTGTGTTGGTCGCATCGACGATGAATTTAAAGTGCGTGGTCACCGGATTCATCCTGCGGAAATTGAAAAAGCTGTGCAAGACACGCTGACGCACCTTGGGCAAGACGATGATCACCATTGGCAGTTGAAGGTGCTGAAACTGATTGTTGATGATGTTGATGGAATTGATAGAGATGAAACGGTCACTTTGTGCAGCAGTAAGCCTGTCCCGTATGACAGCCATGATTTCCAGAGAAGCTTGAGAAGCAAAATTCCTGAGGCTTGGCTGCCGGGGCTGTACTGCACTGTGCAGCCCTGGCCGGTTAATGCTAATGGTAAGGTTGATATGGCCGTACTCACCGCCGAGGCTAGGCGGGTGGCGGTTGATGCTTCTGATATTCGTTCAACTGACGAGAAAGGTCAGGGGGAGCAGGAAGCCTACAAACTCCCTTCATGGCTGGATGCAGAGTTTTTAAGGCCGATCTGGCCGCAAACTGTGGATCTGACGGCCTCATTTTTGGCGCAAGGGGGTGACTCGATCAAAGCGATCCGGTTTGTCGCGTTGCTAGCCAGAGAAGGTGTTCGGATCGGCGCAAGTGAATTGTTAACTTCGATAGCTTTAGGCTCTGTGCTTGAAAAAGCGTGTGCGGAGAAGCCGGAGGACGCGGTAACCGATTCGGCCATATCGGCCATAATAGAAGGATCCGAAGCAAACTGGGTGAAGTATTTACCTAGTGTGCGCTGGTTCCAGCAACACCGCTTTAAACACGGTGATCGACTGCAACAGGGAGTGGTGCTTGAACTGCCACGGTCCGTTTCCGCCGGGCGTATAAACGTTGGCGTCGCAGCGGTAAAAGCAAGGCATAAAATCTTCTCCCTGAGGGCAAATCGGGATTTGAGCGAATTCCATTTTTCGTCTTCGGAGCCGGAACAGCATGGCTGCGATATGTTGGTGCAAGGAAAGGTGTTGGCACAAGGGGAGCACCTTGAAGACAGACTAAATAAATTGCAAGGTGAGGTCTGTCTGGAGAATCAACCCAGCGTTCATGAAGTGGTGTTCGATCCGGTTTCGAACAAAAACTATCTGATCTGGGTTTGCCATCACCTTATTTGCGATGTGCACTCATGGATTTTCTTGTTGGATGAATTGGATCAGGCGCTGAATGAATCGGTGGCCCAGGCTAATGCTGATGTGGAGCAGGGAGCGTTCCTTTGGGGGAAATGGTTGCGGGATCACACCTCTTATGCAGAACCTGTGCTACATGACGACGCTTTTTATCTGCCGGCGGTTGCTGCCGTCACTTTGGCACTGTCAGTTTCCGGCGATAACTTAGGGTTCATGGCGCAACGCTGCAAAGCTGAACGTTCACAGTTGATCGCTGCCGCTTTGATGGAGGTTGTGCAGGATAACGGCGTGCTGCTGGAGCAGCCCGCCGTGCTGTTTGAAAATCACGGACGCTTATTCTCCGAGGCGGAAATGCCCGCTATCTGGAATGCAGCAATGGCGAACGCGGTGGGTTGGTTTACCGGCTTCAATCAATTGAATCTTAATGTTCCCTTAGATCATCCGTGCGACTTTTTGCGCGCGTTGAAGTCGTGCCTGTATGAAGGCAGTCTGGACTGGAAAGACCAACTGGGGCTGAATGGCACGGGTGTGCGGCCACTAATCTGCATCAACGACATTGGTTTCGGACTGGGCAGTTGCGGAACATGGAGTCATTTCAATCTGGTTCATTCCCTGTCGGGTGGTTTTCGACATCTCGACGAAAAGAGTGTGGCCGACTTTGACATACTTATTCGCGATGGTCGCGAGTCCGGTTCTGTTTTCGTTGAGTTGAGGTTGGGTGTTCTTGGCGCTGACGGTAATGATGCCCGGCGCTACCTGACGCAATTGAATGAAAAGTTATCGGCCTGGAACGATGTCTGGAACAAGGCATTTCATGATGGACAGACTGCTCATTGTCCGGAGCGGGCGTTGATCCCTTCGGATTTTCCTCTTTGTCAGCTCTCGCAATCGGAGCTCGATCTCATTATTAATGGAGCCTCAGCATGAGAACCGCTATCGACTCAGCGAAGACAGTGTTTTTATTTCCCGGAGTGGGGGCGCAGAAACCGGACATGTTTGCCGAATTCAGAAAGTATCCCGAGTATCGGGCCTGTCTGGAAGAAGTGTCGGAGCTGTCTCAGGTCGATTTATACGATGTTATCCACGGCGACCAGCGCGATACCTTGAAACAAGTGCGTATCGCCCAACTGGCACTCACGGCGACGACAGTCGCCATCGCCGACATATTACGGAAGTATTGTGGACTGGTTCCCGAGTTTGTGATGGGACACAGCCTGGGACAATATCCAGCCCTGTGCTCTGCCGGGTATCTTGATCTGGCGACACTGACCAAAATAGTGAACATCCGTTCGGAAGTGGTGGAGGCCTGCGCCCGCAATTACGATCAGGGCGAAATGTGTTGGGTATTGCACATCCCAGCCGAAGTCGTGGTTCAGGAAGTTGAGAAAGCCAGAAAAGACGACGGCGTGGAGGTGTACATATCCGCCATCGATGCGTTTGATCAGGCGACAGTTTCCGGTGTGATGGCTGATATTCGACGCTTCGCGCCTCGTATGGAGGCGTTGGGAGGGTTGTTTTATCCGTTGAAAATCGGTGGCCCGTTTCATTCGCCTTTAATGGCGGAGGCAAAAGCGGAATTAGAGGCGCGGCTTGACTTTTTGCCTGACGCAGGCAAGCCGGATGCGCTTATCTCCAGACTTGTTTGCAACGTCAGTGGCGCTGAATTGCCAGCGGAGAACCTGAAATCATCGATTTTGCAGCACCTGACGTCTCCGGTGCAATGGCTGCAAAGCTTGCAATATGTTGCGCAGAACGGTGTCACCCGCTATTTGGAAATTTCACCGAAAACCGTATTGAGCTATCTGTCTGAGCGTGCCGGATTGCCTATGCTACCTCTGTGCCAACCGGATGAAATTTTCACTTTCGCTGAAGACTTAAGCGCCACAGCGAATCGGCTGGAGCAGTTTTTCAGGTGTTGCTATTTCCATCTTTACAGCTCAAGACTGCCTGACATAGCGGATTTGGCGGCGATAGAACGACTGCGGCGAATCAGGGATGAGGTAAAACAAAGGATGAAAGAAAAAAATATGAACCCTGAGGAATGCGACTTTCTCCACCAGCGCACACAGCAGTGGCTGGGGATTATTGAGGAGAGCGGAGGTCTCCCTTTGTCTATGGAGAAGATGAAGTTGCAAAGCTTGTTTGATGCGGTAGGGCGTTGAGTATGACGCAGTCCAACTCTACCAACTATATTGAAGAATTGCTGCAAATGACGCCGCAAGCGAACGGGTTGCTGTTTCATGCATTAAAAGATGGAAATAGCGCCTATCACATCGGCGTGGCAATCAGCCTGAAAGTTGACGTCAGTGAAGAAGAGATTCTTGATGTATGGTGCCAGATACAGCAGTCACAGCCTGCTCTGCGATCGGTTTTTATCTGGAAAGGGATTCGTGTTCCCCATCAGGTCATATACGCATTGCCGCGAATCCCGATTGAATATGTCCGCGTTGATCCGGCTGACCCGCTGCCGTCGAGAAAACAACGCTGCCTTGATTGGCTGGCTCAGTCGAAAACGACGCCGTTTGAGTTGGACACAGAAGTGTTCCGGATCGTTTGCTTCCACGATGTTCCTGCGGGAACCGTAAGCATCACCTTCTCTTTTCACCATATTCTGATGGATGGCTGGAGTAGCTCGCTGCTGATTTCCCTTTGGCTACAGGGATTGCGTAAACAAAAGATCGTCTCTCTGACCTCACGACTGTATGCGCAACAACTCTGGAAAGGGTTAAGTAAAGACGATCTGGGGCTCAGTCGTGAATACTGGCGAAGTGTTTTTCAACGCCTGCCTGACGGCGAAGCCTCTGCGACGACAAAACTGCTGGTTGAACCACTGTTCCGTTCCTCTGAACATGCCGCGACCAAGCGAAAACCAGGCGAAAAAGTGGTGGTGAACAGCATGTGGGACGAAGAGCGCAAAGCGGCGATAGAGTCGCTTTGTCGCCACGCTGGTGTTACTCCGGCAAGCTTCGTCTATTTGTGTTGGGCACTGGTGCTGACCAAGTTTACCTTCCAAAAAACTGTCGCTTTCGGCTGCACGTTTTCCGGAAGAGGAGCGGCTTTGACGCAAAACACCGATTGCCAACCTTTGGGGCTGTTCATTAATACTGTGCCGTTGATTTTTACGCTCGATGGCAAATGGAACTTAGAGACGGCGTTGCGCGCTGTTTTTCAGGCGCTACAACAGACGCAGAAACATGAAAAAACGCCGCCCCTGGCGATAAGAGAAGAGGCGGGGATACGTGACGAACTCTATGACTCTATCGTCGTCTTCGATAACTATCCCATCGATGCCACGTTACAGGACACCGGTTATGGTGCGTTTCTGACGGATTTACACAGCGAAGAGACGACGCATTTCGGTCTGACTCTGACAGTTTCTGGCGTGGAACGATGGCAAGTCGGGTTAAGTGCGGGAGAGGCTTTTGAAGGTGATCCTGACGCGGTAAAAACGGTGTTTAACGCTTTTGAATCTTTGGCGGCGGATTGGGTTAAGGGTTCCACGGATGTGTTGGTTGAAGATCTGGTTTTAAAACTCAGTCCGGACGGCGCAGAGGGACTCTCTCTGGTGATGGGGGAGCAAAATGCGCAAATGCCGGATATCAATGCATTGCTGCTAGGTATTTATCAGCGCCTTAGTGAGTCTCCCCCAGAGATAAGTTTGATCGTCGGACAGCATCGGATCAGCAATCACGCGCTGTTGCAGGGTGTTTGCGCCTTGCAGGAACGGCTACAGGTATCGGGTTTCGTCCCTGGCGACAGAGTGGCTGTCCACCTTGAAAAGGGGCTGTTATCCACTCAGGCGATACTGGCGATACTGTTCAGTGGCGGTAGTTACTTCTATGTAAACCCAAAAGATCCGCTGCCACGCAAAAAAAACCTGTTAGCTTTGGCGGATTGCAGCATTGTCTTATGTGGCGCTTCTCTGAACGGGGAGATCAGCGCTGACATCGGTCGTCACTTGTTGTTGGATGTTGAGGCGGAGATGACATTGCCGCCGTCCTCTGATGAATTGACGCTATGGCGCAACCGGCGGCCTAAAGATGAGTTTTACTTCATTTTCACTTCAGGAACCACCGGCACGCCTAAAGGCATCTCCATCCGTAATGAATCGGTGGCGAACCTGCTGGATTGGTTTGTCAGGGAAACCGGCCTTGCGCCTGCTGACCGGGTGCTCGGGCTGACTGATCTGAATTTCGACCCCAGTGTGGAAGATCTGTTTGGTAGCTTTGTTGTCGGCGCTACCCTGATATATCCATCACCCAATGGATTGTTGGAGCGACAGACGTTCATCGATCTGCTGCGGGATGAGTCAATCACTTTAATCAACTTTATTCCTGGGGCCATCGCACAACTCATTCAAGGTGCGCCATTCTTCCCTGCTATGCGATTGTGGGTATTCGGAGGCGAAGAGTTACCTAAACGGCTCAGGGACGATTTGCTGAAGCAGGGCTACGCCGTCAACAATCACTATGGTCCCAGTGAGACAACTGTGGATTGCCTCAACGCCAAACAGTCTCTTGCCACGGAAATATCCTTAGGCTGGCCAATTCAAAACGTTACCGCCTACTGTGCAGACGTATTCGGCAAGCCATTACCCGCGGGTGTCCGCGGTGAGCTTTGGGTGGGAGGCCGGGCGGTCGCTTATGGCTACGCGACCAATTCGCTTGAATCTAATAAATATTTCGTCAAATACAATGAACAATCTTTTTATCGCACTGGCGACGCGGTCACTTTTTCTCGTGACTCTGGCTTTAAGTACCTGGGGCGGATTGACGATCAGGTGAAGGTGAACGGCGTTCGCATTGAGCCACGTGAACTGGAGCGCACCGTTGAGATGTTAGAGGCGGTTAAAGCCTGTTGTTTGCTGCCGGCGACGGTGTGGGAGGGGAAACGACAATGGCATCTTTTCGTCGATAGCGGTGAACAGCCTGCGATGCTGGGGGCCCGTGTGCGAGAACACATCCGCCAGCATTTTCCTGAGTCGTGGACGCCTGCGCTCATTGTGGTTGTAGACGGTTTTGAACGCACTATTACCGGCAAGGTTGATCGTAAGCGACTACAGGAGTACGCGACCCAACGACTGCAAACGCAAGCTTCCATGAATTATGCGCCGTTGACAGACGCTGTAGAAGCAAAAGTGCAGGCTATCTGGAGCACGGTTCTGGAAAACAAGGTCGTTGCTGCAAACATTAATTTCTTCGATGCAGGTGGCGATTCGATAAAGATAATCGCACTGCAATCCCAGATGCAGCAGGCATTCAACCAGGAGATCGGCGTTGCCGTCTTATTCGAGTACCCAACCATTGCATCCTTCGCAGATTGGATCAAGCAGAGCAATTTGTCTGCCGAAAATGCAGACAACGAAGTCGTTCGATCCGATTCTGGCAAGCAGACATCCCAAGAATCTACTCTCTCGTCGGCCCGGTCAGGTAAAAGCAGACTGGCGGACAGGCGGCGTAAAGTAAGAGGAAGTTTAGTATTATGAAGCGTGAATATACCGGTAATGAAGTGGCTATTATTGGCATTGCTTGCAGATTTCCCAAAAGTCCGGATTGGCGAAGCTTTTGGAACAATCTGTCGGCGGGGCGGGAATTGGTGTCGTTTTTCTCTCGGGAAGAACTTTTGGCCGCTGGCGCGCCGCCCGAGATCATCGACCTTCCCAATTACGTCCCTGCGAAAGCCTCCCTTGAGGATGCCGAATGCTTTGATTATGAATTTTTCGGCTACTCGCAACGGGAAGCGCGGAAAATGGACCCGCAACTCCGGGTGCTGCACGAAGTCAGTTTCAACGCCTTTCTTGACGCGGGATTGTCCCCTGGTGAGTCGATGTTAAACGCCGGTGTTTTTATCGGTTCTACGTTGAATCTGGCGCGACTGGATCAATTCACGGGAGCCAGTCAGGATATCTCGGAAATGTTCGATGTCGGCAACTATAACGACCCGGCTGCGTTCGCTGCACAAATTGCCTATCGCATGAAATTGAATGGACCCGCGGTGCACGTGCAGACTGCCTGCTCGACTTCATTGTCTGCGGTACATCTGGCCTGTAAAGCGCTTCTGGCGGGCGAGTGCGAAATGGCGCTGGCTGGTGGCGCATGCATCACTGACCCGGTGGCGGGGGGCTACTTGTATCAGGATGGTATGATCCTATCGCCCGATGGGCACTGTAAGACGTTTGCCGATGACAGTAAAGGCACGGTGAACGGCAACGGCGTGGGGATAGTGCTGTTAAAGCTTTTGGAAGACGCACTCGCGGACGGCGACCCTATTCACGCGGTTATCGTCGAATCCGGCATGAACAATGACGGTGATAGAAAAGTGAGCTTTGAGGCTCCCAGCATCCAGGGACAGGCGGAGGTCATCTCGCAGGTATATCGGGTAGCGGGTATGCCATTTTCGAGTCTGGGCATGATTGAGGCGCACGGTACCGCTACCATACTTGGCGACCCCATCGAAATTCAGGCGCTGAATAAGGTCGCCCGCGAACTGCTCTCTCCGGACGAACTCAGTCAATTCCGCTGTGCTGTGGGCAGTGTTAAGTCCAACATGGGGCATCTGGATTCCGCCGCCGGTATCGCCGGACTGATAAAGGCGGCCTTGAGCGTCCGCTTTGGTAAAATTCCGCCTTCGTTGCACTTCAATAAACCAAATCCGCATCTGGCGCTGGATAAGACGCCGTTTTGGGTGCCGACTCAAACCGCTGATTGGCCGGCACCTCAGGCGATTCGGCGCGCTGGCGTCAGCTCATTCGGCATAGGTGGAACTAATGTCCATATGTTGCTTGAACAGCCGCCGGAAGCCGTGGGTAAAGACAACGTTCTTTACTTAAAAAGCAATACTGGCTTTGTAGAGAACAAGGAATCCGCGCAGATATTGCCGCTCTCGGCCAAATCCCCTTGGGCGCTGGCGCGATTGGCGGAGGCTTATTCGACCCACCTCAGCGTAGTTAAAGAGGGATCTACTAACCTGGAAGTCATTGCCCGGCAGTTGCAGGAAAACCGGACCGAATACCCTTGTCGTGCTGCCTTTGTCGCTAACAATAGCGACGATTGGAAACGGCAGCTTGATAACTGGACTCTGATGGACGGTGCTTATGAAACAATGACGGCGCTTATTTGGCTATTTCCTGGGCAGGGTACGCAATCGCCGGAAATGGGCCTGCGCCTGGCGGCGGAATATCCGGAGTTCGGCGACATCTATCTTGGTCTGTTGGATAAAGCAGCGGCCTTATTGTCTGTTAATAAAGAGACCTTAATCGAATGCGTTAAGCAGCCTGAACAACTGTCAACCTATTACCTCCAGCCCATTTTATACGCGGCTCAAGTATCGTTAGGCGTTTGGTTGCAGAGGCTTGGCTGTAAGCCCGCAGCTCTGTCCGGGTTTAGCCTAGGAGAATTCGCTGTGGCGGCAATTGCTGGCGTATTCAGCCCTGAGGAGGGGATGGAGTTGGTGGTCGCTCGGGCGCGGCTGATGGACTCCATGCCAAAAGGTGCCGTCTTTGCAGTCAGTGGTAAGAAAGGTTTTGACGGCGACTTTCCGGCAACGCTTTGGCGCATATCGGAACTCAGTCCGGGAACCTGGACGCTGGCTACAGAAGAAGGGATGGCCGCAGACGCAGAAAACTGGTTAACGCAGCAAGGCATTGCTTTCAAGAGAGTGGCAGTGTCCCACGCCTTCCATACCCCTTTGATTGAGCCGGCGGCGAAAGCGTTTGGTGACTTGCTGGAAAACTATAATCTGCAACCGGCACAGTGTGCTGTCTATTCAACCGTTTTGGGACGGAAAATCGAAGCGGATGAGATGCGTGATCCACAATACTGGATCAATCAAATGCTGGCCCCTGTGCAATGGGGTGCCGCCTTAAAGCAAATGGAGCAGGATCATCCTGCGTCACTCTTTGCACAAATAGGCGCTGGTATGGACCTGTTGCAGCACGCACGTAAATGGTTGCGTCTGGATGTGGAAAGGTTGGTTCCAACCTTCGGTGCCGGCGGAGCGGATCACGAGGTGAATGCGACGTTACAGTTTATTGCCAAGATCTGGACGCATGGCGGCGGCATTGAGTGGGTCAGGATTCATCCGCACGCATCTGCTGAATGTTCCATAACACGCCCCATAAAGAAAATGCACTTGCCCGGCCATGCTTTTGAACGTCATATCTGTTTCCAGCAAGAGCGCACTTTTCAACCGGGCGTAAAGGTGGCTCAGACCCTCTCATCTCTGTTTTTCGGCTCGCATTATTATGGATTGGAGTGGGAAAAAGTGAATGCGGCTGTGCCAGAAGGTACAACCAAATCGGAGGACATGCCGGCAACCTGGATAATTTGCCAACAGATCACGGAAAGAGAACTTAGCCTGGCCGGGGTACTGGGGCTGAATAACGGTAAATTGAAATTTATCGAATGTTCGTCCTGGCGGGGCGACTTCGCCAACATTTACACAGAATTGGAAGAGTGGTTGTCGCAACAAGGGCTACAGGCGTCTGCCGCTATGGATGTCATTGTCACCGGATTGCTGGATAATCTGGACGCGCGGCAGGCACAGTTCTGGGCGTTCTGGCTGCCCACTGTTCTGGCGAGATGGAGCGCAGCCCAACACTCTGAATCAAAAAAATCTGCGCCGAAAATGCGGTTGTTCTTTCCTGCGACGGAAATGGTTGCATGGAATGGTGCGGAGACGCTGAATGCAGAAAAAAACCAGCTTCTTGGCTCGTTGCTGATCCTACCGGAAGAGTATCCCAATATTACCGCCCTCTGTGTGGATCTGGAGAGTTCGGATGCGGAGAACGTTGCGCGTGGATTACAACCTTGGATAGATCAGGACGGGTACGGCGGTCAGTTCTACTGTTACCGCCTGGATGGCTTTTGGCAGCGGCGAGTCACTTCGCGCGTGCAAAAGCAGGTTTTGACGCACGCTCTGCCGGGCATCAGTCGCAACAGTTGGGTGCTTGTCACCGGTGCCAATGGCGGCATGGGCGCGGCTATCGCTGAACATTTAGCGCAGGTTTATCACTGTAATCTTTTACTGTTGGTGCGGAAGTTTCTGCCGAAAAAACGAGATTGGATGGCGGAGATTGAAAGCAATGGCCCCCACGCGGAGTTGCTGCAATGGGCGCTGAGTCTTGAAGCCAGGGGAAGCAGAGTAGAGTTGTTGCATGCGGATCTGGGCGACGATGAATCTCTAGAGAAAACTTTTGCGCCGGTATTCCAATTGGCGGCGCAAGGGGTGGGAATTGATTACGTGTTCCATACCGCTGGCCGGGGAGAGGGAGCGATGTTGCAGATGCGTTCTGAGGCGGAATCTGTTGCAACGTTGGCACCTAAGGTGACAGGAACCCGTTTCCTCTGCGATAACCTGGATAGACTTGGCGACCCGGCGCTGTTGTTGTTCTCCAGTCTGGGCAATTTACTGCCTAAGGAAAAGGTTGGGCAGATCGCCTATGTTGCAGCCAACGCCTGTCTGGAAGCTTATGCGGATCAGGTCCGTGGCAAAGGCGGTAAAGCGCTGGCTATTGCCTGGGATGATTGGGCGGAATCAGGTATGGCGACACGCTCCGCGCAACAATTGGATCTTGCGCTCAAGAACCCGGTGAAGGCTGCGACGTCCGGTACTTCAATCTGGCGGCAACCGTTGTATGCCAGGGACGATTGGTGGCTGGACGAGCATCGTATTGATGCGTCAACTGCCGTGATGCCTGCTATGGGAATGGTGGTTCTGGTCCATCGTGCATTGACCGAATTGCGAATTTCGGTAGTGGAAGCGTTCTCATTAGAGGAGGTTACCATTGAGAGACCGCTGGTGGTAGCTGACGACGCGGAGCTTGATATTGCGGTGGTCTTTGCGGACGACTTGGGCACTTTTGAGATATTCTCGGGCAACGGTGAGTTCTCCCGTGAGGCTTGGCTTAAACATGCTGGTGGTAAAATTAAACCCTGCGACGGTCATGTTTCGCTTTCCTCTGAAACCATCCCTTCTCAGCCTGTTCTGAACCTGTTTAGCGCCAGTGACAACATCGGCGTCAGTCCAAAAGGCGTGCTGACATTCGGCTCCCGCTGGCGAAACGTCATCTCGGTTGACCGGACTGCAACCAATGAAGTGGTGAATCTGTTACAGCTTCCAACCGCATACCAGGGCGAAGCAGAGGCATCAGGTCTTCATGTTGCGCTGTTGGATACCGCGACCTTGATCGCTTCTCCGGAGGATGAAGATGTGCAGTTTGCGCCCGCCTCAATCGGTGCGTTCACCCAATTCTCTCCCATGTGTGACAGAGTAAAAAGCCGCGTCCAGATACAGGATCTGGGCACCAACAAGTTGTTGCAGGTGAATATTTATTCGGAAGAGGGCGGTTTGCTGGTAGCGATTAATGATCTGCTGTTGGTTAACGTTTCTTCTGCGTTACAGGATGACAAGGCAGCGCTGGTTCAAGTTGCTGCTGATGATCGGGTGGATACAGCACGGCACACTGTCATGCGCCTGTGTGGAGGAGAAGAAGAAGGAGTGGGTTTCTCTTTTACTTCGCAGCTCGAAGCACGTAAAGAGCCCGGTCCACTGGACGTGGAAATTCAGGTTAAGGCGGTGGGACTTAACTTTAAAGACGTATTGATCGCTCTCGGCGTGTTGCCGGCTCCCGCTGACCCGACCATGACCTTTGGTCAGGAAGCGGCGGGTATTGTCACCCGTGTCGGGCGGGAGGTTAAAGGTGTTCACGTTGGTGACCGCGTGATGTGTGCAGGACATAGCTGTCTGGCTGAACACGTTGTTATGCCGCAACGCGTTGTCGCGCCGATTCCGCAGATGCTTGGTTTTCAACAGGCCGCAGGGGTTCCGGTCGCTTTTACCACCGCTTGGATCGCCTTAAAGCATGCCGCTAATTTGAAAAAGGGTGAACGCATCCTGATTCATTCCGCTGCCAGCGGTGTTGGCATGGCGGCAATGCAGATCGCTCTGTATTTGGGGGCAGAGGTTTGGGTGACTGCGGGCAGCGAAGAGAAGCGCCGGTTGCTTAAAAATATGGGTGCTCAAAGGGGGGCGAATTCCAGAACGCGGGAGTTTGGAGAAGCCTTCCGCAGTGAGCTGGGCGACCGGCCTTTCGATGTGATCCTCAATGCTCTAGCGGGGGAACTGCTGGAAGAAAGTATCTCCTTATTGGCACCACAAGGCCGATTCCTGGAGCTTGGCTTACGGGACATTCTGCAAAACTGGAAATTGGGACTGTCAATTTTTGCGGAGGGCGGCAGCTTCCACGCTGTGCAGGCGGGTGCCGAGCATCCTGCCTATCAGGAAGCCTGGGCTGAGGTGGCGGCGCTGTTGGAAGAGGAAACGCTTAAGCCTTTACCGACAAAGGTTTATCCCGTCAAAGAGATTGCCGACGCATTTCAGTTCATGGCCCAGGGGCGACATATCGGCAAGATTGTTATCGCAATGGAAGAGCGTAACAAAGCGGTCAGCTTTGTTGAAAAATTGCAGAAGGAGGGATTATCTAACCTGGAAGGAACGCAAATAGCCGTGGCTATGGCTGCGATTGTTCATCAAACCAGGTTGCCTTATATCGCTGTTTCCAAACTCCCCATCGGCTCTGTTCTGGAAAAGCAACTGCATACCCAGCAGATGTTGTTCAGTTCCGCTTCAACTCTGGATGTACAGGGAGCGGCCGGTGTATCTGCTGGCGAGTCGCTTAAAGGCGCGAATGCGGACGACTTACTACAGGCGATGCGCACCATGTTGGAAGGATTTCTGGGGATTAACGGTTTGGACGTGGACGTCAGCTTCTTCACCTTGGGCGCAACCTCGCTGGACCTCATTCAGTTCGCCAAAAGATTGGAACAACGATTGGCGCGGGAGATACCGGTGGCATTGTTGTTTAAGGCAGCCTCCTTGCGGGAGTTGAGCAAAGAGCTGGCGCCGTCGCAATCCACGGAAGGCGAACCACAGACGCCGCAACAAGGGCTGGGAGATAAACGCCGCACGTTGCAGGCCCGTCGCAAATTGCGCAGTGCAGTGTCCGGGCAGGAGAGCGAAGTCAATGAGTAACGTTGGATTGATCCGCTTAGGCGTCTTTTTAGTTGTAATCTACCTTGCGCTGGTAGGACGCGCTTTCGCCGACACCATCAGCCTGAAACAAGCCGCTGATCTGGAGCGGGTTATTGGTGACCTAAGCCGTCGTTGGGATGTCGATCAGGTTCCTACTGGGGGAATGAGCGTCGTAGTCGGCGATAAAGTTCGCACGCTGCGACTGGGCAAGGCGGAAGCGGGTGTGTTTGAACTCGCCTCTTGCTCCAAAGCCTTTACCGGATTGCTGATTGCGGTGCTGGAGCGGGAAGGCGTACTCAACCGGCAGGACGTTATTACGCAGTGGATACCGGAGTTGGCGGAGCGCCCGGAAATGGGGTACTCCGCAATTCAGATTAAAAACCTGCTGTTCCATACCAGCGGCATCGCAGGAGATACTCTCGACCTCCTGCAACCTAACAGTGCTCCTGATGCTTTATCGCAACTGCCGGCATTGTTGAAGGCGATCCCGCTGGCCTATCCGGTCGGTGCCAGGGAAGAGTACGCCACGCTGAATTACAGCCTGTTGGGTTTGGTGGCTGAACGGGCTACGGGGAAATCGTTTGCGACACTGTTGCGGGAAAAAATCTTTTTGCCTTTGGGAATGAAGGATACGACGGTGGAGGGGGGCGCTGCTGCGCCTGCGGGTGTCCCGGGG
This sequence comes from Photorhabdus tasmaniensis, assembly GCF_011189505.1. Lineage (GTDB taxonomy): Bacteria > Pseudomonadota > Gammaproteobacteria > Enterobacterales > Enterobacteriaceae > Photorhabdus > Photorhabdus tasmaniensis. The sequence goes on from NZ_PUJU01000008.1 coordinate 63,889, forward strand.
TATAAAATCAGCTTTATCTCCGCCCGGCCGTATGACGCGCCCCGTTATTGGCAAAATACGCCGGCAGGTTATGTGCTCAGTACTCCGCAGGATATGGCTATTTGGTTGCAGTTCTTGCTCCACCGGTTGCCGCTGAGTCACGGCGATGGTGATAGCGATAAAAAGTTGTCTGCGTTATACGCGGCGTTGGAGCAGGCGAAACGTCCTTATGGGGGGAATGGCGACGCGGGATACGCCTATGGCTGGGATGTGGAAACCGAAGCAACCACCAGTTGGAGCCACCCAGGGCAGAATCCTAACGCCACAGCTTATATCGCGTTTGACCCGAAGGCCGGCGTGGGCGTTTCCTTATTGGGTAATAGCAACAGCCCCCAAGTGATTCAACTGGGGCAGGCGATATTTGAACACCTGCGCAGTGTCTCGTCGGAAAGCCTGCCGGAGAGTTTCTCCGCTGACATGGGAGACCGGGTTTCCACGGTAGCGGCGGGTATTTTCTGGCTGGGTGGAACGCTGATTTTACTGGCGGTAATGTATAAAAGAGGGGAAAAGGATAAAGGCGGGAGTGATGAGACTGACGCTGACAACGCAAGTGTTCTCGTGAGCCGTGTGGAGAGCGCGATAATACAGGAAAGCTTCGTGCAGTCCGCTGAAAACAGAGGTTGGCGGTCTTTCCTCTGTCAGCTTATCATGCAGAACGTGGCTCTTGTGTCCGTGTTTGCGATTATCCCTCATCTGTTATTAGGATTGGGCTGGTCAAATCTGCTTATTTGGGGGCCCTTAAGTCTGCCTGTTGCTGCCATAGGGCTGATCTTCTTCATCAACGCCGTCCTGCTGTTCTTTTTCCTGGTGGTGCAATCCAGCGGCAGATACACAAGCAAGACATTTTCCTCTCTGATGATCGCCAAAGTTGTTGGTCTGACGGTCATTTCCGGACTGCTCAATTCCGCGTTGGTCCTATGCATCATCCAGGCTATCGAAAGTCCGTCGGCGAATTTGCTGTACAGCGCCGTTCTGCTGTTCAACTGCATCTACTTCTATATTTCCGCACGTCGAGCGGCAGAACAACAGATTATGCGCTTTGGGCACTCTTTTGTGCAGGGCTGGAGGATGGAGATCATTCGAAAACTGCTGGCGTCGGATTATAAAAACATTGAGCAATTATCGCCGGGGAAAATACAGTCTGTCATTGGGGAGGATTCGCAAGAGCTGGCTAAAAGCGTCCTGGCTTTCGTTCCTTTCTTCGCCAATTTGTTAACTATCGTCTTTTTATTCTCCTATTTGATGGTGTTCAAGTCGCCCCTGGCTACCTCTATGCTGTTGGTCTGCGCATTGCCTATGATCGGGCTCTATTACTACGTTTCCGAACGCGCCAATCGCATCATGCCTCAGGCATTAGGCACCCGTAGCGAGTTTATGGATACCGTGGAGGATTTGCAGAAAGGCTACAAAGGACTGCGGCGTGAAGCGATAAAACGCAGTTTCTATCGTCATGCACAGGTCGTGTCGGATCGTTTTAAGGCTTTGAGAATTCAGTACGACCGCGGCTTTTTAAATGCGTTTTTTATCGGTGAGTCATTGCTCACGGCGTTACTGGTTGCGGTGGCTTTGGCGTTTCCGCTGTTGATTCCCCGTTTTGACGGCGACGCGTCGAAAGAATATCTGATCATTCTGCTCTACCTCATCGGGCCGCTTAATGCGGTGATGGCGGCCATGCCTGAGCTGATTAGGCTGAAGAGTCTCGTGAATAATATGGTGGCGTTCAGTCAGTCGATGCAGGCCGACTCTCCATCAGAGACGCCATCGCCAATTCAGGACGTGAAGACACTCGAACTGTCTGCTGTACGTTTTCACTACCCGGCTACGACAGGAGAGGGGGAGCGCTTCGGTGTAGGGCCAGTCTCATTGAGGGCGGAAAGGGGGAAAAGCTATTTCCTGACCGGCGGCAATGGCTCTGGTAAGAGTACGCTGGCTATGATTCTGGCGGGCTTGTATGCGCCTGCGCAAGGGACGATAAAGATAAACGGCGAAGCTGTTTCCCAACGTCAATTGCTGGAGCAGACGCAGGCAATCTTCAGCGACAATTGGTTACTTAAACGGGTTTATGACCCTGCTTTATTGCAGTCGCGGGAAGTTGTCAATCAGAATATAGCGTCGTTGGGGCTTGCCCAAAAAGCGACTCTTTTGTGTGACGGCGCTTTCGACAACATCAAGTTGTCAACAGGCCAACGCAAGCGTCTTTCTTTGGCCATGCTGTTGGCCGATCCCAGCCCTCTGGTGGTTCTGGACGAATGGGCTGCTGATCAGGATCCTCGCTCCAAAGCCAGATTTTATCAGGAATGGCTTCCTATGTTGAAAGCCCAGGGACGCATCGTTTTTGTCGTGACCCATGATGACGAATATTTTTCGGAGGCTGACGCCCTGATCACCATGAAAAACGGTCAACTTATTGAGTTAAAGGAAAAGAGTTATGCTTACTAAGCCGTTGTTGCAGTCGCTGCCTGATGAAGATCTTGGACGGATGGATTTTCAAGTTGAAATACGGGGGCATCGGGTAGCGTTGGGTGAAGTTGAAGCGTTCCTGATGAAGCATCCGGCCGTATACGACGCAGTTGTGCTGGCGCAGGGTGAGAGCGAGGAAGAGAAGCATTTGGTCGGTTTTGTCATTGCCTCGGAGCGGGCCTTGCAGCGTCAGTCCCGGGACGGCGTGAAAGAGAGCATTCAACGGTTTATTGAAGGTGTAGCGCCAGATTACATGAGACCCGTCGCCATCGTTATTGTCAGCGACTTTCCTTTATCCGTCAGCGGTAACATTGACCGCAAAGCCTTTCCGGTCGTTGCCTCCGGGGAATTCACCGAACAGGATTTTGAGCCGCCGGAAAATGCGTTGGAACAAACCCTGGTTGAGGTATGGAGCGAGCTGCTCGGCGTTAAAAATATCAGCAGGAATTCACACTTCTTTAACTTGGGCGGCCACTCTCTGCTTACTGTAAAAATGATGCTGGCTCTGCGTCGCCGTGGATTCATTGTGGATGCGCACACGCTGTACCAGCATCCTGTATTATCCGAGTTGGCGACGCAGTTGCGGGCGTACGACCCACTGGGGGCTGGATCCGAAATAATGCGGCGCTCTACGGCGGAAGCGTCTCACTGGGCGCAGCTCACCCAAACGGAAATCGACGCTCTGGCTGCCGTCATTCCCGGCGGTCTCGCCAATATTAAAGATATTTGTCCCTTGGGGCCGTTGCAGCAGGGAATGATCTATCACTATCTAACGAATTTGGCGGGAGATCCCTATGTGCTCTGGCAAGTTGCCCGTTTCCGTAACGCAGACTTATTGCACGCTTATATCGACGCCTTGCGCCGCACTATTGCCCGTTACGACGCGTTTCGCGTCAGCATCCATTACGAAGGGCTTTCCCAGCCGGTCCAAGTGGTTTGGCGGGAAGCAGAATTAACAGCGCAAGAGCTGAGACCCGCGACGGATTGCGACGATCCGCTGGCCGCATTGAAACAATATTGCGACCCCGCTATGCAGCGTTTCGATATTGCCAAGGCACCTTTACAGCGTTGTTTTTATTGCTATGACGCGAAACGGGATGAGTGGGTGTTGCTTCACTTGCTCCACCACATGGCAGTGGATCATGTGACGGTAGAAAAAATGCTACAGGAAATAGAAGCACAACTGCTTTCAGAACCGCTTGAACCGACTTCGCCCATTTCGTTCAGGCAGGAGAGGGAGGGGCTTTTCAACGCAATTGGTGCAGAAGAGCAAAAAGCATTCTTCGACACTATGTTGCGGGATTATGAGCCGGCTCCAGCGCCTTTTGGCGCAGATGAATATTTGGGAGGCGACGCTGTGGTGGTGGAAGCCTGGCGGCCATTGCAGGAACATTTGTGCGATCAAATACGTCAACAGGCTAAAGCGCACGGCGTCAGCGTCGCTGCGGTTTTTCATCTGGCCTGGGCCAGGTTAATCGCTTGCCTGACTGGGCGCGACGACGTTGTCTTCGGCACGGTCTTGCTGGGGCGCATGTTTGCGGGCATGGGCTCCGAAAATGCAATGGGGCAGTTCATCAACACACTGCCGATTCGGGTGCGTTTGGATAACCTTCCTGTACTTGAATGTCTCTGGGGTGTTCAGGATACCCTGATGCAGTTGGTCAAACATGAACAAGCTCCATTGGCGCTGGCGCAGAAATCGGCACAAACGCAGGGAACGACGCCTCTGTTCACCTCATTGCTGAATTATCGCCACAGTGAGATGCGGAACGTCCCTTCGCAAGACCCATTTCAGGCTGTGAATCCTTCCTCCATGGATGGACTCAGTTATTCCGGAATTATGGAGCGGACCAGTTATCCGATTTCTATCAATGTCGATGATTTCGCCAAAGACTTTGTCATCAATGCGCAGGTTGAACAGGGCCTTGATCCTGAGCTGATTTGTGACTACTTCCAGACGACGTTGCAGGAAATCGTCGCTGCGCTGGAAAGTGCGCCGGAAAGAGGAATTGGTCGGATTAACGCGTTGCCGGCACAGGAAAAAGACAAACTAGTGCGGCAATGGAACCAAACTGAGTCTGACTTTCCGCAACAGACTTGCCTTCATACCTTGATTGAGGAGCAGGCGCAACGGACGCCGGACGCTATTGCCGTTGTGTTTGAAAATGAGGCGTTGAGCTATGCGCAATTGAACCAAAAAGCGAACCAACTGGCCCGGTTTCTAAGAGCGGATCTGGACGTTGGCCCGGATACGCTGGTGGGAGTCTGCATGGAGCGCAGCATAGAAATGGTGGTTGCGTTGCTGGCCGTGCTGAAAGCCGGGGGAGCTTATGTGCCTCTTGATCCTCACTATCCCGGCGATAGGCTTGATTACATGCTGCGTGATGCCGCTCCCCGGGCCTTGCTGTCTCATGGTGAGGTGCCGGCTGCGGTGCGCGCGCTGTTGGTTGAATACGCCACGGGCGCTGGTGCTAACGTAATCGACCTGAATGAGGATGCACCGAAATGGTCCGGACAAGACGTCGGCAATCTGCTGCTGGCGGAAAGAGGGCTGACTTCCTCCCATCTGGCGTATGTTATCTATACCTCTGGATCAACAGGGCGGCCGAAAGGCGTTATGAATGAGCACCGTGGTGTCGTCAATCGTCTGGTGTGGATGCAAAAGGCGTATCGACTGAGTGCGGATGACGCTGTTCTGCAAAAAACGCCTTTCAGTTTCGATGTGTCCGTTTGGGAATTTTTCTGGCCGCTGATGTACGGTTCCCGTTTGGTAGTGGCGAAGCCCGAAGGACATAAAGACCCCGCTTATCTGAATGCTTTGATCCGGAAACATCGGATAACCACCCTGCATTTCGTGCCGTCAATGCTGTCCGTCTTTTTGGATCAGGCTTCGCCAGAAGTTGGCGCTTGTCTGCAACGGGTGTTTTGCAGCGGCGAGGCGTTGCCGGCGCGCAGTGTGCATCGGTTTCGGGAGCGGTTCGCCAATGTTGAATTACACAACCTGTATGGGCCGACCGAGGCGGCGATTGACGTAACCGCCTGGAATTGCGGTCTTGCCAAGACGGGAGGGGTGATCCCGATAGGTCGGCCTATTGATAACATCCAGCTCTATATTCTCGACGCTTATAGCCAGCCGTGCCCGGTTGGCGTAGCGGGCGAGCTTCATATCGCTGGGGTGGGCGTGGCGCGCGGGTATCTGAACCAACCCGAACTGACAGCGGAAAAGTTCATCAAAGATCCCTTTAATCCAGTGTTAGGACACGTCATGTACCGGACCGGCGATCTGGCTCGGTATCTGCCTGGCGGCAACATTGAATATCTGGGGCGTAATGATTTCCAGGTCAAGTTACGCGGCTTCCGCATTGAGTTGGGCGAAGTGGAAGCCGCGTTGTTATCACACGACAGTGTGAAAGAGTGTGTGGCGCTGGTACGTGAGGATATTCCGGGGGATGCCCGTTTGGTTGCCTATGTAATGTCGGTCGCCGACTATGCTGATAGGTGCCTAGAGGAGCTGAATCAAGCACTGAGAGCACATTTACAGGCACGTTTACCCATGTTTATGATGCCGTCCAACATCCTTTGGCTGGATGCGTTTCCTCTTACCGCTAACGGCAAACTGGATCGCAAAGCGTTGCCGTCTCCTACTGATGCGTCAATAGCGCAAACGACGACGGCGCAGCCTCCCCGCAACGGGACGGAAGCCAGATTGGCTAAACTGTGGGCTGAGTTGCTCAATACGAATGCGATTGGGCGTCAATCCCACTTTTTTGAAGCTGGCGGGCATTCATTGCTGGCTGTTGCGCTAATGACGCGGATACAGCAGACGTTCAGCGTATCATTGTCTCTGGGCGTGATCGTAAGGCATTTGGATCTGGCATCGCAAGCCGGGCTCATCGATGCTGAAATAGCAAGGGGAAGCGAGAAACGGAAGCCTGAATTTGCGCACTCACCGGAGCAAACCGGGGCGGTGCCTGTGGATTGGATTCGGGCGTTACCGGCGCAGAAAGCTATATACAAAGCGGTAAAACTTAATCCTCAAGACTTGAGTAACAACAGCTTTATCGCTTTGTCGTTTGATGGTGAAGATGAACCTGATCTTAAACAGCTGCGCAACCTGATGCAGTCGGTATTTTCCCGTCATGAAAGCCTCAGTGCGCAATTCATTCTTGCAGACAGTGAACTTTATTTGCGGTCTGCCAGACGTTTCGTATTCCGACTGGAGAAACGTCAAAGTCTGGGCTCTCTGGAAGAAGACCTGCGCGATTTTATTCGTCCATTTTCGCTGGAGGACGGCATGAATGTCCGCGGACGGTGGGTGGTCGATGAACGGCGTCCACTTTTGCTGTTGGATTTTTCTCATGCTTGCATTGATGGTTCTGGTTTGATGCAAATACTTAACGAGTTGGCTGCTGAAAGCGATGAAGCTCCCTTGGGCGCCAGTTTGGCGACCTATTCTCAGCTTTTCTATAGCAGGGGATTTGCGACTCTGCGGCAAGAACACGCGGATTTCTGGCGAGCACAGTTGCAGGGTTGGTCACCTCCTGTTCATGTGGAAGACACCCAACTGGTCACACGTACTTGTCTCATTACCCTGGATGCTAGACGTAAAGTGCAGGTTGAAGCGCTCACGTCACGATTGAAGATCACGGTTCCTGAATTCTTCATGGCGGTATTTTTGCTGTTTAAAACTCGTTTGGATAATCAACCAGATCAACTTACCTCCATGATATTTCATGGCCGGGACCGGTTGGAACAGCAGGAGGTTATCGCTCCGCTGATGGCGGTTTTGCCCGTGCGGGTAAGGTTGCGGAGTGAGGTGGCGCAGCAGGGGACACTGTGCGATATAAATAACTTAGAGATAGTGAGTGCAGCGGTGCGCGAAGCCTGCCGAAATTACCTGTTTGACGCTGAAGAATTAGCGGCGCTATATCCGGAGCTTTCCAAGAGGGCGCTGTCGCCCACGGCCTTTTTCGGTTACTTCCAAAAAGCGGGTTTTGACGGTTGTATCGCTGGCGCGTCCTGTCAGCAATTGGAGCTCCTCAACGTTTCAGGCGAACAATCGCACTGGAACCTGACATGTGAAGTTGCTGAACATGCTGCTGGTTTTGATGTACATCTGGAAGCTCTCTCGTTCAATGTGGGAAGCGATATAAGGGATTGGGAAGCACTGTTTAACTCGATTTTGCAAAGTGCGTTAAGTGTTGGGTGATATGAAAACTTTGGCTGTTATAAAAAGTAAAGTAGGAAGGCGCGGAAATGCTCGCTAATGATCCCATTGCAATAAATGCAAGAAAACAAGCACTAAAAGATTATGCCCGTCAACAACTGGATGCGGAATATCAGGGGTGTCCCTTTTTTGTGATGGCACCACCGGCGTCGGACACAGCGGTAGTCACTGCGTCATTCGCACTGGCGGAAAAACTGAATGACAGAATTTTCACCATGGCAGCGGCGTCTCCGTTGCATCGTTTGTCGCTGTTTTCCGCCTGCATCAAATATCTCGCATTTCTACACTGCCGTGAGCCGGAGGGGTGCTTGACTTGGGCCATCGGGGCGGAAGACATGACGGGGAACGTAACATCGGCGGCTTTATCCGCTGATTGTCCCGCGGGCGTTTATCTCGTTCCTGCCGAATGGTGCCTGACGGAAGCGGAGCTGGCGCAACCGGTAAAACGCCTGTTTGGTGATGAGCTTGCGCAATGGAAGCAAGTTGCTGTGTTGACATCCGGTATGTCGCCGCAATCGGTGTCTTCTGTCATGTCGCAATTGCCGCAAGTTCTGGTGGGTTACTCTGAAACGCAGTCGCCCTTTGAGAACATAGATACGACGAGTTATTCACTGGGCATTTGGATTCAAGCCCACCCCAAGGAGACTTGCCTACACATGCGATTCGACCCAGCGAGGGTGGACGCAGAACTGATATCGCTTTTGATGGACCGCTTGGCCTTGTTGTTAAGCGGCATGGTGTCTGAGCCTGGCGCTCCGCTTGCGTCGATGCTCTGGATGCCACAGCAAGAGCAGGAACGAGTCGCTGCTCTATCCGCGCTGGTACCGGCGCAGCCACTGACGTACACAAATGTGGCGCAGGCCATTACGGTCTCGATCCGTGACAGAGCAGAAACTCTGTTTCTGGAGAGTGATGGTCAGACCGTTAACTTTAAGCAATTGGGGCAGTATACGGCAGACTTGTTAACTGATCCCCATTTACCCCAGTGGGAATCATTAGGCGATTGTGTGCTTATCGTTGGAGCCAAGGGAGTGGAAACCATGCTTGCCGCTATGGCGTGTATGCGCATCGGTAAGCCATTCTGCCTGCAATCGCATAGTGCTCCAGAAAGGCAGTTATTGGATATCATCGAGATACATAACACCGGGACGGTTCTGTTGCAGGAAAGTGTCTGCGAGATGGAGGAATTCTTCCGCACTCAAGGCTGTCAGGTTGTCATGCTGCCGCACTATAATTCGGTTTCTCTGGCTGGTATGGCGCGTATAGAGGATGCGTCAACTTTGTCTGCTCTGTTACGCAAAGGTGAGGAAATCAGCCCCGACGACGCACTGTGCGTGGTGATGACCTCTGGCAGTGAGGGTAAACCGAAAGGTTGCGTTAATACTCACAGAGCATTACTCAATCTCAGTGATGAAAAGCAAACCCTGTATCGCACGGCTGGCTTCAGGGTCGCCTCTATGGCGAACCATACTTTTGACTACTTCGTACTGGAGTGTGTGCAGTGTCTGGTACAGGACATCGTGTTGGTCATGTTGCCGGAAGAGGCGCGTACAGACGCCGGGAAGTGTGTCAAATTCCTACGTGAAAACCGCATTGATATGTTATTTGCCACGACGGTGCTGGCGGAAGAGATCATGGAACTGGGCGATATCCCTGGTTTGCGTCAACTGTATTTCGGCGGCGAAAGTCTGAGGACGTTTCAAAAGAATAATTACGCGCTATTTAATGTATACGGTCCCAGCGAAACTGGCGTTATTACCACCTATTTATCCATAGTGCGCAATGACCAAAAAATCACAATCGGTAAGCCGCTTAGTGGCAGTCAGTGCGTTGTGGTGTTTCCCGGAACCTTAGAGCTATGCCCGATTGGTGTACCGGGCGAGCTGTTGATAGGCGGTGTCGGAGTGGGTGCGGGCTACATGAATCGCCCGGAGCTCACTGAAAAGGTATTTATAAACCTGGATACAGAGTGGCTGAAAGGTAAATATTATCGTAGTGGAGATCTCTGTTGTTGGGACGTCTGGGGAGAGATTGAAATCCTGGGGAGACGCGATCGCCAGCTGAAAGTGAACGGTTTTCGCATCGAACTGGATGCAATTGAAAAGAGCCTGCTGGAACTGCCGACAGTGTCACAGGCAGCGGTTATCGGCATAACAGACAAACGGGGACATGCTCGTCTGGGGGCCTTTATCGTTGTGACGGACAGCCGGGTAACGGAGCAAAACGTAAGAGAAGCATTATTAAGCCGGATGCCGGCCTATATGGTTCCAGGTCAGATTGTTCTGGTGTCGGAATTGCCGCTGACGCGCAATGGCAAACTAGATCGACAAGCGCTGAAACAGGCGCTTGGCAAAACAGCACATGGCGATATCATCCGGCCCAGTGGTCCAACCCAAGAGTGGCTGGCAGCCTGTTGGGCGCGATATTTGGAGTTGGAGGTTGGTGCGTTATCGGTAGACAAAAGCTTTTTCGCCTTGGGCGGGCACTCGTTACGGGCGGCGAGAGTTCTGGCGGAAATTCAACATGAATTTGGTCAGGCTGTGTCTTTGTTGACGTTTTTCCAAAACGATACGATCGAGAGTCTGGCGAAAATAATCGATGCCCGACTTATCGGCGAAGACAGAATGACGATGAACGGCTTATCGAGCCTACTGGAAACAGCTCCCCAGCTTTCGGCTGACGGGCGTGGGCCATTATCGGCACAAGAAGCTCGGCTCTATGCGCAATATCGTCTGCATCCGGAATCACTGGCTTATATTCTGGCTCTGGAGATTCCTTTATCGCAGGAGGTCTCTGCTGATGCGGTGTCCCGAGCGCTACAGGCTCTGATCGAGCGTCACGATATTCTGCGCACCCGATACCGTATAGATAACGAAGGAATTCCCTACGCTGAGATATTACCGTTGCTCATGGTTGACCGGGTGCTGATCAATGACCGGAACCAGTGGTTACAAGTACGGACGCGGGCTTTTGATTTGGGTGAGGGCCCTCTGCTGAGAGGCTATCTACAGGAAGTGAACCCGGAGCACGCCTGTTTGCAGTTGCAAATCCATCACATATTAGTGGATAAACCTTCACTGGAAATTCTCCAGAGCGAGTTTGAGCAGTTGTTGGCGCAGGCATCGCTGGCTCCCGTTGCGTTGAGTTACCGGCGTTACGCTATTGCATTGACGGACGCCCGTCAGCACCAGGTTTGGGAACAGGCCGGGACATTTTGGAAAAACTATCTTGAGGGGCTTGAGTTCGATCCGTTCGGGCATGGTGCGGTGGACGCTGGCAGCAAGATGGGAACTGTGTCCTGGCACCTGTCGGCGACGAACATGGCCGAAGTGAAACGTCTTTGCGGGGCATTAAATGTGACCCCGGCTACATTCTTCCTTGCGGTGTGGGGCCTTGCTGTAGCGCGTGCGGGGCGTAGCAATGCATTTTCCATTTCAGTGGCTAATGCGTTTCGTCCAAGGTGTGCGCTGGAGACGGTGGGCATGTTCGTTTCATTATCCCCTTGCGCATTTCGCTTTGATCAGCAGGTAGGGACTTTGGATGAATTTATCAAAAAGCTGGCGGGTGAGCAGTGGAGTGCGGTTGATCATCTTTTTTTCCCGATTGAGGAAGCCTTTGCGTTGTTCAGTCGTGACCCGCGGATGTTTGGCCGCAATCCGCTGCTCAATGTCGCTTATTCCTACATTGACATAGCTGAGGGGGAGCATGAAGCGTCGGGCGCAGATGATTTATTGGTGGAAGCGCACGGGCCGCTCAATCTTGCAGTAACCCATAGCGCACAAAACTGCCGATTAACTCTGGAGTATCAGGTTGACGCCTTCACTGATTCACAGATAGAAGCCATCGCCACCCGCTATCAGGAAATCTTACAGCAAGTCCTGAGTCACGACCCTTCCACTTTGCAGGTTGATGAATTGATCGTGTCCGCCGGGGCAGTTAAAAAGGCGTTTCGGCCGATTCAACGGCGTGAGTCATATACCCAAATTGATACAATGCTGATTAACGCGTTTTTGACATTGTCCGACCGACCCGCGGTTATTGACGACGAAGGCGTTGTCACTTGGGGGGAGTTCGCCGAGTTGACCACTGTGTATACGCGGGTTTTAAATCAGAGCACGATCCGGCGGGTGCTAATCCTGGAGCGTCAGGGGCGTCAGTTACAGGCGTTTCTGGCGGCCTGTTTCCTGACGCGCACGACCTATCTGGCGCTGGAGACGGGGACGCCGGAGGCGCGTATTAAGGAAGTTATCCGCCATGCGGAGCCGGATCTCGTGGTTAAGACCGGTGCTGTTGCGCTGGATGGATGCGCACAATCGCAGGATAACGTTACGGTTGATTCTTTTCCCATAGATTGGCGCGACTTTCAAAGTGTGAAATGCCGCGACGATAATCCTATTGCCTGGATACTGTATAGCTCCGGCACTACCGGCAGACCTAAAGGCATTTGCGTTGCTGCACATACGGCGGCGCAATATGTGGATTCTCTCGTCAATATGCTGGGGTTGAAACAAGGATTGCGGGTGGCACAGCAGTTTTCTCCCAGTTTTGACGGCTATCTTGAAGAAGTTTTGTTGGCCTGGGCGTTGCAAGGGACGAGCGTAGTGGCCGACCGCTACAGTTTGCTGGATGATCGCAAGGCGAGGGCGTTTTTAGCTCACTACCGGCCTGATGTCATTTCCGCCGCTCCTGCTCTTTTCTCTGCCTGGAACCGTATGCCGGATTTGGAACCCTTGCCCAAGGTCTGTATCTCCGGCGGCGATTTCCTCGCCGCTGGAGATATCAGCCAGTTGCTTGGACGAATGCAGATTTGGAACAGTTATGGCCCCACGGAAACTTGCATTGCCGTGTCGATGGTGAACTGTGCACGGTTGGCGTCAGGAGCAGCGCTTTCCATCGGCGAACCATTTGGTCATGTTGCCTTTGCCGTGGTTGACCCAGATGGTATCCGGCTCCAGCCTGGTCAATGGGGAGAGCTGGTGATTTATGGGGATTTTGAGCGTCACGGCTATCTGAATGATCCGGCGCTTACTGCGCGTAAATTTGGTCAGGACGATCAGGGGGCTTTCTTCCGCACCGGCGATTTAGCCATGGCGGATAAAGACGGACTGTTTTACCTCAAAGGGCGCATGGACGACAGCTGTAAGGTACGGGGCAATTTTATCGGCCTGGGAGAACTGGAGAACAAAGCCGGACAATATCCGGGCGTGACCGCGGCAGGTGCCGCGGTGGCGTTCGCCGGAACGTCGGAGGCCTGTTTGGTTCTGGCGATTGAAGGAGAGATGAGTGCAGGAAAGGAGAATATTCAGTCAGGTCTGCAACAGTATTTAGCCCGACATTACACCCGATCTCATCTGCCATCAGCGATATTTCCGGTGGCGTATTTGCCCCGAACTGAAATAGGCAAGCTGGACCGGCAGCGGATCGTGGCGCTGTTTCAGGAGTGGAGCGAATACACGCATCAAACGATGGAAGAACAGGCTTCGACGATGGATGAGGAGCTGCAAACACTTCTCGCTTGCTGGAGGAAGTGTCTGGAATATAAAGGAGCGCTGACGCTGGATTCCGACTTCTTCCTGGTGTCCGGATCGTCCCTGAGCGCTGTACGCCTGGCTAGTCAACTAGAAACGTTATTCGGTGTTACGTTCAGCCCCGTCGATGTGTTCCGCCACCCTACGCTCGGCGAACAATGGTCATTGCTCAAAGGACGGCGGGACCTGAATAGGGCGAGCGATACACTATTAGAGGAGCGTTTCCTGAACGCTGATGAGCCGGGCATTCCCAAACTCATGCTGCTGCCGCCGGCGTTAGGTGGGCTTATTGAATTGCAGGCTCTGGCGGACAAGCTGGCGGGGCGAGTGACAGTATCTGTTTTGACGACGGAACCCAGCACCGTTGAAAACTTGCCGGAACAGGGGTTTAAAGAGGCGTTGTTAAGTACCTTGACGTCACGCATTAAAGTGCAGGACACCCATTCGTTACGGCCGCTGTGGTTGGGAGGTTATTCCCTCGGGGCTGAGGTATTGGCGGTGTTGCTGGAGCAACAACCGGAATTGTTGCAACACATCAATAAGCTGGTATTTCTCGATCCCAATTTGCAAACCGAAGTGTTTGGCGGTGATGAGTTGTATTCGGAGTTCGTTGAATTCTTTCGCGGCGTCAATTGCCTGACTTGCGATAGCGCCGGGATTGATTCCGGCATTGATGTTGAGACGTTGCAGAGGGAATTCCCTGCGCTCCATCAGGAATGGTGTTATTACCGGTTGCAGCACCAGATCCTTGAAGGGAGAACATTCCATGAGCGAATTTTGGCGCTGTCGTTAAAGAATCTCTCCGTCACCATGTTCTTTTCCGACGACGCAGACGGAGAATGTATTGATGAGCTTATGCAAAAACTAAAAGGATGTTGCGCTATCCATCGCAAAAGTGGCGATCACTTTGAATTCGTTAAACAATTAACTCCCAATGACTTTATAGACCCGGAACAAGGAAAGACATTATGAGTGCAGAAATAAGAGAAGATTTGGATATCGCCGTCGTCGGTTTGTCAGGTCGATTTCCGGGGGCCGGAAACTGTGGTGAATTTTGGCGAAATCTACTCATGGGAGTGGATGGGATCTCCCGTTTTACGGAGGATGAGTTACTTAAAGCGGGGCATGACGCCAGTAAGATACGCAATAAAGACTTTATGCCAGTCAACGGCGTGCTTGAAGGCGCGCAGTATTTTGATGCGGAATTCTTTGGCTACAGTCAGGCGGAAGCGGCGCTTTTGGATCCGCAAACCCGTTTGATGATGGAGTGCGTCTGGCATGCTCTGGAGAACGCTGGCGTCGATCCTGATAAACGGGGCCGCAAGATCGGGCTGTTCTTGGGCGCACGCAGCACGGTGCAGTGGACCATGCAGGCGATGTTGTCCGAACAGGTTGAGAATGTAGGCGGCTTTCTCGCTTCTCAGTTGTCCAATAAAGACGCGATGAGCACGCTGATCTCCTGGAAGCTTGGGCTGGAAGGTCCCAGTTTCACCCTCCAGACTGCCTGTTCAACCAGTCTGGTTAGCGTGCATCAGGCCGTACAGAGTTTGTTGAGCGGCGAGTGTGATTTCGCCGTTGCCGGTGGAATCAGTTTGTTGCTGCCGCAACAAAATGGCCATACCTATCAAGATGGCATGTTGTTTTCAAAAGATGGTAAGACCCGGGCGTTTGACGCGGAGGCCACCGGCAGTGTGTTCGGTAGTGGCTTGGGTGCGGTAGTGTTGCGGCGGGCGGGGGACGCTATCGCCGATAAAGATCCTATATGGGCCATTCTCAAAGGCTCCGCCATTAATAATGACGGCACCCGCAAGGTAGGCTACACCGCACCCAGTGTTAAGGGACAAGCGGAAGTGATTCGCTCCGCTTTGCAGATGGCCGAAATCGACGCTGCGGAGCTGGATTTTATCGAGTGTCATGGAACGGCGACCTCTTTGGGGGACAGCATCGAATTCATGGCGTTGCGTGAAGTTTTCAATGAAGGGAGATCTTCCGCTAGTGCAGCGGAGACGTTGAATCCGTGTGTGTTAAACCAATACGCGCTGGGTGCGGTTAAAACCAACATTGGGCATCTGGACGCCGCTGCCGGCATTGCCGGTTTCATTAAAATGGTATTGGCGCTCAGACACGGAGTGATCCCGCCTACGCTGCATTTCCAACAGCCCAATCCTCAATTGGAGTTTGAGCAGTCGCCATTTTATATCAACACCCGCGCTGAATCTTGGCCGTCAAAAGAGGGGAAATTGAGAACCGGCGGCGTCAGTAGTTTCGGCATCGGCGGAACTAATGCGCACATGGTGCTCCAGCAATATATTTTCCCTCTGGAGGCCAGTGATGCGAGCGGCGGCGATAAAGGGCCCGAAGTCTGTTTCTTCCCGTTTTCAGCTAAAAACAAAGCTTCTCTGGCGCTGCAATTGGAGTCGGTATCTCATTGGCTGGTGTCGCAAACCGGTTCAGATTTACGTGCGTTGTCCCAGACCTTAAGCAAGCGACATAGTTTTCCGTGTCGAGTGATGTTCGCGGCGGATTCGAAGTTTGCTCTGATGCGACAAATTGAACAATATCTGGCACTTGATGAAGAGGCTGATGTTCTGGTATTGATTCGACAATCCTTGGAAAAACAAGTCTTAGAAACGACGTTGCCAGATAATCTCTCAGAGAAGCTTGAGGCTATCTCCAACTGGGTGTCCGGTAAGACGAAAGAGCTTGGAAAACTGCTTTTCAGCCCCTTTAACGGACAACTGTTAATGGATGTGCCCGGATATGCTTTCATTCGCGAAGAGCATGGCGCAGGGCATATTACGGATAAGACTTGGGCGCAAATCACTAACATTGTCGCTGCGCCTGATGGTAAAAGCTTGTCTAAAAACGCTCCTGGTCTGCTGGCGCCATTCTGGCGGCCTGTATGCTTGCCGGGAGAACCGATGCAAGAGGATAAGCCGCGCGCCGTGCTGCTGGTTGACCAATCTTTAGCGTTTTTTACCGGTGGGTTGGCAGACAAAAATCAGATTGAGACCGTCAGCCTGAATATGCTGTGTTCGGAGCAAGTGCGAAGTGCTCTCGCGGGGCTGTCTATCAGCTTGCAGAAGAACCCGTCTCTGGTGCTGTCGCTGGCGTTCCCGACGGATGGGTTTTCTTTCTCCCCAGCTTCGTTCCAAACTTTGTCTGAATTAGGCAAGGTGCTCGCGGAGGCCGATTTCTCCGCGTTTACTTCTGTGCATATTTACTTGATCACCTCTTATTTCTCCAAAACAGGTGATAGCGGATGTCTGACTGAATCGGTATTGACGATGGCAGCGCTTAAAGCGCTGGCTTTAGTGTTGCCCCAGGAGATCCCTGGCATCAATTGCGCGTTTTTGTGTATTCAGAATCCAAGTGAGGATTGGACGCCTGCGGTTCTGACCAGACTGCTGCAAACCCCGTTGCATGGGCCTTTGAAACTTAATGACGAGGGGCTGTTTGTTGAAGATTTCCGTTGCCCGGATGTGGAAGAGAATGAGGTATTGGATGAAGCGCGCTTCACGGGGAAAACCTATGTTATAACCGGTGCCGGCGGCAGAATGGCCGGGGCGATGGCGAGGGTGATCGCACGACGTTTTCAGGGACGGCTGGCGTTAATCAGCCGCCAGTCTACTGATTCTCCTGCCATGAAGCGCTTGCAGGAGGAGCTAAAGGAAGCGGGCGCTGGGGCGGTGGAGATTTTCCCGTATGTCCTGGAGTCAGAAGCCGATGCATTGGCGTTGTTTGAGTCCATTCGTCATCGTTTGGGCGATATTAGCGTGGTTATTCACGCTGCCGGCGTCACGGATGGGGACTCCTTTTCTCCGTTGGTTCAGCTCAATGCTGACCATTACCGCGTACAACTCGAGCCAAAAGCCCGGGTGGCGGAAGTTCTCGCCAAAGTATTTGAAACTATTCCTGTCGAATATTGCTTCGTAACTTCTTCTATGTCGGCGTTTTTCGGCGGCATTGCACATGCGGCATATGCAACGGCCAACTTGTTCCTGGACGGTTGGGGACAGATTCAAAACAGACGGCCAGTGGGGCCTCGTTGGGTTGTTGTGAACTGGGAAACTGTCCACTTTGAAGAGGGGCATCGAGGCGATACGCTTGTTTGGGGCGTCAACGAAGTCGCTTTCACCGGCGCTGAGTTTCCTGCCTTGTTCGAGAGTAGCCTGCGTGAATACGACCACGAAAATCAGAAAATCTTCTCTGCCGGTCAGTTTATGGACAGGCTGTACGCCTGGGGAGGAAGGCGCACTATTAATGGCGATCGCAAAGCGCAGTTGGCAGGTGGCGTCAAACTGAAGCCCAGACCGGGAACGCTGACTTCTGTTTATCAACCTCCCGCTAATGATATACAGAAGGAAATCGCTGCTATATGGAGCGGCATCCTCAGCGTTGATGGCGTCGGTATCGATGATAGATTCATGGAACTGGGTGGCGATAGTTTGAAGACTATTGTGATGGCGGAAAAAGTGTATAAAAAACTTGGTAAGCGAGTTTCCATTCAGGACTTTTTCGCGCAACCCACCATTCGCGAGATTGGACGGCAATTTATCAACGACCAGGAGGCTTTCCATCCGGCCTTACTGGCTGTCGATCTGTCTGAGCCGATTGTCGCCAGTGCGGATCAGGAGTTGCTGTACATACATCAGACAACTTTTGCCGATGCCAGCTATAACATGCCGGTGGCTTTTCAATGTCCAGGCTCGGTCAGCGCAATCTCCATCGCCGCGGCGATAGAACAGGTTGTCGACAGGCATCCGGTGTTGAAATGTCTGTTTAAAAGACAGAACGCCAATCTGGTGATGCTGCCTCAGCTTGACGCTAAAGTCAGCTTGACCGTGTTTGAGGCTGGATCGACTCAGGAGGAAAACCTTGCTCGCCTCGAACAGTTTGCCAGGACGCCTTTTGACCTGCATGTTGAATTTCCAATTCGCGCCATGATGATAAAAGACGCGGACGCAGGCCAGTCTCATCAGGTGCTGATCGTTGTTCACCACATTGTATGCGACGCTGTTTCTCTGGGCATACTCGCCCATGATTTTCAAAGTATGCTTGAGGGACGGCGGTTACCTGCACCGGAGTATAGTTTCGCTGCATATCGGCGCTACCAGCTAGAGTCCGGAAATGAGGAGCAGGCACGGAAAAATAAAGCCTATTGGCTTGCCAACCTATTGCCTTTGCCAGCGCCGCTGGCGCTGCCGATAGTGGATGATTATGACGGGCATGTCGGTACTGAAAGTCACCGGGGTGTAACGCGGGTTAAAAGTCTTTCTCCACAAACCAGTGAAGAAATCAGGCGCTTTTGCCGTGAGTTTGGTTTGCCCGCGTTTACCTTTTTCCTCGGGGCATTCGGTGTGTTGATGACGAAAATCGCCCGTGCTGAGTCCTTTCTGCTTGGTGTTCCGGTCACGGGACGTACACAGCCGGAAGAGCTGGCTCTGGTCGGCTACCTTGTCAACATGTTGGCTCTGAAAATTGAGCCGGATGCGGACTTTCTCATAGCGGATTATCTCCTGGAGCTTAACGCGCAGTGGTCTGAAAGCGCGCCTTATCAAACTTATCCGATGAGTACATTGCTGGAAGATCTGAGCGTTGAACGCTACTGCCAAAGCCGTCAAGGTAAGCATCCGTTGTTTGACGTGGTTTTCGGATACCTGCCCCTGAGTCTGAACGGCGCTGATGAAGCGGCCTGGCGGCCCGGATTTTCCCGACTTGAACTGGCATCGGATACGGCCAAGTTTGATTTGTTGATGGAAGTGTCTGAAACCGGAGAAGCCTTTGATTGCACTATACAGTTTCGCGAACGCATGTTTAGCGAAGCAACCATTATGGCGGTGTTTGAGTACTTCTTCACTTTGATAGATGAGGTGCTTGCCGATCCTGACGCGGAAATACAGGAACTGCTCAAGAGCCTTAGCTATGAGCATACGCTGGATGAGTCTGCTCAGGCGACCGACCGGGATGTGGATTTAGAGTTTAATTTTTAGGGGGAGAGTGAAACATGAGTTTTTTCGGTAATACATGGAATGCGCTCGGCGATATCGCAATGTGGACGTTCGAAGAAGTCAGTATTTATCGGCGCAAACAAGGGAGGCCACGGGAAACGGGAAGCAACGACGCGCTGGCACGTCTTGAGGCGGCCGAATACCGCAACGTGGAGAAAGTCTCGGATATTTCCGTCGCCGAGTTCAGTGAACGCTACTTGATGAAAAACGAGCCGGTTATTATCGCCGATGGTTTGAGAGACTGGCGAGCGAAGCAGATTTGGAGTTTTGACTACTTTTGCCAGCAGTTCGGTGATATGTCCGTGCAGTTGCAGGATGCCGGATTCAAACCGAAAAAGTGCGTCGAGCTGTGCGCTTACCTGTGGGAAATCGCTTCATTGCCTGCCGTTGAACTGGGAGAGATGGGGAATGACCATGATTATCTGCGATACACTTACGACTCGTTTTTTAAACACTTGCTATTCACTTGGGGATTTGGCAACTGGGTGAACACTAAATCGTTCAGCTTCCTGGCATTTCAACATATTCAGGACCATTGGCGCAGACCTTATTTCCTGCCGGATGGCGGTTATAAGATTCCTTGGGTCCAGGTAGGGTCTCTGCATCCCAACAAACGGATGTGCCAGGATTGGGGGCTCTACTTTTCCGCTCCGGGTGCTTGCACCCGTTTACACGTTGATGGTATGCGGACCAATGCCGTGTTGTGCCAAGTCGCGGGTAAAAAAGCTGGCTGGATCTTTTCTGCCTCGCTTGAGAATGCGGCCAGAAACGCTGCCGAGGGCCGTGTCGCTCCATCACAATCCGCTGGTGGGGAAAATCAGAGAGGCCAACCTCACAGCGAAGATCGAATATGGCGATTCGATTTGTTGCCGGGTGAGATCATGCTGATACCCAAAGGACTCGCTCATGAGGTGCATACCTTATCGCCCAGCATTTCTTTGACTTATAACTTTGTCACCAATCCGGAATACCGGGATTATTTCAATTTCAAAAGCGAGCGCGGCTCGGGCTGGATAGCTAGTGCACCAATTGCCGCCGTTCCGGAGTTCGCTCTCATTCACCAGCGTAACCCATTCCCCGTCAACACAACTAAAGGACTTAACCTTGTCTAATCCAATTTTATTTCCTGCGATTAAAAGACCGGAAGCCGAAGTTCAGCTGGTGTTTTTACACCATGCCGGTGGCTCCAGTTACCCTTATCTGCAATTGGCTCACAAGCTATCCGGATTAATTGAAGTCTATTGTCTGGAACTGGCGGGCAGAGGCGCGCGCATTTCCGAGCCTTTCCAGGCAGACGTTGAAACGGTGCTGCCTTATATTCTTGCTGCGATAAAACATTCGGGATTGGGAGAAGATAAGCCCTTGCTGCTGTGCGGACACAGTCTGGGCGCGGAGCTTGCCTATCAGAACAAACCTCCGTTCTGTCTTTCTCCTGTCCTTTAACTGAGCGCGATTATGCTCTCAATGACTCCAACCAAGTTGAGTAAGAAATATGTCTTTATTTTCACAAACGATAACTGACTTCTGGTGGACGCCATTTTTGAACGGAGACGTTCTTTATAGTGATGAAGTCTTTACTGTTGCCATCAACCCTGGTTTGAGCGAAGACCGTCGGGTCATGGTGCTGGAAACTTCCGATGGTCGGGTTATGGCGGTCCTGACACCTGCGTTGGCCGATAAGTTAAGATTGTATCAGCGACAAGACCTGTCTGAGCTGATTTTTCGTCGGAAATTGAATGAAGCGGGAGTCACTCTACATGGTGCAGATTATCTTTTTTACTTTTCAAAAGCTGATAAGAACGTATTGCTGCAAGAGAACCTGGAAGGTGTCTTGCGTCGGTTAACAGAGCAAGATGACGCGGTTTTCTCCGAGTTCCAGTCCTCAGCCTCGGAACAAGACTTGGACGACGCTTATGTGGAATTGGATCACTGGGCGGTATTTGGCTCTTTTGAGCAAAAACGTCTGGTCAGCGCCGCCAGCATGTATCCTTGGGAGAATGCGCCAATTGCGGATCTCGGCGTATTGACTCTAACGCCCTTTAGAGGGCAAGGTCACGCCCGCAAAGTAGTACGTTCAATTAGCAAGTACGCCTGTGATCAGGGATATGAACCTCAGTACCGATGCCAGCTTGATAACCAGACGTCTGTGTCGCTGGCTAAAGCAGCGGGTTTAACGCTGTTTGGCAAGTGGGAAGTGATCTCTCCCGATTCCACTGATTGAGCGATGGTTGTCATCCAAGAAGTGAACCTGAAATAGAAACCTGTTAAAACCTAATAAAAAAGTAGTCACTATGTCAAAACTTAAAATAGCCGTGGTTGGCGGCGGAAATATTGGTTCCAGTCTTGCTTTTGATTGTGCTCTGCGGGGGCATGATGTGGTTGTTATTGAAAAAGACACTCTTTCTTGCGAACAGAGCCGGGCGCGCATCACGGAAACCGCCGGTTACGCTCCTTTGTTCAGCCCGCTAGCTAAAGGAAAAGCACTTGAGGAGATGCTGTCCAACATCATCTGGTCTCAAGATTTGCAATCCTTGTCCGATTGTGCATTTGTGGTGGAAAACATCACGGAAAATATAGAGCTTAAGCAGTCGTTATATGCGCGAATGTCTGAGTTTATCGCGCCAGATACAGTGCTGGCGGCGAACACTTCCTGCATTCCTATCACAAAACTGGGTTCGTACCATAAAACGCCCTCTCAGGTGATTGGCGTGCATTTTATGAATCCGGTTTATCTTAAGCATACCGTAGAGGTTATCGTCGGTCTGAACACTTCCGAACAAACCAAAGATCGGTGTCTGGAAATCTTGGGTATGCTGGGTAAAAAAGCCGTTGTGGTGAAGGACGGTCCTGGCTTTGTCTCTAACCGGATTTCCCATTTATTTATGAATGAAGCAGCTTTCACCATACAGGACGGCGTAGCTCAACCTGCGGACGTGGACGCCATATTTAAAGAGTGCTTCGGTCATAAAATGGGGCCGCTTGAAACGGCGGATCTGATTGGCATTGACACGGTAGTAAATTCCCTTGATGTGCTCTACCAGATGTTTCAGGATTCAAAATATCGGGTTTGCCCACTGATGCGGACAATGGTCGATGCAGGTCATTTGGGACGTAAATCCGGCAGGGGTTTTTACACCTATTAAATCCTTGGCGATCAGGTAATCACTTTAAATACAGTGCTCCTGACAGCGGGGGGCATTTAATGAGTTAAATAATCAGCCAATTATAGGGAAAGCAATATTAAATATATTCGGAGACGGCTCTCAGAAAAAAGTAAAAATTGATATTCCAGATGTAAATAATACCTTTGAGTTCTCTGCTCCGTTAAAAGAAAAGAATTCCCTGATGATATGACACGACCACATGATTCCACCAGCGGTGCATTTCGGGAAGCTGATGTGAGGACACTGTTTCTTGTTAGAGAAGTTGGAACATCGTATGCCGCAGACTTCGATTCATCACGGGTGACGCGTTTAGCAAGCGAACCCGTCCTCACAACATCGCATTTAACTACGTAGTGAGAGCAGCAAAATGACAGCACAAAAATACTCTTTAGAACCTGAAGTAGTGGTTTTGGGAAAAGATGGAGGAGGAGAATAGTTTTCAGATGTTAAATGTAAACTTTGAATATATTTTCGACTACGAAATATTGAAATACTTATTGCTGCTAATTATATAAAACAGTTAATCTTATAAGAAATAGGAATGCCGCATTATTATTTTCATGAACTAGACTTTGATTGGTATGAATTGCATAGGCAGTGTTTTTTCAATAACTTAATATGCTTATTACATAGGAATATTATTTAATTTAAGAGGAATGTATGAGCAATAAAAATAATTTTAAAGCTTTATCTATTAATGCTAATCCGTGGCTGTTGCCCTATTTTTCAGTAAAAGCTGTAAATTATTCAACTGGAACAGAATGGTTAGCGGATTCTAGTTTTATAGGAGTGTCAAGACCACGAAACATAGCATTTAACTATATTGTAAGGGCAGCATAATGAATATATCTGTACTTGAAGAAATCCCGGTAGGAATACCACTTCCTTGGCCGACTAACATACCACCAAATGGGTGGGCGAAATGTAATGGCGCTATCTTTGATAAATCTTTATATCCAAAATTAGCGGAAGCTTATCCTAGTGGCATATTACCCGATTTACGGGGTGAATTTATTCGTGGCTGGGATGATGGGCGTGGGGTGGACGTTAATCGATATCTACTTTCCAATCAACTGGCAGATATTGCTCCACATAGTCACAGGATTGGTCGGATGTGGTCCAACTCAAATGCTGGAGCCGAGGGTTTGGGTACACCAAGCCGTATTCTCAATAGTGTCTACCAAAACGTTAACTACGGGATTGATTCTCGCGGACTAGGCATTGCTATCGGAATGGGATCGGGTGGTTTCGGTTATATGGATAATGCGGTTGCTGCTTCAACAGGAACAGAAACACGTCCGCGAAACGTAGCATTTAATTACATTGTGAGGGTTGCCTGATGAATAAGGCTGTACTGGATAAAAATAATATTGCTATCAGTACCGGAAGTATCATTGTGTTTAATTACGATGCGATTACGCTGGAATATTTAAACAGTACTGATGAGTATCTTCCTATTGGTGTCGGTCTTCCTGCTAATGCTTGCACAGATGCACCACCTGATATTAAGGAGGGATATGTCGCTTGCCGTTCATCTGATTTAACCCATTGGCTGATTGTACCCGATTACCGTGGAAAAACAGCTTACAACAAGCAGACACGTTTGCCGCAGGAAATTGCTGAAATCGGTGAGCTACCTGAAACCCTGACTTTCAAAAAACCTGTCACCGATTACGATAAGTGGGATGGTCAAGAGTGGGTAGTTGATAAAGACCTACTGAAATCCCATCAAATTGAAGAAGCCAAGCAGCAGAAAGCAACACTGCTACGACAAGCGAGTGAAATACTATCGTTACTCCAAGACTCTGTTGACCTGGAAATCTCGACAGAGTCCGAAGAAGCCGCTTTATTGGCATGGAAGAAATACCGGGTATTACTAAGTAGGGTAGATATTTCACAGGTTCCCGATGTTGAATGGCCGGAGGTACCGGAATGATAAACAGGATCATTGTGGCTCTGATTGCTGTTGATAATTTGTTAATAGATAGCCGCAGTGGATGAATGTTTGTTCAATTTTGAAAGAACATATTTTGAAATTATATTCTGAATGTGATCTAAATCGATAAAAAAGCTGCCTGACGGTGGTTTCGGACTACTGACAAACCTCGTTTAAAAGAACGGGGTTTGTTTCTTTCATGATGAAAAATGTAGCAGCGGGAGTTGCAGGAAGAGATGGAAGGAATAAAAGAAAAATAGTTTTCAGATGTTTAATATAAATCTCTGGATATATTTTTGACTCCAAAATGTTGAGCTACTTATTGCCGTAATTATATAAAAACAGTTAACCTTGTAATTAATAAGGATACTGCATTATTATTTTTCTGAACTAGACTTTGATTGTCGTGAATTACAGAGGATTATTTTTACAATAATTCAATATATTGATTATAACATCATTTAATTTAAGGGATGTATATGAGTCACAAGAATGACTTTAAGGCTTTTTCTATTAATGATAATGCGAATGTAGTGAGTCAGGAAAAATATGAAGAAAGTGAACGTTTGTCAACTGGATTTCCACCAAATGATGTTCCCACACACTTGTTAAATAAAGTATTACGTCAAGCGTCAACGATATCATCTGTCGTGGCTGATTTTATTGCGACACGATCTGGTAATGATGTTCTGGATGATGGAAACATAGTCAAACTCACTGCTCAATTAAATAAAGCGTTAGAGCAAAAAATTACAACAGATATTCCCAGTGCTTCATTAACACAAAAAGGTGTTGTTCAACTTACCAATGTGATTGGCAATAGCGACATATTGGCGGTTACACAAAAGCTTGTTCAGGAAGTAATAAATTCATTACGTGAGTATACCCGCGAAGAGATAGATAACCGGATTAAAACAGCCAATGAAATTCCTATCGGTTCTCCTATTCCGTGGCCGCTACCCCACCCACCTATTGGTTATTTCACTTGTAATGGTTCAGCTTTTAATAAATTACAGTACCCGAAATTAGCGGAAGCTTATCCTGATGGTAGGTTGCCTGATTTAAGAGGTGAGTTTATCCGGGGATGGGATGATGGAAGAGGGGTGGATTCATCTCGTTCATTATTGTCATGGCAAGAAGGGTCTTATTTAGCACAAGAAGTTAATAATCCGCCTGATAATGTTGTTAGTCTCTCGCTAAATAATAAAGAAAAATTGAACTGGGATGTTCCTACCGGGAATATTCAATTACGTGTACGAGCGGTAACAGCAGTGGCAACTTGGATTGCGGATGCAAATTTTGTTGGTGTTACTCGCCCTCGTAACATTGCCTTTAATTACATAGTGAGAGCAGCATAATGACAGAACAAAAATACTCTTTAGAACATGAAACAGCCGTATTGGGTAAAGATGGCTTAGCTATTCAGGCAGGATAGATAAAGGTTTATCACTCTAATCAAATCACACGAGAATTCACGAGCTCTGATATCGAATATGTCATGCTTGGTGTCAGCCTATCAGCCGGTGCTTATTCTGATGCTCCTGAGTTACCGAAATCTGATGATGAGGTCGTTTGTCGTAGTGTTTCATTTGCCTGCTGTAACAGTGCTGCTTGCTGTTGCTTGGCTTCATCAATCTGATGCGATTTGAGAAGGTCTTTATCTACTACCCATTCTTTACCGTTCCACTTGTCAAAATCGGTGGGCGGTTTTTTGAATGTGAGTGTGTCGGGCAATTCCCCGATTTCAGATATCTCAGTAGCCGCGCGGGCTTGCGTGTCGTAAGCCGTTTTCCCACGGTAGTCAGGTAAGATTTCCCAACAGAGTTAACACTGTCTCTATTGCAAGACTCAGTTGACTTAGAAGTTGCGACAGACTCAGAGAAAGCCGCTCTACTTGAGTGGAAGAAATACCGGGTATTACTCACTCGTGTAGATACTTCACAAGCACCTAATGTCGAGTGGCCGGAAGTGCCGAAATAAGACAAAAGCCGGGTGACCGGCTTTATATAAATGGCAGAGGTGCCGAAGTGAAAATATAGCGAAAAAATATAGTGAACGAATAGTGAAATGTGATTTGTGTCATAAAAAAGCCACCTTGCGGTGGCCTTTTCTTTTCCCTAACTCACTGTTTTACAGCAAGTTTTTATTTGGTGCCCAGAGCGGGACTTGAACCCGCACAGCCTTACAGCCGAGGGATTTTAAAAACCATCAACACATTTTATAAAACAATAAGTTAAGTAAAATCATTTGGTTATATTTTCTCTATGCGTATTAATATGAAACTATGTAGTGCGTTGTCGCCATTTGAAATTAGTCATTTTCAATTTGATCGTAGGGGTTAAGTGTTAAGGCAAAATCAAGGTGGTCTGGGGCGAAGTGTGCGTAACGCATAGTCATGTTAATTGTGCTATGACCTAATATGCGTTGTAGAACTAAAATATTGCCACCATTCATCATAAAATGGCTGGCGAATGTGTGTCGTAGAACATGCGTTAATTGACCATCGGGTAAATCAATACATGCTTTCTTTACCGCTGTTTCGAATACGTCATAACAGTTTGAAAATAACGCTCCACGTTTTTTTGGTAGACGGTCATATAACCTTTGGGATATCGGGATGGTTCTGTTTTTACCGCCCTTTGTTTTCGTAAAGGTGACTCGATATTTCATCAATTGTGATTGCTTTAAGCTTTGAGCTTCTCCCCAGCGTGCCCCAGTTGCCAAACAAACACGCACAACATGGCCGAGATCTTTGTTACTGGAATTATCACAAGCAACTAATAAGCGCTTAATATCTCCGGCATATAAAAATGCCAGTTCCTGCTCCGACTCTTTAAATTGTCGGATACCATTAAGCGGGTTTTTTCCTTCCCACTCTCCTAGGCGGGTCAATTCAGAAAAGACGGCATGTAAGTATGATTGCTCCCTGTTTACTGTAGATTGACTGGGAGACTTGCGTCCTTTTGAATTCCATTTACCATTTAATCTGTCTTCACGATAAACGGCAAACATATTCTTATCAAAATCAGTAGCCAGTGGATCATTTAATCGCTCACATGCAGCATCTAACTTTGCTTTACGTGCTGTACCATCCCGTAGAGTTTTGCCATGCAGTTCATACCATCGACTAACCAAGTCGCTTAACTTTTGTGTATTCTCGACGGAAATATTTAATGATTCTTTGGGGGTAATACGACGCTCAAATGAAAGTGCTTCGCCTTTTGTTGCAAACTGTTTTCTTACTCGCTTTCCGTTTCGTCCATTTAAGTAACATTCACAAATCCATTTGCCAGATTGTAATTTTCTTACTGCCATAGAAATTTCCTAGAAATACGCGTACAAAGCAATAACATAAGAAAGTAATTACCCTAATTTTCTTAAATTTAAGTTAACTGTTTTTATCCTACATCTTTATTTGGTTTTGATTGAGCGAACGAATCGCCAACCGCCTGTATGTTTAAGCGCGCCGCACTATTCATAGCGCGGTAATTTTCTATTAACTTTTGCTCCTCATTTGTTATGTTTGTTTGAGGGGTACGCCTCCCTGTAAGCACATATGAGATATCTATACCAAATTTCTCGCCAAGAAGAGTAATTGTTACTGCATCAGGCATTGTTTCTCCTCTCTCATACTTTCCCCAAGTGCGCGTAGAGATACCAAAAACAGATGCTATGGCCTCTTGGCTATTACCTGTTTTTTCCCTTTCTTCGCGCAATCTAGAACCGATAAGGAACAATAATTCCTCTTTTTTTGTTGACATAAGAATAAATCTTCCTTAGATTGTGTTGTACAGGAACTTAATGGATCACAATATATCATTATGAATATGAAACAAGTCAAGCATGTTCAACGATCAAGTATTCCTAGAGGGGTTGTATCGAAAAATCCCATACCAATGCGTCTCTCCCCTGATGAGCGCCAGAAATTGGAAATGCTTGCAGAGAAAGAAAGTCGCTCAATCTCAAGCATGGCAAGAATCGTTCATCTTGCTGGGATGGCAGCTATTGAACTTGAACGAACTAAAAACGGAGATGAAATTGTATGTCAAGCATCACAATAAATATCAGTGTTCCTGTTCCGTATGTATCAATTGATGAGTATTCACGTTTGACTGGTATTCCTGTTTGTACGTGCCGTGGAATGGTTGGAGACGGTCGAATTATTATTAGGCCAAAGCAACAATCAAAAGAAAAAATCGAAGTAAATTTAATAGCAATGTTGAAAGACGCTATTAAAAATAGCTGAGGTGATAATGATGAATCACACAAATCTCATTCTAAAACCGGTCAGAAATCACATAGAGAGTTACGGCGCTTTTGCAATTATCCGGCTGCCGAGAAATAAGATTAATCAAACAACATGTTACCAAATTAATGATGGCGAATATTCTTACGGCAAGTTTAATTCAAAAGAACAAGCCATGAGCCAAATTAGGCAGTTATATAGGAGCAGACAATGAATGGCACGTATAAAACAAAGTATAAAGTAGGGGATACCGTTATTCATGGTACCCGCCTTGTTTACTCAGCGCAACGTTTAACAACTGATTCAACATTGCCAGAATCAAAATCATTATCACACATTGAACGCGCCGATCTTCATTTAACCATCGTGCGCCGAATAACAGATGTCCTGCAATATGCGGGAGACAACACCCCGTTATCTCTTTCTGATGTGACTGCAATCTTTGAATCATTCATGAAGATCAGCACGGGTGAAAATTATAAGCTTGTTAATATAGAGGGTTAATAATATGTCTACTATGTCAAAACATCCATTTGCTAAATTAATGGCTGAATATGCACAAGATGCAATTGAATCGCGTAAACCGTGGTTGCTGTGGCAGGTATCATATGACAGCGGCAAAATGTGGCATGATCTTTACGCCCATCCGCAATGGGTTGTCGGCTGGGAATATCGCCGTAAACCCGAACCGGTAGAATCAGATGCAAGTAAAAAACATGTGCACGCACAATTGATGATGCAATATGCACAAGATGCTATGAAGTCTGATGAACCGTGGAAGAGGTGGGAACGATTTCATGCAGTCAGCTGGGAGCAATGCAAACATAGTCCTGCCTGGAACACAAAATTTAAATATCGTCGCAAACCAGAAATAATCACTGTCGGTTCTGTGAGTTTTCTAAAGCCAATAAGTGAAGCCCCTGCTCTCAACACTTTATGTTATGTTGTTGCTATACGCAGTAATATTAATATTCATAGCATTACATGGCATAACGGTTCACCGATGTTTAGAAATTTCTTAAAGCAAGGCCTTATTCATTTAACAGAAGATGCCGCTCAGCAACATTTAGAAGCGTTAATTAAGATAAATAAGGGAGAATTCTAATGAACTCATTAGAAAAGATGTCGCACAAGTATAAGTTGACGGGTGCTGATTTTAAATCACCAAAGCCGACAGACGGTTTATTTTATCCGTTCGTTCTGTTGTGTGTTGCATCAGCGATTATTTTCTTACTGAAATAAACTTTCCTATATTTTACATGGGGGAATTATGGCAAATACAGAAGCATTCCGTTTTGCTGAAATGGCAATGGGAAGCCGGGCTGATGCACTTAACAAGTTATCAGCAATACGATGTCAGCACTTCGGAGAGAATGAAAAAGCATTAAGTGAGTTTATTTCATTAATGCGGGATAAGTGGGAGTGGCCCGGCAGCTTCGTATTTAACAGACAAGTTCTTGTTGCTATTTTCAATCTCGCTAATATTCCCGAAGAGCGACATGACATTAGCTTTAATGAATTCACTCATGATGAGAAAAAATCATTAGTACGAACCATTAATCACTTGAAAGTCGTGGCTAGCATATTTCCGGACCGATTATCTATGCCACGTTAATTGATGATTAATTTTAATGGCGTAAACCCGCCCGGCCTTTTATTACCTGAATAAAGGAAAATCAAAATGAAAAATATCGAAAAGAGAAATATAAAAGTAGGTGGAACAGTTCCAAAATATAAAGAAAGCACTTTGTTAGAATTGCTCAACGCCGCACGCACAGACGAGCGGCAATGCTGCGCGGCTCGCTTCTCTGCCCGTCTTGTCAAACTCTCAACACGCATTCTGAAGCATAAGCTTGATTATGCCAATGCTTCTCTGTTGTTAACCGACGAAGCGCGGGAAATCGAACGTCAGTCGGAGGAATGGAATTATGTCTGATTCTATTGATATCGCTGAGAAGCATATCGCGGCAATTTTAGAGCGCCAGATCAAGGCTGTTACTAGCCGTTATATTAGCGTTTCAGCCTTTGAGTGTGAAGATTGTAGCAATTCTATTTCAGAAGAACGCAGGAAAGCTGTGGCTGGGGTCACTCGCTGTATGACATGCCAGTCAATTCTTGAACTTAAAAATAAACATTACAAGAGTGTGTGAGGGGAATATTATGAATAAAACTGTTCTGAAATGGGCCGGCAGCAAAGCCCGCATTATTGATAAGTTGCTGCCTCACTTGCCCGCAGGGAAAAGGTTTGTAGAACCATTCGCGGGTTCCTGTGCTGTCATGATGAATACCGATTATGACGAGTATTTAATTGCTGATATTAATTCAGACTTGATTAATATGTATCAGCAAATTAAAGATAATGTTGAATTATTTATAGAATTCTCACGAGATTTTTTTAAGTTCTATAATGATGAGCATGGCTTTTATCTGTTGAGAGACAAGTTTAACTCAGCGTTACCAAAATGTCGTTCCTCGCTTATTCGTGCTGTCTGGTTTTTATATCTGAATCGTCATTGCTTCAATGGTTTATGCAGATATAACAAAAGTGGTCATTTCAATACGCCATTCGGTAAATATAAATCGGTGTATTTTCCGGAAAATGAAATTCGTGCGTTTGCTGAAAAAGCGCAGCGAGCAACGTTTATTTGCACTGATTGGAAAGAGACATTGCAGCTTGTCAAAGCTGATGATGTTGTCTATTGCGATCCGCCCTATCTTGATAAATTCACCGGCTACTACAGTAATCATTTCAGCGTCAGTGAACAGCATGAATTAACTGATGCGTTAATCATATTACATAACGAATCGGGTAATCCTATTGTTGTATCAAACAGTATGGAAGCAAAAGGTATTTATAAAGATTTTGATATTACAGAAATTACAGCTCAACGTTCTATTGCTGCATCAAGCAATAGCAGAAAACCTGCGGCAGAAATTATTGCCAGTCTGTTGATAGAGGTGGCTAATGATTGATATCCGGTGTCATGCAGATAGTACCATCAATGTTATCTCTGTTTCAGGCGGTAAAGATTCTTTAGCTCAGTGGCTGTTGGCTATTGAAAACGGCATAAATCATATTGCTGTATTCGCAGATACAGGGCATGAACACCCACAAACTATGGAATATTTGGATTATCTGGAAAACCGACTAGGCAAAATCCAACGGGTACGCGCAAATTTTTCGAATCAAATAAATGCTAAACGGGAGTTTATCAAGACACGTTGGCCTATCAGTCTGGTCACAGAATGTGGAATGACTGAGGCACAGGCAGAAAATCGCATCATTGCTGCACTCAAGGTCTTGTTTCCTACCAATAACCCGTTTCTTGATCTGTGCATGTTAAAAGGACGCTTCCCATCAACCAAGGCACGGTTTTGTACATTCGAACTAAAGCATAAACCTATTGCCGAGCAAATTATTCAACCTCTGCTCTCTCTATTTGACGAAGTTATTTCATGGCAGGGTGTTAGAGCGCAAGAGTCGCCAGCGCGTGCGGATTTACCTGTTTGGGAATCGGATATTGATGATACTGCGGGACTATCTGTTTATCGCCCGATCCTGTCATGGACGCATGAGCAAGTTTTTGCATTGGCGAAAAAGCACGGCATTAAACCTAATCCTTTATATCAGCAAGGCTGCTCCCGGGTTGGGTGTATGCCGTGCATCCATGTCCGTAAATCTGAACTGGCGGAGATATTCGTTCGTTTCCCTGATGAGATTGCTCGTGTCGCACGATGGGAACGCATGGTTGCGGCTTGTTCCCGCCGCGGCAACTCAACCTTTTTTCCTTCCCATCAAGACCCCGTAAAACGGGAACGCCGCATTGAGTGCGTCACTTTGGAATCCCACGGTATTGAAACATACCGTGACTGGGCGATGACTTCTAGGGGGGGGCGTCAGTTTGATTTATTGGCCGAAGAAAATTTACATCAGGCGTGTAGTTCTGTTTATGCTGGGGTGTGTGAGTGAGTATGCAATGTGAATGGGCGTTTCCGTGGAATGAACCTCGTCCGGCGATAGCGTCACCTTATCTTGATGATGTTTTGTCATCAAAGGGTGAAATGACGTCCGAGCATCCACATGTGAAAAAGTATCTCACCCGCTTAATCGAGCGGGATTTACTGCACAGCCAGGTCTTAACGCCCGCTCAACAAGAATCTCGCCGCCTATTTGCTTTGCAAGAGAAACAGGCTTATGAAGAAAGCCACCACTCGTGGCAGGAAACTGCCGCGGGTGTTGAGTCTTACTTAAACGAACAGCCGCATTTTATTAAATCGTATTTTCAGAAAAAAATAATCTGGCTGCGAAAAAATCGCGGTATTAAACACAGCAATGCATTTTTATTGGGAACAGTTAAGAGTGCATTGCTGCGTTTAGATGCGGTTAGCGAAAAGCAAGGCGTCAAGCCTTACTGTGAACTCGCTGCTTATTATCAGGGTGTTTACCGCCATCTCGCGGAAATGAATAAGCGCCGGATTAAGTCGCTGGCGAATGAAATTGCGGCACGCGTCAATGAGATGTTTTGTACTGAAACCGAAGACGAAAACGGCAATACGGCAGAGATATCTCATGATGATTTCCTGTTGATCTATCGCAATATTGCCGCAGAAGTCTATTCTTTGCATATTACCCCGCCGCTGCTATCGCCGTTTTCTGCAATGGCAAGGATGATTGATGCAAAGTGGTGGGAGCGTCAGCTCTGGCGTCTGCGCTGTGACTGGCGAGAAAGTCAGTTACGCGCCGCAAATCAGGTGAATAAAAAGGCCCATCCCTACTTAAGTTACGAAGCGGTATCAGACTGGCAGGAACAACGTCGCCGCAATACTGAGTTCTTTAAAGCGCACGATTTGGTTGACGAAGCCGGTAACGTGGTTTCGTTAGAAAGCATGGTTTATGCAAGCATCAGTAATCCGGTTTTGCGTCGCCATGAATTGATGAACAGAATGCAGGGCATTGAATTTGTCGCACAAGAGCGTGGCGACGTTGGCGTTTTTTATACCATCACTTGCCCGTCAAAGTATCACGCCAATAATCACAGCGGCCACGCCAATCCCAAGTGGGATCATTCAACACCGGTTCAGGCACAACGCTATTTACGCAAAGTGTGGGCCAATATTGGTTCAAAACTGGATCGAGACGGATTGCGGATTTATGGCTTCCGGGTTGTTGAGCCGCATCATGACAGTACCCCGCATTGGCATTTATTGCTGTTTATGCGCCCGGATGAGCGTAAAGCTATTACGGATATTATGCGTAGCTATGCCATCAAAGAAGACCGGCAAGAACTGGGTAAACGAACAAGCGCCCGGTTTACCGCAAAGAAACTCGATCCGAAGAAAGGCAGTGCCACTGCTTACGTGGCTAAGTATATTTCGAAAAATATCGACGGTTACGCACTTGACGGAGAGCGCGATAAAGAAACGGGTAAGCCACTAAAAGAGACGGCCAAATTCGCTATGGCGTGGGCGTCACGTTATCGCATTCGTCAGTACCAGGCTATCGGTACTCCACCTATTACTGTCTGGCGTGAACTGAGAAAACTCAGCAATCAATTGACATCAGTATTAAAAATTTCGGGTGAGTTTAAGCGCGGGCAGGCACTGTTAAGCGATCCGCTAATGGATGCAGTCACTGCTGCCGCCGACGCGGGGTGCTTTGCAACATATATTATGAAACAAGGCGGCGTGCTAATCCCGCGTAAAGATTACGCGGTTCATCTTGCGTATCAGCAAAATGATGAACCCAACGCTTATGGTGAAAACGTCGATAAGATTTATGGTATTTATTCGCCACGGTTGGGCGAAGATTCACGCGTATGTACCCGGGTTACAAAATGGAAAATTGTTTCTAAGAAGAATATTAATCACAACGCCGACGCTGATTCGGGTTCAGTAGGTTTGTCTTTTGGGTCTTTGTCTTTTAGCGGCCCCGCCGCCCCTTGGAGTTCTGTCAATAACTCTCCGGTGGTTCAAAATTCAAACAAAATTAAGCGAGAAATTGACAGACATTACGATGATCTATTGGTGAATGAATTTCATCAAAACTACCCGATGATGCATTTTGATGAAAAAGTGAAACGGATTTATGAGTCGGCAGCACTCAATAACATCGAAATGGACGATTTTTTAGCCCGCTCATTACTTAATGGGGGAAGTATCATCATTCGTGATCAATATTATTCTTTATCTATGTTTGGTTATTTGCAGAGAGAAACCAAACAACATAGAAAAAGCGTAAAAGCAATCATGAATAGGTTAAAAGACATTGGTCACAATGCGTTGTTGTAAATTACTTAACATGATGAGGTAAAAATGAAACACTTAATGATTCATATCAACTGGGAGCACCCTGCGGTACGCGCTGAAGTGATGAAACATATTGAGCAGTTTGCTCATCTAAAACCGGGTGACTGAAACTAAAAAACCCGCATTTTAGCGGGTTTTGTTCATTTACACCGGCTGCCTTTGCAGCAGATCCAGGGCCATTTGTTTTTCTTCCGGTCGTAGCCGTTCAAGCAGGGTTTTGACCAGTTGATTACCCGTTAACCCGCTGGGGCTTAGTGTATGTGAATAAGTGGCATTGAAGACAAAAGTGTGACCGCATTCAACTTCGGTGCAGGCACAATAGAGATCGGCCACTTTTTTATCTTTCCACTCTGTTTTTCTGATGATGGCGGGGGCATGACATTCCGGGCAATGGATTTTAAATACGCGCATATTTACAACCCCGAAACATAATTCAGTGAATTTCTTCAATTTTAGCGCGTTATGACGCATTTTTCATCCCGGTTTAATCAGTAATTTTAAACAACAGGTGCAAGCTGGCCGGAATTTCAGGATCGGATTTGATAGCATTAGCAAATTTGCGCTGTACCGGGATAGCTTCATCTTTTCTGTAGGTATCGCGAACGGTCTCCGGGTTCGGCATGACCACCCCATTGGTTGGGATAATCCCGCCCAGCCCGGCAGGGAATCGGTGCGCAGTAAACACATCTTGCGCCGTAATGCTTTTGATATTACTGAATTCATCAGCCGCGCTGACATCACCAATATTGATAATTTTTATGCCATCCGGATCGCCCTTCGGAATACTGATAAACATATTACGGAAATTACCGACGCCTTTACTTTGTTCAATTTTATTTTTGATTTCCTGTTCCACTTCGTTACTGATATTTGGGTCATTGGCATACAAGATAAACCCCATATGCGCCCCGTTGTGATAATAGCGACGCCGGAAAATAGTCGCTTCACTGTTCAGTAAAACGGAATGAATACCGCCGATGTAATCCGGCAAGCCATAAATCTGTTGCTGCGGATCGTATTGTTTCAGAAAAATAATATCCTCTGGCGGGTAAACCAGCGGCGGCCCTTTTTGCAAGATCACAAATTCCTCGGTTTTGCGCCGACGCATATACAGCGACGGTAGGGGTTCAAGCCCGATCACTTCTCCCCACCCATTGCGCACTTTTAATATAGGAACGTCACCAAAGAGCAGGTAATCAAGCAGGCAGCCTTCGAGCTGTTCGGCAGATAGTCCGCCGTCAAGATAATCACAGGTTATCATATTGCGCCGGGCATAAATCACGCCGCCATGCTGCCCATTTAGATTTGGTAACTGTGACAGTGACAACCGGTCAATCGGTAATTGCCAGTAATCGTAATTGTTATCATAGTAAACATGGTTATAGTCAGTGCCGGTCGTTAAAATGGGTTCGGGTTCACCAAACGAGATGACCCCCGGACGCTGAATACTGTAGTTTTGTTCCACCTGGTTATTTTTATTTCTGCTGTTTTTTCGTTTTTTGGTCATTATGCCGCTTTCCCAAATGCCCATGTTGACGGGCGGTCATATTCATAATCAATCGGTTCATTTATCACCGCATGTGAAATGGCAAAAAATACATCCGCGTGCCCGGTCGCTTCGGAGCGTTCGGCCACAAACGTCAGCGCATTACCGGATTGTGTGACGGTCCGGCGTATTGCCATAAAACTCGGGATAATTTCAGCCCGTTCTTTGCTGATGTCGTCTACTGCGTCTTTACTCCACTCAATCCGCTTGCGTGTGATCAGGTCAATCATCTTCATGACCAGCCGGTTTTTGCTTTCGACGCTGTACAAAATAGGGGAAGCTTCACGGACAGCGAAACGCGTCACCAAATCATAGACGCCGCGCCCGATGCCGGTGACGTCTATCCCGATATACGTCATGTTGTATCGGCGCATTAATTGCTTGATTTGTTCTGCTTGCCAGTTGAAATTCAGTCCTTGCCAGTAATAAATAGCGAGTACCCGGAACCGTTCGCCGTCATACATCGGCGGTGCCACAATCACAAACGTTGAGTTATCCCCGGAACGGGACGGGTCGAACCCGCCCCACACTTCTCTGTTGCCGAAGGGCCGGGCGGCGCTGGGGTCAAAATCCTGCCAAAGTGCGGCCTCTACCGCACATTTTTGCAATTCTGAAAATTTGAATACTGCGTCTTTGCTATCGACAAACTCACACATATAGAGCATGGCAAACGCCGTCTCGCTGTATTTGTTGCGTAGCTTCTCAATACTGACCAGCGCACCCAGTCCGCCCTTGATCGCATCTTCCATCGTGAGGACATAACGCCAAACGCCATCGGGACAAAGCCGCCCCCCGTCTCGCATTTCACTGACTGTGGGAAAGCGGGCTTTCTTCCGCTTCGGGTTATCGCCGCGCCATTCCTCCCCGGTCCAAATCGGATAGGCTTGATGGGTTTTGGCACTCGGGGTGGAAAAATAGGTGGTTCTGAATTTGTCATGTGTCGCCATTGCTGACGCTACTTCATGGAACCGGGCAAATTTCGGTATCCAGAACACTTCATCACCGTACAAATGGCCGTTAAAGCCTTGCGCAGTACTGGCATTTGTCGATAGAAAGCGCAGTAAAGCGCCGTTGGATAGCTTAATCGGATTGCCCGTCAGCGTGATGCCAAAATGCCGTTGCGCAATTTCTACGATATAGAAGCGAAAGATTTCGGACTGATTGCGCGACGCAGAGAAAAAGACCTGATTATCGCCGGTCAGGATCGCATCTTCGAGAGCTTCCCAGGCGAAATAATAAGTCATACCCGCTTGCCGGCATTTCAAAATAAAGCGGAAATCCTGACATTTATTGGCCCGGCAATGCAGCTGATAATCAAACAAATGGTTTTGTGCGGCTTCTTCTATCATGTCAGCCGTGACGCTCGCCACGTCATTTTTTTTGTAGCGACGCTTGCCCGTCTGCTCGTGGCCTTCTTCATCACCGCTTAACGAAGATGAAACCGCCCGCGCCTGAATTTCAGCCATTTTCTCCGCGTGCTTATTGCGTTGTGCCATCAGTTTGACATGCTGCGCCACTAAATCGCGCAGCTCTTCAAGTTCCAGCGCGGTTTTATTGTCCCGTTTTGACAAAATATGAATACGACGGGCAAGCGCCGTTTCAACCGATTCAAGCGGCAATAGTGAAGCCCACTGATGTTTATCACACCAATGGTAGATTGTTCGCGCCGGAATATTTAATTCCCGCGCAATATCTTTTGCTGGCCAGCCTTTAATATATAAAGTCTTGGCGGCTTCTATTATTTCATCGGAATATCGGCTCATTGTTCTATTATGAAGGTTCAAATAAGCAATATTCATAATTTTAATGTTGATAAATCCGGATAACCGGTGATAACCGAATAAAACAAAATAGTGATGCGTGCACAATAAAAAAATAGCGGCAATAATCAATCAGACAAATAAAACGACTCTTTTAAAATAGAGGGATTATGGCGCAAGTAATTTCGGATTGGATTTGTATTGCGACATCCGGCCCGACAGTCGACGGTCGTATCATTGATCCGCAGTGGCTGATTGACTGTGCCGAAACGTATAATCGTGACACTTATACGGCTTTAATTTGGCCGCGTCACGAAGAAGATCCGAAAGTGCGGGATTTTACATTTAATTTGGGTGAAGTAGACACCCTGAAATATGAAGAGCACGATGGAAAAATTAAACTGTTTGCCAAAGTCATCCCGAACCAGTTTTTAATTGAAGCGAATAAGATAGGACAGAAATTATTTTCTTCTGT
The DNA here is from genome assembly GCF_011189505.1 of Photorhabdus tasmaniensis. Lineage (GTDB taxonomy): Bacteria > Pseudomonadota > Gammaproteobacteria > Enterobacterales > Enterobacteriaceae > Photorhabdus > Photorhabdus tasmaniensis. The sequence continues at coordinate 102,587 of NZ_PUJU01000008.1, forward strand.
CGAGATTTGGCCGAATTTTGGTGATGCTGAACGCAATTATTTGGTGGGTTTGGCCGCCACAGATGTGCCCGCCAGTCTGGGTACACAAAGGTTCCTGTTTTCTATTAATGGCAAAAAACAAGACTGTATTGGCGGGAATATTGAAATCTTAGATCTGGGTGAAACCAGACCAAAAGAAGAGAAAACGGGTTTTTTCTGGCGTTTCTTTTCCGCCCTGGGCAAAGACCTACAAGACCCACAAGAAACACAACCTACAGGTGAGGATAAAGCCAAAATGGACGAATTAAAACAGTTGATTGAAACATTGATGGCCCGCATTGACGCGCTGGAAGCGAAAGCGGGCGGTGAAGCCGAAAACCCTGAGCAGGCCGCGGCGGATGTTGCGGATATCGCTGAGGAAATTTCAGATGTGGCTGGCGAAGTCGCTGATCTGGCGGATGAAGTGGCAGAAAACCCCGAAGACGAAGTGAAAGCCGCTGAATTTTCTGTTGCGAAGTCGAAATTAGATCGGGTTATTCGGCGTTATACACATCAAAAACCCGCCAAACGCGTGCGTAAATATTCACATCCGCCGCGTAAGCCCGCCGCGACGGCAAAAGATAACGAACTGACTGACATCAAAGGCCAGCTCAGTACAATTTTGCAAAAATTTAGCGTGATGGAAAATCGTCAGACACTCAAACCTCATGGTGCCCCCGGCACTGGCGATAAATTTTCTTTTCTTTGATTGGCACCGGAACCACTTACAATTTTAAGCAGGTAAAGCAATGCGATTAACACCGAAAGCGGAAGCGTTATTACGAAAATACACTGCCGGACTCGCAAAAACGTCTCATGTCGATTCAACAGCGCGGTTTTTCTCTCTGACCGAGCCGCACGAAATTCAGTTTCGGGACGCGTTACTTCAAGAATCGACATTTTTGGGTTTGATCACGGTGATGGACGTTGAGCAAATCAGTGGCTCGGTTATCGCGACGGGTAACCCCGGTTTGTTCACCGGGCGTAAAAAAGGCGGGCGTTTTATGCGCGAAATGGGCCCCACGGGAAATGACTATAAATTAGTCGAAACAGACTCCGGTTCGTTCTTGCCCTATGACACGTTAGTGACCTGGGCCAACGCCGGCAGTGAGAATGAATTTTTTGAGCGCATTCAGTCGTTCAGTACCGAATCATTTGCGCTCGATATGCTGCGAGTCGGGTTTAACGGTACGCTTATCGCGGAAGATACCGACCCGGAGAAATATCCCAGTGGCGAGGATGTGAACATCGGCTGGCATCAAATTGTGAAAGTCCGCAGCCCCGGTCAGATTGTCACCGACAAAGTGGTCCTGGATCGCGTCGGAACGGGCGCGGATTTCGTTTCAATAGATGCCGTAGCCACTGATTTGATTCATACGCTTATTCCCGAACAGTTTCGACAAGACCCGCGTTTAGTTGTACTCGTGTCAGCTGATTTAATCGGGGCGGATACGACAAGCATGATGAATCGCATTGACCGCCCGACCGAAAAAGTCGCCGCACAGTTGATTAATCGAGAAATAGCGGGGCGAAAAGCTTATTCCCCGCCGTTCATGCCCGAAGGCCGGATTATCGTCACGACACTCAAAAATTTGCATTTATACACCCAGGCACGTACCCGGCAACGCCGGTCGGATTGGATTGATGACCGCAAGCAATTTGAGAATAACTACTTGCGCATGGAAGGCTATGCCGTTGAATACGATGAATTATATGCGTCGATTGATAAAGTCACGATCGGCGACGGTCTGATTAAAGAGCCTGAGAAGTCACTCACAGAAAATGAACTGGCCGCTATCGAAAGCCAGGCAAACACGGATTTGGGCTAAATCATGGTATTAACTCCGTGCCAGCGTCACCGCCAACGCCACCGTGCACAACAAGCACTGGAAAAGTGTGAGGCGTTAGCCCCGGAGCCCGCCAGCCTGCATTTACAGATTTATGAGCTGGAAGCGGATGTATTGCGGCTAAGTGATCTGCCTAATAATGCGGCACGTGTTGAGATGAAACGTGATGAACTGTTGCCGAAATGGACGCCGACTGTCGAATGTTACATCAACAGCAGCAACGTTTACGCCAATCCGGTATTTGCGTGGTGCGTCATCTGGTTATTTGATGTCGGGAGTTATGATCAGGCGCTGGATTGGGTTGATATCGCGATTTCGCAAGGGCAAAAAACCCCGGGCAACATTCGGCGTGAATTTGCGGCGTTCGCTGCGGATACCGTGCTGGACTGGGCGCGCACTCAGTCCGAGCAGGGTCACAGCATAGAGCCGTATTTTAGCCGGACCTTCAACAATGTCAGGGAAAAATGGCGCTTACACGAAGAAATTAACGCCAAATGGTTCAAATTCGCCGGGTTGATGCTGCTTCGTGATAAGAATTGCCAGGGTGTGTCTGGCGTCACGGCAGTTGATGATGTGGCGACACTGGAAAAAGCCGAGGCTTTATTGGCTCAAGCCGCCGCCTTTGATCGGAAAATCGGGGTGAATACCCAGCGCCAGAAAATTGCGGCCCGCATTCGCGCATTAACCTCACAATCATAAGAACACCGCAGGCCAAGCGGGCGCGGTGGAGGGGGACAGCCTTGGCTTTCTCGCCGTGGAAACCGTTAGCCCGCTTTTTTACCAAGGATAAATAATCATGACGGCACCGAGTCTGGGATTTAGTGGCAAACCGATTGACTATCAGCATACCCCGATCATCAATGGCGTGGATTTTTGGCCTGATCTGGATTTAGCGGAGTTCCAGCGGGCGCGCACTATTCCGCCCGAGCTCCCGGCTGATACCGCGGGTCAGGCTATTCTCGCCGCCATAGCTGAAATCAACGACAGCTTGACCGAGGTTGTAGAATACTGGTGCTCACGCGGGGTAAGCCGGGCGTGTGATGTTCCCGGGGCAAAAATGGGTGATGAAAATCAACTGACCGCACAATACAGAAAAGCCGTTTACGCCCGCGCAAAAGCCGATCTGATGGGCGAGTTTGCCATTATCGGCCGGCGCGAAACGCACCCGGGGCAGGAATCAACCGATTCGCGCGGGAATTTGTTGGCTGAAACCGCCTCCGTGCTGCGCAACATGCAGAAGTTACCGCGGGTGGGAGTGTACTTGTTATGAGCCAGATTGAAAGCTTGACTGAGTTTTTAATTGAACACATGCCGCCCCGGGCAATGCAGCAATTCAGTAGTGCGGTGGACAATGCGTCACTGATCCCCGCAGCAAAAAATCTCGGACTGGATCAGCGCCGCTTAGGGATTTTTCGCTATACCGCGGTGTTGAATTGGGGGGATTTCCCGTACCGGATTTGCCCGCCTGCGCGGCTTTATGCGCTGGTGCTGATATGGATTGAGCAGTTCAGCAATGAATTGTATGAAGAGCTGGATGTGGCGGCCCCGACTGTTGATATCGAATTTGATGAAGAATTCACATCACCCCTTGAGATCACTCTGGAGCTGGCCGACAGCGTTGATATTTGCCTTAGTGAAGATGGTGACATTCTGATTGATGAAAAGCGCTATTCACTGGCAAATCCCGCGTTGTGGACAGCAACCCGGGGCTGGTTATATGCCACTGACCAGAACGGCGCTCCGTTGGATAAAAAATCATGAAAATAACCGGCGGTCTGGATAAAAAGCAGCACAAACAGTTACGCGAAGCACTGAGCAAACGGGATTTACAGCCGAAGCAGCGCCAGCGCTTGCTCTGGCGTATTGCCAAACTCGGCATTATTAAAGCCGCGGTTCGCCATCAGCGTAATCAAGCCGATCCGAATGGCAATCCGTGGCCGAAGCGTAAGCGCGGCAAAAAAAAGATGTTGCGCCAGTTACCAAAACTGATGCATGTCAAAGAATTGCCTGAACATCAGGCCGTCAGAATTTATTTTAAGGGCGGACATTACAAAAACGGCAATAAAGCGGTGGCTGCCGGGTTAATTGGTGCGGTTCAGCAATACGGCGCGTCATTTACGATGAATGCCAGCCAGGCACCTCGCCCGGATCAACGCGGGCTGACCGCGTTGCCCCGACAGGCGAAAAAGTTACGCAAATTGGGCTACAAACGCTGGAACGGTAAGCGATATGTGCCGGTGCCGAGCAAAATCATTATAGACACGATGAGCCGGGCGCAAGCCGGTTTGCTTATCCGCAAGCTGAGTCAGAAGCCGGCCAAAACCCGTTGGCAAATTGACATCCCGGCCCGGGTATTTCTGGGTGTCAGTGATGATGAACTGAATCAAATTCTGGCGCGTCAACTCCAGGCCATCGGGTTTGGCTGGGATGTGAAAGCGCAAGATATCAAAGGGAAACAATAAAATGACTTGGCCGACCGTCACGATTAATCAGTTAAATCAGCAGCAGGGGCATATTAATGAGATTGAGCGAACATTGCTCTTTATCGGGTATGCAACAACCGATCTCAACGAGTCCAGCGAGCTCATTACACTTAATTCGCAATCTGATATCAGCGGATTATTGAGTCATGCGAGTCCGGCGTTACGGGCGAATGTGCTTGCGGCCCAGCGCAATGCCGGCCAGAACTGGCAGGCTTATGCGGTATTAATGTCACCCGACAGCGATCTTAAAAATTGGGTGCCCGAAGTCTTAGCGGTACAAGACGTGATTTCAGTCGAGGGCTGTGTTGTTGTCGCTGATATCAATAACCTCAGCACCGGACGCGATCTGATTAACGCTTTTTCAACATTACGCAATGAGCTGATTGGCAAGTTAGGGCGTTGGATGTGGTTTATTTTGACCGTCTGTGCGGCGGCTAAAATGCCCCCGTCCACCGAAGGGAAAGATCCAGGCTTAACCTGGGCGCAATACCTGACTTTTTTAGCCAATCTGGAAAACGGCATGGCGGCCCCAGGTGTACAGTTAGTGCCGTCGCTGTGGGGCAATGAAGCCGGCGCACTGGGCGGGCGTTTGTGCCACCGGGCTGTGACGATTGCTGACAGCCCGGCCCGTGTAAAGACCGGCGCGCTAATTGGCCTGGGGGCTGACAGCGCGGATTTACCGGCTGACGCAGTAAGCACAGAACTGACGCTGGCGACACTCAGAGCCATGCATGACCTGCGCTATTCGGTCCCGATGTGGTATTCCGATTATGAAGGCTATTACTGGTCAGACGGTTTAACACTGGATGCCAAAGGCGGTGATTTTCAGGCCATTGAATACTTGCGCATTGTCGATAAAGCTGCGCGCCGTATTCGTCTCCGCGCGATTGCAAAAATCGCTGATCGCTCAATGAACAGTACGCCGGCCAGTATCGCGGCGCACAAGACCTATTTTGCTGCAACATTGCGTGAAATGTCCCGCAGTACTCAGATCAATGGTGTGACGTTCCCTGGCGAGATTGAGCCACCGAAGGATGATGCGGTGTCTATCGTCTGGACAAATAAAGAAGAAGTGGCCGTATATTTGGTTATCACACCTTATGGCAGCCCTAAATCGATCAGTGTAGGCATTATGTTAGATGCCACTTTGGAGGGGTAAAACATGTCACAACGCATTAGCGGCCAAAGCTTTGATATTACACTCGGTGCCGAAACAATCCATGTCAAAACTATTTCGCTCGATATCACCGATAACACCGCCACAACCCAGACGCGCGGTATTCCGGATGGCTGGGTAGCCGGTGACGTTAGCGCCGAGGGTGAGATTGAGCTTGATCCGCGTAACTTTAAAAAAATTACGGCGTCAGCACGGTCGGCAGGCAGTTACCGGGCCATTCCGACTACTGACATTCTGTTTTATGCCAATACCGGCAGTGAAGAACTGAAAGTGGAAGTTTTTGGTGTGAAGTTAGTTGTCACAACGCCCGTATCATTCGACGTGAAAGGCGGCGATACCGCATCACAGAAAGTGAAGTATCTGGTCACCAGTCCGGATTTTGTCCGCATCGACGGGGTACCGGTGTTGTCAACACAGGATGTGCGCGATCTCATTGGATAATTGGATAGGAAGGTGTGATGCAGGAGCATGAAAAGACCTTATTAAGTTTGTTGCTGATGGGCGCAATCATCACGCTCGGTAAAATGTTGACCAGTACTGAGCCCATTACCCTGCGGCTTTTTGTTGGCCGGATTGTGTTGGGTTCGGCGGTCTCTGTCGCCGCAGGTTCAATACTGATCTGGATACCGGGTTTATCCCCGCTTGCCGTCATCGGCTTGGGGGCGGCACTGGGGATTGCCGGTCATCAGGGGGTTGAATTGTGGTTGCGAAGACGTGGCAGCGACTTATTGACAGGAAAAGTCAAAAATGACACTCAGTGAAAAACAACAGTTGTTCACCCAACTGATAGCCCAACTGATTACCTGGGCAGGTGACAAGGGTTACCGGCTGACGTTTGGTGAAGCCTATCGCACACCGGCGCAGGCTGCTATCAATGCACAGACGGGCGCAGGCATTGCTAACAGTCTTCATACTCAACGCCTGGCGGTTGACTTGAATTTATTTATTAATGGGGTTTATCAGACACAAACAGCGGATTATCTGCCCCTCGGTGAATACTGGGAGTCCCTCGGCGGAACGTGGGGCGGGCGTTTCAAATCGCGCCCGGATGGGAATCATTTCAGCCTTGAACATCAAGGGGTTCGCTGATGTTGCGCCGGACTGCCCCCGCTTTTTTGTTGACGTTATGTGGTTTTTGGCTGGGCTGGCGGGCGCATAGCGGACATCAGGCGGAAATTGAGCGGGCAATACAGCAAAACACGGAAAAGACCCGGCAGCATATGGAAAACATTGCGCGTCAGTCGGCGCGGCAACTCGAAAATAAGCTGGAGACACTTCGGGCCAATGAAGTACATACCGAAACCGTTATTCAAAAAGAAGTGGTTAAGCCTGTTTTTAGCCATGTTTGCGCTACTGATGAGTATGTCCGGCTGTTCAATCAAGCGACAACAGAGACAGAGCGTGCCCTATCAGGAAAATTTGAAAACGCGCTGCCCGGTAAACCTGCCGCGCCTTGACGGGGTCACCGGGGCGGATTTTGATAAGACGTTGCGGCGGTATCGCACAGGGTATGCAGCATGTGCCGCACGGCATAATCAGTTAGTCACAGAAATAGAAAAGAGAGAGGACTGGAACGATGAAAACAATTTCACTGACCGTAAGCGGTACTGATGTGCAGTTTGCACCCACCCTTGTGGCTTATAACAAATGCCTGAATGAATCCGCCTCCGGGCAAGACGTGATCGGCGCGATTAATACCTACTTAAAACGGATTGTGGTACCAGACCACCGGGAAGCCTTAAACGGCTTACTGCAATTGCCGGGTGTCGCCGCACAAATTGCACAAAAAGTGAATGAACTGTACGCCCCGGTCGTTGAGATCGAAGTAAAGGAATAGACGCCCTCGCCGCGGTTATCCGTGCTAATCCACTGGAACAGTATCTGACCTTACGGCGGCATTTTCTGCCGCACGGCACAGACGATAAAGAGGATTTGGCGCGGGCTATCTGGTTGGCCGAATATTTTTATCAACGTGAAGTGAATAGCGCGGCAGAGGGCATTGCGCTGGCGTTTAACGGGAAATAGCCGAGTGATTACATGAAAGAACTGTCATTTTTGTTGAGCTTGAAAAATAACTTAAGCGCGCCGCTTGGGCGGGCTCAACAATCCGTTGAACAGTTTGCGAAAAAATCGCAGGAATCCTTTCAGAAAATTGCGGTCGGGGCAGCAGGGCTGTGGGGGGTTTCGGAAGGAATGAAAGCCTTGCTGTCTCCCGCTCAACAGGTGCGCAGTGCGTTAGATGAGCTGTCTACGCGCAATGTCAGCACGCAAAGCTTGGATAAAGTCTATCGCGCCTCACTGGCATTCAGTACCGCTTACGGCAAATCTGCTGCCGAGTTTGTTGCCTCGGCGACGGTTATTAAGGGCACTATCGCCGGATTGACTGATGTTGAATTGCCGCGATACACCACAGCGATTAACACACTGGCCGTGGCAACGAAAACCAGCGCTGACGAAGCCGCAACCTATATGACCTCACTGGTGAAACGCTTTGATTCAACCGTCAGGCAAATCGGGCAGGTGCCTTTTGCTGAGATGATGGCCTCAAAAACCGCTTACATGACCCGGAATTTCGGCTCGGGCATGTCGGATATACAGGCTATGCTGGAGTCTGCACCGACACCCGGCAAATTGAACATTGGCATGGATGAGCAATTTGCCGCACTCGGTGCGATCAGCCAAAAACATGGCGCTGATGCCGGCAACTATTACGACGCGTTTTTACAAAATGCCGTGCGCGGTGGCCGTCAGTTGGGTGTGACGCTAACTGATGCCAAAGGGGTGTTGCTCGCTTTTCCGGACATTCTGCAAAAACTGCAAACCAAATTCGGCAATACCATTGACGGTAATGTTAAAGCGCAAAAGGCATTAAATGCCGCGTTCGGCGACGGCGCTAAAGCGCTAACCGCGTCATGGGGCCAGGCAGATAAGTTGCGTAAACATATTAATGAATTAGGCAACACTCACGGTCTGGATCGTTCCACGGAAATGGCGCAGAAAATGGCGGATATTTGGGAACGGCTCGGTGCCGTATGGGAACGCATCCGGGTTTCACTCGGAATGCAGTTAATCCCGGCTATTTCGCCGTTGGTTGAGATAGCTATTGCTGCCGGTACTCAGTTTGCAAAATGGCTGGATATGTTTCCGAATATCACACGCTGGCTCGGCTACATTTCGACCTTCACATTGGGGGTTGCCGCGGCGGGGGCCATCTTGAATATCACGTTGGGGATGATGCGTTTTATTCTTGTTGGCTTGAGGGCGGGCTTTAAGGCATTAATCTGGTTGCTGAATATCAATGCACGCGTTTTGAAAATCGTAACGTTTTTTACCAAAGCGTATCGTATCACGCTGCTCGCTACCGCCGTGGCATTGAGATTTTTCCGCGGTGCCGTGCTGGCGGCATCCATCGCGATTGCCAATTTTAACCTGAAAGCCAAGCTGATGGCGGCATGGACGGCCATCTGCCGTGTCGGGATCGTGGCCTGGAATCTGGTATTAGGTGTCGGTGCAATCGCAATGCGCGCGTATGGACTGGCAACGATGTTCGCCGGCGTTGCCATGCAAATCTTATTAAGCCCTGTCACCTTAATTATCATTGCGCTGGCCGCTCTCGCGCTCGGCGTTTGGTATGTCATCAAAAACTGGGATGAGCTAAAAGCCGCGCTCATGGAATACGCTGCATTTCGCTGGATCATCAAAATCGCCGGGCAGGTTGCTGACACTTACGCCTGGGCGTGGGACACACTGAAAGCGGGCTGGCAATCCGTCGTGGATTTCTTTTCCGGGTTATCTCCAGTCGAATCATTTTTGGGTTTTGTGGACGATATTGGCAGCGTGTTTGCCGGGTTATGGGATTGGCTGAAAAAGTCATTCACAGACTCATACAACTGGATTATCTCAAAACTGAATACTATTCCCGGCGTGGATATTGAGTTAAAAACCGCCCCGATCCCGGATGATAAATCAGCGTTACCGGTGCCGGCAGGAATGTCAGTGCCCGCGCTTCCGCCTGGGGGCATTAACAGGCAGATTTTACACAATCAGCAAAACATGAATAACAATCGCAAAACCGAAGTGCGTGAAGTCAATATTTATCCGCCGAATGGCGCGTCATTTAGCAGCATCATGGAATCACAGGAACTGGCCGCAGGATGAATAAGCAACACCAATATATTGATTTATTGATAACTCACGGCAATTTTACGCTGAATTCCGGTAACGAGCCCGTGACTTGTGATAACCGGGTGAGCATTTCACAAGATGTTGTGCATCGGATCATGGAGTCCGGCATCGTGAAAGAGTTGATAGCAGAACGCAGCGTGGTATTGCGCAGCGATATTTTATTGAGAATGGAATTGCTGACGGAAGAAGACACGAGACTGGTACCCGGTACCGTCATCATCACTGATCAGGGCCGCGGCCATTTTATGATTGAAGCAGAGACTTACGACTTTGGCCGTATTTCAGGAAACTATTGACATGATGCAAAAACCCGATATCGATTACGAATCTATTTTAGCGCAGCAGGGTATGCCGACGACCCAAGACGAAATTCTGGCTGAATTTGATGCTGAAGTGAAAAAGTCGGGACTCATCACTAACACATCACCGATGTCGCCATTTTGGCGGTTGATTAGCTCGATTGTTGTTCAGCCAGTGATATGGCTAAAGGGCGCGCTCATTAATGTCGTGATGAAAAATATGTATCTGGCCACCGCCACGGGAACGTTTATCGATCTGTTTGCCCGTGCGGTTAATTTGGAACGAAAAGGCGCACAGCCCGCAGCGGGTGTTATCCGCTTTACAAAAAGTGACCCAACACAAGACATTACCGTTCCGGCAAAAACAATTATCGAAACAGAGCGTATCAATAATACGGTTTACCGACTGTTGACAAATGATGCGGTTGTTATCGCGCCCGGTTTATCCAGCGCACTTGTTGTTGTCACAGCAGAAAATCCCGGTAAGGGTTACAACTTGGCACCGGGTTATTACCGAATATTACCCGGCGCGATTGCCGGTATTGATTCCGCCGTTAATGAAGAAAACTGGCTAACGACACCGGGGGCGGATACGGAAACTGACGATGAATTACGCGACCGAACGCGCAATCAGTTTAATTTACCCAGTCAGTATCATATTGATGCGGTGTACCGCAGCATGATAGCCGGCATTGCCGAATTAACCACAGATCGTATTTTCTTTTTGCATGATGCGCCCCGTGGGCCCGGTACTGCCAATGTTTATCTGTTGCTGGAGTCCGGTGTTGCCAGCCAGCCATTTATTGATGTAGTCAACGATTATGTCATGTCAAAAGGTCACCACGGCCACGGCGATGATGTGCTGTGTTTGCCAATGCCGGAAACTCAATATGATCTGATAATCACTGTTCGTTTTTCTGCCGATCAGCATTTGAACCCGGAGCACCGGACGTTATTGCTCAAAAATATAGAAAATCTGATCCGGTGTGCTTTTCGTGAAAATGGGGATTATGACGTACAAAAAACCTGGCCGAACAGCGTATTTTCTATGTCAAGACTGGCGGAAGAACTGCATAACCATTTTTCAGAAATTGAGTCAGTCAAGTTATCGCTGGACGATATTGAGAGTGCGTTGTCGGTGCCGAGACTGAAAACATTAGTGGTGAATGAACACAGCCATGAATAAATTACCGAAATTTCAGTTACCTGTATGGATGGATAAAGGCGAACCTCTGGCGCTACAAAATGCCTGCGCCACATTCTGGCAAAAAGTGTTGAGCTGGTTGATGTGGCCGTCGCATCAGTCTGACCCCATGACTTGCGCAGAATCGTTACTGCCGATCCTGGCTTATCAGCGTGATATCACGCGTTTCAGAGATGAACCGCTCTCGTTGTTCCGGGCGCGGGTGAAATACGCGTTTATTAATGCCCAGGATGCCGGTAGCGTCGCCGGCTTCATTCGAATATTTGAGCGATTAGGGATCGGTTATATCGAAATCCTGGAGCGTCAACCCGATATTGACTGGGATGTAATTATTTTACGGGTGACCGATAGCCAGATATCCGGCTATCCCGATTTGTTAATGAATATTGTTTCGCAATATGGCCGCACATGCCGCCGATATCGCTTTGAAGTTCTGACCAGCAAATCATTGCTGATGCGTGTCGGTCATGTCACCGCTGACTATCACATTTTCTGTGCACAATTACAGGGAGAAAATTAAATGTCTCAGTCAATCATTACGCTGGCGTTTGAGAAATGGAAAGCGCAAGAGGTGAAAGAGGGGAGGATTATCGCGCTTGATGAATTTGTGCTCGCCAATATTCCGGGCCTTGACATTACCGCGCCGATTTATCGGAAAGAGGGTTTACCGCCTGACAGTCAGATCGTGTGCCGGCAGGCAGTGAATAAAGTTGGCGCGGTGAATGATAACACCGTCGCTTATTCCGTCACCCTCGGTGCTGATACCGGCGATTTTGATTTTAATTGGATAGGGCTGATCAATAAAGCGAGCGGCACCGTGGCTATGATTGCGCATACCCCACCACAGCGCAAAATCAGAACCGCCCGCGGCGAACAGGGGAACGTATTAACCCGTTCATTTTTACTGGAATTTGTCGGCGCGGCAAAAGAAACGGCTATCAACACCCCGGCCGAGATGTGGCAGATTGATTTTACCGCCCGGTTGGGTGGTATCGATGAAATGCAGCGGTTAATCACTTGTGACTTCGCCGGGCAGGTTGCTTTCTTTGGTGACGCTTTTTTAGTTGCCAAACTCGGCGATCAGTTTTTTGTAAAATATGGCACAGGGTACATCAAAGGATTGCGTGCGACATTGCAGGGCAATCAAAACATCAGTGTACCCGCGGAAGCGGTTAACGTATTTGTTGATGTCAGCTACATGGGCGACTTAACCAGTCGCTGGCAAACAGCAGTCAAGCTCACTGTGGCGGAAAGTTTATTTGATTACACGGATGATGCGGGCTTTGCGCATTATGTGTTTGCGGTTGCCCGCATTGACGCCCGCGGAAACATTACCGACTTACGTCCAAAAGGCTCACTGCATGATCAAATCAGTGATGCGATTAAAAAGCATGAACAATCCCGCCGACATCCCGATGCTACATTGACCGAGCCAGGTTTTGTTCAGCTTACCGATATGACCGGCAGTAGCAATACTCTGGTTGCAACTCAAAAATTAGTTACAGATATAAATAATAATGCCAACAGCAAATTAGCAAAAAACCAAAACGGCGCTGACATTCCTGATAAGAATGCCTTTGTGAGCAATCTCGGTTTAGCGGAAACCGTCAGATTAGCTAAAGGCGCTTTTCCCGGCTTGAGATCCGTTGATCAGATCCCCGTGTTGGGATATAACGGCCCGTTTCGTGGTGGCGCATCAACTAATTATGCCCGTGGTGTCAGCATTGGTGATAGCGACTATGGTCAGATTTGGGTTAACTCATCCGGGCGGTTATTTGCACAATTTTCTAATAATAATGGTGCAAAACCGGGGGGGGAATGTGTTTATACGAACGATATTGCGGAAACCGTGAATTTGGCGAAAAATGCTTACCCAAAATCCGGTGGAGTTGTAAACGGGAATGTGGATGCAACCGGATATGTAAAATCCGGCGACGGCAAAGATGTTGTATCTAGTCAAGACATGTGGGCGAAAAGATACATTTATGAAAGTGGGCAGCGTGTTTACAGTCCAAATAATAAACCTACTGCTGAGGATGTGGGGGCTTTGCCGATTTCGAGTGCTTTAAGTGCGCGAGTTGGAAACTTAATAGTCAATAATGCATCGAATTTTCCAACAATTGAATTTGAAGCGAAAAATAAAAAAATAATAGGTGTAGAAGGTACAGCATCTGATTACTTGACAATATACGCTAATGATGCCGCTGGCAAACGCAGATATGAATTATTGACTCCGCAAAAGCACGGCACGTTAGCAACACTTGATGATATCAGTGCTGCAAGTAACATCCCAGTTGGCTCACCCATCCCGTGGCCGTTACCGAATGCGCCTGCTGGTTATTTTACATGCAATGGACAGTCATTTAATAAATCCATATACCCACAATTAGCAGCAGCATACCCATCAGGAACGCTACCTGATTTAAGAGGTGAGTTTATTCGTGGTTGGGATGATGGGCGTGGTGTGGATACGGGGCGTGGGATTTTGTCATGGCAGCCCGCGACCGGTAATACCGACACCGACGTTAAGATTGGAACAAGTAACCCCAGCTACCGGCGTGCACAATACGGAATTAAAGAGACTCACCCCCGCAACATCGCTTTTAACTACATAGTGAGAGCAGCATAATGATAATACAAAAATATTCTTTAGAACCAGAAGCCGCAATATTGGGAAAAGATGGATTGGCAGAAAATGCAGGCTGGTTGACAATCTACCATGCAGCACCCGTTTCAAGAGAATTTCTTGGTGCCACCCCGGAATATTTGATGGAAGGGGTAGGGCTTCCAGCCAGCGCCTATCCCGATGCGCCACAGCTCCCTAAATCTCATGATGAGGCTATTTGTCGTAGTGAGGATGGTCAGCACTGGCAAATCGTTCCAGACTATCGCGGAAAAACTGCTTACAACATACAAACTAGAGCAAGGCAGGAAATCACTGAACTGGGCGATCTCCCAGAAACCTTGACCTTCAAACCACCCGCCACAAATTATGACCGATGGGACGGCACAAAGTGGGTGACTGACGAAGCCGCAATAAAAGCCAGCGAGGTTGAACAAGCAGAACAACTGCAAAATACCCTGCGCAAACAAGCTAATGAAACCATCACCTTACTTCAATATGCTGTTGATGCTGAATTAGCTTCGGAAGAAGAAAAAACGTTGTTGCTTGAATGGAAAAAGTATGTGGTATTGCTGGGTCGGATTGACGTTTCACAGGCCCCCGACATTGAATGGCCGACGATACCTTGATACCTATGTGGCAGCGTAAACGATTATCTATTCCAGCGGGGTTGAAACCGGTGACGTGCTCTACTGTCGCCGTCCATCCGTGGAGTTATGGTGCCGGCAAAACGCAAAGTTCGGGTCATTATCTGAGTCCTGACAACGCCGTTAATTATTTAGCGGATAAACTGGTGTCCGCGGGTGCGGATAATAACGTTACTGTCTTGATGATAACGGCGGCCAGCCTAGGCGAATTTGTGAAAAATCTGGCCGGTGTCGGGGCAATATTTCCGTTGCCGGAGCTTAAGCAACTCGAACGCAAAGCCCGCAATGCCGCCAATCTGGCTATCAGCAAAATGCAAATTCCGGCATTACAAAACAGCCTGCCGGCCCCGATGCCATTATCGTTGTCAACCGTGCGGGCCGCCACCGCCGCACAACAATTGCAGGAAACTATCAGTCAGACGACGGGCGGACATTCATCAGAGACAATGAGTCAAATGTTGTCACAATTTGCAGCCCAGCGTGCCGGCATTCTAAAGAATGCGAGTGAAACCCTGACGCGATTACAATCAGGAAGCTTTCCCATCTGGGCGCTATCGACTGATAACGTGCCCGCCGCAGTGACAAACATGAAAAAAGGTATCCCGGCAGGTGATGCCATTTTTACATTGGCCATGCTGTTCGTCGGTGAGGATTTGGCACAATTACGCGCTATGGTGGTGAATGATGACAAGTGAACAAATCATTGTGTTAGCACTAAACGGTGAAGCGATTTTGATGAAAAACATTATCGTCACCCCGTCCATGCAAATTCAGGATAAAGACCAGTCCGGCCAGGCAAGCAGCACGGCAACAGCCGAGCAGGGCATCAAAAGTAAAGAGCTGCGCGTGTCCGGGCTTATTCCGTTCACCGACAAAACTCAACTGACCCGCTTATTTGCCATCGCTGAAGCCAGAGAGGCAAATGGCAACATGAAGCGCTATCGGGTTGCCCATGAAGTTGCTCAAGCCATTAAATTCAGGGAGGCCACCTTTTCAGGTAATATTGATGCTGCACAACAGACCGATAAAATGGCCTGGCTGGTCAATTTTACGTTAAAAGAATATAACAGCGTTGCGGAGCGCCGTGCCGCCCGCAGCGCAGCGGTTTCAGCAAATGTTCAGGGTGCCGCGGGTAAGAACGCGGATGCGGACGGGCAAGGACAATTATCCTGGTTTGAAAATGTCTTGAAAAAAATAGATACCGCTATTGGTCCGACTGAGGCTAAATCATGAAATCCGTGGTCATGCTGCACTTAGGGAATGATGAGATCGCGGCCAACAATTTGCATATGGCTCTTGAAATTAACACTTGCGGCCGGGGTTTTGTGACTGCGTTAACGGAAAAAGATTATACCGGCCAACTTGTCAGGCTTGATCTCGGCTACAACACTGCTGTTTACCGCTGGTTTACCGGATTTGTTGAACGCAGCGCCCCGGCTGAAAATGGTTCACAGCGCCTGTTTGTCAGAGAGCTGACCGGCGTTTTTGAACGAAACTGGCCGTGTTCACTGCAACATCCCACCCTGCGCACGGTAATTGATGAGCTGGGTCGCAACACAAATATGCGGTTTATTCTGCCGGTTGGCACAGATTACACCGATTCCCCGATCCCGTATTTTCAGCACGCCGGTAGCGGGTACCCGTTGTTAACCAATTTAGGCCGCGCGTTTAATATCCCGGATTTTGTCTGGTTTCAATTTCCGGACGGTACCGTGTTTGTTGGTAGTTACGCTGATTCACGTTATGCTCGTACACCCATTGATATTCCTAATGAATTTTCAAGCGGCAGCGAAGCGGGAACTACCCAAACTTTTCCGCTTATCCCGGCCATCCGGCCAGGTATGCAAGTCAACGGACGCCGCATTAGCAAGATATTGATCACGGATGATGAAATGTCACTAACGTGGACACCGGTCAATAAAATGGGTAAACCGGCTCAGAAATCCCCGGAGCGGCGGCAGATAGATAAATTGTACCCTGAGCTCTCATCGGGTTTGCATTTGCCGCGCCTTGCCCGGGTTATCAGTCCGTCTGATACGGCAGCACTCGGAGATGAAGCCGATCCTTTCCGACCCCGCTATGCTGTTAACGTTCAGTTACTTGATGAGAACGGCAACCCGGCAAGCGACATCCCGGAATATAAAGCGGTCCCTTTGCCGGTCCCTCTGGCGGGCGCGGAAGGGGGGTTATTTCAATATCCCGCCGCAGGCACCCTGGTTGAGATTGGTTTTGCAGATGGCCGGCCCGACAAGCCGATGATCAGGCAGACATTGCCCGCGGGGCAGGCGCTGCCCGCCATCAAACCCGGTGAACAATTGCAACAACAGCGTGCCGGCGTTAGTCAGCGCGTAACCACAGAAGGCTCCTGGCAACGGCAAACTGATCAAGAAATTCAGGAAACCAGCGCACGCCGGATTATCACCAGCGACGAAGAAAGCCGCACGACAACTCAGCGAACGGCAACCATTCAGGGCAATGATTCAACCACAGTTATCGGCACAGCAACACTGATGGCCGGTGCTGTTATTCATATTTCGACCGGGGATTACTCGCAAGCAACATCCGCTAACATGTTGATTAAGTGCAAAAATAGCACAAAAGAAGTGGAGCAGAATCAAAAAAAACAAATTGGCCGGGATGACGAAAAAACGGTGGGGGGTGCCCTGACAGAGAAGATAGCGGGCATCCGCCGTAGTGTGGCCGCAACACATGAGTTGATTGGTTCGTCTGTTCGTCTCGGGAGTGACAGCCTCAATGTGTTAACGTTGCTGACCGATATTCTTGATGTGGTTGACGAGCTGGCAAAAGCCTCGGCCAGTCACACCCACAGCAATACTGGTGCCCCCACGAATGCCGGCAGTATGACGGCAATCGCGGGGAAAACCCGTGCCCTCGCCAAGAAATACGGCAATTTTATTGGCTGACGAAAACACCTAGCACCAAACCACCTCTAATCCATCCTCAGCACATCTGCGCCCCAAATGGGGCGCTTTTTGTCTTTATTCACATCATTTCAATATCGTTAATCTGGTGCGACGTAAAACGACAGACGGAAACGCCCGCGCCACGAAAACGGCGCTACACCGCTCCCGCCTGCCCGATTGGGATCTAAAAAATTTTGCAATAAATTTTGTGCGCAATCCTGGCGGCAGGCTGCGCTGGCACTGGGTGAAGCTCAAGGGCCTGTTTTGCACTCAGTGCAACACATTGCAATATTTTGCAATACTACTGAGTCAGAAGCGGAATAACTCATTGTTTAACCTCATGTTTTAAAAGGATCTTTTTGACTTTCTGTCAGTTTAGTGCAAGACAACAACGGAAAGTAAAAGGAAAGTAGGCGATAAAGAAAATAAAGATAATACAAAGAGTTAATAACAACGGAGGCGATAAAAAGTCTTGCAAAACTTGGCACAGAAAGATCAAACAAGGATCAGAAAGAACGGACAACGAAAGTCGCGAAATTGACATGACGGAAAGAGTTTTCGTGAGCTTTTGTAGGGCCTTAAAAATTTCAGGGCTTTCACATGAATAAGATAAATTCCCCTACTGATTACCATTTATTTTTAATAAAAGTAATAGTGTATATATAACCAGTGCCGCCAAGCCGCCGCCATTTTGCCGCCATTTTCTAAATTTTCATACAACCGCAGAAAACAAAAAAGCCACCTTGCGGTGGCCTTTTCTTTTCCCTAACTCACTGTTTTACAGCAAGTTTTTATTTGGTGCCCAGAGCGGGACTTGAACCCGCACAGCCTTACAGCCGAGGGATTTTAAATCCCTTGTGTCTACCGATTTCACCACCTGGGCTGAATTTGGAGGCGCGTCCCGGAGTCGAACCGAGGTTAACGGATTTGCAATCCGCTGCATGGCCACTCTGCCAACGCGCCTTATTTATCAGCGATTAAGTTACCAATCATTTATCCTAACTAGTAACTTGGAGCGGGAAACGAGACTCGAACTCGCGACCCCAACCTTGGCAAGGTTGTGCTCTACCAACTGAGCTATTCCCGCATCGCTTCGAACTGACTGATTTACTTATTTGTTTTCGTAAATCGTACATGCCGTTCGATGCGTTGCATTCTACTTATTTCACGTATTGAGTCAACACAATTATTGTTAGGAGGTGTTTGTTCGATGATTTTTACGTCACTTAGATCAAGCTTCACGCAAATCAGACCACGCCGCGTTGACATATTGAAACATTGACCAAAATGTCATCACTGTAGCAACATAAAGTAATATGAATCCACCCAGTTCAAATTCAAAATTAGGGCGCCATAATAAGGCAATTAATGCCGCCATCTGTGCTGTCGTTTTTACCTTACCCATCCAGGAAACGGCAACGTTACTGCGCTTTCCTAATTCAGCCATCCATTCCCTGAGAGAAGAGATGATAATTTCACGTGCTATCATGGTTGCAGCCGGGAGTGTTATCCACCATGTATGATAATGCTCGGAAACCAATACTAATGCGGCAGCAACCATGATTTTGTCAGCGACAGGATCAAGAAATGCGCCAAAGCGAGTAGTCTGCTTCCAAAGGCGGGCAAGAAAACCGTCAAACCAGTCTGTCGCCGCAGCGACAACAAAAATTATGGCACAGACCATCGGTGCCCATTTGAATGGCAAATAAAATGCCAGAACAAAAAATGGGATCAGGGCGATACGGAATAGGGTGAGCCATGTTGGTATATTTAATTGCATAGTGCTTCTTAACTATCTGGCTATAGTGGAATTTATAAGTATGGTGCATCAATGCACCTAGTGTTTCAATGCATTATGGATTTTTTCTGCTAATGCATAGGAAATAGTCGGTACTTTTGCGATCTCTTCGACACTTGCGTTGCGTAAAGGCTGTAACCCTCCCATATATTTCAGTAACATTTGCCGGCGTTTTGGACCAACACCGGCAATAGATTCCAGCGTACTGGTTTTTTTCACTTTATCTCTCCGCTGGCGGTGCCCCGTTATCGCATGGTTATGTGATTCGTCACGGATGTGCTGAATCACATGCAGAGCAGGTGAGTCCGGTGGCAATGCCATACCTTCACCTTCTGCCGCGAAAAATAGCGTTTCAAGCCCGGCTTTGCGATCACTTCCTTTGGCAACGCCTATCAATTGAGGGCGTGTTTTGTCCCATTCAACATCAAGAGACTGGAATACCTCTATTGCCTGAGCTAACTGCCCTTTACCGCCATCAATAAAAATAATGTCGGGAATTTTTGATTCATCCAATGCTTTTCCGTATCGACGGCGCAATACTTGATTCATGGCAGCGTAATCATCACCGGGCGTGATGCCATTAATATTATAGCGCCGATATTCAGAACGCAGTGGGCCATTACTGTCAAAAACAACACAAGATGCAACAGTTTGTTCCCCCATAGTGTGACTGATATCAAAACATTCCATTCTATGAATTTTTGCCAACTGAACTAAATGAGCAAGAGATCCTAATCTTTGGTGAATAGTGGATTGTTGAGATAAGCGGGTAACCAACGCTGTTGCTGCATTTGTCCGGGCGAGTTTCAGATAACGAGCCCTGTCTCCGCGAGGGCGGGTTTGAATATGAATTTTTCGACCAGATATTTCAGATAAAGAATCAGATAAAATATCTTTCTCTTGCAGAGCAAAATCCAGCAAGATTTCTGATGGCAAAGTCCGGTTTTGGCTGCCTTGTAAATAAAATTGACCAAGGAATGTTTGCACAATCTCGTCGGGTTTTGTCCCGGCCGGTATTTTAGGGTAATAACTTCGGCTCCCCAGTACTTTGCCCTGACGTATAAACAGAACATGCAGACAAGCCATGCCCGCGTCAAATGCAATGCTGATAACATCCAGGTCGTCGTCTGTGCCTGAAACAAATTGTCTCTCAGTGACCTGACGAACGGTTTGAATTTGATCGCGATATCTTGCAGCATCTTCAAACTTCAGTTGCTGGCTGGCTTCTTCCATTCGGCTAATCAATTTGGTTAAAACTTGCTGATCTTTGCCTGAAAGGAACAGACGAATATAATCAACTTGTTGTTGATATTCTTCTTCACTTACCAACCCGTTAACGCAAGGTCCAAGACATCGGCCAATTTGATATTGAAGGCATGGTCGGGAGCGATTACGGTAGACACTGT
This sequence comes from Photorhabdus tasmaniensis, assembly GCF_011189505.1. GTDB lineage: Bacteria > Pseudomonadota > Gammaproteobacteria > Enterobacterales > Enterobacteriaceae > Photorhabdus > Photorhabdus tasmaniensis. The sequence continues at coordinate 123,198 of NZ_PUJU01000008.1, forward strand.
CCTCACATTGGCGGATAGGAAAAAGTTTTTGCAGTAAGATTAATGATTCACGTACCGCATAAGAGCTTGGAAATGGGCCAAAGTATTCGCCTTTAGCATGTTTAGCGCCCCGATACATTGCCAGCCGCGGGTGTTTATCTGCGCTGAGAAAAATGTAAGGATAAGATTTGTCATCTCGCAGTAAAACGTTATATCGGGGCTGATAAAGCTTGATGTAATTATGCTCCAGCAACAACGCTTCGGTTTCTGTATGTGTGACAGTTACATCTATTTGAGCAATGTTTTTGACCAGCGATTCGGTTTTACGGCTGGCGACCTGCGCCCGAAAATAACTGGAAAGCCGCTTTTTTAAATCCTTAGCTTTACCGACATAAATAACCGTTCCCGAGGTGTCATACATACGATAAACACCAGGCTGACTGGTTACTGTTTTTAAAAATGTTTTTGAATCAAATTGTTCCGTCACTATTTAACAGACTCTCTGTGTCGAACAGCCCATAACGTATTGCCACATGTGTTAATTCTACATCACCGCTGATATTGAGTTTACTAAACATTCTATAGCGATAGCTATTGACGGTTTTTGGGCTGAGGTTCAATTGTTCAGAAATATCACTCACTTTTTGTCCTTTTGTGATCATCAGCATAATCTGTAATTCACGATCAGACAGGCAACTGAGTGGATTATCTGTCTGTGGGTTAATTTGGCTAAGGGCCATCTGTTGTGCAATATCGGGTGCGATATAGCGCTGCCCGGCATTAACCGTACGAATCGCATTGACCATATCCAGGGGGGTAGAGGCTTTACTGAGATACCCTCTGGCACCTGCCTGCATCACCTTCATCGGCAATGGATTTTCAGTATAGATAGTCAACATAATTACCCGGACATCGGGATGGTAACGCAGGATTCTTTTTGTTGTCTCCAGGCCACCAATGCCTGGCATATTCATATCCATCAACACAATATCTACTTTATTCGTTCGGCACCATTTTATCGCGTCTTCACCACAATTGACTTCTCCTGTAACTGTTATCCCTTTCACGTCATCAAGAATACGTTTTACACCAACCCTGATCAATTCATGATCATCGACTAACAAAACATTTATCAAAAAAGTATCTCCAACTGGCCCTATGCTCATACATGAGCTTTCATTGATATTGCTTGTGAATTAAATTTGTTTCAGAAGAGTGAACTTCAATAATCTATTTTTTGATTTTTAGTAAAAATTATATAAAACAATAGAATAGATAAATTATCCCAAAAATTCATCAGGAATGTGAATATTATACTTATATCTATCAAAGACAAAAGAGAATTATCTTATATAACAACATGTATTATTTATTTACAACAATAACATTCCGCATATTCTGATTATCATAGAATTAATAACTACGAAAATAGGGATAAAATAAATAATTTTAACGATGTATTAACATTTTTTTTGTGAATGTATTTGCCGGATGTATAAAAATAGGGGATAAATTATGCGGTATAATTATTATTTTCATGACGTAATTAATACTTAAGTAGGTAACAGCTATGAGTAACATTGATTTGGCTTCATCGTCCGATACCGAAATCCTGGCAACAGAAGTGACATATTTAAAAATGTTGTTGGCTTAGGTTCTTAAAACGCGATAGAGAAAGGAAAGATAAACAGGCATGATAGGTGAAAAATCCTTAATCTATAATCGTTGATGACAAACAGTAATAGATTTATTATTATCATGGTGATTGATTTTTAATTTTATAAGCGTTTTTTCTTTTTATCACTGTTTTCGTTTGGTTAAATAACTCATCGTAATTAACAGGATATAGAGTATACTAAATGTAGTAGTCTGGTTTGGTATGTAAATATAGGAGAGTGCATATGTACAAAACTATTTTAGTACCGGTAGATATTTCAGAAGATGAACTAACGAGTAAAGCGGTTAAGCATGCACTGTCTTTAGCTAAAGAAACGGGTGCGCAGCTCCATATACTTCATGTGTTGCCAATCTCATCGGCGATTGTTAATGCATATTCATTAGGATATGAGGAAATTAGGGATAAAGCGACAATTAAAGCAGAAGGTGATTTAAAAATCCTGCTTGATACGATGGATATTCCTGATGATAAGCTATCCTATTCCATTGCATTTGGTTCACCAAGAGACGAAATAACTGCAACGGCTATAGAAATTAATGCTGATCTTATTATTATTGGCTCAAGGAGACCCAATATCACAACGCATTTATTAGGATCTAATGCAGCAGGCGTTGTCAAATATTCGAAAATATCTGTTTTGGTTATCAGGTAAGATAGCTGAAATTTAGAGCCTATCCCAGTAGGTGTAATTGTTGCAGACTATTCTTGTGGATGAACAGTGAGCATAGACAGTGTTCAGAAAACTGGGGCGTACACAGAATATGTGAGGAGTGATTCGCTCTTTTTGACAAAGTAGTAAATAAAATAGCCCTAATGAGATGGGCTCTTAATTGGATAAATTGGTAAGCCATCTTAGTATGGCTTACCATGAGTTAAAGCTGTTTAGTATAAAGCTTTAACTAGCTTCATTTTCATTGAGATTGCATGTAACTGTGCAGAATTATTGCGGATGAAATAATTATGGAAAAATTTACTGATAAACTGATTCGTCTGGATCATTTTCTATGGCGAGTGACGCGTTTTTACCTTATCGCGGCCACATTTTTCTTTATTGGGATAATTCCGGGTGTGCTGGGGTTTTACCTGATAGAAGGGCACTCATTTTCTGAGTCTTTGCTCAACGCCTTATCTATGCTTGGAGCACAGGGGTTAGATCCTGCTCCTGTTAGTTTGCTGGGTAAATATTTTATTGCGATATATGGGTTATTTCTGGAAAGTGTGTTCTTGATTACTTTAGGGCTTGTTGTAACACCTTTCATCCACCGAATATTACACAAATGGCATCTTGATGCTGAGTAATGAAAAATGAGTTATTCAGTAATTTGTTTGATTTAGTTAAACAACTCACAGCAAATAATGGAATATTTTATATACTTATTAAAGTAGTTCGGTTTGGTATATAAATATAGGAGTGCATATGTACAAGACTATTTTAGTACCGGTGGAAATTTCAGAAGATGAATTGACCGATAAAGCGATCGCACATGCAGAGTATTTGGCTAAATTGTCTGATGCCAATATACATCTTTTCCATTCCATTCCTGATGTACCGAGATTTTCAGTTAGTTATAGTTATCATTATGACTTGATCAACTCTTTTGCCAAGAAATCTATTGCAAGATCAGAAGAAGAACTGGCAACAGTTGCTGAAAAAATAGACTTACCAAAAGAGCGGGTCTCTTTCTCTGTCGCTTTTGGATCACCAAGGGACAAAGTATTATCAACAGCGAATGAGATTAAAGCCGATTTAATTATCATTGGTTCCAGACGACCTAATATTTCGACACATTTATTAGGCTCAAACGCCTCAGGCATTGTCGGATATGCGAATATTTCAGTTTTGGTAGTCAGGTGAGTTATTTATTTAGTAGTGAAAAGGCTATCTTCTGTATTGTCCCCATTGTTTAATATATATTGAGCTATTCAATACTTATGTGATAATCCGGTGTCTATATTCTACACCGGATTTTTATATTTTAAAAAGAATGTTGAGCTTATTCTGGAGATAATTGATTTTAAATTATCCATATTTTATCGAAAAGTTGATCCGATAGGGCAAATTCTGCATTGAATATTGTGTTTAAAGTGAATTATGAATAAATATATCTAATCAATCAGCAACTTATGTGGTTATGTCAAAAATAAGCGTGATTTTTATTTATTGGCTATAGTTAATTCCAGTAAGGTGACTCTATTCGATAACTGAGTGAGGGTAAAATATGTTAAAAAAACTAACGGCTGAATTGCTTGGGACATTCGTTCTGGTTTTCGGGGGATGCGGTAGTGCTGTATTAGCTGCTGGATTTCCTGAATTAGGTATTGGTTTTGTCGGTGTCTCTTTAGCATCGGGTTTAACCATTGTGGCGATGGTGTATGCGGTAGGGCATATTTCTGGTGGGCATTTTAATCCTGCGGTGACAATTGGCCTTTGGGCGGGGGGACGTTTTAGGGCCGCAGAAATTATTCCTTATATTATTTCTCAAGTTATAGGCGGTATTCTTGCGGCAACTGTGTTGTATGTTATTGCCAGCGGACAGGCTGGTTTTGATGTAACAGCCAGTGGTTTTGCATCCAATGGTTATGGTGAGCATTCACCTGGTGGATTTTCACTTCAGTCAGCTATTATTGCTGAAGTTGTTTTGACGGCTATTTTCCTGATTGTCATTATTGGTGTAACAGATAAACGAGCCTATGCGGGTTTTGCGCCATTAGCAATAGGTTTGGCGTTGACTTTAATTCACTTGGTCAGTATTCCTGTTACAAACACCTCAGTTAACCCGGCACGAAGCACTGCTGTTGCTATATTCCAGAATACCTGGGCTTTAGAGCAATTATGGCTATTCTGGGTTATGCCGATTATTGGCGGGATTGTAGGTGGTGTAATCTACAGGTTACTGCTTGCTGAAAAACAATGACTTTTACTAATGGAGTTACTTTGCTTTAAGGCCATGCTATAGCGTGGCCTTTTTCATCGAGTTTCCAGATAAGTTACAGCAAGGAATAAATGGGGAGTAAATAATAATTGCCAGATATTAATTAATTTGTTTTTTACTAATTATATAGAAATAATTAATCCTTTTAGTTTTAAGGATGTTTCATTATTTATCTTATGAGTTAGACTATTATTGATGTCAATTGAGATAAATCACCTGTACAATAGTTTAATATTTTTATTATAAAGAGTGTTACTTATTTTTGGGAAGGTATATGAATCCAAAAAATGATTTTAAAGCTTTTTCTATTGGTAATAATGCGAATGTGGTCAGTCAAGAAAGATATGCGGAAAACCAAAGTTTACACACAGGGTTTCCACCAAAAAATATTGCTAATCATGTGTTAAATAAGGTATTAAGACAGTCGTCAACAATAGCATCTGTCGTGGCTGACTTTAGTTCAACTGACAAATAAGATTGGCAATAATGACACATTAGCAGTGACACAAAAACTGACCCAAGAAATAATAAATACATTGGGTGAAAATATTAATAGTAAAGTACCCAATACCCGGAAAGTGAATGGAAAGCTATTTCACATGTAACGGTTCAGCTTTTAATAAATTACAGTACCCGAAATTAGCTGAAGCCTATCCTGCTCTACAAGATTTAACAGGTTCATTTCTGGGAGATAATGAAATAGCAGTGACAAGTCATGAAACAAGACCTTGTAATATTGCATTTAACTACATCGTAAAGGCAGAATGATAATGACACAAGAATATATCTTAAATTCAGAAACCGCTGTATTAGGTGAAGATGGATTAGCGACTCAAGCCGGCTGGATAAAAGTTTATTATGCTAACTCCTATTCGAGAGAATTATCTGGGACTGATTTCGAATATGTTGCGGAAGGTGTAGGTTTGTCTACGCATTCTTATTTGGATGAGCCAGACCTTCCCGATTCTAATGATATGGCTGTGCGTCGCAGTGAGGACGGAAGTCACTGGGAAATCGTACCTAACTACCGAGGTAAAACCGTTTACAACACGCAAACTCGCGTACAACAAGACGTGATTGACCTGGGTGAATTGCCAGAAATATTGACATTCAAGCAACCCGCCACTGATTTTGATCAATGGGACGGCGAAAAGTGGGTAACGGATATTGAAGCGCAAAAAGCCAGTCAAATTAAACAGGCTGAACAACAACGTATTATTTTCCGTCGGCAAGCTGATGAAGCCATCACTGTATTGCAATATGCAGTTGAAACTGAAATGGCATCGGAAGCGGAAAAAACTTTATTGCTAGATTGGAAAAAGTATTTGGTATTACTGCATCGGGTTGATGTTTCATCGGCACCAGACATTAATTGGCCTGAAAAGCCGTAAGAGTAATAGCGTTAAAGCTTTACAATCCTCAGATTATTGACAAAGCGCTGATTTTTTAGGTAGCGCTTTGATTTAACAAAGTTTCGTATAAAAACGAGCCTTGTCACTATGTTATGAATAGTTTATTCCATGAAATTTCTTCTTTGAAGACCGGGTGTTTACATATCATTTGATCCGTAAAATTGATTTTATTATTAATTTCTAATTTATCCTTGATAAAAATAGAAGGAGAAAGAGAAGATAATTTTTATATATTGAATATAAGTGGTTTTGATATATTTTTAATTGTCAAGGATTGAATTTTTTATTAATGATTATTATATAAAAACAGCTAGTTATTTAACTTAAGGAATGTGTATGAGTCAAAAAAATGATTTTAAAGCTTTTTCTATTAGTGATAATGCGAATGTAATCAGTCAAGCAGACTATGAAAACGATCAAAGGTTGCAGAAAGGATTTCCACCAGAAAATATTACGACTCATTTACTAAATAAGGTATTACGTCAATCGTCAACCATATCCGCTGTCGTAGCTAATTTTATTGAGACACAATCTGGCGAAGATGTTCTGGATAATGGGGATATAGCCAAACTTGCAGACCAATTAAATCGGGCGTTACAACAAAAAATTACAACAGGAATTCCAACTGCCTCATTAACACAAAAAGGGGTTGTTCAGCTTACCAATGTCGTTGGCAATAGTGACATATTAGCGGTTACACAAAAATGGGCTCAAGAAATAATAAATTCATTGAATAAAAATATTAATGACAGAGTACCTAATACCCGGAAGATCAATGGGAAGCCATTGACTGGGGATATCAGTCTGAATGCATTGGATGTGGGAGCGGCATCAATTAATGATGCAATGCGTCATGCTTGGATGAATGGGGGGGAAATTTTATATAATGGTTGTTCTGGGTTTGTCCCCAACGCGCCGTTCTTGACTAGATATGGGTTGCCACCTAATCATTATGGCGTCCTGTTAAGAATTAGCAATAAAAGTGGTGTATCAAGCGAGGGGGTACCGGATGTATGGAGCCACAGGCTGGTTTTTATGCATGGCGGTGATACATATCGTACAGATAGCATAAATGCTGGCTATAAACTTACACGCAAATTTTGGGACGATAAGAACGCTAATCCGGACGCTAATGGATTTCTCAAGATATCTTCCCCTATGGTAGATATTTACCCTGATGGCACATTTTCAACTAATGAAGAAGCTGAAGGGGTAGAAGTTACAAAAGAGGGAGTCGGTATATACCGTATATCAAATATCTTGGGCTATAACGCTGATGGTGCCTGGGGTATACAGGGTGGTATTTCTGTGCCTCACGATAACAATAATCTCGAACTGATTTTTGTTAAGGATCAGGTTCAACCAAACGGCGCGATTATCATTGAAACCTTCCACCGTCAGCACATGCATTTACCTGAACAATTTCAGAACTGGCGACTCAAATCTATTGATGACAATGGCAAACAGGTGTTCTACAAAGATGGAGAGCCGTGTGATATTCCCGAATATTGTCGTTTGAATATTCGTGTCCAAATGCCAGAAGATTCACTTTGGAAGTTGAAGCAAAAGAAATTACAGCAAGAAATGGAGAATACCCATTCTTATGGTAATGAATTGGAGTTGTAAATTGAAATTGTAGTAATACAGGGCCGTATGGCCCTGTATCTTATTATGGCTTTAGCCAGTTTAAGTCGCGTTAGCGTCTTAAACATAAAACCACCCGCTTTGCGGGTGGAGTTCAAAGGTTATACCAAGAAAAACACCTTTCCGTTACGATATAGATGTTCAAGCTAATATTCGTAACTCAAATAAGGAAAGGTGTTTATGGGCATTAAAGCACAAAGCTCAGCGCATACAAAGTGGCTGTGTAAATACCCTATCGTCTTTTCGCCGAAATATAGAC
>NZ_PUJU01000009.1 GCF_011189505.1 Photorhabdus tasmaniensis
TATCCTGCTGCTGAAAAATCCGGGCATTCTGACGCAGGGTGGTGCGCCACATATCGGGGCGCACCGTCATCTCATAGCGGGTCTGATGTTTGCCCGTGTTGCCCTGTACAAAGCAGGCAACCATGCCGGTGACGGTGCGCTCGACTTTGCCGGCGCGCAGAATGGTCAGGGTGGCGCGGGTATCGAGGACGGCGGCGAAATCAATCGCCGGGTCGGCACTGGCTAAACTGACCGTCAGGCTGAAGGGGGTTGACAGGGCTTCGGTGAGTGAAAACCGGGAGACGACAAAGGTCTCAGGCGGTAATCCGCCCGCCGTGAGGGTAAATTGCAGGCCGCTGGCGCTTTGAGTCGCTAGCCGGTCGGCAATGTGTTTGGCACTGGATAGTTTGGATAGATTTTTCTGGAATGACATCACGTCCCCGTTAATTATTCATAAGGATAGATACCGCCCGGACCTTTTGCCCGGCGACGTTTTGTGTGTAGTCATAAATAATCAAGTGGTGAAATGGACCATCTTGGAAAAATTGATAAAAAAATAATTAAACCATTTAGAACAATACAGGTTGCTTAGTCTGTTGCTGAAAGTCTTATGGATAACCTGCATTGAACAGGCAACCGGGGTTGTTATGTCATCGATTACCTTAAGGGAGAGTAAAGATAAAAATAATCAATCATTTTATCTGTTTAATATCCCACTAGAAAAATATAATAAAAAATGTACGGTGTCGCGTTTGTTTGATTGGCTAATATCCGATTAATTTTAAAAATGTGACATAAATCACGAATTTTTTGTGCGGTGCGGTTGTAACGCAGTGAGCGTTTCAAGCCTAACAGGCGAGAGTGGCTTGGTAGTAAAAAGCCAAAGGACCTTTTATTAACTCGACCTAATGATGTTTATATGGCAGCCAAAACCCAAAAGTGGAAAGCGGGTATACCTGTTGCCCTATCCCAATGGTTGTAGATCATTCTCATGGTATAGATCACACCGTCAAGGTTTCTGAAAAAATCTCCCGGCGTGATCCTCTGCCTATTATGATTGGCCGAAATTATGCACTAATCATAGCGCAAAGCTATCCATCACTTCATGGCGCAGTTCGTGATAACCTTCCTCATTAAAGCCATGTCTCCAGTAAGGGATGGCATATAGCTGGTGGCGTTCATAACCTTTTTCACGGCGAACATAGCGACGAAGCGCTTTTACCATTTTATCTTCACCGGCAAGCCAGAAAGTGACATTTTCTGTTGGTAATGACCAGGATTTGAACGTGGATACCATTTTGTCAGTCACTTCAACACCGCCAGTAATCCAGTGGATTGTTATTCCCTCTGGTTTTTTTAACTCCTGAATATCCTGTTCACTTTCGATACGAATAATCACCTGCCCAGCCGCGTCTGGTTTTATGGTTCCTAGTAGCGCCGCAATTGCAGGCAGGGAGCTTGGGTCGCCGGCCATATAATAGTTGCTGACTTTTGGCAGTAATGGATCAGGGCCTCCGGGGTTAGTGATGCCAATCCAGTCACCGATTTTGGCTCTGTGAGCAAATTCCACCGCCGGACCGCCATGGTCATGCAGTGCGAACTCAATATCGATCTCTTTTTGTTCGGAACGCAGAGCCCGGACAGTGTAAGCACGGGTAACCGGGCGTAGTTCTTTTGTCGGCCATATTGGGCCTTCTGGGGATAGAGTGGGTAAGATCGGTTTTATCTGCCCCGGAAGAGGTAAGAATATTTTTACCAGCCCGCCTTCGCATTCAGTGGGATAACTGTCCAAGTTTTCACTTTCGAAAGTAATGCTGCGCATATTGGGGGTTACGTCGAAAATTTTTTTTACCTGAACAAGCCTCGGGGGTGCAGGGCGGTAAATATTTTTCTCTTCAATTGTTTTATTAGCCACGTAAAATTCCTCTGGAAAATTTATTGAAGGTAATGATCTGATAAAGCGAAATGCAGTGTAACAGTAAATAACACAAATGCTAATCATTATCATTCAATAAGTTGCGCTGATGCCAGTAATTTGATTTATCTGTCTTTTCAGTCCAGTGATAATTGAATTTCTATTTCTGTACCACCATTTTTACGGTTTTTTATCTGTAATTGTCCACCGATGAGCGTGACTCTGTCTTGGATAATCGCCAGCCCAAATCTGTTTTTATCAATTGCAGTTAGATTGATGCCCCGGCCATTGTCACTGACAACAGCAATGACTTTGTCATCAAGAGGATAAATACGGATACTGATCCAGTTTGCATTGGAATGCTTGTAGCAATTGTTTAAACATTCCCGGATGATTTGGATTAAATGTTTACAGTAACTATCAGGGATGTGTTGATGTGTCAGGCGGTAATTGAATTCAATATTGAAGCCCAGACGATGGTTAAACTCGTTAATCAACGTCTGTAAAGATTCTTGCAGATGACATTGAGGCTGCTCGTTCCTAAAGGTTGCCAATAATTCTCTTAGTTGGCGGTAAGCGATATTCAACTCATCCTTAATCATATTGAGCGAGGTTAAACTTTGCTTGGATAAGTGATCACTACCGATATACAAGCAATTAACCTGAATCTTAAGGAAAGAGAGCGATTGGGCAATTGAATCATGGAGTTCTCGGGAAATAGCCGCTCTTTCTGCCGCTAAGATACTTTGATGGTGGCACTGGATTTGGTTTTCCCGTAACAGTTTATTCGTCATTAAGGCAACCACATTCTGAACCAGGCTTTTTTCATCGGGGGTCAAGTCACTATTTCTGTGTGTTTTTATCCAGAGTGTCCCATAGTTATCAATATTATCATCCAGACTCCATCTCATAATCAGAGGCATATCGAAATAGGGGCACTGGTGAGGATTGCGGAAGAAATATTCTTGTTGCGATGGATAAAAGATGATTTTGGCTTCACAGAAAGGGATCAGGCGATTGAGATGAGAAAAAATCTCCTGTAACTTTTCAGGAAGAAGTTTACAGTTTTGTAGTTTGAAATGGCTTTGACAAAGGAAATCCAAATGGCCATTTTTTTGTTTCAGTGCGTTAATTTCTGCTTTGTATCTTGAATGTTGCCATGCTTTGACAGGAACAGAGTTATGCACTACTTTTATCAGGAAATACACATTTGTAATGTTTAACATTATCAGCAACGGTAGAATTAAATCTTGAATAGACGGTTTATTGATCAATAACAGTGTGAAAAGTAAAAATAAATTTACAATAGAGTTGATTACAAACAACTTTTGGTTTGTGAAGAGAGAGTTATTTGAACTTGTTTTCATCAGGTTAAGATTCCGTTCTGCAATACTGATGAAAACTTTAGCTCAATTTATTAAATAGTGTTAACAATTACTTTAATTTCATTCCTGCTGCTGTCATCAGAAGGCGAAATAGCGTGGAGACAGCAAAAAGAGCCATCACACTGCAAAGCCAGATTATCGCCATCCAGCCTATCCGTTTCCATACGGAAGGGCGTTGGATGTTTTGATTAGTGGTAGCCTTGTTCATGGTTCACTTTCCCCCGGAAAACGTAGTAGCTCCAATAGGTATAAACTAGGATCACTGGGATGATCAGCAGGGCACCGACCAGCATAAAACCTAAACTTTGTGGTGGTGCCGCAGCGGCTTCATAACTGATCGCTGGTGGGATCAGGTTAGGCCAGATACTGATACCCAATCCACTGTAGCCAAGGAAAACCAGCAACAGCGCTAACAGAAACGGGGTGTAATGGGTTTTGCGTTTGATGGAACGCAATAGTTTCCAGCTGGACCATACTACTAACAGTGGTACAGGAAGGAAGAATAATAAATTAGGTAAGCTGAACCAGCGTTCCGCCATTGCCGGATGGATTAATGGTGTCCACAAACTGATAACGGTGATGACAGCCAGCATCAGCAGAATAAGTGGGCGGGCTACACGGTACATCGCCTGTTGCAGATGGCCTTCGGTTTTCATAATCAGCCAGCCGCAGCCTAACAGGGCGTAAGCCACGATGAGCCCAAAGCCACAGAATAGTGGGAAGGGGGAAAACCAGTCAAAATAGCCACCCGCATAAGCCCGGTTTTCAACAGGGAATCCCTGAATAAAAGCGCCAACCACAACCCCCTGAACGAACGTGGCAATCACAGAACCACCGATAAAGGCTTTATCCCAAATGTGACGATGTTCAGGGGCAGATTTGAAACGGAATTCAAAGGCGACACCACGAAATATCAGGCCAAATAACATTAATGTCAGGGGGATGGCCAGTGCATCAAGGATAACGGCATAAGCCAGAGGAAAAGCACCGAATAAACCTGCACCTCCAAGCACTAGCCAAGTTTCGTTACCATCCCAGACAGGGGCGACACTGTTCATCATTAAGTCACGGTCGCTGTCGCTTTTAACTGTGGGATAGAGCAGCCCAATCCCAAGATCAAAACCATCCATGACAATGTACATCATGGTGCTGAACACAATGATGATGAACCAGATTAACGGCAGATCAATACCCATTTTTTAACTCCTTTTCGGGGCCTTTGCGGATAAGTTTCATCATATAGGCGTAACCCACACCAAATACCGAACTATAAACCACGATAAACAGCAACAGGCTGATGCTCATATGTATCTCACCGTGTGCGGATACCGCGTCTTTGGTGCGTAACAGACCATAAACTACCCACGGTTGACGGCCTATTTCTGTGGTAAACCAGCCGGCAAGAATGGCGATCAGGCCGGAAGGTGCCATCAAGAACATAAAACGCAGGAAGGGTTTTGATTGGTAAAGCCGTTGCTTATAGCGCAGCCAGAGTCCCCAGCAACCGGCAATTATCATCAGCATACCCAGGCCGACCATCACTCTGAATGACCAGAAAACCATCAGGGCGTTTGGTCTGTCTTCCGGTGGAAACTCTTTAAGCGCAGGAACCTGTTTATCGATGCTGTGGGTCAAAATCAGGCTGGCGAGATAAGGGATCTCCACGGCATAACGTGTCTCTTCCCGTTCCATATCAGGAATACCAAACAGGATCAGCGGAGTCGCTTCACCGGGACGATTTTCCCAATGGCCTTCCATTGCCGCGATTTTGGCGGGTTGATGCTTGAGTGTGTTAAGACCGTGGGCATCACCAATCAACGCCTGCAAAGGCGCAATAATCAGGATCATCCACATCGACATGGATAGCATTTTTTTCATTGCTGTCGAGTCATTGCCTTTTAATAAATGCCATGCCGCTGAAGCTGCAATAAAGAATGCTGAGGCAAGGAATGCCGCGGTACACATGTGAGCCAGACGGTATGGAAAGGAGGGATTAAATATCACTGCCAGCCAATCGACGGGGACAACCTGATTATTGATAATTTCATGGCCTTGTGGGGTTTGCATCCAGCTATTGGAGGCCAGTATCCAAAAGGTGGATATCAGAGTACCCAACGCAACCATACAGGTGGCGAAAAAATGTAATTTTTTACCCACTCGGTTCCAGCCAAATAACATCACACCAAGAAAGCCTGCTTCAAGAAAGAACGCGGTCAGTACTTCGTAAGTCAGCAAGGGGCCGGTGATCGAACCGGCAAACTCGGAGAAAAAACTCCAGTTGGTGCCGAACTGATAAGCCATAACCAGGCCGGAAACCACTCCCATGCCGAAGTTAACTGCAAAAATTTTCGACCAGAAGTGATATAACGCTTTGTAATCGGTATGACGGGTTTTCAGCCATAATCCTTCCAGTACCGCTAAAAAACTTGCCAGCCCAATCGTGATTGCTGGAAAGATAATGTGAAAGGAGACCGTAAAAGCGAACTGAATTCTGGCCAGTTCCACAGCACTTAAGCCAAACATAGTGACCTCTTATTGTTGTTTGAATAAAGGCAGGAAATGTGTGTGGGTAAGTAAAACATGAAAAAAATAACTATAATAGTGACAGTTTTCTTTATATTGACTATAACAGTTTCTACGGAGGTCTGAATTTATGAAGCGTTATGAACAATTTGCTAAGCAAATTCTGCAACATATTGAAGATGGTACCTGGTTGGTAGGAGATAGATTACCCTCACTGAGGGAGTCAGTGAAATTATCGGGTTTGAGTTTGATGACAGTTGTTCAGTCGTATCAGTTATTGGAAAGTCAGGGATGGATCACTTCCCGACCTCAGTCTGGTTATTATGTCACCAATCGTTTGCAACCATTTGCGGCGGCGAAAGGGGGAAAGCGATTACATCTGAGCGAAAGCGTGGAAATAAGCGCTTCTATTTTTGATGTATTACAAGCGTGCAAAGATCCTTCGATTATTCCTTTTGGTTCAGCATTCCCGGATCCATCCTTATTGATTCAGCCTAAACTGACCAAAGCGTTAGCGGCAGTCGCCAGGCGAATAGCACCGCACAGCTCTTTAGCCAACTTACCTCCGGGTAACGATAAGTTACGCCGTAACATATCGCGCCGCTATGCGATGCATGGTATTCATGTTTCTCCTGATGAAATTGTGATTACTGCGGGTGCGATGGAATCACTGAGTTTCAGTTTGCAGTCAGTAACTGAGCCGGGTGATTGGGTGGTCATTGAATCGCCGGCTTTCTATGGTGCTTTGCAGGCAATTGAGCGTTTACGCTTAAAAGCGCTGGCAATAAAAACTGATCCGCAACACGGTATTGATTTAGATGCGTTGGAGGAGGTGCTGCAAAAGTATCCGGTAAAAGCCTGTTGGTTAATGACTCACTTCCAGAATCCATTAGGCGGAACGATGTCTGCCGAAAATAAATCACGGTTGGTGAATATCCTTAACCGTCACCAGGTGGTACTGATTGAAGATGATGTGTATGGTGAACTCTATTTCGATCAGCAACGGCCTGTACCGGCGAAAGCTCTGGACAGTGAAAGCAACTTTATGCACTGTGCTTCATTTTCCAAATGCCTGGCACCGGGATTCCGGGTGGGTTGGGTGGCGGCAGGAAAGCACGCCAGAAAAATCCAGCAGTTACAAATGATGAGTACCGTTTCTGCTAGCATACCGACGCAACTGGCTATTGCCGATTATCTTGCCGAAGGGGGATACGATAAACATTTGCGCCGTCTTCGCCGTGTATTGGAGCAACGTCAACACCAAATGCTACGGGCGATTGGCGACTATATGCCTGCATCAGTGAAAGTGAACCGCCCGAAAGGCGGATATTTCCTCTGGCTGGAATTTGAGCCATTGTTCAGTGCCGAGCGGCTTTATCAACTGGCATTGGCGGAAGGGATCAGTATTGCGCCTGGCAGTATGTTTTGTACCAGTCAACAGTTTAACCATGCCTTTCGTCTTAATGTCTCTTTTGATTGGAATGAGGAAATGGAACGTGCTACGCAGACTTTAGGCCATCTTTGCCATACTTTATTGGCTGAATGTGGGTAATAACTATAACGTATTGGGGTTTATGATAACCAGATAGCAGGACATGCTAGAAGTCAAGGACTGATTATCGTTACCAACAATGAAATGTTTTACATCGGAGATATTCATCATGGTGTCCACGATGCATTTGCGGACACCATTTTGTCAGTTATTTCACCATATCAACTTATTCTATACACAGTGTCTTTACTTTTCTTTCTTCTTGGTTGTCATATTGTCAATCCAATCTTCTAATGTTTCCTTCTGTATTTTCTCGAATGCGGGCCGCGCATTTCTCCATGCTTCGTAACTCAGTTGATATTCTGCTTGCGGTAGAAGGTAAGTAGATTGGAATTCGATAGTGCCTTTATTATCTTCTAAAGCGATTATTGAAAACTCAGACCAATATAAGAAGCATGATACACCTCTTGGCGAGGTGGTAAGCACGTTTTGTACGAAATTAGATCGAGTCTGCTTCTTACCCGCATAGGATAATGCAGCGAGAGCCAATTGTCTCAAGGGGATCCTCATCTGGCCTCTCTCCAGATAAGTTAAACCTTGGAAGCTTTCCAGGAAAGAGTTGATCAAAACATCCATATTACGGCTTTTTTGAACAACATTTTGTACGCTTTTTGATATTAAGGAAAGGATCGGTACACCCGATAATTCTTTTGTAAATGCAAAGAAGTGCTCTTTATTGCCTTTGCCTTCAGGATCTAACGCATTATAATCTGAAACTGCACGACATATATTCACTATCGTTTGCAGACCTTCGGTAACGCTTACCGGATATTTATATGATGTAGCAGATTGTTTTGCAAGTAGTGCATAATTTTCTGTAGCTGCGGCGTTAGCTGGACTTTGTACTTTGGAATAATCTTCAAGATTGGAAATATCTGTGAAAATGTTATCTGAACGTTGCCAATCTTTCAGCAACCTTGTTCCTCCTTTCTCAATATGTTCTATCCATTCTTGGGATTTTTTTACTGCGTAATCAGGATTGCTTAAGATATTTTCCATGATTTTTGTCCTTTATAAGTTTATTAAACTAGATATTGAATGTTAAAATATTGTTGAAAATAGGGAACGATATTGAGTCCTATTTGCAACAATGCCTATAATCTGTTTATAAAAATATTTTAATTTATGTTTTTAGTTTGGTTGTCATACAGTCAATTAAATATTCGGTTGATATTTTATTTTCTTTCTCGAATGCCGGCTTTACATTTTCCCATGATGCTTGACTGAGATTATATTCTGCCTGTGAAAGTTTATAGTTGGATGTGAATTTTATAGTACCTTTATTATTCACTCTCTTTATTGTTAATACAGAGGAATATAATATAATTGAAGCACCATTTGGGGATTTAATAAGAACGTATTGTACGAAATTAGATTGTCTTTCTTTCTCATCCGCATATGATAAAGCAGTATTAGTCAACGCTTTTAGATAGATTTTGATTGTAATTTTATCCTGAGGGGAGAGACCTTTAAAAGCTTGAACAAAAGAATCGATTAAGATATCGGTATTATGGCTTTGTTGAGTAATAATACTTGATTCTACCCACAGTAAAGAGAGAAATGGAGTATTCGCTATTTCTTTGGTGAATGCAATGAACTTCTGCGCATTGCCATTACCTTCTGGTTCTAAAGGATCATAGCCTGAAGCTATCCGGCATAAGTTGATGATAGTTTGCAAACCCTCCGTGACGCTGACCGGGTATTTATATGATGTAGCAGATTTCTTTGTAAATATGGTGTATTCATCTGTTGCTGCTACACTGGCTGGGCTTTGCACGTCAGAAAGATTTTCAGGTGCCGGGAAATGAGAAGAAATGTTATCGGGATATTCCTGTGTTTTCAGGTATCTTAGTTCTCCTGGTTTAATATACTCCAGCCACTCTTGAGCCTTTTTAAATTCATAATCAGGGCTGGTGAATATATTCTTCATGATTATTTTCCTTATAGATTTATATAATTAACTATTGAATGTTTATTTTTGATTTAGGTTAATTATGTATTTCAGGAAATATAATTTATTTTAGATCAATAAGATATCGTTTTATTTTGTGTGATAAATATATTTTCTGAAAGCCGGTAATATCTATGCCAATTGATAGAAATTG
This sequence comes from Photorhabdus tasmaniensis, assembly GCF_011189505.1. Taxonomy (GTDB): domain Bacteria; phylum Pseudomonadota; class Gammaproteobacteria; order Enterobacterales; family Enterobacteriaceae; genus Photorhabdus; species Photorhabdus tasmaniensis. The sequence continues at coordinate 9,460 of NZ_PUJU01000009.1, forward strand.
CATCTATGATATTTCCATAATAGTTTAAAAATACAATATGTAAAGTTTATTATCATAAAATTTGTTTTTAGGGTGCTTTATAAAAATAACCCTTTGTTATACAATTTGATAATGTATTTATATCTGCTCTGCTAATGATTTGCTTTATCATCAATTATATGTTGATTTGTTTTTTGTTTATATTGAGTTGAAATGAATAATTATAAGTAGGGATTGTTGTTGATTGTATTATCTTATTGGTTAAAATGCTTTTTGTCGTTTGGTTAATATGCCCGTTTATGCCCGGGCAGGATGGTATTTCTCATGATTAAATATACACAAGGTAATTTACTGGATGCCCCTGTAGAAGCATTGGTGAATACGGTCAATACTATGGGTGTCATGGGGAAAGGCATTGCCCTCATGTTCAAAGAGCGTTTTCCACTCAATATGCAGGCCTATGCCAAAGCTTGTAAGCAGAAGCAGGTAGTGACTGGAAAGATGTTCGTCACTGAAACCGGTGAGTTGATGGGGCCACACTGGATAGTCAATTTCCCCACCAAACAGCACTGGCGTGTTGACTCCAAAATAGAATGGATTGAAACCGGATTGCAGGATTTGCGCCTGTTTCTGATTGAAAACCAGGTGCGTTCCATTGCTATTCCACCGCTAGGTGCCGGTAATGGGGGACTGAACTGGCCTGAGGTGAAAACTCGGATTGAGAAAACCCTGTCCGATCTCCACGACACAGAAATTTTGATCTATGAGCCAACGGATAAATATCAAAATGTTGTCAAAAATACTGGGGTAAAAAAGTTAACGCCAGCCAGGGCGATGATCGCAGAACTTGTGCGGCGCTACTGGGTGTTAGGTATGGAATGCAGCCTGCTGGAAATTCAAAAGCTGGGGTGGTTGCTACAGCGCGCTATTGACCAGCATCATTTGGAAGATGTGTTAACGCTACGATTTGAGGCAAATTATTATGGCCCTCATGCCGCTAATCTGAATCATCTGCTAAATGCGTTGGATGGTAGTTATCTCAAAGCAGAAAAACGCATCTCAGATAGTCAGCCATTGGATGTAATCTGGTTTAACGATAGGGAAAGGGACTATGTGAGCGCTTACCTGCACAGTGAAGCCAAAAGCTGGTTACCTGCACTTGAACAGGTGAGCCAGTTAATTGATGGCTTTGAATCACCGTTTGGTATGGAGTTACTGGCTACGGTTGATTGGTTACTGGCTCGCGAAAATTGCCAGCCAACACTGATATCCGTGAAAGAGGGATTACATCACTGGCCTGCTGGTGAAAGGTGGGCGAATCGAAAATTGAAATTATTCGATGATGATAGCCTGCAATTTGCTATTGATCGGATAGTTAAGTTTCATTCCTGAATACTTAAGGGTAACTTTTTTTGAGCACCGTCGGCTAACATAAATGTGTCGTTGTCGAAGATTGAAAATAAGAATCCACGCAGTTGCGTGGATTTGAAGTGATTTATTCAGTCTGTGAAACACCGTGCGACGTTACGAGACATGAGTAATAATTTAAACATTAAACAAGAAATTCATCACATCGCCATCTTTAACGATATATTCCTTACCTTCTGAGCGCATTTTGCCGGCCTCTTTTGCGCCTTGTTCGCCTTTATAAGTGATGAAATCTGCAAAAGCGATAGTTTGCGCACGGATAAAGCCTTTTTCGAAATCAGTGTGGATCTTACCGGCAGCCTGTGGTGCGGTTGCGCCGACAGGGATTGTCCATGCCCGGACTTCTTTCACGCCGGCAGTGAAGTAAGTTTGCAGATTCAGTAACTGATAACCAGCCCGGATAACGCGGTTTAAACCGGGTTCTTCCAGACCAAGTTCAGCCATGAACTCTTCACGTTCATCATCTTCCAGCTCTGCGATATCGGCTTCTACCGCAGCACAAACAGGTACGACAACCGATCCCTCTTTTTCTGCGATTGCACGAACAATATCCAGATGAGGATTGTTTTCAAAACCATCTTCGTTGACGTTAGCAATGTACATCGTGGGTTTCAGCGTCAGGAAGCTCAAGTAGCGGATAGCGGCTTTCTCTTCAGCACTGAGATCCAATGCCCGCAACATACCGGCTTGTTCCAGATGCGGCAGGCATTTTTCCAGCGCTTCCAGTTCGGCTTTGGCATCTTTATCGCCACCTTTGGCTTTTTTCTGGACGCGATGAATGGCTCGCTCACAAGTGTCCAGATCGGAAAGGGCCAGTTCTGTATTGATGATCTCAATATCAGAGGCTGGGTCAACCTGACCGGAAACGTGAATGATATTGTCGTTGACGAAGCAACGCACAACATGGCCGATAGCTTCCGTTTCACGAATATTAGTCAGAAACTGGTTGCCCAGACCTTCACCTTTTGATGCGCCTTTCACCAGACCGGCAATATCGACGAATTCCATTGTGGTAGGCAGGATACGTTGAGGTTTTACAATTTGCGCCAGTTGCTCAAGCCGTGGATCGGGCATCGGTACTACACCGGTATTTGGTTCAATGGTGCAGAACGGGAAGTTTGCTGCTTCGATACCTGCTTTGGTCAGCGCATTGAATAATGTTGATTTCCCGACGTTAGGCAAGCCAACGATACCGCATTTGAATCCCATAAGTTTTCACCTTAAATTACTTATAAATCAAAAGGCTGGAGTAGCCTTTGTGATGAATCAGAAAAAAATTGGCGCCATTATACACGGAATGGCGAGCTATCACGATCCCGCAAATAGGATTTATCTATTCTGTGTCGTCAGGCACTGGCTTTGAAGCTGTGCAAGCGGTTGATCGCTTTATCTATACCTTGTTTCATTAGAATATCCGTGCAGCGCAGAGCTTCATCAATCGCGTCATCAATCAGCTTTTGTTCACTGGCTGGTGGTTTTCCCAGCACAAAGCCAATAACTTTATTTTTATCGCCTGGATGACCGATACCAATACGTAAGCGATAGAAGTTAGGATTATTGCCAAATTTGTTTTGAATATCTTTCAAACCATTATGACCGCCATGACTTCCGCCCAGCTTCATTTTTGCCACTCCCGGCGGTAAATCGAGTTCATCATGTGCCACCAGAATTTCATCTGGTTGGATTCGGTAAAAGGAGGCGAGGGCCGCGACAGATTTACCGCTGAGGTTCATAAATGTTGTCGGGACTAACAGACGAACATCATGGTCGCACATATTAATCCGGGCGGTGTAACCGAAAAATTTACTCTCTTCTTTCAATGGCTGATTGTGGCTCCGCGCCAGCAGGTCGAGGTACCAGGCCCCGGCGTTGTGCCGGGTTTGGGCATATTCAGCACCAAGATTAGCCAGACCAACAATTAATTTTATGTTACTCACTATTTTTCTTCACTTTTAACAGTAAAAACAATAAAGAGGGGTAGTTTACCTGTCAGGTGCGACGAGTACAAAGTTCAGTTTGAAAGCGAAGAAGTATAACTTTGAAAATATTGAATCTTTTATTGTTGTTAATTGTACAAAAATAATTAACTGTCTGGGTGATAAGAATGTTTAATTATTGTTTTTACGAGCTAGACTATAATTTGAATAAATAGAGGAAAAATGTTTTTTACAATAATTAAACATACTGATTATGAAATGAGGTTATTTAATTTTAGGAGGATATATGAGTCAAAAAAATGATTTTAAAGCTTTTTCTAGTAGTAATAATGCCAATGTAGTGAGCCAAGAAGGATATGAAGAAAGCCGGAGTTTAAAGACCGGGTTTCCGCCAGAAAATATTACTACTCATTTGCTCAATAAGGTATTACGTCAGTCATCAACAATAGCATCTGTTGTGGCTAATTTTATCGCGACATATTCCGGTGATGATATTCTGGATGATGGCGATATTGTTAAACTCGCTACCCAATTAAATAGAGCGTTAGAACAAAAAATTGCAACCGAAGTGCCAAGTGCTTCATTAACACAAAAAGGTGTTACTCAGCTCACAGATAAAATAGGTAATAGTAATACTCTCGCGGTAACTCAGAAATTTGTTTCTGATGTAAATGATAATGCTAATAACCGATTGGCAAAAGATCAACATGGCGCAGATATTCCTGATAAAAGCGCGTTTGTAAAAAACCTCGGCTTATCGGAAACGGTGGCGTTGGCGAAAAATGCGGTATCGGCCGATGGTGGCAATTATTCAGGGTATTTTAGGTTTAAACAGGTTGAAACACTTCCCACCGAACGTAATGCAACTATGTTAGTTTCTGTGCAGGGCGCTAAACCAACAAGTGAGATGGTTGCATTTACACTTTACAATTGGTACGACAATTATATTAAAACAGGTATTGTGCGTGGTAGTAGCGTAGATACCTATGGATATACTGTAGATATTAATGGCAAACGGGTTTTCTCTGTTTCTCCTGCGGGCCAAATTGAAGCGGCGTCAGCGAATATAAAGGGGAATGCGGGTGTTTTTAACATAATACATGATACTGGTAAACATGCCTATTTTCAGTTTCTTGAGGGAGCAAAAAGAACGGCTTACGTTGGATTTCCAAGTGACGGGTCACAAAATTTTGATATTTGCAACGAAAAAAAATCTGGCAGATTGACAATTGGTGGAGAGTTGGCTGCATATATTAATAACAATCGGGTTTTTTCTGTTTCTCCTGCGGGTCAGATTGAAGCTGCATCGGCAAATTTAAAGGGGAATGCGGGTATTTTTAATATAACATACAGTACTGGTGGACATGCCTATTTGCAGTATTATGAAGGGGCGGCGAGAACAGCCTACGTTGGATTTCCAGGTGATGGGTCACAAGATTTTGATATTTGCAACGAAAAAAGATACGGCAGACTGACAATTGGCGATAAATTGAAATATAACGGTAATCCTATTGCCATCTTTAATGATAATTGCATCGCCGATACTAATGGCAATATCAGAATATCCAGCCCCGTAGTGAGTATTTATCCAGACGGAACTTATGCGTTAACTCGCGAAGCGGAGGGGGTGACTGTCGAGCGGATAGATACCGGGAAATATCGTATCAGTGGCTGCGACGGTTTTGCTAAAGACGGTGCATGGGGAATTCACGGTGGTACCATCGTCCCGGCAGACAGCAACGGGTTAAATCTTATTTGGGTTAATGAATTAGTAGACACGTCTAGCGGCGATATAACAATCGAATGTTATCATCGGCAAAATACCGATGCGCCGATATTTACTCAAAATAAGCGCGTAAAGAGCGTTAACAGTGACGGGGAAGTCATTTATTACAATGATGGTGAGCTATGCGATATCCCCGATGGACGAGTAATTAATGTTCGAATTCAACGCCAAAAAAACCACCAGAATTTAGGCGAAGAGAGGGACGGCTAGGGCGTTGCGATGAAATCTCTGTTAGTTGTGATCGCGTCCGCAATGACCTTTTGGCAAATAGGGCTATACTCTATAGTGTAAGTAAACATAAGCTTTTTGACTTTAGGTTCTTAGTATGCTCGAAGAGTGTTGGAGGTAACATATGAAACGTCAGAGTGCCTTCATAGTTGGTAATGTATTAATGGGTGTTGGTATGTTGACCATCGTTAGCAGCCTGGCTTATACATTACTGCCCCATATCTTCGGTTTTGGCTGGCCTGAGTTTTTATCTGAAGCAGCGCTATTGGGAGTTTTTGTCGGTGCTCTTGTTTGGTTAGCTGGTGCCGGTGTGGGAGGCCGGGAAGGTGTGGCAGATCGTTACTGGTGGTTGAAAAATTACGATGAGCGTTATCGTCGTGGTGATCATCGGTATCCATAACAAAAACAGTGTTAGTCAGAATTTTTGCTAATGGAGGAATATTATTATGACTCCGGATAAGCAGAAAACCCGTTGAAGTTCTTGGCAACGGGTTTTTTCTTAAGCGCGATTTATGGCTGAAACTTAGTGTTCAAACATCGCAGAGATTGACTCTTCATTACTGATGCGGCGTATCGCTTCAGCTAGCATACCGGATAAAGTCAGAGTACGAACCTTATTCAGCGCCTTGATCTCAGCAGATAATGGGATGGTGTCACAGACAATCACTTCATCAATAACCGAGTTTTTGATGTTGTCCACCGCGTTGCCGGAGAAAATCGGGTGAGTTGCATAGGCAAATACACGTTTAGCACCACGCTCTTTCAATGCTTCAGCCGCTTTGCATAATGTACCGCCGGTATCAATCATGTCATCAACCAGTACGCAGTCGCGACCTGCAACATCACCAATAATGTGCATCACCTGAGAAACGTTAGCACGTGGTCGGCGTTTATCAATGATAGCCATATCCGTGTCATTTAGCAGTTTAGCGATAGCGCGGGCGCGGACAACACCGCCAATATCCGGGGAAACAACGATAGGGTTTGCCAATTCTTGCTGCAACATATCTTCCAGCAGGATCGGGCTACCAAATACGTTATCAACCGGAACGTCAAAGAAACCCTGGATCTGTTCAGCATGCAGATCAACTGTCAGTACGCGGTCTACGCCGACACTGGACAGGAAGTCTGCGACAACTTTTGCGGTAATCGGCACACGGGCTGAACGGACCCGGCGGTCCTGACGGGCATAACCGAAGTAAGGGATTACTGCGGTAATACGTCCGGCTGAGGCACGGCGCAGTGCATCAACCATAACGACCAATTCCATCAAGTTGTCGTTAGTCGGTGCACAAGTGGACTGGATGATGAAAATATCACCACCGCGTACATTTTCGTTAATTTGTACGCTGACTTCACCGTCGCTGAAACGACCGACAGCCGCGTCTCCAAGATTGGTGTACAGGCGGTTGGCAACACGTTGTGCTAGTTCAGGAATGGCGTTACCAGCAAAAAGCTTCATATCGGGCACGAGAAAAACCTCAGGCTTGCGTCCAGAGAGATATTGTTGACCAATGCTCAAATGAACGATATCTGTTCATTGGTTCAATAACCGGGTATCCCAGAGCGAAAACTGTGCAAAGGTGAATTGTTGACGCCACGCGCAACAAAACCATGCAACCACTCAGGGGCTTGATTTAACACCTTCCGGGCCGATGCTTCTGATTCGAATTCGCCGAATACACATGCACCGGTCCCTGTCAGGCGTGACGGCGCGTATTCTAGCAGCCATGAAAGAAGCTGTTCAACCTTACGAAAACGTTTTCTTACAAGAGATTCACAATCATTTGCGTACGGAGCCTGTAATAATGCGGCCAGAGAGCGAATTGGCGTATCACGTTTTAATTCCGGATCTGTGAAGATGCGCAGAGTTGGGATTTCAATCCCAGGGTGCGCAACCAGATACCACTTCTCTTCCGGCTCTGCTATGTGCAGGATTTCACCAATACCTTCTGCAAATGCGGCGTGGCCTTTGATAAAGACTGGTACATCAGCACCAAGACTTACACCGAGGGTTGCCAGTGTCTCGTCTGTGAGGCCAGTTTGCCAGTGGTAATTCAGGGCAATCAGGACGGTAGCGGCATTCGATGAACCGCCTCCCAACCCACCGCCCATAGGCAAACGCTTGTTGATACAGATATCTGCACCTTGATGAGCAATGCCAGTGCCGTGCTGATGGCTGTAGGATTGCAACAGACGCGCCGCGCGAACAATCAGGTTGTTATCGTGCTCCACACCTTCTACCGGTGTCAGTAAGCGGATTTCATTATCCTGACGTGGGGTGATGGTAATTTCATCACCATAATCCAGAAACTGAAACAGGGTTTGCAACTGGTGATAACCATCAGCGCGGCGACCGGTGATATAGAGAAACAGGTTAAGTTTTGCCGGTGAAGGCCAGGTTAGCGTCATTATTTTGTGGTCCAGTTATCCATTTTCAGCTTAATGCGGCGGTCGCCCTGAGTCAGTTCAAGACGGTTAGGAAGAGAGGGGGTTGTTGAGCTATCGTAGGATTGATAATTAACCTGCCATGTTGCGCCATGTTTTTGATAGTTTAAGGTTTTCAACAGATAGTTAGCATCCAGCTTGAACTCTTTTGCGTCACCGGGCAGACCGGTTATCCAATGTCGCAGATTATCCAGAGGAATATCCATATCGGTGAGTTGATAAATGATCTCTTCAGGATTATCACTGAAATATTTTTTACCCTGGTTATCGGTTAATTGCGTCATGCCGGGTTGAACGACCAGTTCTAATTCAGTGCTGCCCAGAGGATTCGTTAATAATAAACGGTAGCGCTCAGGGTTATATTGTTGCCAGAAAAAGCGGGCATAAACTTTCTTTTCATTAGCCAGATAGGCAAAAGATCCACGGGTCTGGTATTGGTTCAATTGGTGTAGTTGTTGTGTGTGTGCCCGCCACTGAGGGGAGTCTGCCGAACCGGAACCACCGGGTTGTGTTAATGTACAGGCGGTCAACAGCACGCAAGAGAGTGGCAGCAGACGGAATAGTGATAATTTGTGCATTGGCTTCATCGGCAATCTCTGATTAATAACATGAAAATGTTTACACCACTTAATAATGAAGAATGGCGCATTAATCCAGTTAAATCTCAAAAAATATCCTGAATAATGAGATTAGACGTGGTTGATCGTCTTTTATTGAACGGAGGTATCAAGTAGAATGCACAGCTAATTGAGAGTCCTTATTAAGGGTGATGATTTCATCAAAACAAGATGTTTTTTACGATGAACAGCCTTCCTGCTGATAATTCAATATGACTTTGTTAGCACTTGGTATCAACCATAAAACCGCTCCTGTATCCCTGCGTGAACGGGTGACTTTTTCACCGGACACTATCAGTGAAGCACTTGGCAACCTTCTCCAGCAACCTCTGGTGAGGGGAGGCGTTGTATTGTCAACGTGTAACCGTACAGAACTTTATCTCAGTGTAGAACAGCAGGATAATCTGTATGAGCAATTAATTAACTGGTTGTGTGAATACCACCAGCTTAATCCCAGGGATCTAAAATCCAGTATTTACTGGCATCATGATAATGAAGCCGTCAGCCACTTGATGAGAGTGGCGAGTGGGCTGGATTCGTTGGTACTTGGAGAGCCTCAGATCCTTGGGCAAGTGAAGAGAGCATTTGCCGAGTCGCAGGACTGCCGTTCTTTATCGAGTGAGTTGGAGCGATTGTTTCAAAAATCATTTTCTGTTGCCAAGCGCGTCAGGACTGAAACAGAGATTGGTTCAAATGCGGTTTCCGTCGCTTTTGCGGCTTGTACCCTGGCGCGACAGATTTTTGAAACACTTTCTGAACTGAATATTTTGCTGGTTGGTGCAGGGGAAACCATTGAGCTGGTCGCTCGCCATCTGAAAGAGCATCGGGTGCACCATATGATGATTGCTAACAGAACGAGAGAAAAGGCGCAGGTATTGGCTGACGAAGTTCAGGCGGAAGTGATCACTTTGTCTGAAATTGATACACGTTTAGCCGAAGCTGATATTGTCATCAGTTCAACCGCCAGCCCTTTGCCTATTATTGGTAAAGGCATGGTTGAACGTGCATTAAAGTTACGCCGTAACCAACCCATGCTGCTCGTTGATATCGCGGTTCCCCGCGATGTAGAACCTGATGTGGAAAAATTGAACAACGTCTATCTCTACAGTGTTGATGATTTGCAGGCAATTATTCAGCGCAATCTTGCCCAGCGCAAAGCGGCGGCTGTTCAGGCTGAATATATTGTTCAGCAGGAAAGTGGTTATTTTATGGACTGGCTGCGTTCACAAGGTGCAGTCAACTCAATCCGTGAATATCGTGCTCAGGCAGAACAGATGCGGGCTGAAATGACAGACAAAGCGCTGGCTGCTATCAACCAGGGGGCTGACCTGGAACAGACAATAAATCAATTGACTCATCAATTGACGAATCGTCTGATGCATGCTCCTACCAAATCACTCCAGCAGGCTGCCAGCAATGGTGACCTGGAGCGTCTTAATTTATTACGTGACAGCTTGGGGCTGAAACATAATTAACCATATCTCGGAATAGGGTCTGAAATCACGAATGAAGCCTTCTATTGTTGCTAAATTGGAAGCATTACAAGAACGTCACGAAGAAGTTTTGGCTCACCTCAGTGATGCTAATGTGATTGCTGATCAGGAGCGTTTCCGTGCTTTGTCACGGGAATATGCTCAACTGACGGATGTGACGAATTGTTTTAAGGTCTGGTGCACGGTGCAGGATGACCTTAAGGCCGCTGAAATAATGCTTGATGACCCTGAAATGCGGGAAATGGCACAGGAAGAGATCAAGGATGCCAAGGTTCGTAATGAGGAATTAGAACAGCAGTTGCAATTGTTGCTGCTACCGAAAGATCCTGATGATGAACGCAACTGTTTTCTTGAAGTTCGCGCTGGTACCGGGGGTGATGAAGCGGCTATTTTCGCCGGGGATCTGTTTCGTATGTACAGCCGTTATGCTGAATCCCGTCGGTGGAAAGTCGAGGTGATGAGCGCCAATGACGGTGAGCATGGTGGTTATAAAGAAATTATCGCTAAAGTTTCCGGTGAACAGGTTTATGGTCATCTGAAATTTGAATCTGGTGGTCATCGAGTTCAGCGTGTACCGGAAACTGAATCGCAAGGGCGTATTCACACTTCTGCCTGTACCGTTGCGGTTTTGCCGGAGATCCCGGAAGCAGAATTGCCAGAAATCAGCCCAAGTGATTTGCGTATTGATACGTTCCGTTCGTCTGGTGCCGGTGGTCAGCACGTCAACACCACGGATTCCGCTATCCGTATCACGCATATTCCAACCGGCATTGTGGTTGAGTGTCAGGATGAGCGCTCTCAGCATAAAAACAAAGCGAAAGCGATGTCGGTATTGGCCGCGCGTATTCGTGCCGCCGAAGTACGTAAGCGCCAGGAAGCAGAAGCCTCGGAGCGCCGTAACTTGCTGGGTTCCGGTGATCGTTCAGATCGCAACCGTACTTACAACTTCCCGCAAGGGCGGGTGACGGATCACCGTATTAACCTGACCTTGTACCGCCTTGATGAAGTGATGGAAGGCAAACTGGATATGCTTGTTCAGCCGATCGTTAATGAATATCAGGCCGATCAATTATCAGCGTTGTCAGAGCAGGATTGATGGATTATCAATCCTGGCTTAAACAAGCCACAACACAGTTATCAGCCAGTGACAGCCCTAAACGGGATGCAGAGATTTTGTTGGGGCTCGTCACTCACCATTCCCGAACTTACCTATTGGCATTCGGGGAAACGCAACTCAGTTCAGCGCAGTTCAGCCAGCTTGAAACGTTACTGGCTCGCCGGGTAAAAGGTGAACCCATTGCTCACATTACCGGCGAACGCGAATTCTGGTCGTTGCCACTAAATGTTTCGCCTGCCACATTGATCCCGCGGCCTGACACGGAGTGTCTGGTTGAAAAAGCGCTTGAACGGCTTTCACCGGTACCTTGCCACATTCTGGATTTGGGAACCGGAACCGGTGCGATTGCGCTGGCGATGGCCAGTGAACGCCCTGATTGCCGGGTTACCGGGGTTGATATCAATCCTGATGCGGTCATTCTGGCGCAGGGAAATGCTGAAAAACTGAAAATACAAAATGTGGATTTTCTGCAAAGCAGTTGGTTCTCTTCGTTGGATAATCAACAATTTACTATGATTGTCAGTAATCCGCCTTACATCGATGAAGCCGATCCTCATCTGTTTCAAGGTGACGTGCGGTTTGAGCCAGAGAGTGCATTAATTGCGGCAGAACAGGGAACGGCTGATCTAAAGACAATTATCAATTTGTCACGTCATTTTCTGTTACCTGGTGGATGGTTGTTGCTGGAGCATGGTTGGCAACAGGGAGACGTTGTAAGAAGCCTGTATTCTGAGAGTGGTTATCAGCTGGTGGCGACTTTTCAGGATTATGGCGGTAATGAGCGAATAACACTGGGTCAGTGGAAAAGTGATGAAAGCCATAGCTGATTATGAATTTAATAACGCATCTTTAAGTAGCGGTATTCTGTTAATATCCGGAGCCATCCGCTCCGACTTTCCTCAGAATTCAGTGGAGAAGCAGCTTCAGGTATTAATTGATGAAGCCAGACGTGAAATATCTCCACAGATGAACAGAGAGGAACAGCTGGAAAAATTACTCAGGTTGTTTTATCAGAACTGGAAATTCGGCGGTGCCAGTGGTGTTTATTGTCTGTCAGATACATTCTGGCTGGATAAAGTACTGCAAACCCGTCAAGGTTCTCCTGTGGTTTTAGGGATCATTCTTATCCATATTGCTCAGGCTTTAGAACTGCCCTTTATGCCGGTGGTTTTTCCGACACAGTTGATTCTGCGTATTGATTGCCCGGATAAACCGGTGAGATTTATTAATCCAACCGATGGCGAAGCGCTGAGTGAATATATGCTTGATGTGTGGTTAAAAGGGAATATTGGCCAGACAGCCAAATTGACGGCGGATGATTTGCAGGAAGCTGATAATATCAGCATCGTATATAAAGTGCTGGAGACGATAAAAGTTGTATTAATGGAAGAAGGCCAGTTGGAACTGGCGCTGAAAGCCAGTGAAGCCGTTCTGATGTTTGATCCCGATGACCCATATGAAATACGTGATAGAGGGCTTATATACGCCGAACTTGATTGTCATCATATTGCGGTTTCTGATTTAAGCTATTTTGTTGAACACTGCCCGGAAGATCCGGCGGTAGAAACGATCAGAAAGCAGCTATACTCCATTGAGCAGCAATATATTGTATTGCATTGATTATGCTCTGCACTGATTCATTTGGTTAATTTATTTGCCCTTAATAGGAGGTATAAGTATGCAACAGAAAGTGGTTAATATTGGTGATATCAAGGTCGCTAACGATCTGCCGTTTGTTCTCTTTGGTGGTATGAATGTCCTTGAGTCACGGGATTTGGCCATGAGTATTTGTGAGCACTATGTGACAGTGACACAAAAACTGGGCATTCCTTATGTTTTCAAAGCTTCCTTTGATAAAGCGAACCGATCATCAATTCACTCTTACCGTGGTCCTGGGCTGGAAGAGGGAATGAAGATTTTTCAGGAGCTGAAACAAACTTTTGGTGTGAAAATTATTACTGACGTGCATGAACCAGCACAGGCGCAGGCAGTGGCGGAAGTGGTTGATGTGATCCAACTTCCGGCATTTCTGGCGCGTCAGACTGATTTGGTTGAGGCAATGGCCCGCACTGGCGCGGTGATTAACGTTAAAAAGCCACAATTTATTAGCCCAGCCCAGATGGGGAATATTGTTGAAAAATTCAAAGAAGGTGGCAACGATCAGGTGATCTTGTGTGATCGCGGCAGCAACTTTGGTTATGACAATTTGGTTGTGGATATGCTGGGTTTCAATGTCATGGTTCAGGCCACGGGGGGGCATCCGGTGATTTTTGATGTCACTCATTCACTGCAATGCCGTGATCCGTTTGGTGCCGCGTCGGGTGGCCGTCGTGCTCAGGTGGCTGAACTGGCGCGTGCGGGAATGGCCGTTGGTATTGCTGGCCTGTTCCTTGAAGCTCATCCCGATCCGGTCAATGCGAGGTGTGATGGCCCATCAGCGTTGCCGTTGGCAAAACTTGAGCCATTCCTGATCCAGATGAAAGCGATTGATGACGCAGTAAAAAGCTTCCCTCAGCTGGATACCTGTAAATAATCGGGTACATCGAGTGATGACGGTGTTTGGCGCTGGTTTACAGCGCCATTATTGGGAAAAGGCTGACCAAGCTCCTTCTTTCAATGGCTTCAATTATCCATTTTGCAATTGAAATTCAACTCTTCCATTGCCCGTGGCAATGTTGCATGGAAACTGAGATGGTTTTCAACCCATTGAACTCTGGCTCTGGCCAGTGTTTTTAAAGGCTGAAATGGAATATCGCAAACAGCAATATATTTATCCTTACCTACTTCATCGATAAAGCGCTGGAAAGCGTGCAGCCCACCGGCATCCAGCACAGGAACGGCATCCCATTGCATGAGGATCGTCTGATAACCTGCGCTTGCTTCCTTTAATTCTGTAAAGATACGTTCAGCCGCAGCGAAGAATAATGGGCCATTGATACGAACAACCAGCAGACTGTTATCCCCATTTGTTTGTGGCAACTGGCTGATACGGGTCATATTGGCAATCCGACGCATAAACAGCAGTGAGGCTAACACGATACCAATCGTAATAGCGATGACCATATCAAACAGTACCGTGAACGACATACAAAGAACCAGCACAATAATGTCATCCCTTGGTGCGCGACGGATCAGATAGATAACTTTATGTATCTCGCTCATATTCCAGGCGACCATGAGCAACAGGGCGGACATGGCGGCCAGCGGAAGATAGGAGAGCATGGGTGCCAACGCCAGTAAAGTTAATAACACCAGTAGAGAGTGAACAATTGCTGAAACCGGTGATGTTGCACCGGCTCTGATGTTTGCCGCTGATCGGGCAATCGCAGCGGTCGCGGTAATACCACCGAAGAACGGTACCGCGATATTGCCCAACCCCTGACCAATTAATTCACTGTTTGAGTGGTGCTTCTTACCTGTCATACCATCCAAAACAACGGCGCAAAGCAGTGATTCAATCGCACCTAACATCGCCATTGAAAAGGCTGCGGGCAATAAAGCTGAAACTGTTGCCCAACTTATCTCAACGTGATGAGAGTCTATATCGGGTAAACGCCAGGGTAAAACGAATTGAGGAAGGATCGGGGGGATACCTTGGCCTTGCGTACCATCATTCAATAGGTAACTGAATTCAGAACCGATAGTCGCAGCATCCTGACCCAATAAATTCATTATCCCCATCACGGCGGTTCCCGCGATCAAGGCCGGAAGATGCCCGGGTAATTTCAGCCCAAGCTTAGGCCAGTAAATCAGAACCGAAAGTGTCGCCAGCCCAATCAGCGTATCACTTAAATGCAGCGTTGGCAGCGCCTGAAACAGCGCGGCAACCTTATCAATATAACTCTCTGGTACATGTTCCAATTGCAGACCAAAAAAATCTTTTACCTGCATGGTGGCGATAGTGATGGCGATCCCCGAAGTAAAACCCAGTGTCACCGGTAGAGGAATATACTCTATCAATTTGCCAAAGCGGGCTAACCCCATTACCAGCAGGATAATCCCCGACATGAATGTCGCAATGAGCAAACCACTCAGGCCAAATTGCTGAGATACCGGATAGAGAATGACAACGAAAGCGGCTGTAGGGCCGGAAACACTATAGCGTGAGCCGCCGGTTACCGCGATAACAATACCAGCGATAGCGGCGGTGTAAAGCCCGTATTGTGGCGCGACACCACTGCCAATAGCCAGTGCCATAGCGAGTGGGATAGCGATAATACCGACCGTAATACCGGCAATAATATCTTTAATTAAACGAGTAAAAGAGTAGGGTTCTTTCCAGCAAGCATCAATTACAGCACTAAACGGCCGTATGCCGTTCATTCTACGAGTTTTCATCTGTGCATAAACCAAAAAAATAAAAGAAAAAAGCAATAAGGTCATTATAAGCCAAATTGCAGGAATAATGCTTTTAGTTCAAAACGATAGCGCCATACATCAAACTCAATGTAAATAGATTAACGCCAGGAAAGGGAAAAGTAAAAGGGAGAATAACGCTATTATCACTGAAAAATATCTTGGAACCGATTCTATTAGGTATTTAATCTTATTGGTGAATCTTATTAGGTTAATTTCATAAATAATGTTTTCAATGTTTTTGGACTTGATTGTATATATTTTTTTATTAATTATGGCATTTTGATTTTTATTTTTACAATGAATTAATCTGATTGATAATGATTTGTAATTGTTATTGTTTTGTAATTAAATGATTGTTTGTACATTTACTGCTTTTATTATTATGCATGGATTAAATTAGCCGTATCAAATGATTTCACAATTTAGGTTTTCCCCTTAATTTTGCATGTAATTTAACCAATGCTTTAATGTCGCTTAAATATTAGATTAATAATTTGACAGATATAAGAACCCACCCTATTATTTAGAGTGACTCATGGAATTAGATGGATCAAATTAACCAAAAATACTTTTTTTAACTAATATTTATTCTGAATGCTTTGCTTAAAGTAGGGTTGACTGTTGAAAATAACTTTTGGATAAGGTAGGGATGTTTAAATGCATAAATATAACAGTAAGGTACTTATTATTGGTTCATCAAGTGACATTGGCAATGCGATTTGTCAACATGCGGTAGCGGGTGGCTATGAAATACTAGGGACTTCACGTAAACCGCGTAATGAAGAGATTCATTTAGATGTTATGTCCGATAACAGCGTAAAAGAAGCAATTGAAATTGCAATTGAAAAGATGAGATGTATTGATGCTGTTATCTATACGCCAGCGATGTCATTGGATGGTTTGTTGCATGTTCAGGATATTGAGAGCTGGCACGATGTTTTTAATGTCAATTTATTCGGTGCTGCAAGAGTGGCAAAGTATTTGCTTCCGCATTTTATGAAAAATCGTGATGGTGTGATGCAATTTATCTCTTCTACAGCGAGTGTACGTGGATCACCAGGTGCCACAGCTTATTCTTGTTCTAAAGCAGCCATGAACGCATTAGTAAAAAATATCGCCAATGACTATGGGCGTTTTAATATCAGGGCCTACGCTGTGATGCCGGGATATGTTGATGGTGGCATGTTACGTCATATTTCTTCAGAAAGAAAAGTGGAATTAGCCAGAAGTATTGCATTAAAACGAATGGCGGATGTTGATGAAATTGCCCGTTTTTGTGTCGGGGCATTGAGTGCGTCAACTTATATAACAGGTACAACCCTTCGCATTGATGGAGGATTGATTGGTTAATAACAGTATTATAAATGTTGCCAATCGCTTTAATGTGAAAATGATTGCCGGTTATCATTCCTGTGTTGGTCAAACTATTTGGAATAGAGACCGAAACTAATGATTAAATATCTTTATTCTTATATCGTTTATGAATTATTTTTTTTTAATAAATCAGCTAGGATAAATTTTTGAATATATTTATATAAATAGATCTATAAACCATTAAAGCCGGATATACACATATTGGGGATGATGATATGGACAATATTGACATGGTTAATGAAGAACTAGCAAGTATTCTATTGAATGTTGCTGAGTTAGACTCTGATTTTGAAATAACGTCGAATAAATTATTGAAGAGTGATCTTGGCATTGACTCACTAAAATTAATTGATGTCATTTTATCAGTTGAACGAACCTTTGGAAAAGAAATTTCTGAAGATGCACTTGCTCGTATTCAAACCGTAGGTGAACTATGGGAAGAAATAAAGCATAACTTGTCATAGTTGGGTTCATTTTCAATGAAAAATTAAGAGCCTATCCCATTAGCGTTATTTTATGTTCATTCGAAAGGACGGTCTGCAACAATGACGTCTATTGGGATAGGCTCTGGAATTCTCTATTTATTAAACATGAGTTGGGTGAAAATGTTGACTTTTAACGTGGAAAATTTAGCTATTTATCCGAGTATATTTCGGCATGAGAGAGCGGGGGAGTTTTATCTTCCCTCTGATATTTCTGAATTTGTAAGCAATAAAGGTGATCGTTTTCGTGATGATTTCAGCCGCATTTGTACCTATCTGGCAAATAAGCTTATTGCAGAAGATAGAAATGTAGGGAATGAATCTGTCATTGTGGGGACAGAATATGGCAACCTTGACGCCATGCTGCGTTTTCAGCGGCAAATAAGGAATAATGATAAAACGGTATCCGCTCAACAATTTCCTTATGCTACTACAAGTTCCGCTTCAACCTTTATTAACATTGACAAAAAGGTGACAGGAGGAAATTGTACCCTAAATGCAGGCAGTAAAACGCCGGTTATGGTATTCATTCAAGCGTTACTTAATTTATATAATAGATCAGCAGGTATTAGCCATCTGTTTTTCGGTGATGTCTATTGTGCAGAAGCACTTGATGATATACGGAAAAAAACCAGCAACCAAAAATCAATATCTTCTGGTGTAATGTGTGTGGGTTTGTCGAGTGGAAAACAATTTACCGCAGATTTTTTCTTCGGGTCAACAGTGGAAGAGGTAAAAAGGCAGCTTGACAATTTATCACCGGAGACAAAGATTTTTATATTCAACACGTTGAATAAGAATGAAGCTTTAATTAATACGATTAAAGATTATAATATCATTGAATATCAAGAATATAACGGTGCTTTTCTATTTCATGAATTTATGAACGCTATTCAGTGTAGTCAAAAAGAAGAGGCGTTTGTATTTATCACAATCGATAACATGAATGCCTCAGGCGTAAGGGTGATACATAATGATGAGTGATCGTATTAGCCATGTTTTTTCACCTGATGATGAGATATTCAAATATCATTTTCCTGACACCCCTATTGTGCCTGGTATCTTGCCGGTAGCCGCTTTTTGTAAGGAGATGGCTGATAAATCTGTTGATTTTATCAATTTGAGAAATCTGTTCTTTTATCAATTTATACGCCCTAATGAAGACATTAAATATAGCCAGGAGAGAAATAAGATTTCTGCAACAGTATCTGAACAGCTCTGTTTTTCTTTTTTTCTGGATTATTCTGGCAAAGATGAAGGGTGTGAAATCAAAAGAGATCTTTTCTCATCTTCTCTATTATCATTGCCATTGCGTGAACCTGAATTTTGGTTTTTGCCGAAGACCGTCTATATTAATGATATATCAAATAGTGCAAATTGTCATTTGAATATTAAATTGTTGCAGGATGAATCCGCTTATTTACAAAAATTCCAATATTTTACTTTGCTTATCCTTGTTGAAGCCATGGGGAATTTGGCATTAGTTTTACAGCATCAACAACAACAAAACATTTTAACTGAAAGTGATTATGTTTTTGCCAGATTTGGTGAATTGGCTTTCAGTCCGGATATTGAACATATTAATTCCCCTGTATTTATTGAAACCAAAGTGACACGGTTTGGTTCAATAATGTGTTGGAATGCATGGGCATATAGTGAAGGGGAAAAATTACTTTGGATAAATGACGCTATATCAATTAAGAGGAAGGGGAACGATGTTGGATAAAATATATATTACCGGGCTTGGCGTCGTCACTCCAATTGGTATAGACGTCGAAAATTATTGGCAGAAGTTATGCGCTGGAGAGTCAAATTTTACCCGGTTGGCACCTGTCTATACTGCAATGAAACCAAATTTTATTGCCGGCAAAATTTCGGCTGGGCCTCGAATGGAGATAAAAGCCAGGGCACCAAAATGTACAGGGGCACAGGTTCCTGACTCTTCTCTGTATGCTGTAGATGCAGCACTCCAGGCGATAGCGGATGCAGGATTACAACCGGGATGCGCTGAATTGCGCAATGCATTAGTGTGTGTTGGTAATAATGAGGCTGAGGCGGATATTCTTGATCAATTAGTTGAAGGTATGCCCGTAAACTGGAATGCCAATATCTATTCGAGTCATGCAGTTTCCGATAATGTTGCCCGCGCAATGGGTTCCTCCGGGCCTTCCATGACGATACATAATACCTGTGCCTCAGCAAATATTGCTCTGGAAACAGCACTACGCATGATGAAAGCAGGAATTGTTTCAACATCCGTAATAGGCGGAGGAGACGCTTTTTCTAAAAAAGTGTGGTCAGGTTTTTACATGCTTAATGCATTGGGGGCGGAACAGTGCCGTCCGTTTTCGCAATTAAGGCGTTTTATTACCATATCGGAAGGCGCGGCTTTTTTAGTGTTGCAGAATAGAAAACAAGTTGGTGAACATCAATCTCCTTATGCTGAATTGATCGCGACTGCAAGTAATAATGATGCATTACATCCGACTAACCTGGATATTAGCAGTGTCACCCAATGTCATGAAAAATTATTAAATTCGGCAGGGCTGGAAGCAGAAGATATTGATGGTATCTATGCACATGGCACCGGCACAAAAGCTAATGATGCAGTAGAAGCATCCATATTCTCTGAATATTTCCCTAACTCGGCGGTTTCAGCGATTAAAGGAACTATAGGGCATATGATGGCAACGGCGGGCGCGATTGGCGCAGTCAGTGCTTGTTTATCTTTGAGAGATCAGATGATGCCACCAACGAATATCTTGCCGGAGGATTTTGAATATCAATTCAATTTAATTACTCATAGTATGGAAATGAAACATAATTTACGCTATGTACAAAATAATGCATTTGGTTTTGGTGGTAATAACGCGATTACTTTATTTGGTAGGGTGACTTAATTCTTCATGATACAAAATGAACGATGAGAATAAAGCGTATAGCCTGATTTTCATGAAACAAAAATAATAATTTTGAGGTTAATAATATGATTATATTGGGTATCAGTGGTCTTCCTAATTCTCAACGTTTCATGCGGGAGAATTACCCGGGTGTGAGTAAATTAGACGAGCGCATTTGTCAGGGAGTAGATAGTGCGGCCTGTTTGATTATTGATGGAAAAGTTGTTGCCGCCGCCGCGGAAGAACGCTTTACCGGAGAGAAAGGCACGGGACAATTTCCTGCTCATGCCATTAACTATTGTTTGGCGGAAGCGGGTGTTACGCAAGATGATATACAGGTTATTGCTCACGGTTTTAATTATGATCACTATCGTCGTTTTTTTGTATCGAACAAAAAAATGTTCGAGGGTGCTTTCAGTAACAAAACAGTGATTGATGCATTTGCTTCTGCTGGGTGGCAAAATATCGAACCGCGTTTTCAAGCGGTAGATCATCATTTAGCTCATGCGGCATCTGCCTTTTATCCCAGTGGTTTCCCGTCTGCACTTTGTGTCGTTTCAGATGGTATGGGTGAAATAGAATCCTTGAGTATTTATCTTGCTAAAGACCAGCAATTCCAAAAATTGTACAGTCAACCAATTAGTTCTTCATTAGGTGAGCTTTATTCTATCTGTACCCGGTTCCTTGGCTTTGTATTTAATAGTGATGAATATAAAGTCATGGGACTTGCCGCCTATGGTAATCCTGAGCGATACCGTCATATTTTCAATGAATTGGCCCAATTCGATGCAGATAGTGGATCAATACATATAAACTGGTCACCGCAACTGTTTGATAATGCGGAATATGGTTTTCCTGTTGCGATGACACAGCTCAGTGATATGTTCGGTCTTACACCGAGAGGTGAAGATGACATCTTGCTGGATGTTCACCAGGATTTTGCTGCGGGGTTGCAGGAAAAATTCGCACTTTTGCTGAAACAATTAGTCACGTATTGGTTGCAAAAAACCGGTGAAACATCACTTTGTCTTGCTGGCGGATCATTTTTAAACTGCAAAGCCAATCAGGTCCTTTGTCAGCTTGATCTGGTGGAAAATGTTTTTGTCCAACCTGCATCGGGTGATGATGGTACTTCTTTGGGGGCGGCGCTTTTTGTTGCCGGTAAATACCACAATAATTCAGATCGTTACTTTAATCCTTATCTCGGCCCGCGCTTCTCAACAGATGAAGTTCGTAATGCATTATTCCGGCATGGTTGTAATGCAGGAATGAAATGGCGTTATTTAGGGTTGAACGATGATTATTTTGTTTCTGCGGCTAACGATATCGCAGCAGATAAAATCATTGCCTGGTTCCATGACCGGATGGAATTTGGACCAAGAGCACTTGGCAATCGTTCGATTCTCGCGCTTCCGGCAGGTGAAGGAATAAAAGACAGAATTAATAGCACGGTGAAGTTTCGTGAGGCTTTCCGTCCATTTGCACCTGCCATTTTGGATGAGGACTGCGATATTATTTTTGAGACACGAAATCTATCGCCGACCCGATATATGCTTTGCACCGCGGGAGTAAAACCAGAAATGGCAGGGCCGGTCTCCGGTATTGTTCATGCGGATGGAACGGCACGTATTCAGCTTGTGGAACGGACTATGAATGAAACTTTTTGGCGGTTACTGAAAGCGGTACAGGAAATAACCGGTTATGGTTGTCTGGTGAATACTTCATTTAACGTTAGGGGACAGCCACTTATCATGTCACCTGATGTTGCGATAGAGACGTTTTTAAAAACTTCATTGGATAAACTTTATATTGAAGGATTTATCGTATGGAAAGAATAACGTTGAAATGCTAAAGAAAATGGCTGAATTGAATAAAGTTTCGGTTAATTGATTATTGTCGATTCTTTGGCGCAAATGTGTTTCCTTATCATCTTGGCAGAATACTTGAATATGATATTGGATGATATGGGAACACATTCTTTCAATTTGGCGAGCCGGGATTGCCTGCTGGACAACATAAGGTAACTATCGATCAGCAAAGGAAATATAAAAATATGATAAAAGAACTCCAGCAGCGTAAGCTGCTATCAATGGTGCAATCACAGAATGGTCTTATTGGGTACCGGTTTTCTGATAGTTTATATGCTGTTGCCGAACTCCTTGATAAGGCACTTTTGCAAGTTTTAAGTAAAGGAATATCGGTTACTTCACATTCGTGTACCACATTATTACCTCGATCCACCTTGGAACGTATCAGTTTCTTTGACAAATTGCCTAGCAATCCATTGCATGTTTATCCTCATTTAACTCACGATGTCATAAGTGAAAATAGCGGGGATGCATGGGTACTGAGTCCATCGACTTGCTATCATACTTTTTCTCATTTGATAGATAGTACTCATGATTGGGAATTGAAATATTTTACGGCTAAAGGACAGTGTCATCGATACGAACCGGTTAAAAATGAGCCTACTCGCATGGGGAATTTTACCATGCGTGAATTAATATTGGTGGGGATACAGGAAAAAGTAGAAACGCAATGTGAAATAATATTTGGGCAAACCGTTAAATTCTTACGACTACTGTTTCCTTCTCTTTCGGTGGAAAAAGCCAGCGATGTATTTTATGGCGAGCATTCTAAAGTGACTCGTAAAGTACAATTATCAATGGGCGTCAAGTGTGAAGTGCTTATTCCTTGGTTTGATAAATATAACGTTAGCGTTGGTTCACGAAATTTACACCGGGATTTATTTACCACAAATTTTAATATTATCAGTCGTGTCAGTGATTGCCCTATGCATTCTGCTTGTATTGCTTTTGGGATGGAGAGATTACTTTTTGCGCTGTTATCACATACTTTGAATTATGAACCTGATTTACTTATCGAAAATATATCACAAGCAGCTGAAATAATATTAAAGGAAAAATAACTGTGATTGCAGGACATAATATACTGGGTCCGCTATTCATAAATAAATCCATTGTATCGAGGTGATAAAATACTTATGGAAAATATGATGGATAAATCGAAAATAAACGTCGCTATCAATTGTTTTACCGGTAGCCTGACAAGATTACTTAATCTACAGGGTAAAAATATTTTTGAGGCGGAGATCTTTGAAGCTGGCAATGGTTATTTATTTCGTAGTGGTTATGATGAATTGAATATGCCTGAATACACTTTCTCGGTTGAAACTGTTGGACTAACTGGCGCGGTATCTTTAGGTGCAAATATGGTTTCACTACCGATAGATTACCCACATTGGTGTTGTCAATTATATGAATTATTATGTCAGAAGAAAGGTGTAGTTGCTTGGGTCAATTCGGCACATTTATCTTATTCTGAGGTTTATGCTAATAAACCAGAATACCTTCATGCTGTGCTGATCACCGCTATTACGGATGATTATTCACAAGTGCGTATCTTTGATTCTTTGGTGGTTGATCGGGAATCCTATGCTTGTGAGGCATGGATGCCCTCCGGGCAATTTTATTTAGCGCTTTCCGATAAAGTGCCCAGTGAAATTTATGATCATATGGGGAATTTTTATATTGTTGATTCGTTGAGAAATCTGGAAATAATACCTGTGAGAGAATCACTTATTCGGCAGGCTGAATTATTTAATACTTCACCTGAATGTTATGATTCGCTGAGAAATTATAGTAAATTATGCTTGGATTTATTTCAACAAGCAGAGGATAAAGCGTGTCGGGCCGCCAAAAGATTGTTTGATCATATCAGTGTGTTGTATGTGATACCCAATTTGAGTTTGTTAAAATATTCTTTAATCAGGGCAGATATTGCGCCTGCTCTGATTGAACATTGCACGGAATTGATTGGTCATTGGAAAGCTTTATCCATTTTAGCCCTCAAGTTTGAAGCCACATTATCACTTCAAGTATTGAAAAAAATAGAGGACCGTTTTAATCACATTGATCAAATGACTAACGTGATGTGGGGGGAGTTGTATAGGTATAAAGATAAATCATGTTATTGATCATTATGGCGTACTGGATAATTATATATAAATTAAGTTAATTTATAAGCATGATGATAATTTTCATAAACATTATCACGCATAAATAAAGTCGCGACGCTTTTGATTGAAATTTTTTATTAACAATTCTTGTTGATATGAAAGTTTTCGTTTATTATTTTAATAGATATTGGCAAACTGGATTAGGCAGTAATTACCCTTATTAAATGGATGGCGAATATGACTAAAAAAATTTCATTCATTATCAACGGTCAAGTCGAAATATTTCCTGAAAGTAATGAATTAGTTCAATCCATTGATTTTGGTGATAATCGTGTTTATTTACCCATATTGAATGATTCTCAAGTAAAAAACATTATTGATTATAATGAAAATAATAAATTGCAGTTGCATAACATTATCAACTTTCTCTACACAGTAGGGCAAAGATGGAAAAATGAAGAATATTCAAGACGCAGGACATATATTCGTGACCTGAAAAAATACATGGGATATTCAGAAGCAATGGCCAAGCTGGAGGCCAATTGGATATCGATGATCTTATGCTCTAAAGGTGGTCTTTATGATCTGGTAAAAAATGAACTTGGTTCTCGCCATATCATGGATGAATGGTTACCACAGGATGAAAGCTATATCAGGGCTTTCCCGAAAGGTAAGTCTATACATCTGCTGGCCGGTAATGTCCCGTTATCGGGTGTAATGTCTATATTACGTGCCATCTTAACAAAGAATCAATGTATTATAAAAACCGCATCAAGTGATCCTTTTACAGCTAATGCATTAGCGTTAAGTTTTATCGATGTAGACCCTAATCATCCAATAACGCGCTCTTTATCTGTTGTATATTGGCAACATCAGGGTGATACATCACTCGCAAAAGAAATTATGCAACATGCGGATGTCATTGCTGCTTGGGGAGGGGAAGATGCGATTAATTGGGCAGTAAAGCATGCACCTCCCTATATTGACGTGATTAAATTTGTCTCTAAGAAGAGTTTCTGCATTATTGATGACCCTGCTGACTTGACGTCCGCAGCGACAGGGGCGGCTCATGATATTTGTTTTTACGATCAGCAAGCTTGTTTTTCCACCCAAAACATATACTACATGGGAAGTCATTATGAAGAATTTAAGCTGGCGTTGATAGAAAAACTGAATTTATATGCGCATATATTACCAAACGCCAAAAAAGATTTTGATGAAAAGGCCGCCTATTCCTTGGTTCAAAAGGAGAGCTTGTTTGCAGGATTAAAAGTAGAGGTTGATGTTCATCAGCGCTGGATGATTATTGAGTCAAATGCGGGTGTGGAACTTAATCAGCCCCTTGGCAGATGTGTATACCTTCATCATGTCGATAATATTGAGCAAATATTGCCTTATATTCAAAAAAATAGGACGCAAACCATCTCTATTTTTCCTTGGGAGTCGGCATTTAAGTATCGGGACGAATTAGCCTTGAAAGGTGCTGAACGGATTGTAGAAGCAGGAATGAATAATATATTTCGAGTGGGTGGGGCTCATGACGGAATGAGACCGTTACAACGATTAGTGACATATATTTCTCATGAAAGGCCATCTCACTATACTACTAAGGATGTTGCGGTTGAAATAGAACAGACTCGATTCTTGGAAGAAGATAAGTTCCTTGTATTTGTCCCTTGATAGGTAAACAGTATGGAAAATCAATCCAGATATAAAACCATCGACCATGTTATTGGCGTTGAAGGAAATAAAGAAATTCATGTCTGGGAAACACTGCCAGAAGAAAACAGCCCAAAGAGAAAGAATGCAATTATCATCGCCTCTGGCTTTGCCCGGAGGATGGATCATTTTGCTGGACTGGCGGAATATTTGTCGTGGAATGGATTTCATGTGATCCGCTATGATTCACTTCACCATGTTGGATTGAGTTCAGGGACAATTGATGAATTTACCATGTCTATAGGAAAACAGAGTCTGTTAGCCGTAGTTGATTGGTTAAATACACGAAAAATAAATAACTGCGGTATTTTGGCTTCAAGCTTATCTGCACGGATAGTTTATGCAAGCCTGTCTGAAATCAATGCGTCGTTTTTAATCACTGCGGTTGGTGTTGTTAACTTAAGATATACTCTCGAAAGAGCTTTAGGATTTGATTATCTCAGTTTACCTATTGATGAATTACCGAATAATCTGGATTTTGAAGGCCATAAATTGGGTGCTGAAGTCTTCGCGAGAGATTGCGTTGATTTTGGCTGGGAAGATTTAACTTCCACAATTAATAGCATGATGCATCTTGATATACCGTTTATTGCTTTTACTGCAAATAGCGACGATTGGGTAAAACAAGATGAAGTCATCAAATTGTTATCAAATATTCGTAGTAATCGATGCAAGATATATTCTTTGCTAGGAGGTTCACATGATTTGGGTGAGAACTTAGTGGTCCTGCGCAATTTTTATCAATCAGTTACGAAAGCGGCTATCGCGATGGATAATGGCAGTTTGGATATCGATATTGATATTACTGAGCCGTCATTTGAACATCTGACTATTGCGACAGTCAATGAACGCCGAATGAAAATTGAGATTGAAAATCAAACAATTTCGCCGTCTTAACTCTATCACTCGGATAGAAACATAAGGACTATTTATGAAATTCGGAAATTTTTTGCTTACATACCAACCACCTCAGCTTTCTCAAACCGAGGTAATGAAACGTTTGGTTAAATTAGGCTGCGTCTCTGAGGAGTGTGGTTTTGATACTGTCTGGTTATTGGAGCATCATTTCACAGAGTTTGGTTTGCTTGGTAACCCTTATGTCGCTGCGGCATATTTACTTGGTGCAACCAAAAAACTGAATGTAGGGACTGCTGCGATTGTTCTCCCCACTGCTCATCCAGTACGCCAACTTGAAGATGTGAATTTGCTGGATCAAATGTCAAAAGGACGATTTCGGCTTGGTATTTGTCGGGGGCTTTACAACAAAGACTTTCGCGTATTTGGCACCGATATGGATAACAGTCGCGCCTTGATGGAGTGCTGGTATGGGCTGATAAAGAATGGGATGACAGAGGGCTATGTCGAAGCTGCCAATGAGCATATTCGGTTCGATAAGGTAAAAGTGGGTCCGACGGCATATAGTCGAAGTGGGGCACCTGTTTATGTGGTTGCTGAATCAGCCTCGACCACTGAGTGGGCTGCTCAATTTGGTTTGCCGATGATCTTAAGCTGGATTATCAATACTAACGAAAAGAAAGCTCAAATTGAGCTCTATAACGAGGTGGCTCAAGAATATGGACACGATATTCATAATATCGACCATTGTTTATCATATATAACCTCTGTAGATCATGACGCAATTAAAGCGAAAGAAACTTGCCGGAATTTTCTGGGGCACTGGTATGATTCCTATGTCAATGCCACGACTATTTTTGATGATTCAGACAAAACGAAAGGTTATGATTTCAATAAAGGACAGTGGCGTGACTTTGTATTAAAAGGACATAAAGATACCAATCGCCGCATTGATTACAGTTACGAAATCAATCCCGTAGGAACGCCGCAGGAATGCATTAATATCATCCAAAAAGACATTGACGCCACAGGAATATCAAATATTTGTTGTGGGTTTGAAGCTAATGGAACAGTAGACGAAATTATTACTTCCATGAAGCTTTTCCAGTCTGATGTAATGCCATTTCTCAAAGAAAAACCACGTTCGCTATTATATTAGCTAAGGAAAATGAAATGAAATTTGGATTGTTCTTCCTTAACTTCATCAATTCAACAATTGTTCAAGAACAAAGTATAGCCCGCATGCAGGAAATAACGGAGTATGTTGATAAACTGAATTTTGAACAGATTTTGGTGTATGAAAATCATTTTTCAGGTAATGGCATTGTCGGTGCTCCTCTGACTGTTTCTGGTTTTTTACTCGGTCTAACTGAAAAAATTAAAATTGGTTCATTGAACCACATCATGACAACTCATCATCCTGTCCGAATAGCGGAGGAAGCTTGCTTATTGGATCAGTTGAGCGAAGGGAGATTTATTCTAGGATTGAGTGATTGCGAAAAAAAAGAGGAAATGCATTTTTTTAATCGCCCTGATAAATACCAACAGCAACTATTTGAAGCGTGTTATGACATTATTAACGATGCTTTAACAACAGGTTATTGTAATCCAGATAACGATTTCTATAGTTTTCCCAAAATATCCGTAAACCCTCATGCTTATACGCAAGGCGGGCCTCGGAGATATGTAACGGCAACGAGTCATTATGTCGTTGAGTGGGCAGCCAAAAAAGGCATTCCTCTTATCTTTAAGTGGGATGATTCCAATGATGTCAGACATGAATATGCTGAAAGGTATAAAATTATTGCTGATAAACAGGGTATTGACCTATCAGATATAGATCATCAGTTAATGATATTGGTTAACTTTAACGAAGATAGTCAGCAAGCTAAAGAAGAGACACGCGCATTTATAAGCGATTATGTTTCTGAAATGCACCCTGATGAAAATCTCGAAAAGAAACTTGAGGACATAATCACAGAAAACGCTGTCGGAGATTATGAGGAATGTATCACGGCGGCCAAGTTGGCAATTGAAAAGTGTGGTGCAAAAGGTGTATTGCTATCCTTTGAACCGATGAATGATTTAATGCACCAGAAAAACGTCATCGATATTGTTAATGATAAGATTAAAAAGTATCACATGTAATAAGAGAGTATGGCAGCAACGCTGCCATAATTTCTAATATTATCTGTAGGGGTAAAACAGGCATGACTTCATATGTTGATCAACAAGAAATCATAGCAAGCTCAGAAATTGATGATGTGATTTTTTCGGGTGATTCATTAACTTGGTCTTACGATGAGCAGGAAAAAATCAGAAAAAAACTTGTGCTTGATGCATTTCGTCATCACTATAAACACTGTCAAGAATACCGTCACTACTGTCAGGCACATAAAGTCGATGACGGTGTTACGGAAATTGATGACATACCTGTATTCCCAACATCAGTTTTTAAGTTTACTCGTTTATTAACGTCTAAAGAGAACGAGATTGAAAGTTGGTTTACCAGTAGTGGCACGAATGGTTTAAAAAGCCAGGTGGCGCGTGACAGACTAAGTATTGAGAGACTTTTAGGCTCTGTGAATTATGGCATGAAATATGTTGGTCATTGGTTTGATCATCAAATAGAGTTGGTCAACTTAGGGCCAGACAGATTTAATGCTCATAACATTTGGTTTAAATATGTTATGAGCTTGGTAGAATTATTATATCCTACAACATTCACCGTAACAGAAGAGCGAATAGATTTTGTTAAAACATTGAATAGTCTTGAACGAATAAAAAGTCAAGGCAAAGTTATTTGTCTTATCGGTTCGCCGTACTTTATCTATTTGCTCTGCGGTTATATGAAAGAGAAAAATATCTCGTTTTCTGGAGATAAAAGCCTTTATATCATAACGGGGGGCGGCTGGAAAAGTTACGAAAAAGAATCCCTGAAACGCGACGATTTCAATCAGCTTCTATTCGATACCTTCAACCTCAGTAATATGAGTCAGATCCGCGATATATTTAATCAAGTTGAACTCAACACTTGTTTCTTTGAGGATGAGATGCAACGTAAACGTGTTCCGCCGTGGGTATATGCGCGAGCACTTGATCCTGAAACGTTGAAACCTGTCCCTGATGGAATGCCGGGTTTGATGAGTTATATGGATGCGTCATCAACGAGTTACCCGGCATTTATTGTCACCGATGATATCGGGATAATCAGCAGAGAATATGGTCAATATCCTGGTGTGCTCGTTGAAATTTTACGTCGTGTTAATACGAGGACCCAGAAAGGATGTGCTTTAAGCTTAACTCAAGCATTTGACAATTGACATCTTTCCAATTACAGGAGTTATAATGACGACAAGGTTTGATATAGAACACGGAAGACGGGTTTACACAGAAAAGTTAGTATGTCGCTTGCAAATGTAAATTTGAATAATAAATCAGAGTTAATAAAATATGTTGAAAGTATGGGTTTTGAAAAATACTTTGACAAATATTGGCATAAGGATAATGTCCTCATAAATATAAAACAGGATGATACAAAGCGTACTATTTTGTTTTTACCCGCTCGAGGGTTCTCGTCCCTCCCTGCATCGGGGAATATATAAGCAAAAAGCCCAGATACTTAATCTGAGCTCTTTTTCAAATTTGGCGGTGAGGGAGGGATTGACTCGCTAGCGCTCGCCCTACGGGCCGCCTTTGGCGGTCCAAAACGGCGTTGCCGTTTTGTCAAACCCAGTTCGAGGGTTCTCGTCCCTCCCTGCATCGGGGGATATATAAGCAAAAAGCCCAGATATTTAACCTGAGCTTTTCTTCAAATTTGGCGGTGAGGGAGGGATTGACTCGCTAGCGCTCGCCCTACGGGCCGCCTTTGGCGGTCCAAAACGGCGTTGCCGTTTTGTCAAACCCAGCTCGAGGGTTCTCGTCCCTCCCTGCATCGGGGAATATATAAGCAAAAAGCCCAGATATTTAACCTGAGCTCTTTTTCAAATCTGGCGGTGAGGGAGGGATTCGAACCCTCGATACGTTTTCACGTATACACACTTTCCAGGCGTGCTCCTTAAGCCTCTCGGACACCTCACCGTATTTTTTTGTCGCAGTCACTTTGTTTGACATCATCGCTGCAACGGGGCGCTACTATAGGGAAAAGCATTACAAGCGTCAACACTCTTCTAATACTTTTCTTTGGTTTTTTGATTGGTTAGCTAAATAATCATCAGTTAGGTGAATTGATGCCCATCTGACGTTGTTGAAGTAAACAGATGCAAGTTTTTTAATAAGAAAAAAATGAATTTGTTAACTACTTAACATTCTCAACATTTTCAAAAAGATGATTAACAAAGGGGCTTGCAACCTGATATCAATCAGATAACCCTGTACAAAAAAATAAAAGAGGATAAATAAGTCATGGATATTATCTTTTACCACCCTTTTTTTGATGCTGCTCAGTGGATTCAAGGTATGCAACAGCGACTGCCGAATATTAATATCCGTCAATGGCAACGAGGCGATAATGATCATGCAGATTATGCAATGGTTTGGCTGCCTCCCTATGAGATGTTGGCAAATCGCTCCGGATTGAAGGGGATTTTTACCCTGGGAGCAGGAGTAGAGGCCATTTTGAAGCAGGAACAACAAAGACCAGGGATGTTGCCTGCCGGTGTACCATTAATGCGGCTCCAAGACGCAGGTATGGGATTACAAATGCGGGAGTATGCGGTAGCAACGGTTTTACATTACTTACGCCGCATGGATGAATATAAGCTGCAACAAGGGCAGAAAATGTGGAAACAACTCGAGTCACATGATCGCCGGGATTTTGTGATTGGTGTGTTGGGCGCAGGGGTTTTAGGGCGCAGTGTTGCTGAGACGCTGGTTGAGTTTGGTTTTACCGTACGCTGCTGGAGCCGTACGCCAAAGCAGATTAATAAGGTAGACAGTTTTTACGGTCAAGATCAGTTGGGCGATTTTCTTTCTGGCAGCAAAATTCTGATTAATCTATTACCTGATACACCGCATACCCGTGGCATTCTGAATTTATCGCTGTTTAGTCAGTTAAAACCGAAGTCCTATCTGATTAATCTCGCACGAGGCTCCCATTTGATAGAACATGATCTATTGGTAGCGATTAATAAAGGCTATATCGCGGCGGCTTCATTGGACGTATTTACTGAGGAACCATTACCGAAAATGCACCCATTCTGGACACATCCCCGTATCACTGTTACTCCTCATATTGCTGCCATTACTATTCCCAATATCGCTATGGATAAAATCAGTGAAAATATTCAGCGGATTGAAAAGGGTGAATTACCAACGGGTGTTGTGGATATTAAATTGGGATATTAACAGCGTCTCTTTACAGTCAGGCCGGTTATTGGGGACAATAGCGGCAAAATAGCGATGTATTTGGAAAATGAGATGAATGAATTTTCAATAGTCTGCCGCATTTTAGGGACGTTGTTTAACCGCCAGCCACAAGATCCGGTTCTGCAACCCCTTCTGACAATGATTGCGGAAGGTAAACTGAAACAATCCTGGCCATTAGAGCAGGATATATTGCTGGATCGTCTGCAACAGAGTTGTGAACTGCCGGCAATGACAACGGATTATATCGCGTTGTTTGGTGGTGATGATACCCGTGTGCCAAGTCGTCGTTTTGACTATACCGGGGAGAGTGAAAACGATATTCGTCAGTTTCTGACCGAACGCGGTATGCCATTGTCAGATGGGCCGGTTGATCAGTTTGGTTCTCTGTTATTAGCGGCTTCATGGCTGGAAGATCAGGCGGCAGAAGATGAGGTTCAGGGGCAAATTGTGTTGTTTGATGAGTATCTTCTGCCGTGGTGTGGGCAATTGCTGGGAAAGGTGGAAGCCCACGCAACAACCGGTTTTTACCGGACATTGGCAATGATTACTCGTGAAGCGTTGCAGGCGTTACGGGAAGAGTTGGATTCTTAGTTTGAAATGGATGAAAAGGCAAATAATTGACGATTATTTGCCTTTTCTGCGATATCTCGATAAAAATTATTTATCGGTCAGCATGATAACAAATTTGCCAGGTTTGACTTCTAACCCTTTTGCCAATTTTTTGGCGGCGGCTTCAGCTTTACTGTGATCCGGTTTCAATACATACACGGGGTGAATATCAAAAAAAGCGCTGAGTGATTTATTCAGATAAGGAAGCAGTGCGTTAATCGACTTTTCCATTTTTTCCGGTGTGATTTGGTAATCAACGATTTCTAATTCTTTCAGAAAAATAGCGCCTTTTTCTGGATCAAACACCGGTTGCGCTTTTAGTGTCAGCTTCATATCCGCTTTAGCTGGGCCAAGCAGGGAGGCAATATTGACCTTCGCCTGGCCGGTTAATGCTATTTTATCGGGTTCTGTCCGGCCAATTTGGCTGGACAATTCTGTCAGTTCTATATCCGCGTTGGCGATACCATGTAATTCAATCTGTTTCTGGTAATGGACATGTTTCGCCAGATAGCCGTTAATCAGCTCTTCGCTGATACTGAAATCTTTGAATTGATCGCAACCGCTGACCAACCCGGCCAGCAGCAATACTGCCCCCAAGAAAAATTTTTTCATATTGACTCCTTTATTTTGAAGGACAGATTTTACATCATTAATTGCCACTAAGCATGGCGGATTCAATTTTACGCTGGTTAAACTGGCGGTGCAGTGCATACAACGTGATAAAACCAATAATGCCTAACAGGATCCAGGGCAGTTGCGGCATGTTTAGCGTATGGCCGGTATCATATAACCAACCGCCGCCGGTATAACCCAAAGCGCCACCCAGAGCCAGGCCGAGGCGGCTAAAGCCCATATAACTGCCACGGGCGCGGGGATCGGCTAGTGAAGCGCTTAATGTCTCACGGGCAGGTTCTGCGGTGATGGTACCAAGATAGAACAAGCAAATAATACCAAACAGCGTATTGATTTCACCAATCAAACCTATTGGGAACATGCTCAGGCTCATCAGGAAAAGCCCTGCCATCAGGCGTTGTTCCAGCCGGAAACGTTTTTCGCTCCAGCGGGCAATGGGATAAAGTAAAGTCAACGAAAGTGCCGCTTCAATGGCGTACATCCACTTCACCGCCGCAGGCGTCCCGGCGATTTCATTGACGATAATTGGGAACATCAGCATTACCTGTACAGACAGCATAAAGTAGCCGGTCAGTGTCAACACATAAGTGAAGAAGCGGCGGTCTTTAATGACGCGTCCCATACCTTCCCAGATTGGCGTACGGGTAGTAGAAATCCGGTATGCGGGGAGTTGCCAGGCATTCCAGATGGCGGCCAAAACGAAAATAACAGCACCTGTCCAACAGACAAGATGGAAATCATATTGCAGCAGCCAGCTACCAATCAGCGCACCGACAACGGCCCCGGCGCTATCTTGCATTAGCAGCAAGGAATAAAAACGGCCACGCTCGTGAGGGCGGGTGAGTTTGATAACCAGTGCGGTCCGTGGTGGATCAAATAAAGTGCCGCCTAATGCAGATAATATGCAGGCAAGCCATAAGATCCACGGCTCAGTGGCTAATCCGATTAAAGCAAAGCCAAGGGCGCGCAACAGCATCCCGGTGACGATCATCGGTTTTGCGCCAAAGCGGTCGGCAATTGCGCCACCGAAAATGCCCAAACCTTGTTGGACAAACTGACGCAAACCAAGAGCAAAACCGACAACCAGCGCAGCCCAGCCTAGTTGTTCAACAAAATGTATTGATATTAAAGGAAAAACGACGAAGAAGCCCAGAACAACCAGTAAGTTATCGAATAACAGGAAGTACTTGCCCAGGCTACGTGCTTGCGAAACCAGTGACATTGCTCACCATTGGAATATTAAGAAGAGGAGAATAATATAATTCTTCTATATTCTGTACTTAATTTAATCTTTAGGGTAGTGATTTATGGATAATATTTTTTTATCGTAAGCGGGTGGTTGGCAGATGTATTTTACAGATAATAACTTAAATTTTTAATGGATAAATTAGGCATAGCTAGGGAGAAATCATGTTTGGTTATCGTTCCACTTTACCGAAGGTTCGTCTGATAACAGAACGAATGGTGGTGCGTTTGGTGTACGAGCGGGATGCATATCGTTTAGCTGAGTATTATTCAGAAAATCACGAATTTCTTAAACCTTGGGAGCCGACCCGGGATAACAGCCATTGTCAGCCTTCTGGTTGGACAAACCGATTGAATTTAATCACGGAAATGCAAAGACAGAGTGCAGCTTTTCATTTCTTGCTGCTTGATTCGAATGAAAATGAAGTAATTGGTGTGGCGAATTTCAGTAATATTTTGCGGGGTGCTTTTCATGCTTGTTATTTGGGATATTCTCTTGGTGAAAAATGGCAGGGAAAAGGGCTGATGTATGAGGCGTTGCAACCCGCTATTCGCTATATGCAGCGTCAGCAGGGGATGCATCGGATTATGGCTAATTATATGCCTGATAATCATCGTAGTGGTAACTTGTTGGAACGATTGGGCTTTGAGCGTGAAGGATATGCAAAGCAATATCTGATGATAAATGGGATTTGGCAGGATCATGTATTAACTGCACTGACAGATGAAAAATGGAATGGAAAAAGTTGATTATCAGAGATTGTACTGCCAGATAAACCAGGAACTGTCTAACTTTTTGGGGCAGTTCATCTTGGGGCTTTTGCTCATTAATGAACAAATAGATGTAGAGAGAAGGAGGGAAATGTAACTTGAAAGATAGTGTTTCCTTATACCTTATTTTTGACCCTTTTTTTTCAGCTAATTTTAATATATTGTTTTTTAAAGAAATATTATTTCTCTTGTAAAAAAGGGTTTTGTTAATTTTTATCACTCTACTCTTTAAAAGTCAGCAGGTTAAGGTTAGTATCTAACAGTTCACTGCCGTACAGGCAGCTTAGAAAAAGAGTTGCTTGCCGCAAAGAATGCTTTGAATGTTCACTGCCGTACAGGCAGCTTAGAAACAGAAACTCACGCAGAGAAACAGCATTACTGGGTTCACTGCCGTACAGGCAGCTTAGAAATGAATATTGGCAGCTTGGTTTCAGCATCTTTTGTTCACTGCCGTACAGGCAGCTTAGAAAGTATCAACGCAACTGGGTCAATCTACGGAAACGTTCACTGCCGTACAGGCAGCTTAGAAATCTTCAGTGAAGATGCAGCTAAAATATTAACAGTTCACTGCCGTACAGGCAGCTTAGAAACTTTTATTATCATTTTTGGTTGCTTAAAAACGGTTCACTGCCGTACAGGCAGCTTAGAAATGATCAGTTAACGGCACATACGGATTACTTTCGTTCACTGCCGTACAGGCAACTTAGGAGGCAATCATGGGTTATACCCGTTACGAAACTGATGTGGTCGCTTGGGCGAATGAGCAAGCAGCATTATTACGTGCAGGTAAATTCTCTGAGATCGATATAGCCAATATTGCTGAGGAGATTGAGGACGTGGGCAAGAGTGAAAAACGTGAACTGGCAAATCGTATGGCGGTTTTGCTGGCCCACCTTCTAAAATGGCAATTCCAGCCTGGGCGTCGTGGTCCAAGTTGGCAGCGAACTATCAAGGAACAGAGAAAAGCATTGGAATTGCATATAAAAGAGACATCTAGCCTGAAAAGTACAATGGCTGATGAAAACTGGTTGGCTAAAGTTTGGGCTGATGCCGTTTCTTCCGCTGCCGACGAAACAGGGCTGGATATGTTCCCGGATGAATGTATCTGGAATATAAATCAGATCTTTTCCCAAGAATTCTATCCTGATTAAGCTTTAGTGAGCTGACTTATTTGACGCACTGACTTCGGTTGGTGCGTTTTTTTGTTGAGATAAATACAATGAATTTATTGAAATCGCTGGCTGCGGTCAGTTCTATGACCATGTTTTCCCGGGTTTTGGGCTTTATCCGTGATGCCATTATTGCCCGTATATTTGGGGCAGGGGCAACAACGGATGCCTTTTTTGTTGCATTTAAATTACCTAATCTGTTGCGCCGTATTTTTGCAGAGGGCGCATTTTCTCAGGCATTTGTACCGATTCTGGCTGAATATAAAAATCAGCAGGGAGATGAAGCGACCCGGACGTTTATTGCCTATGTTTCCGGTATGCTGACGTTAATTCTGGCGGTTGTTACGGTGCTGGGTATTTTAGCTGCACCGTGGGTGATTTATATTACTGCGCCGGGTTTTACTGATACTGCGGATAAATTTGCTCTGACGACAAATCTGTTAAGAATAACTTTTCCTTATATTTTTCTGATATCGCTGGCCTCGTTGGCAGGGGCGATATTAAATACCTGGAATCGGTTTTCTGTACCGGCTTTCGCCCCGACATTGCTTAATATCAGCATGATTGTATTTGCGCTGTTTGTCGCCCCTTATTGCAATCCACCGGTGATGGCGTTGGGTTGGGCGGTTGTTGCCGGTGGTATTTTGCAACTTGTCTATCAACTTCCCCACCTGAAAAAAATTGGCATGCTGGTATTACCCCGCATTTCTTTCCGTGACAGTGGTGTATGGCGGGTTATCCGACAGATGGGACCGGCGATCCTTGGGGTTTCAGTCAGCCAGATTTCATTAATTATTAATACAATTTTCGCCTCATTTCTGATATCAGGTTCCGTGTCCTGGATGTATTATGCTGACCGTTTGATGGAATTACCTTCTGGTGTATTGGGCGTTGCCCTTGGAACCATTCTTTTGCCTTCGCTGGCGAAAAGTTTTTCCAGTGGCAATCATGAGGAATACACTAAACTGATGGATTGGGGGCTTCGGCTCTGTTTCCTATTAGCACTGCCTTGTGCTATCGCGTTGGGTATTCTGGCAGAACCTCTGACGGTTTCTCTTTTCCAGTATGGTAATTTCACTGCATTTGATGCGGCAATGACTCAGAAGGCATTAATTGCTTACTGTTTCGGCCTGATGGGGATAATTATTGTCAAAGTGTTGGCACCGGGTTTTTATTCCCGTAGAGATATCAAAACCCCAGTGAAAATTGCAATTATGACTTTAATTCTGACTCAGCTAATGAATCTGGCTTTTGTTGGTCCACTGAAACATGCCGGGTTGGCGCTTTCTATCGGTCTGGCAGCCTGTTTCAACGCCAGTATGCTTTATTGGCAATTACGGAAGAAAAATATTTTTAAACCGCTGGCAGGTTGGGGCATTTTCTTATTTAAACTGATTGTGGCAATTGTAGCAATGGTTGTCGTGTTAGCGGTGACTTTATGGTTGATGCCAGCATGGGAACAGGGAAATATGGCTATGCGTCTGTTGCGGTTAATGATGGTGGTTATCGCTGGGGCTGGCAGTTATTTCGCTGCATTGATGCTGATGGGCTTCCGGTTGAAAGATTTTGCCCACCGCGGTTTATCATAACTTTAGGTGTCCCGGCGGTTATTCTCGGATCAAGCCGCGTTGTTGATCTTTCGAAGACTGCTGGGATATCAATTTCCATAAAATTGTTGTAAACAACTAATTGATTTATGAGTATATTTTCATTATTGAAATATTCATAATTAAGTGATGTCTCAGAATTTTATAGTCACTTAACTTAATAATGTTTGAATGAAAAGTTAATTGTGCGTGCCAGGTCGTATTTTTTCATGAAAATATAAGGGATTCTGCTATAAATCACAATTATCATATGGGCTATATTTGTTATGCTAACTCACTGATCCGAATGTGATTTGGAACAGCTATTAGATTAAGTTTGTCAGGTAAATAATAACAAGATGAACATTTAACTGAGTGGGGAAGAGTTCATGTGGTTTGAAAAATTAAGTCATATTCAATCAGGTAAAACTGATCATATCTTATTTTGTTTTCCTTATGCAGGTGGCTCGGCAGAAGTTTTTCGTAGCCTGAGTACTTGCCTGGAGAAAAATATCGCGGTATATGCATTACAATTGCCGGGTAGCGGCAGTCGTTTTGATGAAGCGTTAAATCGGGATATGGAAAATATTTTGCAGGCAGTACATGAAGAAATGAGACATCTGATTAACGGTAGCCGGTTTTCTTTATTTGGGCACAGCAACGGTGGTTTATTTGCTTATGAATTAGCTAACCGGTTAAACAATGAGAACCAATCTCCGGCAAATGTATTTATTTCCGCAGAAGCGGCTCCGCATATTACCAGTTTTAAACAAGATCCGTTTGATTTGTCTGATGCACAACTGGGTGAGCTATTGGTCAGATATGGTGGAACCCATGATGAGGCCCTCAATAATGAAGATTTCAAAGCGATATTCTTTCCTGTTATTCGTAATGATTTATCGCTTAATTACCATATGAAGCATTATTTGCGACAAGGGCAAAGTGTCTCTGAACTCGTTTTGATTCATGGGCGAGAGGATAAAACGATGTCAAAAGAGGATATGCTGGCGTGGGAAAACTACACTTGTGGTGGTATTGATATTCATTTCGTCGATGCTGATCACTTCTTTATCCAGCATATACCGAAAGTGGTTGCTAATATTATTCATACCAGAATTGCATTGAGTACCAGACAAAAGCGGATGATGACTATGTAGTATAAATATTAACCGGCGTGATAAGACAATGTATGCCTATATCACGCCAATTTTCCAGAGAAAACAGCGATTGTACGGTTACATCCGTTCTACCGTCTCAATGCCCAAGGTATTCAGACCTTGCTTCAGCGTCTTGGCGGTCAGCAGAGCCAGTTTCAGGCGGCTCTGGCGTAATTCTTCGCTTTCAGCATTCAGGATCTGACAGTGTTCATAGAAACTGGAGAACAAACCGGCTAAATCGTACAGATAAGCACACATAACATGTGGCGTACCTTCACGGGCGACGGTAGTGATAGTCTCTTCAAATTGTAACAAACGGGTCGCCAGAGCTTGTTCACGATCCTCATTTAGGATAACCGGTAAAGTCAGGCTGCTTTCATCAATATCAGCACGTTTGAAGATCGAGGCCACGCGGGTATAGGCATATTGCATATAAGGTGCGGTGTTACCTTCAAAGGCGAGCATATTATCCCAATCGAAGATGTAATCTGTCGTACGGCTCTTGGAGAGATCGGCATATTTCACTGCGCCGATACCCACAGTTTCAACCACTTTTTTCAGTTCATCTTCTGGCATATCCGGGTTTTTCTCACGGATAAGTTTATCGGCACGTTCAATGGCTTCATCCAGCAGATCGGTCAACCTGACAGTGCCGCCGGCACGGGTTTTGAACGGTTTGCCATCTTTACCCAGCATCATGCCGAACATATGGTGTTCCAGCGACATGGTTTCCGGTATATAGGCCGCCTTACGAACGATGGCCCATGCTTGCATCAAATGCTGATGTTGACGGGTATCGATGTAATAAAGAACCCGTTCAGCGTGCAGGGTTTCATAACGATATTTTGCACAGGCGATATCCGTTGTCGTGTAAAGATAGCCGCCATCCTTTTTCTGGATAATCACGCCCATCGGTTCACCTTCTTTGTTTTTAAACTCATCAAGGTAAACCACGGTTGCGCCATCACTTTCTACCGCCAGACCTTTCTGTTTCAGATCAGCAACAATACCGGGCAGCAGATCGTTGTACAGACTCTCCCCCATCACAGCATCTTGAGTCAAAGTGACATTCAAACGGTCATAGGTTTGCTGGTTCTGGGCCATAGTAATATCCACCAGCTTGCGCCACATAGTACGGCAATACTCATCACCGCCTTGCAGCTTCACCACATAGCCACGGGCGCGGGCCGCAAACTCCTCATCTTCATCATAGTTCTTTTTTGCTTCACGATAGAACGCTTCCAGATCGGCCAGTGCCATATTGCCGGCATTTTCGTTCTGTATTTTCTCCAGATAGGCAATCAACATACCGAACTGGGTTCCCCAGTCACCAACGTGGTTAGCGCGGATAACCTTATGGCCGAGGAATTCAAGAGTACGCACCGCAGCATCACCAATAATGGTGGAACGCAGATGACCAACATGCATCTGTTTAGCGACATTGGGTGCGGAATAATCGACAACGATAGTTTGCGGTTCGACTGAGGTAACGCCCAATTTCTCATCTTTCAGTGCAGTTTCGATATTCGCTGCAATCCAGGTTTTATCAAGAAAAATATTAATAAAACCGGGGCCGGCGATTTCAACTTTACTGGCGATACCTTGCAGATCCAGCAGGCTAACAACTTTTTCTGCCAGTTGTCGGGGCGGCATACCCACTTTTTTCGCGGCGGCCATCACACCATTGGCCTGATAGTCACCAAATTGTGCTTTCGCGGATTGACGGACGTGAGCTTCGCTGTCGGCTGGAGCACCTGCTGCAATCAGCGCCTGGCTGACTTTTTCTGAAAGAATCGCCTGAATATTCACCTGGTTACCTTAAATTACGATTAGGAAAGAAAATAAGCATAATACCACACGAGTTCGGATAAAAAGACGAGAATATGGATAAAATTCGGATAAACAGACGAAAAATGTATAGCAAATATAATGATTAAATAAAGCCCTGCTGTTGCTATTGTTCAGCTATAGGATGAGAAGACAAAGAACGTGTTTTCTTAAAAAATCGTTAATAATTTTAGCGAAAGAGCAGAAAAAATAAGAACTAGTTTGCAAGATAAAGGTCAAAGCATTGCTTGTGTGTGATGTGTTCCCCGTGTTTACGGGGATGAACCATATAATACGGATTTGGCTATTAAATAGGGAATATGTTCCTTGCATTGGCGGGGATAAAACGGTGATATTTGCTGTGATGAGCAGGAAACATGGTATGGATTATTCAGCTGTGTAGCTATGATTAGAGTTAGTCGAATCGTTAATAAATAATGGCAAAATGGGTTTTAAATTGTCATGTTTTGAAAAGAAATGTCAGCGTGAATGCAGTAATAACATGATGATGAGTTGCATTATAATCGTGGAATATGAGTATGTTGTGATTAATCTATTTGTTTTTTGTCTGGAAGGAATGCAATTCAATGATGAATTGCATTGCCAGGTATATAAATCATAATTTCACGATTGGCAATGAGGTAATCACTTTATTTACTTAATGTGAGCATTCGTCAGTTTTAAATGAGAAAGCCTTATGGGGTTTTCACTGCGTTATATCTGGGCCGTGTGTTGTATTCACGTTAAAAGAAGGAAATAAAACCAATGGGTATATCCGATCCGCGTCTGTGTTTCGATTGTAAGAAGTATTTGAAAAACTGGGTAGAATTTCAGTTGGTGGATGAACAGGATAAGCCCTTGGCTAGTTCAGCCCAAGTCAGGCTATCTGTCAGTTATCGGTCATCTGCTTGATAGCAAAACCCTGAGCCCCAGATTTATTACCGCCCTGAAAATTGTGGTCAAAGTGAGAGTGAAAAGCCCTTTGTCCTGGGCCATCATTTATTTGAGGCTTGGTTCCATTCTGATTACGCCTTGCAAGGGCAGGTATTTTCGCTTATTAGCGATTTATGGGAAAACCACGGTAAGCAGGTTGAGAAACTGGATGAACCCGTAGGGCAATTACGGAAGTGGCTCACTCATTGGTTGAAAGTGCGTTTAGAAAACGGCGGTTTTAAATAACAAGAAATGCAGTTAAGTTTTCTTTATTTTTCAATAAGATAAATTTCTTGTTGTGAAATATTAAATTGAAAATGATATTTTGTCTTTATTATAGCTGTTTGTTTTTCAGGTAATTATGTTTCTTATAAACAGAAAAGAAGATAATTGATTATTTCATTAGCTAAAATCCTAAAAACAATATAACAAAAAAATATATATTATGTGTTTTTTTGCATTATTTTTGATGTAATTCATTTCTATTTCGTTGTTATTTAATGTTTTTTTATTTTAAGTTGATCTCATTGATTAAAATTGAGAATCTTTTGCAAATTATTTGTTGAAATTTTTAATAAAAAATAAATTAATATCGTTTATGATTTAATAAATCCAAAAGAATAGCTCACCAGCATTGACCTAAAAAGGAACTACTATGCTTTGGAAGAATACTTCTAACCAATTTGGTCATTTATCCGTCCTTTTACACTGGCTGGTTGCATTGACCGTATATGGCATGTTTGCACTGGGGCTGTGGATGGTGACATTAGGGTATTACGATACGTGGTATCACGGAGCACCTGAAATTCATAAAAGCATCGGAATCCTGCTGCTGATAGCGATGGTTGTGCGTGTTATCTGGCGTTTTGCTTCTCCGCCACCAAAACCTTTAGCCAGTTATAGTCGCCTGACCAGAATCAGCTCTGTTTTAGTACATATTTTGTTGTATACTTTACTGTTTAGCATTCTGATTAGTGGTTATTTAATTTCGACGGCTGATGGGCAGCCGATTTCTGTCTTTGACTGGTTTACTGTGCCAGCCACATTAACCGGTCAGGGCAAACAGGCAGATACTGCGGGAATGATTCATCTTTACCTTGCCTGGACTGTGGTGATTTTATCGCTATTACATGCTGTTGCTGCGTTAAAACATCATTTTATTGACCGTGATGCAACCCTGAAACGTATGCTGGGTTTCCGTCCTGAATAATACAAAACGATTATGGAGAATAATATGTTGAAGAAGACGTTACTTGGCCTGACTGCGGGTGCATTGTTATTGAATGCAAGTTCTGCGTTAGCCGCCAATTATAAAATTGATATACCGGGTCAGCACGCCTTTATTGAATTCCGCATTCAACATTTGGGTTATAGCTGGTTATATGGCTCATTTAAAGATTTTGATGGTTCTTTCACATTTGATGAGAAAAATCCGGCTGCGGATAAAGTTGATGTGACGATTAAAATAGCCAGTTTGGATACTAACCACGCCGAACGTGATAAGCACCTGCGCAGTAAAGATTATTTTAATACGGAGAAATACCCTGAAGCAAAATTCACTTCAACCGAAGTGAAAAAAGATGGGAATAAATATGCTATTACAGGTGATCTGACTTTAAACGGTGTGACAAAACCAGTGGTATTGAATGCAGTACTGATGGGGGAAGGTAAAGATCCATGGGGTGGTTACCGCGCAGGTTTTGAAGCTTACGGTAAGATCAAATTGAAAGACTTTAATTTCAAAGCAGATTTGGGTCCTAAATCACAGGAAGCGGATTTACTGATTTCTGTCGAAGGCGTTCGGGAAAAGTAATACCTTGATTATTTAATGCAAACTGAATAAATAAAAACCTGGCTAATGCCAGGTTTCAGGGTTGATTAACCCATTATCCTTTTTATATTGCATTATTTTTATGGTTTGCAATTGACTATCATTTTGAAAATCACGTTTATTGATTTAAATCAGACTGTTATATAAAAGCTTTAATACCTCTGTTTTCGCGCTTTTAAATGGTTGTGGCAGG
The DNA here is from genome assembly GCF_011189505.1 of Photorhabdus tasmaniensis. Taxonomy (GTDB): domain Bacteria; phylum Pseudomonadota; class Gammaproteobacteria; order Enterobacterales; family Enterobacteriaceae; genus Photorhabdus; species Photorhabdus tasmaniensis. The sequence goes on from NZ_PUJU01000009.1 coordinate 53,482, forward strand.
ACAGGTAAATGTAAAAGAAGCGAAGGATAACATCGTTGATAAATACATTAAACATGATAGGGGATAAGCCGTTTTATTAACGATGTTGTTCTTACTATGTGAATCCACCATCCCATATGCTGAACTTACAGTGTGTAAAGATAAGGTAAGATATCTTGTAAATCCGACACATCAATACCCTGACTTGGAAGATAGATTGCCTTCAATAAATACCAGTATTGAAAAAACTATCTGTGATTTTATTCAGAAGTATAGTCCTGTTGCTAATGTGTAGTTGAGATAAAGATGGCCCCTGACCTGAATGATTCATACACATATATATCCTCAAAGCACAGCCCCTGATTTCAATTGTTACAAACCGGGAGTATTATCTGAGGCTTGAAACAGCGGAGGCTCCTCGGCGTTCAGGTCTGGAGGAGATACCCATTTATTACATGTTAATCCGGGATGATATGACACCTTTTTCTTCTGTTGTTGAATTACAGAACATTGTTGAATTACAGAATATCGCTGAATTACAGGATTTAGTTGCTGATCTGGCAATGTTTACACATAAACTAGCCCAATTCGGGCAGCGGCTTAACCTGGATTTTGATAAATATCAGGCCGATCATATCTCTTTACGTTGTAATGATATGGCCGTAGCGGAACGCTGGCGTAAAGGTTTTTTGCAGTGTGGCAGTCTGATGTCGGAAAGTATTATTAATGGGCGTCCAATCTGTTTGTTTGATTTGGCACAGCCAATGATGGTGCTTAACTGGCAAATTGATTGTGTTGAATTGCCATACCCCGGCAAGAAAGCCTATGCACATCAGGGATGGGAGCATGTGGAGCTGGTGCTGCCCGTGGTGCCGGAAATGTTGTCGGCAAAAGCATGGGCATTATTACCGCAGCCTTTGCCAGCCGGTTTTTCTGTTAAAGAGAGTCAGCCCAAAGGGGAGCGGGAGCGGCTGCCTAATCCTACCTTAGCCATCACTGATGGTGAGATCACCGTCAAATTTCACCCGTTTACATTGCGTGACATCGTTAAAAGTGAGCACTAGTCAGCAAAATTAACTTTTTCATCCCTGTGATCCAGATAAAAATTCTGACCTTGTGATTTCCTACAAATCATTGGGAATAATTAAATGTCATAGTTAGTGAATTGAGTTACTGAATCGTTTTGGTTCATTAATTGCTTGTTATATTGACTGGGTGTCCAAGGAACTTCTGATGACAAAGTTAGAAATTTGTTGTTTTAGCGTAGGTTGCGCATTAATCGCACAACAGGCTGGGGCTGACCGGATAGAGTTGTGTGCCAGTCCGATGGAAGGGGGATTAACACCGAGTTTTGGTACATTGAAGCAGGCTATTGAGCAATTAACTATTCCTGTACATCCAATTGTACGTCCAAGAGGCGGTGATTTTTGCTACAGCCATTCAGATTTTGAGGTGATGAAAAATGATGTCGCCCAGATCCGTGATATGGGATTTATGGGCGTCGTTTTTGGTGTGTTGGATCAAGAAGGGCATATTGATTTGCTGCGGATGCAACAATTGATGGCGTTGTCCGGCGATATGGCTGTCACTTTTCACCGTGCGTTTGATATGTGTTTTAATCCCAATGTAGCACTGGATCAGCTAACTCAGCTTGGTGTTAAACGAATATTGACTTCCGGCCAGCAACAGAATGCTGAATTGGGATTACCTTTATTGAAAGAACTTCATCAGGCCAGTCAGGGGCCAATTATTATGGCGGGCGCGGGTGTTCGTCTGAGTAATATCCATAAATTTATGGATATAGGGCTAACGGAAGTTCACAGCTCTGCCAGCCGGGTGATGCCTTCCACCATGACCTACCGCAAAGCGGGGGTGACAATGAGTTCTGACCGTGAAGTAGATGAATTCTCACATTACTGCGTTGATGGTAGTGTGGTAGAGGTCATGAAAGGGATGCTGAGTCTGACTTTATTTGAATAAATCTTGCTGTTAAGCAAATGTTGAACTGGCCCTGTTGGGCCAGCTCTCAAACTCAGGGTTTACGGGCAATCAGTACCGCACGCAGCGGAGCTGGATAACCCTCAATGGTTTTACCGCTATCCTCAGGATCGAGAAAATCAGATAACGATTCCGTTTTCATCCAGTCTGTACGGTGCTGTTCTGCCGTGGTGGTTATTGCCTGATCAACAATCCTGACATCAACAAAACCGCATTTTTCCAACCAGACTTTCAGCATTTTCGCTGATGGGATGAAATAAACATTACGCATCTGGGCATAGCGTTCACCAGGAATTAAACAGGTGTGTTCATCACCTTCAACAACCAAACTTTCCAGCACCAATTCGCCATCGGACACCAGCTGGTTTTTTAACTGCCAAAGATGGTCGAGTGGGGAACGGCGGTGATAGAGGACGCCCATTGAAAAAACGGTATCAAAAGCAGCCAGTGCCGGTAATTGTTCGATTCCCAGAGGTAAAAGGTGGGCGCGTTGATCGCTGCCAAGCAACTTTCTGACCGCTTCAAACTGGCAGAGAAAAAGTTGAGTCGGATCGATACCAACCGCAAGTTCAGCCCCTTCACCAACCATTCGCCACAGGTGATAGCCGCTGCCACAGCCAACATCAAGAATTGTCCGGCCCGCTAAGGGCGAAATATGGGGCAGTACCCGATCCCATTTCCAATCTGAACGCCATTCAGTGTCGATATTCACACTATAAAGTGAGAATGGCCCTTTGCGCCACGGCATAAATATTTTCAATATATTGGTAATACAGACTTTTTCACCGGCGGATAGCGGTGGATCCTGTTCTGCGATCACCCCATTTTTCAGATCTAATTTGGTCGGTGAAATTTCGGGTAGGTTTTCCAGGGTTTTGACCCACGATTTAAAACTGCCATGCAGGGCTGCTTTTTGCCATTCATCCAGTTGTGCCGGAAGACCATGCAGCCAGTGTTGGAGGTTGTTCTTGGCGATAAGCTGATAAAAATTACCGAAATCGATCATTTATCGACTCCTTTTATCGCCAGTAATGAGCCAAAATTGAAACACTGAAACCAGACTTCAACATGTTTAAAACCAGACTGATGAAGGCGGGATTTATGTGTTTCGACAGAATCAGTCAGCATCACATTTTCAAGCATACTGCGTTTCTGGCTGATCTCTAGCTCGCTGTAGCCGTTAGCACGCTTAAAATCGTGGTGCATATTGAACAGTAATTCACCAATTTGTTGATCTGCAAAGCTGAATTTCTCTGATAAAACTAACACACCGCCCGGACGTAATCCCTGATAAATCCGGTTAAGCAAACCTTGCCGATCTTGCGGGTCGAGAAATTGTAAGGTGAAATTCAGTACAACCATTGAGGCATTCTGAATATCAATATCGAGAATATCGGCTTCAATAACGTCAACGGGTGTGTGCGCCCGGAAAGCATCAATATGGCGACGGCAGCGTTCTACCATAGCCAGAGAATTATCAACTGCGATGATCTTACAATTTTCCGCTGTAATATTACGGCGCATTGCCAGGGTTGATGCGCCAAGGGAACAACCCAGGTCATAAATCTGACTGTTTGATGTCACGAAACGACTGGCCAGCATACCAATCATGGAAACGATATTTGCATAACCTGGCACAGAGCGTTGGATCATATCAGGGAAAACTTCTGCAACCCGTTCATCGAAACGCCAGTCACCCAGATTGGCAATGGGGGCGGCAAACAGGCTATCCCTTTGATTGTGAGGATCTTGATTTGACATAACAGCATTGATTATTAGAAAAAATAGAAGGCGGCATTCTAACAGATGTAAAGCTTGACCTTGAACCAATTTTCTCTGATTTAAAAATGGTGAGTAATGGAAATATTTGAGGAATACGAGTGTCGCACAAAAAATCATGTCATGGTGTTATTATCCTTTGATTTCATTGGTGAGTAGTGTAGAGGATTTTCTGGTTCTATATAAAATAAAAAAGTGAAGATGCATTGAAAAGCACCTTTAAATGACCTATTGTTTGCTTCTTATAGATATAAAGAGTGAGGTGGTGTATGGCATATCAGATCTTAACAAATGTAGCGGCAAGTATTACCGATTTGAAACGTAACCCAATGGGGACATATTTGCAGGGGGAAGGTGAAGCTGTTGCAATCCTGAATCGGAATGAACCTGCGTTTTATTGTGTGCCGCCTGAATTATTTTCTTACTATCAGGAACTGGCTGAGGATGCCGTACTAAACAAAATTGTGGATGACCGTTTAAAAGATGCTGAATTTGTCAGTGTGAATCTAGATGATCTATAGTCTGCAATTTGAAAAGCGGGCCTTAAAAGAGTGGAAGAAGCTAGGTCATCCCGTCAAGGAGCAGCTAAAGAAAAAACTGGTTGAACGCTTAGAAAACCCTCATGTGCCGTCAGCAAGATTAAGTGGACGCGCTAACCGATATAAAATTAAATTGCGGTCTTCTGGCTACCGTTTGGTTTATGAAGTGAATGACAATAAGATTATCTTGCTGGTAATTGCTATTGGTAAATGAGCCGGAGATGTGGTTTATACCCTTGCCAATGAACGGTAAAAGACACAACATGTGCCCGCGTTGCATATCAACGCCGGGAAGTCTTCCTCATATGGAACCCGCTACGGTTAGAATAATAGGCAGCAGAACTTGCTGCCTGTTTATTTCAGTGGCGGCAATATCAGACATAAAGAGAAAATATCTGTTCCCAAGGTAGGTAGTAAATATTGGCAATCACCATCAATACCATGGAGAGATAGGTTGCTACCATGCCGGAACGCCGCCAGCGGAACTCTCGGTGGTGCAGACCATAATAATGTAACAACCTGCCGGTGAGCAGGATCAAACCACAGACATGTATCATCCAGACATTTGAGCCATTCATTTCCATCATCACCAGTAATAACATGGCGATAGGAATATATTCCACGGCATTGCCATGAACCCGAATAGCAGTTTGTAATTCGTAGAAACCGCCATCTCCATATGAAACACGATATTGTGTTCTTAATTTAACCACATCAAAAGACAGCTTAATCAATAATAGTGCGCCCAACACAACATAAAGCGAGCTAACCATTTTTAACTCCATTGCCTAACCGAAATTGGCCAATTAAGTAATGATAAACCTCAAAAATAAAACTGTCGCTATAAATAAACAGCAATTGAAAATAAATTGTCTGATTAAAGGCAATAGTATAATCAAGAGGATTGCCTGCTCTTATCTCTGAACAGAATTTCTATTATAATGATGGCCTTTTTTGACAGTTCTGAACTTTTCTGAACCTTTTCATGTTCAAAAAAGTTCAGAAATGAAGCCAAAATTTCCGCAGCAAAAGCACAACAGCCGAGTAAAAGGATATTGTATGCGTACTGATTATTGTGGGCAGTTGAATCTGACCCATGAAGGCCAGAAAGTGACTCTTTGTGGTTGGGTAAACCGCCGCCGTGATCTGGGTGGCCTGATTTTTATTGATATGCGTGATCGTGAAGGTATCGTTCAGGTGTTTTTCGACCCGGATCAGCAAGCCGCGTTTTCTCTGGCTTCTGAGCTGCGTAATGAATTCTGTATTCAAATCACCGGTTCTGTACGCGCGCGTCCTGACAGTCAAATCAATAAAGATATGGCTACCGGTGAAATCGAGGTTTTTGCGGAAAGCCTGAATATTATCAATCGTTCCGAACCTCTGCCTTTGGATAGCAACCAGACGAACAGTGAAGAGCAGCGGCTGAAATATCGCTATCTTGATCTGCGCCGTCCTGAAATGGCAAATCGCCTGAAAACACGCGCCAAGATTACCAGCTTTGTCCGCCGTTTTATGGATAGTCAGGATTTCCTGGATATTGAAACGCCGATGCTGACTAAAGCGACACCAGAAGGCGCTCGTGATTATTTAGTACCGAGCCGTGTTCATAAAGGCAAATTTTATGCGTTGCCTCAGTCCCCGCAGTTATTTAAGCAATTGCTGATGATGTCTGGCTTTGATCGTTATTATCAGATTGTCAAATGCTTCCGTGATGAAGATTTGCGTGCAGACCGCCAGCCGGAATTTACTCAGATCGACGTGGAAACTTCCTTTATGACTGCTGAGCAGGTAAGGGGGATGATGGAACAAATGATCCGCGAATTGTGGCTTGAAATTAAAGGTGTTGATCTCGGGCATTTCCCGGTCATGACTTTTGCTGAGGCCATGCGCCGTTTCGGTTCTGATAAACCCGATTTGCGTAACCCACTGGAATTGGTCGATGTTGCTGACCTGGTCAAAAATGTGGAGTTCAGCGTTTTTGCTGAACCGGCGAATGACAGTAAAGGCCGCGTAGCTGTTATCCGCGTTCCGGCTGGGGCTGAACTGAGCCGTAAACAAATTGATGAATATGGCAAATTTGTTGGCATTTACGGCGCTAAAGGGTTGGCGTGGATGAAAGTCAATGATCGTGGTGCAGGTCTGGAAGGGGTACAAAGCCCGGTGGCGAAGTTCCTGAATGCCGAAGTGATTGAAGGTCTGCTTTCCCGTACCGATGCGCAGGATGGTGATATTCTGTTCTTCGGTGCCGGCAGTACAAAGGTGGTCACTGATGCCTTGGGAGCACTGCGCCTAAAATTGGGCCGCGATTTGAATTTGACGCAACTGGATAGCTGGCAACCGCTGTGGGTTATCGATTTCCCAATGTTCGAAGATGATGACCAAGGCGGCCTGAGTGCAATGCACCATCCGTTTACTTCACCGCGTGATATGTCAGCGGAAGCGTTGGTGCAAAACCCGCTTTCAGCCATTGCCAATGCTTACGATATGGTGATTAATGGTTATGAAGTGGGTGGTGGTTCAGTGCGTATTCACCGTAACGACATGCAACAAGCGGTGTTCCGTATTCTGGGGATTAATGAGCAGGAACAGCAGGAAAAATTTGGTTTCTTGCTGGATGCGCTAAAGTTTGGGACTCCACCCCATGCAGGCCTGGCATTCGGTCTTGACCGTCTGGTGATGTTGCTGACCGGGACTGACAATATCCGTGATGTTATCGCGTTCCCTAAAACCACCGCTGCCGCTTGTCTGATGACTGAGGCACCAAGTTATACAAATCTGGCCGCGCTTGACGATCTGGCAATCTCGGTTGTGGCCCGGAAAGAGAGTGAATAATGGCTTATAAGCGCCCTGAATCTGTTCTGGTTGTTATTTATGCGTTTTCCAGCGGACGGGTGCTGATGCTACAGCGGCGGGACGATCCTGATTTCTGGCAATCTGTGACAGGTAGCCTTGACGGGGATGAAACGCCGCGTGAGACAGCATTGCGTGAAGTGCAAGAAGAAGTCGGTATTGATATCATCGGTGAAAATCTTGAATTGATAGATTGCCGGCGCGCGCTTTATTATGAAATTTTTACCCACTTGCGCCATCGATATGCACCGGGAGTCACCCGTAATAAAGAGAACTGGTTCTGTCTGGCATTGCCTGAAGAGCGAGAATTCTTGTTGACTGAACACCAGGCTTACCGGTGGCTGGAGGCGGATAAAGCGGCAAAGCTCACCAAGTCATGGAGCAATCGGCAGGCAATTGAAGAGTTTGTGATTAATTAAGCTTATTAGATGTTTTATCGGAGAATCTTATGGCAGGTCATAGTAAATGGGCCAATACCAAGCACCGCAAAGCTGCACAGGATGCGAAACGCGGTAAAGTTTTCACCAAAATTATTCGGGAACTGGTAACGGCAGCCCGTCTGGGTGGTGGTGATCCGGCAGCTAACCCACGTCTGCGGGCGGCGGTTGATAAAGCGCTGTCCAACAACATGACCCGTGATACCTTGAACCGGGCTATCGCCCGTGGTGTCGGCAACGATGACGCTGACAACATGGAAACCATCATTTATGAAGGTTATGGTCCGGGTGGGACCGCAGTGATGGTTGAGTGTCTGAGTGATAACCGTAACCGTACGGTTTCTGATGTTCGCCATGCTTTTACTAAAACCGGCGGTAATCTGGGAACGGATGGTTCTGTTGCTTATCTGTTCACCAAAAAAGGCGTGATCTCTTATGCGCCGGGATTGGATGAAGACGCGGTGATGGAAGCGGCGCTGGAAGCAGGGGCCGATGATGTGGAAACCTATGATGATGGCGCTATTGATGTTTACACCACACCAGAAACGTTTGGTGAGGTGAAAGACGCGTTGGATGCCGCCGGTTTTGTGGCCGAATCAGCAGAAGTTTCGATGATCCCTTCCACTAAAGCTGAATTGGATGCGGAAACGGCACCTAAGTTACTGCGCCTGATCGACATGTTGGAAGATTCAGACGACGTACAAGAGGTTTACCATAACGGTGAAATCTCTGATGAAGTTGCTGCTCTACTGTAATTTCAATCGGGTTGTACAGCGTAGAGAAAGTGCACTGGGGGCTCAGGGCACTTTCTCTAACGTTTTTATCCCTCCCTTATTTGAAGATGATCGTAAAGGCGAATAAACAGATATGGCGATTATCTTAGGTATCGACCCCGGTTCCCGTGTCACCGGTTATGGTGTGATCCGCCAGCAGGGGCGCCATTTGATCTACCTTGGCAGCGGTTGTATCCGGACAAAAGTTGATGATTTGCCTAACCGGTTACAGCGCATTTATGCTGGTATCCTTGAAATTATTACGCAATTCCAACCGGATGCCTTTGCTATTGAGCAGGTATTTATGGCGAAAAACCCAGATTCAGCGCTGAAATTAGGGCAAGCGCGTGGCGTGGCTATTCTGGCTGCGGTAAATCAATCTGTACCGGTTTTTGAATATGCCGCCCGGCAGGTTAAACAGACTGTTGTCGGCACCGGGGCGGCTGAAAAAAGTCAGGTTCAGCATATGGTGCGTTCTATGCTGAAATTGTCTGCCAATCCGCAATCTGATGCGGCTGATGCGTTGGCAATTGCGATAACCCATTGTCACTTTAATCAGAATCTTTTGCGTGTCGGTGATCCCAGATTAATACTGGCGCGTGGACGTTTAAAATAACGGCTGGATATGCATCCAGCTTTTTTTATGTTATAAGCATTAGCAGAATAATCAGTTTTATTGGTAGGGGGTAAACAAGTGATAGGGCGTCTCAGAGGAATTGTGCTGGAAAAACAACCACCCTTGGTTTTGCTGGAAACGAATGGCGTGGGTTATGAAGTTCATATGCCAATGACCTGTTTTTATGAATTGCCTGATACCGGGCAGGAAACTGTTCTGTTTACTCACTTCGTGGTGCGTGAAGATGCGCAATTACTTTATGGTTTTAATGATAAGCAGGAGCGGGCGCTGTTTCGTGAACTGATTAAAGTGAATGGCGTCGGCCCTAAACTGGCGCTGGCTATTCTTTCGGGTATGTCTGCGCAACAATTTGTTTCTGCGATTGAGAAAGAGGCGATTGCTTCTCTGGTTAAATTGCCCGGTGTGGGTAAAAAAACCGCTGAACGGCTGGTGGTTGAAATGAAAGATCGCTTTAAAGGGCTTAATGGCGATCTGTTCAATCAGAGCAGTGATATTAATCTGCCGGCAACCACCAAACAGACAACTTCTGATGCGGATATCGAAGCGGAAGCCGCTGCTGCGTTAGTCTCTCTGGGCTATAAGCCGCAGGAGGCCAGTCGAATGATCAGTAAAGTCGCTAAACCGGGAGCTGACTGTGAAACACTTATCCGCGAAGCACTTCGCGCCGCTCTTTAATCACAGGGGTATACCATGATTGAGGCTGACCGGCTGGTTTCTGCGGAAGTTTTGCAAGACGATGAAGTTATTGACCGTGCAATCAGGCCCAAACTGCTATCTGAATATGTCGGGCAGCCGCAAGTCTGTGAGCAGATGGAGATTTTTATTCAGGCTGCCCGACAGCGTGGTGATGCCCTTGACCATCTGCTGATTTTTGGCCCGCCCGGGTTGGGGAAAACTACGTTGGCGAATATTGTCGCTAATGAAATGGGAGTCAATCTTCGCACAACGTCTGGCCCGGTTCTGGAAAAGGCGGGGGATTTAGCAGCAATGCTGACAAACCTTGAACCGCACGATGTCTTATTTATCGACGAAATTCACCGTTTATCGCCGGTGGTGGAGGAGATCCTCTATCCGGCAATGGAAGACTATCAACTGGATATTATGATTGGCGAGGGGCCGGCAGCTCGTTCGATCAAAATTGATTTGCCGCCTTTTACCCTGATTGGTGCTACCACGCGTGCAGGCTCCCTGACTTCTCCACTGCGTGATCGTTTCGGTATTGTGCAGCGCCTTGAATTTTATAACGTAGATGATTTGCAAAGTATCGTTTCTCGCAGTGCCCGTTATATGGGGGTGGATATTACTGATGATGGTGCGCGGCAGATTGCCATGCGTTCCCGTGGAACGCCGCGTATTACCAACCGGTTATTGCGTCGGGTGCGTGATTTTGCTCAGGTGAAAGGCAATGGTGGGATTGATAGTGAAATTGCGACCAAGGCGCTGGATATGCTGAGTGTCGATTCTGCCGGTTTTGATTATCTGGATCGTAAATTATTGATTGCCATCATTGATAAATTTATGGGCGGGCCTGTGGGGGTGGATAACCTTGCCGCTGCTATTGGTGAGGAGAGGGAAACGATTGAGGATGTGTTGGAACCGTTCCTGATCCAGCAAGGTTTTATTCAACGGACTTCTCGTGGACGGATCGCCACCGATCATGCTTATCGCCATTTTGGCATGGTCAAAGATTAGGCGTAATCAGTGGGCAATCTGAGCTAATCGGGATGGGACTCCGTCAAGGGAACCCTATCCCGCGCGCGCTTCCGGGTAAATGAGTGTAGCAACTCAGTGAATCAACTTCTGGCCTTACTGAGCAGGCTGATAATAAATAGCACCGCAGCGCACAGAACAACAGAAGGCCCGGCTGGCGTGTCGTAAAAGGCGGAAAAAGCTAATCCGCCGGTGACTGCGAGCATACCAACCACAATAGCCAGAGCGGCCATTTGCTCTGGTGTGCGGGCGAAACGGCGAGCGGCAGCAGCGGGAATAATCAGCAGAGAAGTGATAATCAGAGCGCCGACAAACTTCATTGCCAGGCCAATGGTCAAGGCTGTGACCAGCATTAACAGTACTCTCAACCGCTGTGTTTTAATGCCATCTACAAAAGCCATTTCCTGGCTAACGGTCATAGAAAGCAGGGCGTTCCATTGCCAGAACAGCAGTGTGGTGACAATAGCGACACCGATTGCAATCAGCCAGATATCTTCATAAGTGACTGACAGTAAGTCACCAAACAGATAAGCCATTAAATCAACCCGCACATTGGACATTAAACTGACAACCACCAAGCCTAATGATAATGCGCTGTGAGCCATAATCCCCAATAAAGTATCAATGGCCAGTTGCGGGCGTTTCTCCAGCCAGACCAGCATGATTGCCAATATCAAAGTGACCGCGATAACCGCGTAAAACGGGCTGATATTTAGCAATAATCCGAAAGCAACGCCCAATAATGACGCATGAGCCAGAGTATCGCCAAAATAGGACATTCTGCGCCAGACAACAAATGATCCTAATGGCCCGGCCGCAATTGCCAACAATATGCCGGCTAACCAACCGGGGAGTAATAATTCAATCATCAATGGCATTCTCTGTTATTTTTCAAGATAATTTTCCCTTTCAGATCATGGTGGTGATTATGTTGATGCCGATATACTGCCAATTGCTCGGCACCATGATGACCAAACATGGCGATAAATTCAGGGTGAGTTGAAACAACTTCCGGTGTACCGGAACAGCAAATATGTTGATTAAGGCATAAAACTTCGTCTGTTTTCGCCATCACCAGATGCAAATCATGGGATACCATCAGTACCGCACAATGTAATTCGGTTCTGATTTGATTGATTAAATCATAGAGTGCTAACTGACCATTAACATCAACGCCTTGTGTCGGTTCATCAAGCACCAGTAATTGAGGTTGATTTAATAGCGCTCTGGCTAATAAAACCCGTTGGTTTTCTCCGCCGGATAATTTTTGCATCGGTTGCTGTAATAGATGAGCCGCGTTAACTCGCTCAAGCGCTGGCAATATATCGGCGGATTTCACGCCGGGTTTCAGCATCATAAAGCGTTTAACCGTCAGTGGCAGGGTAGGATCAAGATGCAACTTCTGTGGAACATAGCCGATTTTCAATCCATCGGTATGCTCAATCGTGCCGGATGACGGTTCAATAAGCCCCAAAACAACCCGGACTAATGTTGATTTACCGGCACCATTGGGACCCAGCAGCGTCAGGATATTTCCTTGTTGCAAGCCAAGAGAAATATTGTTTAATACCTGACGGCTGCCAAAGGTGACTGCAACATTTTTTAAAGTGATGAGTGTTGACATGCTAAATATATCTTGCGTGAACATTGAGATGTTATAATATAACAATTCTTGCTTCTGTCCACGAGATATTTACATTATGTTGCACAAATCATATAAACTAGCGCACAAATTTTTCTGCAAAGCCGCAATTGCCACTGCTTTAATGTCAGGAACGATACAATCAGCTAATGCTGATGTTGTGACATCAATTCGTCCGCTGGGTTTTATTGCTGCGGCAATAACTGATGGCGTTACTGATACACAGGTATTGTTGCCTGATGGCGCTTCACCGCATGATTATGCATTGAAACCGTCTGATCTTAAGAAGATTAATCAGGCAGATTTAGTTGTGTGGGTTGGCCCTGATATGGAAATCTTTTTGTCTAAACCGTTAACCAAAGTGCCACAAGATAAACAGCTAGTATTAGCCAAATTGCCGGAGATTAAACCGTTATTGTTAAAGAATGATGAAGATTTACAGGAATCAAATCATCATAACCATCAAGAGGACCATGAACATCATTCTCATGGTGAATATAATATGCACATTTGGTTGTCGCCAGAAATAGCGAAACAGGCGGCTCAGGGCATCCATGACCAATTATTAGCGCGTTATCCGCAGAAAAAAGCAGCGCTGGACGTAAACCTACGTAAATTCAACGTTCATCTTGCGCAAACTGACAAAAATATTGCTAATATTCTTAAGCTGGTGCGTGGTAAGGGGTATTTTGTTTTTCACGATGCTTATGGCTATTTCGAACAACATTATGGTTTGACGCCGTTAGGGCATTTTACGATTAACCCTGAAATACAGCCCGGTGCACAAAAATTACATCATATACGAACACAATTGGTTGAGCAGAAGGCAACCTGCATTTTTGCTGAACCGCAATTCAGGCCGACCGTTATTAATGCGGTAGCTAAGGATACGGGGGTGCGTATGGGCACTTTAGACCCGTTAGGAGGCCGCATCGTATTGGATAAGGACAGCTATATGAAATTTATAACTCAGTTGTCGGAACAATACGCGAGTTGCCTGAATTAAAGTAATAAGGAATTCGATTAGTGCAGCAGATAGTTAAAACTATCGTTCTGGTGTATAGGGAGTTACCGCGACCGCATAAGATTATGCTGGGTTCGCTGACTTTGGCGACATTGGTTGTCACGATGTGGCAGCCAATTGCTTATCATCATGAACAGGAAGAAATAAGCACCGACAGTATTGCTATCAATGTCCCGGCAAATACTGATGAGATTATTGCGGATAGCAGTGAGCAGTTACCGGATGAGGGCATTCCCGATGAAGAGACGAATTCGGAAACGACGGCTCAAACTCCGCATGAATATATTGTCTCTGACGGTGATACCCTCAGTAGCATTTTGACGCAATTTGGTATTGATGCTTCTGACGTGGCGTTACTGGCGAGTCAGCACAAAGTGTTACGGGGGCTGAACATTGGTCAGCCATTATCATGGACGGTAAATGAAGCGGGTGACTTACAAAGTCTGACTTGGGGTGTTTCTCGTCGTGAAAGCCGTATTTATACCCGTGAAGGTGATGTCTTTAAAGAAACGAAATCATTTCAGAAAGGTGAGTGGAAAAACAGTGCAATCATTGGTGTGGTTGATAGTAACTTTACCAGCAGTGCCTTAAATGCGGGTTTAACCAGCAGTGAAGCGCGTGAAGTCACCAAGGCACTGCAATGGCAAATTGATTTGCGCAGATTACATAAAGGTGATCGCTTCTCTGTATTACTTTCCCGTGAAATGTTGGATGGTCGCAGTGAACAGAGCCAATTACTGGGGGTTCGCCTGAACAGTGGTGGTAAAGATTATTATGCTATCCGTGCGGAAGATGGACGTTTTTATGATCGTGAAGGTTCCGGTCTTGAGCGCGGCTTTTTGCGTTTTCCAACAACCAAACAATTCCGGGTATCTTCTCACTTTAATCCCCGGCGTGTGAACCCGGTAACCGGGCGTGTCGCACCGCACAAAGGGGTGGATTTTGCCATGCCGGTGGGAACTCCTGTTTTGGCGGTAGGTGACGGTGAGGTTATTGTCTCCAAATATAATGGGGCGGCGGGGAACTTTATCGCTGTTCGTCATGGTCGCCAATATACCACCCGTTATATGCACCTGAGAAAACTGTTGGTGAAACCGGGGCAGAAGGTAAAACGTGGTGATCGTATCGCGTTGTCCGGCAGTACCGGTCGTTCTACGGGGCCTCATTTGCACTATGAATTTTGGATTAATCAGCAGGCGGTAAACCCATTAACGGCGAAATTACCGCGTTCTGGTGGTCTGAGTGGTAAAGATCGCACAGAATTCCTGGCAACGGTAAAAGAGGTAACCCCTCAACTTTTGCTGGATTAGCTTAATTGAACATTAATGACAGACTTTAAAGTGGATGATTGATATCATCCGCTGTCATTTTGTCTATGCCAGAAAAAGATGGGTTGATATCCACTGATATAAATCTCTGTACTAAAATGGCAGATCATCGTTTTGTTCTAAAGAGTTAGCTCATGCATAAAGAGACAGATACAGACAGTAAAGTGGGTTATGTGCCGACATTTCATAAATCCTACCTGCATCCTCGTTACTGGGGATTATGGCTGGGAGTAGGTGTATTGGCTGGGCTGACTTACTTCCCGGTTAAAATGCGTGATCCTTTATTGGCTAAAATAGGGTGGTTGGCTGGCAGGCTTGCGAAAGGGGCGCGCCGCCGAGCGAGGATCAATCTGTGCTACTGTATGCCGGAACTGACAGAGCAGCAGCGTGAGGCATTAATTGATGAGATGTTTTCTACTGCGCCTCAACCTTTTGTTATGCTGGCTGAGATTTGTTTACGTGGTACAAAATCAGCGTTAAGCCGGACACATTGGCATGGTGAAGAGATTACCCGCCAACTGAAAGCCCAGGGGAAAAACATTATTTTCATGGTTCCTCATGGTTGGGCTGTGGATATTCCGGCGATATTACTGACAGCTACTGGACAGAAAGCAGCGGCGATGTTTCATCATCAGAAGAACCCTGTAGCAGATTATCTGTGGAATAAAGTCCGGGGTCGCTTTGGTGGACGCTTACATTCCCGTGATGCCGGGATTAAACCTTTTATTGCTACGGTTCGCCAGGGTTACTGGGGATATTACCTTCCTGATCAAGATCATGGTGAGGAACACAGTGAATTTGTTGATTTCTTCGCAACATATAAGGCGACATTACCGGCCATCGGGAGGCTGATGAAGATTTGCCGTGCGGCGATTGTGCCGCTGTTTCCGGTTTATAATTACCGTACTCATCGGCTTGATATTTATATTCGCCCGCCAATGGATGATATTGAGGGCAAAGATGATACTTTTATTGCCCGCCGGATGAATGAAGAGTTGGAACAATTGGTACGGCCAAATCCTGAGCAATACACCTGGATCCTTAAATTACTTAAAACCCGGAAAAAAGGGGATATTGAGCCGTATAATAGGGAAGATCTGTGATTTTCATATATATGAAGTAATGATCACAGTTTGAACTTAACCCCTAATATTGGACATCATATCCAATGATTAGGGGTTGTTATGATGAAACATTTTACTTGCACTTGAAATATCAGGATAGCATTTACGCCGCTATGGTTTGTTTTATTATCTCCAACAAACCGCCGGTTCCACAACATGAACCATCATAGTTTGGATTGTGCTTCCTGTTGGTTACTTGATTAAGCATTAATAAAGCCAGTGCTTTCTCTCATTTTTCACTGATGGATTTATAATGGACAGGTTTTAAACTGTTATTAAAATCCATTTTTTAATCTCTGGTTTTAACTTGTATAATAAAGTTTTAACCGTTGTTTTCACTGCTTTTAATCCTTGTTTTTTATTAAGTTTAATCATCATATTATATTGTGTTTTACATTTAATCAACGTTAATCATATTCGCTTTTATCTTTTTATCTTTTTATCTTTTTATCTTTTTATCTTTTTATCTTTACTGGTTCTTTTTTCGCTGATTTATTTTAAGTTTTTTGTTAATGGTTAATGTCATTTAAAAAACTGCACTTATAGTTAAATCCGTCTTTTATATAAAAGCTTTAATCCATCTGTTTTCGTGCTTTTAAATGGTTATAACAGGGAAGGTAAATGTTAAATAAACGAAGGATAACATCGTTGATAAATACATTAAACATGATAGGGAATAAGCCGTTTTAGTTACTCTGTACCTTTTCAAAATCTGGTATTAATGGATACTTGTTTTTTATCCTCAGTTAACGGATCACCGAAAAAAAACCGCTTACCGATCGACATCTATTTAAATGGCGTTTAAATAAATGGTTTTTAATATTGTTAAATACGATTATTCTTTTCTTATTATACGGTTAACCCTGTTAAATATTTTAATATAATCTCATATTTTTGTTATTTGGCTGATCTTGTTAATCAAGTTAAAACCTGTTTTTTATGATTAAAACAGAATGACGGATAAAAAACAGCATTTTGTCAACAATCTGAGACGGTAAAAACTTTTTTACCGTCGGTTGTGTTGGATGAGTAAAGCGCGCCAGTCTTCCCGATTTAACCTGTGTCCCCCCGAAAGCCCGACGCTAAAATGTAATGAGTTTTTATTCCACTTCAAGAATACGGCAGGTGTTAGTACTGCCAATGGTTCCCATCTGGTCGCCCTGAGTCACCAGAACAAGGTCGCCGGAAATCAGATAACCTTTATCTCGCAGGCGGTTAACGGCTTCACTGGCTGCGGTGATGCCGTCAGTATGACTGCTGCAATAAACCGGTGTAACGCCACGGTAAAGGGCTGTTTGGTTCAGGGTTTTCTCATGGCGGGACATAGAGAAAATGGGCAGACCCGAACTGATGCGGGACATTATTCGTGTCGTGCGGCCTGATTCGGTCATGGCGATAATCGCTTTAACACCGTTTAGATGGTTTGCCGCGTACATGGTGGACATGGCAATCGCCTCTTCGGTACTGTCGAAAGTCGTGTCTAGCCGATGTTTGGATACACTGAGCCCGGGCATTTTTTCCGCTCCCAGACAGACCCGTGCCATCGCGGCAACGGTTTCGGCAGGGTATTGGCCCGCTGCGGTTTCAGCGGAGAGCATCACCGCGTCAGTGCCGTCAAGAACCGCATTTGCCACATCCATAACTTCTGCCCGGGTCGGCATTGGGTTGGTGATCATGGATTCCATCATTTGTGTCGCGGTAATCACTACACGATTGAGCTGGCGGGCGCGGCGGATCAGTTTTTTCTGCACACCAACCAGTTCCGGATCACCGATTTCTACGCCGAGGTCACCACGGGCAACCATCACGACATCGGCAGCCAGAATGATTTCATCAATGATTTCATCACTACTAACGGCTTCTGCACGTTCAACTTTTGCCACGATCTGGGTTTCGCAACCGGCATCCCGCGCCAGACGGCGGGCGTAATTGAGATCTTCACCGGTGCGGGGAAAAGAGACAGCCAGGTAATCAACACCGATTCTGGCGGCGGTGATAATGTCTTCTTTATCTTTTTCAGTCAGGGCATCAGCGGATAAACCCCCGCCCAGTTTGTTGATACCCTTATTGTTGGATAGCGGGCCACCCACTGTCACTTTTGTGAATACTTTCATTCCCTGAACTTCTAATACTTTCAGTTGAACACGGCCATCATCCAGCAGCAGAATATCACCCGGGACAACATCAGCAGGTAAGCCTTTGTAATCAATACCGACTTTCTCCTTATCGCCTTCGCCTTTACCAAGGTTGGCATCAAGCAGAAATTTATCTCCGATATTCAGGAAAATTTTGCCCTCTTTAAATGTTGATACGCGGATTTTAGGTCCCTGAAGATCGCCAAGGATAGCGACATGGCACCCCAGGCGGGCGGCGATCTCGCGGACTTTATTGGCACGCTGGATGTGATCTTCTGCGGTGCCGTGGGAAAAGTTGAGGCGGACTACGTTTGCACCCGCAGTAATAATCTTTTCAAGGTTATTATCGCGGTCGGTAGCCGGACCAAGTGTAGTAACAATCTTAGTTCTTCTGAGCCGTCTAGACATGCATTACTCCGTTGACCTGTTAGTATGCCCACCGCAAAGTCGCAAGCGACTATCGTAGGGCTTGTTGTAACCTGTATCAGCTTATACTGATACTGTTCGCTATATAGTGCTTGTGCAAACAGTTGTCTCTGTAGGGGAACTACAGGGGGAACGTTTTACACAATCACTATGCCCTGGCGAATCAGCTAACCCTTTTATGACGGATATTTATTGCCGCGTTTCTATCCTATCATGATTTGTTCCCGGTTTATCAATAATCTAATAGTCTTAGCGGGTTTTGGTGTTGAACGATAAAGTTGGATGAGTCAGCAGGGCAACGACTTATTTACCGCGCTCAATGAGCAATAAGTGGCTACTGGCTACGCAATCGAAAACTGAATGTGTTGAGAATCGGTTCAACAGTGATAGGGCTTTTCAGATTGGCGGAAAGTCAATTTTATCAAAACGTGAATTTCGCAGCGCCTCTTTAACTCTTTTCAAGTTATCTCTGAACTTTGCGCCACGTCGCAGGGTAAATCCGGTAGCCAGAACATCTATGACGGTTAATTGAGCAATTCTTGATACCATTGGCATGTAAATATCCGTATCTTCCGGTACATCCATAAGTATCGCCAGGGTTGCTTCGCGGGCGAGAGGGGAATCGTGAGAGGTAATGGCGATGACTGCCGCATCATTTTCACGTGCAAGCTGCGCCGCCTCAACCAGACTTTTGGTTCTGCCGGTATGGGATATCAGCACGACTACATCACCTTCGGCACTGTTAATACAGCTCATTCGTTGCATCACGATATCGTCAAAATAGATAACCGGAATGTTGAACCGGAAGAATTTATTCATCGCGTCATGAGCAACGGCGGCAGAAGCCCCTAAACCAAAAAATGAAATTTTCCGCGCCTGAGTCAGTAAATCGACAGCCCGGTTAACGGCTGCGATATCCAAATTGTTTTTTACCGTGTCCAGCGTCGCCATGACCGATTCAAAGATCTTATTGGTATAAGCACTGACTGTATCGCTCTCTTCAACATTACGGTTTACATAAGGCGTGCCATTGGCAAGGCTTTGGGCCAGATGGAGTTTGAAGTCAGGAAAACCTTTGGTATCCAGACGACGGCAAAAACGGTTAACCGTGGGTTCACTGACTTCCGCCATTTTTGCCAGCGTTGCGATACTGGAATGAATGGCCGTTTGTGGTGCCGCCAGGATTATCTGCGCCACTTTTTTTTCTGACTTACTCAAGTATTCAATACTGTTTTGAACTCGTTCCAGTGTATTCATAAAACGCAGCGACCTGTGGTTTTAGCGATTTCATTCAGAGGCGAAATCTATGTAAGTTTTATGAAAATATACTACTAGTAATAAATTGAAGCTGGCAGCGGGAAGTCACAATAATCCAATATTTTTCATAAAAGTATGACAAGTGTCTAACTTTCATATTGGTAATTATATTTCATGGAAGTTGGAGAATTACATAAAACTATCACTATTTTAGCCGCAGTGGTATATGCCGCTGATATGAAGGCGGGGGTTATTTGTTATAGCTGTTTACGCGATATAGCCAAAAGGGTACATTACCGGTTAAGGCTGTAACAAAATTACAATATTCCGCAATGAGGAGATACATATGGCGGTTACTTCTACGGCTCAGGCTTGTGATTTAGTTATTTTTGGCGCTAAAGGGGATTTGGCTCGCCGGAAATTATTACCTTCCCTTTATCAGCTTGAAAAAGCGGGGTATATCCACCCGGAAACCCGGATTATCGGTGTTGGCCGGGCGGATTGGGATAAAAAAGCGTATACCCAGGTTGTTGAAGAAGCTCTGAATACATTTTTGCCGGAAAAACCAGATCCAGAATTATGGAAGGCATTGAGCGCGCGTCTGAATTTCTGCAATCTGGATGTTAACCAACAGGAAGATTTCACCCGACTGAAAAAAATTCTTAAGCAAGATAACCGGCCTGCAATCCACTATTTTGCCATGCCACCGAGTACTTTTGGTGCTGTTTGCCACGGATTGGGGTTGGCGGGGCTGAATAAAGAGCCAAACCGGGTTGTCATGGAAAAGCCTTTAGGTACCGATCTTGACTCATCCAGGGCCATCAATGATGAAGTTGCCAAGTATTTTAATGAGTGTCAGGTCTATCGTATTGACCATTATCTGGGTAAAGAAACCGTATTGAATTTGCTGGCGCTGCGTTTTGCCAATTCATTGTTTGTGAATAATTGGGATAACCGGACGATTGATCATGTGCAAATTACGGTAGCAGAAGAAGTCGGTATTGAAGGCCGTTGGGGGTATTTTGACCAAGCCGGGCAGATGCGCGATATGATTCAGAATCATCTGTTGCAAATCCTGACGATGATTGCCATGTCTCCTCCGGCAGATCTGACAACGGACCATATCCGTGATGAAAAAGTGAAAGTATTGCGTTCTTTGCGCCGTATTGATCACACCAACGTGCGGGAGAAAACGGTACGTGGTCAATATACTGCTGGTTTTGTTCAGGGGAATAAGGTGCCGGGTTATCTGGAGGAAGAGGGAGCGAACCAATCCAGCAGGACGGAAACTTTTGTCTCTATCCGGGTCGATATTGATGATTGGCGCTGGGCTGGGGTGCCTTTCTATCTGAGAACCGGCAAACGTTTGCCAACCAAATGTTCTGAAGTGGTGGTTTATTTCAAAAAACCAGCGTTGAACCTGTTCTCTGAATCCTATCAGCAACTGCCGCAGAACAAACTGACGATTCGCCTGCAACCGGATGAAGGTATTGATATTGAAGTGCTGAACAAAGCGCCGGGGCTTGAGCATAAACATCGTTTGCAAACAACCAAGCTGGATCTGAGTTTTTCTGAAACGTTCAACCATATTCCGCTGGCGGATGCTTATGAGAGATTGTTGCTGGAAGCAATGCGCGGTATTCAGGCGCTGTTTGTGCGTCGTGATGAGGTAGAAGAAGCCTGGAAGTGGGTTGATTCCATTATGAATGCATGGGCTGCGGATAATGATGCGCCTAAGCCTTATCAGGCGGGAACATGGGGGCCAGTTGCTTCTGTTGCCATGATCACCCGTGATGGCCGCTCGTGGAATGAGTTTGAATAACGGGTAATAAGCGTGGGATTGTAAGAGTCTTTAATATTGAGGCCCAAGCTGCGTTGTGAGCGGCTTGGGTTGGTGTCATCAAGATATCGGATATCCCAATTTCTTCGCTTATTTGTGTCTTTAGTCAAGAAAAGAATAAAATTGAGCAATTGCTTTCTATTTTTCTATATGGTAGAAGTAATAGGCTAACTTACACTATAACTATGAGGGTTCTTAATATATCGCGCGGAATATCAGTGCGATGAAAGAATGAAATATCATGAACAGCGCCAAAAGCGTCCGGTTTCAAAGATCCACCCACATGCTTTTCCTTTCTGCCATTTTATCCAGTGAGCACTACTGGTGCGGTGCATTATAGCGTCTTACTCCTGTTAACCGGTTTTCAGCCGGTATTTCTATTTCGTCAAAACGTCAGGTTATTTATTTCTCATCTTATTTGCAGATGAGTTCAGCGTTTTTATGGCTTGCGTCTTGACGTGCGTATTTGCGTGTTCAGGAGAAAGAAAATGATTTACTGGTTATTCCTTGCAATGGCAATCGTCACCGAAGTTATCGGTACTTTGTCGATGAAACATGCCAGCGTTTCAGGTGGGATGGGGGGCATGGCAGTGATGTATGTCATGATCGCTATATCTTATATTTTGCTGGCAATGGCCGTGAAGAAAGTTGCGTTGGGTGTTGCGTATGCGTTGTGGGAAGGGATTGGTATCCTGTTTATTACTGTTTTTAGTGTGATGTGGTTTGATGAATCACTGTCGTTGATGAAAGTAGGCGGTCTGGCTCTGCTGGTGACAGGGATTATGCTGATTAAATCCGGGACTAAAAAAGCGGCAGTTAAGAAATCGGCTGAGGTTGTGAAACAGATGGCAGATAAAGCTGTCATCAATGCCGCCGTAACTAAAAACAGTAAAATTAAGGAGGCATAACATGTTGCAACAATTTGAATGGTGGCATGTTGCGTTCCTGTTTCTTGCGGTGGTGTTGGAAATTTTAGCGAATATTTTATTGAAACTGTCTGAGGGTTTCAGACGTCATTGGATGGGTATTTTTTCACTGGTTGCGGTTCTTGGGGCGTTCAGTGCGCTTGCCCAGGCAGTGAAGGGAATCGAGCTTTCTATCGCTTATGCTCTGTGGGGTGCTTTCGGCATTATTGCAACGATTGCTGCCGGTTGGGTTATGTTTAATCAACGTCTAAATTGTAAGGGGTGGGGCGGTATTGTTTTGTTGTTGCTCGGGATGGTGATGATTAAGATGGCATAGCCGTAAGCGTGGATTAGATTTTAAGTGGTTAATGATAATAAAATGATAGCTTCAGGTAACATTTGATTCTTGCGGGTTAACTGAAGCTTTTTAGTATCTTGGTAATTCTTTGAATGCTTTCAAAATTCTATAGAAAATGGATTTAAAAACTGTCTATGCCAGAGCAATTTTTTATCTATTTCACTCAATTCGGCTTCTTCACAGACATTATCCCAATTATCTTGGATTATTGATATTTGTCTATTGAAGATTTCTTTTGCTTTTTCCTCTGATATATTAAAATTATGTGCAGTTTCTAAACAAGTTCGTAATTGACTTAGATTTTTATTATCAATTATTAGCATCGCTTGAGATGCTTCATTACCAGCTCTACCCTGAGGACATATGTCATAAGCAGGGGTTAAACTTAAATTTTTGCCATCCCAAAATGCGGAATGATTCCGAGCGTGATCATCCGTATTACCACACAATATATTAAAAACTAATCGTGAAAATAGCTCCTCTAATGTCTTTTGGGGATTAGTGAAACTATATCGTATAATCTCGGCTAGTTTTTCATAACTAGCATATCTAGCCATCATATCATCTAAGCCAAATAGAGTTAGAGCAGAGACCATTGATTTTCGTAACCAACCGTTTTGAGTATGTTCTCGGTCAAATCGCTTAATGAGTAGTACATCTTTATTTGCAGATGTTGTTAATTGTACTGAGGCAACATTAATGCCGGATAGTTCAGCGAGTCTCATAGCAATAAACTCTGTTTTAACCACACTGTAAAGATCACCGCTTGAGGAAAATTTAGCAACATATTTGCTGTCTTTATCCTCAATGAGTGCTTTAGGACGTGCTCCACCAATTGAACTGCCATGAAAAAGTGCTTGGTCTAATTCTGGTGTTAGTAGTAGACCATTTTCAACTCGTTCTGCTGATTGAATAAGTTCTTCCAGACTGACATTCTTTATAGATCGTGGAGTATATTCGGATGGAGACAATTGAAAATCTAAAGCGCCTATACGGTCAGATCCAGATTCAAGAAGGTACGTTATTTCATTTAATGTAGCAGTTTCTGTATCCGCTCCTTTTAACCCTAATATTTTGTTGATGATAACTCTACGACCCCACGCATCAGGAGATGCGTCGCGGATACAGCCAGGCATTGTTAGATCACTTAATGGGGCTATGATACCTGATTTTAATGGTAATTCCGGTTCATAAATTGAGATAGGTAGCGGCTGGCTATTTAATCTTTTAAGGTAACTTTTACCATAGTTAAATGAAATGTGGCCATTAAATTCTTCTAGGCGGCCAGCTACTATTGGCTCAGTTTGCTCTGGTAACCATATCCAAACATAAACTTCTTTGTTGTTAGAAGTCATCGTATACCACTCTCTTTTCTTCTTGAATGCGTTGTGGTAGCAAAGCCAGCTTATCTCTTGTTTGTTCTATACGTACTGAGATAGGAAATTTATCCCTTTCAAACAAGTTGATGCCTACAAGGTTAGCTAGCTCAAATGCGAGTCCTATGGAACAGCCCATATCTCCTTTTTCAATTTTTTGCAGTGTAGTTCTGGATATACCTGCGCGTTCTGCCAAATTCTTTTCTGACCACTGATGTTGTTTTCTGCCTAGCTTGATTTGCTCTCCGAGTAGTATGGCCGCTTCTTGGGAGAATTTAGAATAGGCTCTATGTTTTGACATACTCCCTCCTTTTGACTTTTATTCTGGTCTTTAGTGCTCTTAATGAACAGTATAGTGGTCATTAAGATGTTTTGTCAAAATACAGATGCAATACTGAATGACCATTATCATGGTCATTAAAAGTGCAAGATATAGGAGGAAAATTCAATGGATATTCTTAAGAGCTTCTATGTGATCAACTTATAAAAGCAGCGATAGAAAATATCCCGGCTTGAATGTTAAATGCTTGCGATAATTTTTATCTCGACTTTGTATTTTGGATTCATTAGCTTAGCTGCAACTGTGCAGCGTACAGGCGCACTTCCTGCCACAACCCATGCATCCCAGGCGGCGTTCATGCCAGCAAATTCGTCTCCATCAGCCAGAAAAATAGTGGCATCGATAATTTTGCTTTTATCAGAACCGAGGCGTTGTAGCATGATATCAATCGCGGCCAGTGTATCAGCTGTCTGCTCAGTGATGTCACCATCCAGATTCTCCGGTACGCTGGTGTAATAAATGGTCTTATTGTAAACCACAGCTTCGGACCAGCGATCCTGTGGATCAATACGCTCAATTGTCATGGATACTCCTTAAGTTAACTGCCATGTGCCTGATTTTGGGTGGTGATCAGAACACAGTATTGGCATAATCTCCATCCATTCTATTGAAAGAGACAGTTTGTGTCAGACGATTTTGCGAAAAACGGTTCCCTTGCCAAAGCAATAAAAGGTTTCAAACCCCGCGATGCTCAAAGAGAAATGGCAACTGCTATTGAGTGTGCGATTAAAAACCATCAACAATTGGTGGTAGAAGCAGGCACAGGAACAGGTAAGACATTTGCCTATCTGGCCCCCGCATTGCGTTCTGGGCAAAAAGTGATTATTTCTACAGGTTCTAAGGCATTGCAGGATCAGCTTTATAATCGTGATTTGCCGACTGTTGCTGAGGCAATTAATTTCACCGGCAAACTGGCACTGT
Organism: Photorhabdus tasmaniensis; assembly: GCF_011189505.1. Taxonomy (GTDB): domain Bacteria; phylum Pseudomonadota; class Gammaproteobacteria; order Enterobacterales; family Enterobacteriaceae; genus Photorhabdus; species Photorhabdus tasmaniensis. Next base: position 78,860 of record NZ_PUJU01000009.1, read on the forward strand.
TAAAAGGGCGTTCAAATTATCTTTGCCTGGAACGGCTGGAACAGCAGTCGTTTGGTGGAGGACAGCTGGAAGCAGACATTCTGTCAGATATCGTCCGGTTGAGAAGCTGGTCTTCACAAACTGAGGAGGGTGATATCAGCACCTGTCATCAGATAGCGGAAGACAGCCAGGTCTGGCCGTTGGTCACCAGTACTAATGACAATTGTCTTGGCAGTGATTGTCCGCGCTATCAGGAGTGCTTTGTTCTGAAAGCGCGTCGCCGGGCAATGGAGGCGGATGTTATTGTCGTCAACCATCATCTGTTTATGGCGGATATGGTGGTGAAAGAGACCGGATTCGGTGAACTTATTCCACAAACGGAAGTGAAGATATTTGATGAGGCGCATCAGATCCCCGATATTGCCAGTCAGTATTTTGGTCAGCAGTTAAGTAGCCGCCAACTGATGGATCTCGCCAGAGACATTATTATGGCGTACCGCACGGAAGTACGGGATCAAGCTCAATTACAGAAGAGTGCGGATCGTCTGAGTCAAAGTACACAGGATTTCCGGCTGGCATTGGGGGAGAATGGTTATCGGGGAAATTTGCGGGAGCTGTTGCAACATTCGCAGGTGCAACGGGCGCTGGTATTGCTTGATGACGCACTTGAGCTCTGTTATGACGTGATGAAATTGTCGCTGGGGCGTTCAGTTATGCTGGATGCGGCCTTTGAACGGGCGACAATTTACCGTAACCGTCTTAAACGCCTGAAAGATGTGACTATCCCCGGTTACAGTTATTGGTTTGAAAGTTATGGTCGCCATTTTCTTCTGGCGTTAACACCTCTGTCTGTCTCTGACAAATTCAGCGAAATTATTAATGATCAATCAGGTTGCTGGGTTTTCACGTCAGCGACATTATCCGTCAACGAACAGCTTTCACATTTCACCGAACGGCTTGGGCTAAAAGAAGCGAAAACTTTACTGTTACCAAGTCCATTTGATTATCAAAGTCAGACGCTGCTTTGTGTTCCTCGTCATCTGCCGTCACCGAATCAGCCTGGTGGTGCAAAATGGCTGGCGAGAATGCTTAAGCCGCTGATTGAAACTAATAAGGGTCGCTGTTTCTTTTTATGTACGTCACACCAGATGATGCGCAGTTTGGCAGAAGAGTTCCGGGCCAGCATGACGTTACCGGTTTTGGTTCAGGGTGAAACCAGTAAAGGTCAGTTACTTTCTCAATTTGTTTCTGCCGGGAACGCGTTATTAGTGGCAACCAGCAGTTTTTGGGAAGGTGTGGATGTGCGGGGGGATGCGCTTTCCTGTGTCATTATCGATAAGCTGCCTTTTACCGCGCCGGATGATCCGCTGTTAAAAGCCCGTATTGAAGATTGTCAGCTTAAAGGCGGTGATGCATTTAATGAAGTTCAGTTGCCAGATGCGGTTATTAGCCTGAAACAGGGGGTCGGGCGGCTTATTCGTGATGTTGATGATTATGGTGTGGTCGTAATTTGTGATAACCGCTTGGTGATGCGTCCTTATGGCGAAGTGTTTCTTAACAGTTTGCCGCCTTCACCACGAACCCGCGATTTAACAAAAGCTGTCGCTTTTCTGCAAGCTCGGCAATCTTTGAAGAGTTCTGGTAGGAAAGATTAATAATATCATCCCAGTGGGCACGTATCTGTTTGATATTCAACCTGTCATTGCTTATCAGCGGCTTAAGCGCATCATAGGTGTTATCGCCCTTTGGAATGAATAATTTGGTGTCACCAAGGTCACGGATGCGAGAGTATGAAATTGTGTGGGGCACTACATTGGTGTTTGTGCTGCTATAGCTAATGTAGAACCATCAATTGTATCCGGCTAGCTGATTAATTCTGATGCTGGGATACCAACGTTCAAATTGTGCCTTTAGCTTGCCATTTAGAACGGGCCGTCCGAGGGAAGCACTTAAATGATTACCCCATGTTTTTTTATGCTCTCGACATCAGCAAGGTGATCTACACTACTAACGCCATCGAATCTCTGAACAGTGTGATCCGGCATGCCATCAAAAAGCACAAAGTGTTCCCATCAGACGACTCGGTGAAAAGGTGGTGTGGCTGGTCATCCCCTTGCCTTTGCAGCGATCACCAATGCTGCCTGAGTCATCGCCGCCACTGTGAACACTACCTGACTAACGACCACCAAACCCCTTCCTGTTTACGCCCGAATCCTTACCGTCCTCCAATAACGTTGAAGTAACCTTGGAGAATTGCCATTCTAACAAAAACTCCGTTCTCAGCCTGAGAAAAATAAGCACAATGTACTGAATTATCTAACTCATAAGGAAGCTCATAACCTCGCGGAAGAGGATGCATAATGATGGCGCGGGGATGTAAGTATGAAAGTAGATCAGGCGTGAGCATCAAATTGGAATCGGGTAAATGATCTGCTGTTTCTTTATAACCTGCCATATAAATAACATCCGCACTACACAACCCCTCTTTTATGTTATGGAGATATTCGTAGGTGACACCAGCTTGACGAAGGTACGCTTCGTCTTCTGGTAAAAGCTTACAATTTTCTTCAATGCAAAGTAATAATTTTATATTGTGAAACAGGGCTATACAAAAGAGAAGGGAGCGCGCTGATCGGGAAGAGGGGTGACAGCATAATAATAAAGTTAATGATTTATGAAGAGTGAAAGATTGATGAATGGTAAAAATATCAAGCAAAGCTTGCGTTGGATGCTCTGCATTTAATCCTTCACCATTTCCTGCATTTATAACTGGAAGGCGGCTTTTTATACAATAGTTATACACAGGCTCAACTTTGGCATGGCGCATAACGGCAATATCAGCATACGCATTGATCATTTGTGCAGTATCCGTAAATTTTTCATTCCAGCTTGAGCCAGAACGGCTTGACTCACCATCAGAAAAACCTATAATTTTTGCGCCAAGACGGTTGGCTGCACTTTCAAAACTGAGGCGAGTTCTTGTACTGGCCTGAAAAAAAAGTGAAGCAACAAGGATATCTTCATTCCTTTTTTTTATTTTTTTATCAGGTTTTGATACTTTAAAATTCTGAGCCAAATCTATAATATTCATTATAGTGTCTAAGTCTAATGATTTAATAGAGAGAAGGTTATCCTTTAGAAAAAAATTTTGCACTGATATCATAACTCACCTCCGGACTTTCATATTAATGATAGATATAAAAAGAACGATAATGAAAAGACCACCAAGCTTTTTAAACTTATTTATAAGGATAAGAGATAAAAAATAAAATTATTTATGCTCAATTAATTTTTTTAAATAATCATTATTATCCCAATGAATAGGAGCAACTTTATTAAATGCCTCTCGTGCCAAGTCGGTATAATTTTTTGCTTCTGATATATCAATTCCTCTTTTTGTTATAAATGATTAAATTATGCATATATTTAAAGTGTTAATAATATTGTTAGTTATTTTTCAATAATGTAACTTAACGTCGCTATTAGCGGTGTCGTCATCAATTTTACATTTATGGCAAAAATTACGGTATGGCCTGTGAGGGCGGGATAAGTTTCCCGAATAATCCGTACCAGGTGGTGATTGATGACTTTGCCTTTGATGCTGGCGATCGTTTACCTATGAATACAACTTCTTTGAAAACTGGCTTCATGATATACGTATCGAAGCCATCCATGAAAGATTAAACTCAACGTCTCCATTTTGCCTGCGTGGTCATGGAATACTAGGTGTGACCCTTTCGGATGAAATTGATAAGACCACGTAGCAGCATGGCGGGGCGCTGTACTGCGGGTTATCCGGCATCGCTGGATTTACCGGTGCGACAATGTAATTCAATGCTGGCGCGTATATTTGCTAATTTCGCTTTCTAGCGCTTTATTGACAAAGGCATTTATTGTCATACCTTTTTCATTGGCAAGTTCCGCAATATGTCTATACGTTTCAGGGATAACCCTGACGTTAAACCCCCCTTTAAACGGAACATCCGGTTTTTTGTTTAGTTCCCGACAATCCTGTAAATATAAATCGACAGATTTTTTAAACTCTTCTTCCAGCTCTTTAATTGTTGTGGCCTGATAAGTCACTAAATCACGGATATAAGCCAGTTTTCCAAATAAAAAGTTATCTTCCACATCAAATCCAATCGTGCCTCCCTTTATATGATTTTCAGGATGGGGGCGATGCACCTTCCCCCATTAACGTACTTCCTTTTGTAACTGATTATAGTATCAAAACCCAGCGAGTCAAATCTTCAATGAGAGGGTATTGTTTAAGTATATCTTCGTATTTTAAGTATGTTCCATATTGAGACAGTAGAATCCCGTTAGGAAGCGATGGAACACAGGCAAATTTACTTCTCTTCTATCTGATAACTCATAAAGACACAGCTACCCTGTGTGTACATGTGGCAAGGAGTAATAGTCTTATGTTGCCAACTGGGTAAAACAAGCCAGGCTATGATAATATTGCGCCTTATTTCGAATCCTATTTCTTGCCGAGGTTAAGGCATGTCCACACGAATTCTAGCTATTGATACTGCAACGGAAGCCTGCTCAGTTGCTCTTTGGAATGATGGTGCTGTTTTGGCACAGTTTGAAATTTCTCCACGGGAACACACGCAACGTATTTTACCTATGGTTCAGTCTGTGCTGGCAGAAGCGGAGGTCAGTTTACAACAACTCAATGCCTTGGCTTTTGGCCGTGGGCCAGGCAGTTTTACTGGTGTACGTATTGGTGTTGGTATTGCTCAGGGGTTGGCTCTGGGTGCTGAACTGCCGGTGATTGGGGTTTCAACGCTTAATATGATGGCTCAAGGTGTTTTTCGCCTGACAGGAGCAACTCAAGTATTAACCGCTATTGATGCCCGGATGGGAGAAATTTACTGGGGGCAATATGTCCGCGATCAGGAAGGTAAATGGCAGGGAAGTGAAACAGAAGCTGTAGTGAGACCGGAACAGGCAAAGGCGATCATGGATTCATTTCATGGGGAGTGGGTCATTGCCGGAACCGGCTGGCAAACTTATCCTCAGTTGATGGAAAGTCACTTAACGTTGACTGACAGTGATATTACATTACCTCATGCTGAAGATATGTTACCTCTGGCTGTACAGATGTGGCAAAACGGTGAGGTGACAGCCGTAGAACATGCTGAACCAGTCTATTTGCGGAATGAAGTTACTTGGAAAAAATTACCGGGTCGTTAAGCATTAGTTGATGCAACTTGTAGTAAAAGAAAGCATCAAATAAACATAATTATTGGGCCAATTTTTAGGAGAAGGTGGTTATGTTAAGAGTAATAAACTGCCGGGCTGGTTTTAAAGCGGTAATCTTGTTAAGTGCTGTCATGCTTACAGGTTGTATCACTATTCCTGATTCGGTAAAGGGAACGTCACCAATGCCAGTTCAAGATCTGCTTTCTGTTAAGAATACGCCTGAGCTGTTCATCGGCCAGGAAGGGCGATTTGGCGGCAAAGTGCTTGATGTGGTGAATGAGAATCACTGTACTCGCCTGGAAATATCGTCATTACCATTAGCATCCGATGCCAGTCCTGGATTGCATGAGCCTTCCATCGGCCGTATTTATGCTTATGTTAATAATTTCCTTGATCCCAATGACTTTAAAGGAAATTACGTTACTGTCGTTGGCCCGATCATGGGGGTGGCGAAGGGTAAAATTGGCAAAGCGGATTACGACTATGTTGTGATTAATGTCACAGGTTATCAGCGTTGGCGGATTGCTCAGAGGGTATTAATGCCTTCTGGTCCAGGGCCGTGGAACTATTATGGTTATCCCTATTATTCTGGTTGGGGATGGGATGGGTATTATTCCGGTCTAGCGCCTGTTGAGACTATTTTGATTGAGTAAGGTTATTTCAATACTAAGAGCGGTTGTTAATGTGTAACTTGTGACGCTGTAACTTCATTTCTTATCGGAGCCGCCATATTTATGTGGCGGTGATTCAGGTCGCTATTTCTTTTTCTTTGGTTCTATCGTTAATTTCATTGCAATCCTTGCTCTAAACCCGCAGTAACTTCCTCGGCCAGAATTTTCAGTCATTCATCAGGAGTATCATCCAATTCTAGTAAGACAAAACCAAATTTGTCATATAATCTGCGGCTTGGTATAAAATCACGGAAAGTGGTGAGGCGTTGTTCCTCAATTTTTGATTCAATTTCATACAGGAGCAGAGTTTTATCACAAAGTGCTTTTGGCAGTAATTCATCTGGAAAAAGAGAAGCAGCTTGTAGTTCTATGTTGCTAATGACCGTACTATCTTCATGGTTTGCCATTCTGACCATCATGTTTTTTATAGTTATATTTTATTATCCTTAGTGTTTTAATAATGTATTGGAATAGATGAAAGCAATAAATGCTATTTCAAAAATGTTATCTTAAGCAAAAAGTAGATAGGTCAATGTATAATCAATAGCGACTGATCTAAATATTAACTACAGAAATAATATACTGATTATTAAAAATAATTTACAGACGATACAATTCTCTTTGCTTTTTGCATAAAGGATTAACATGAAATTAGTGATGTGTATCCCAACCTGAACAATGTTTCTTTTTTACACTGGTACGCTGAGTTAATAATTTGTTAAAACAAAGCGTGCGTTATTTTTATTAGGCGAGTGATAACATAGCAATTGAAATTTCAGGAGTACTACCTTGGAGAAAGTCTGGCTAAAACATTATCCGGCGGATGTCCCTGCGGAAATTGACCCGGATCGTTATGCATCATTGGTTGAGATGTTTGAAAATGCCGTAGCGCACTATGCAGATCAACCTGCATTCATCAATATGGGTGAGATTATGACCTTCCGTAAGTTGGAGGAGCGTAGTCGGGCATTTGCAGCGTATTTGCAAAATGGTTTGGGATTAGGCAAAGGAGATCGTGTCGCACTGATGATGCCGAACCTATTGCAATATCCCGTTGCACTGTTTGGTGTTCTACGTGCAGGTATGATTGCCGTAAACGTAAACCCGCTGTATACACCACGAGAGCTTGAACATCAGCTTAATGACAGCGGCACTTCAGCTATTGTGATTGTGTCCAATTTTGCCCATACCCTGGAAAAGATCGTTTTTAATACTAAAGTCAAGCATGTTATTTTGACGCGCATGGGCGACCAGCTATCCCGTCCTAAAGGTACGTTGGTTGATTTTGCCGTGAAATATGTCAAACGGCTGGTACCGAAATATAACCTGCCTGATGCCATCTCATTCCGTAGTGTGATACACAAAGGCTATCGCATGCAATATGTTAAACCGGATATTAACGGTGGTGATTTGGCCTTTCTGCAATATACCGGCGGTACTACCGGCGTAGCTAAGGGTGCTATGTTGACGCACCGTAATATGCTGGCAAATCTTGAACAGTCAAAAGCCGTTTATTCACCATTACTGCATTCTGGTCAGGAATTGATAGTCACTGCGTTGCCTCTCTATCACATATTTGCATTATTGGTAAACTGTTTGCTGCTTGTTTACTTGGGAGGATGCAATCTTCTGATCACTAACCCGCGTGATATTGCCGGTACAGCCAAAGAGTTGAGCCGTTACCCGTTCACTTCTGTCACTGGGGTGAATACGTTGTTTAACGCTTGGTTGAATAATGAAGAATTTAGGAAGCTTGATTTTTCCTCATTACGTCTCGTTGTGGGTGGTGGTATGCCAGTACAGAAGGCGGTTGCGGAGAAATGGGCAGAAGTCACAGGAAGGCCGCTGCTTGAAGGCTATGGCTTGACAGAGTGTTCACCATTGGTTTCCTGTAATCCTTATAACTCGAAACATTACACTGGTAGTATTGGTTTCCCGGTATCTTCAACTGAAATCAAACTTGTAGATGATGACGGTAATGAGGTGACAATAGGTCAGCAGGGAGAACTGTGGGTCCGTGGGCCACAGGTTATGGTTGGTTACTGGAATCGTCCTGATGCGACAGAAGAAGTGCTGAAAGATGGTTGGGTTGCCACGGGTGATATTGCTAATGTTAATGAACAAGGTTTTATTCATATCGTAGACCGTAAAAAGGATATGATTTTGGTTTCTGGGTTCAATGTGTATCCTAATGAAGTTGAAGATGTTGTATCAACTCACCCGAAAGTGCTAGAGTCAGCAGCAATCGGCGTATCAAGCGAAAGTTCCGGTGAAACTGTCAAAGTGTTTGTGGTTCGAAGAGATCCCAGTTTGACCGAGGATGAGCTTAAAACGCATTGCCGTCGTTATCTGACAGGGTATAAAGTACCTAAGATCATTGAGTTCCGGGATGAATTACCTAAATCTAATGTAGGTAAAATTCTTCGCAGAGAACTGCGCGATGAAGAGGAAAAGATTAGGAATGCAGCTATAGCCTAACCCTCTTCATAATACTTATAAGCACGACAACGCCGGTTTCAGCCGGCGTTGTCGTGCTTATTACCATGAATGGCTAAGAGAACTATGTTTTGAATTATCAGTTGATCACCACAGATGCTCAGTTGCAACAAGTCTGCGAAAGAGCAAAAGAATACTCAAAAGTAGCATTGGATACTGAATTTGTACGCACACGGACGTATTACCCACAATTAGGTTTGATACAACTGTATGATGGCGAACAACTGTCTCTGATAGATCCACTTAATATCACTAACTGGCAACCTTTTCGTGAATTGATTACTCATCCTCAGATATTGAAGCTGTTACATGCTGGCAGTGAGGATTTGGAAGTCTTTCTGAATGCTTTTCAATGCTTGCCGGAACCCATGATTGATACTCAGGTCTTGGCTGCGTTTATCGGACACCCTCTATCATGTGGTTTTGCCGCGCTGGTGGCTGAATATATCCATGTTGAGTTGGATAAAAGCGAATCTCGCACTGACTGGCTTGCCCGCCCGTTAAGTGAAAAGCAGTGTGAATATGCAGCGGCGGATGTGTATTATCTGCTGCCTTTGGCTGATATTCTGATGACCGCGACGGAGCAGGCTGGCTATATGAAGGCCGCGATGGGTGAGTGTGAGCTTATCAGCCGACGCCGAAAAGAGATATTGACACCGGAATGTGCTTATAAACAGATAGGCAATATTTGCCAATTACGTCCTCAGCAGCTTGCGTGTTTGAAAAAACTGGCAGCATGGCGTTTGAATCAGGCCAGAGAGCGTGATTTAGCTGTGAACTTTGTTATTCGTGAAGAAAACTTGTGGCAGGTGGCGCGTTACATGCCAACCTCTTTGGCAGAATTAGATGCGCTGGGGTTAAGTGGACAGGAGATTCGTTGTCATGGACGTCGCCTGTTGGCAATGGTTGCTGAAAGTGGAAATATCCCAGAAAGTGAATGCCCTCCGCTGGTGACAAACCTGATTGATCAACCTGGTTATCGTAAAGCGTTTAAGGATATTAAGGCGCTGATTAATCAGGTAAGTGAACAGCATCGGTTTAGTTCTGAATTGCTGGCATCTCGTCGTCAGATTAATCAGTTACTCAGTGTTCATTGGAAATTGAAGCAATTAAATGGCAAACCTGAATTGTTGAGTGGATGGCGGGGAGAATTGCTGGCTGGACCAGTTGCAGAGATTCTGGCGAACTATCCTGATTAACTAATATCAGATAGAACGACTGCTTTAGTCTGATGTCAGACTAAAGCGCGAGAGAATGGGGCTCCCATTGAGGGTTACCCCATCTCAGACAGTCACATAATGAACTTGGTCACTTTGATGGTGATTAATGATAAAATAGCACGGTTTACCCACGTTATTTTTGAGCTTCTTCTGTCTCAGGTAGTGTTATATTAAGCTCCAGCACAGAAATATCATCGCCTTTCTGCTCAAATTGTACAGAGAGCATCTCAGGATCTACCTGTATATACTTGCAGATTACTGCCAGGATATCCCGTTTCATGTCAGGCAGGTAAGCCGGTTCAGAATCACCACGGCGACGCTCTGCCACGATGATTTGCAGGCGTTCTTTAGCGATATTTGCTGTCGTTTTTTTTCTCGACAGAAAGAAATCTAGCAAGGCCATGTTTTATCCCCCAAATAGGCGCTTTAAGAAGCCTTTCTTCTCTTCTTCAATAAAACGGAAAGGACGTTCTTCCCCCAATAAACGCTCAACAGTATCTGTATACGCTTTTCCTGCATCAGATTCCGTATCCAGAATAACGGGTTCCCCTTGGTTGGATGAACGCAGTACAGATTGATCTTCAGGAATAACACCAAGTAAAGGAATGCATAATATCTCCAGAACATCTTCCATACTGAGCATATCACCACGGCTTACCCGGCCTGGGTTATAGCGTGTTAGTAGCAGATGTTCTTTAATGGGATCTTCACCGCGTTCAGCACGTCGCGATTTAGAAGCCAGAATACCCAGAATACGATCTGAATCACGTACAGAAGAGACTTCAGGATTGGTTGTGATAATCGCTTCATCAGCAAAGTAGAGCGCTATCAACGCACCACTTTCAATCCCTGCCGGGGAATCACAGATAATAAAATCAAAACCTTGTTTATCCAGATCGACCAAAACTTTCTCAACACCTTCGGGTGTGAGCGCGTCTTTATCGCGAGTTTGCGATGCCGGCAAGATGTAAAGATTTTCGGTACGTTTATCTTTGATTAATGCCTGATTAAGCGAGACGTCACCTTGGATAACGTTCACGAAGTCATAAACTACGCGGCGTTCACATCCCATAATCAGATCAAGGTTACGCAGACCGATATCAAAATCGATAACAACGGTTTTTTTACCTCTTTGGGCAATGCCGGTAGCAATGGCCGCGCTTGAAGTGGTTTTGCCAACGCCACCTTTACCTGATGTAACAACAATAATGCGTGCCATGAAGCGATTCCTTATTAAAAGGGCTAGATTAAAGGTTCAATAGTTAATTCATTATTTACCAGGCTAAGTTTTGCGGCTTTTCCTGCTAATTCAGTCGGGATTTTATCGCCGAGCCAATATTGCCCGGCTATAGAGATGAGTTCAGCGTTTAAATGGGTGCAAAAAACCAAACATTCCTGATCACCAGATGCGCCAGCTAATGCCCGGCCACGCATCATGCCATAGATATGAATATTGCCGTCTGCAATCAATTCGGCACCGGCACTGACATTACTGGTGACAATAAGATCACTGCCTTGCGCATAAATTCTTTGCCCTGAACGAACAGGTAAATTAATTATGCGGTTTTTTTTTACAATAGGTTCTGTTGGTTTATTTTCCTGTGCCGAAGCTTTTTGTTTTTTGCCTTCATTCAGCAATGGTAAGCCGGCTTTTATTACCGCCCTGCGTTGCTGCTCATCACGGCAACCGCTAATTCCGACAACCCGGAATCCCGCTGAATCAATAGCGTGATGCAGCGCTTTCAGATCAGCGCCTGTCGGCAGAGCGGAGATATTAATGACAACAGGCGCATTTTTCAGGAAATCCGGTGCTTGTTCCACTTTTTCCTGTAGGGCCTGTAGGATAATTTCCGGTTGGTCATTGTGTAAATGAACAACTGAAAGCGTAAAATTACTGCCTTTTAGCTCAATTGGCGACTGTGACATCTATCCTGACTCAGATTCAGCAAATTTGAGATCCCCCAGAACAACATCTGGGATACGATATTTCGAAATACAATAAGCATGTTATAATTACTAAATTATTCAAGCAAGTCGTGGCCTTAATTTAAAAGAGTTTATTATAATGATTTGTGTGATCTACAGAAGCCCGAAACGGGAGCAAACATATCTTTATGTTGAAAAAAGAGATAATTTTTCTCGTGTTCCTGAAGAGTTGCTAAGAAGTTTTGGTCAGCCTCAATACGCAATGATGATCTCCCTGGCAGACAGAAAGAAACTGGCGGGTGCTGATATAGAAAAAGTAAAAATATCGTTAATTGAACAGGGTTTTTACCTGCAAATCCCACCCCCGGCCGAAAATTTAATGAATGCACATCTGGAACAGATGAAAGAATAAGAAAAATCCGAAGATTTGGTGAGTGAAATTAACCGTTATTGCAGTTTTATTAACCACTGCAATATTAACGGGTAAGGTGTTTTTTCCCCTTTATGTTGAGTTATGGCTGATAGGATGGTGCATAAATGCTATAATCAGGGGTATGCCTGATAAACCAGAGTGAGGAATGAGTATGTATCAGCACAGAGACTGGCAGGGCGCATTACTGGATCTTCCAGTTAATAAAGTTGTTTGCGTTGGCAGTAATTACGCTAACCATGTTAAAGAAATGGGTTTTCAGCCAACGGAAGAGCCACTCGTTTTTATTAAACCGGAAACTGCACTGTGTGATATACATCAACCGATTGCAATTCCAAAAGATTTTGGTGTTGTTCATCATGAAGTTGAACTGGCTATATTGATTGGTACACAGCTGAAACAAGCAAATCAAGAGCGTGTTGGCATTGCGATCGCCGGTTTTGCTGTCGCATTGGATCTTACCTTGCGTGATTTGCAGTCCAAATTCAAGAAAGCAGGTCAGCCGTGGGAAAAAAGTAAAGCGTTTGATGGTTCTTGTCCGATATCCGGGTTCATTCGGATGAGCAGTTTTGGCGATCCACAAAATGCTCGGCTCTCATTGACCGTCAATGATGAACTACGGCAGAACGGTAATACCAATGACATGTTGACACCCATCATTCCTCTGATCAGTCATATGTCTCACTTTTTCACTTTGCGGCCAGGAGATGTGATTCTTACCGGGACACCGGAAGGCGTCGGAGCACTGGAATCCGGTGATGTATTAAAGATTACTTTGAATGATAATGTACTCACTACCAGGGTGATTTGAATATAAGGAATAGCAGAAGTTATGTCTCAACCTTTCTGGCAGGTAAAAACCCTGGATCAGATGACGGACAAAGAATGGGAGTCATTATGTGATGGCTGTGGACAATGCTGTCTGCATAAATTAATGGATGATGATACCGATGAAATTTATTTTACTAACGTTGCCTGTAATCAACTCAATATAAAAACCTGTCAATGCAAAAATTACGAAGACCGTTTCAGATATGAGCCGGACTGTATCAAACTGACCCGCTACAATTTGCCAACATTTGAATGGTTGCCAATGACTTGTGCATATCGTTTGCTTGCAGAGGGGAAGACATTGTTACCCTGGCATCCATTGATTAGTAGGTCTAAATCAGCAATGCATAGCGAAAGGATCTCTGTCAGGCATATCGCTGTACGGGAAATTGATGTCGTGGAATGGGAAGACCATATTATTAATAAGCCTGAGTAATGATTTAACTGACTGTAACTCAATAAATTATTTTTCTATTACGCTTAGATTGTGGGGAATGTCTTCCCCAAAATGGGATTTGGTCCTAAAACTAAGTTATCCAGTACATGTCGCCACTAAAAATGAACTAAAGGTTGATTGTATATAATTGCATCTATACTATTACCTAAAGGTAATTAAACCTGTGGTTTATTAGAGGAGGCATAAAATATGCCAAGACATTCGGAAAACATAGAAAAAATTACCAATGATTTCAGCCACCTGAATGAACCGGAGCTCAATCGTACCCTGTATGATGTTTTTGATTCCTCTGGTACTGATATTGTGAATGACGTGGATGAACTCATTCTTCCACCAGGCTACCGATTGGTCAGAGTTGATAGCCGGTTAGATTTGGATATAGATGAGCCCCATTTTGAATTGTCGCTGCTCAGTGACGACGCTAAGGAAGTTGTTTATTACAACAAAGTTATTGTGATGAATGATTTAGTGCTTAACTGCCGTCCTGCGTCGCAGACGCTTGTGTGGAGAACAAAGAAACCAAAACATAAAGCGGCGTTAAGTGATTTGGCAGCTAAAATCTTTTTCCACTATCTGATTAGAACGCATGATGTTGCTGCCTCAAACGTCAATCAAATAATAGACGATATCTCTTTTTGGCAAGCTCGAATGTATGAAGCATTACAGTTTGGGCTTTATGTTTACGGTTATGATGTTATGACTTGTGAACTGAGAAATATCTTAACTGAGGATGATGTTGGTAAAGAGCAGAGTTGGTTGTGGGGCGATGCAGAATATTATATGGATAGGTTAGCCATTATTTCCAAGATTAAGCTTCCTAATAAATAGTGAATTAATAGAGAACAATTCTAACTTCTTATGGGTTTTTCCACACACGCCGCTTAATTGCGGCTTTTTTGGTTAAATTGATGACATACCGCTGTAGAACAGTTCAGATGGCGAGGTTGGAGAGCATAAAAAACCGTGGGGCACTCTATTAAATCGGCGATCAATGAAGTTATCGCTAAACGGGTGGTGAAAAAATCAGCAGATGCAATGGAGCCAGCAAGGTGCGCATGACTTACTCCAGACACGCACTGCGGTACTGAATGAGGATTTAAAAACCCAATTTGAGTACTGGTATCCGGGTATAAAATTAGGTGACAAAACGGATCATTATTGGACAGAGGCAGTTGCTGCATAAGTGCCCCACAGATTTTTATGCTTTCAGGCGCTTGGGGGCGTGTAGCTGAAGATAATCGGCGTTTTATCAATGGGGTGTTTTGGGTTTTACGGACGGGGGCGCCTTGGCGAGACCTACACACTGATTATGGTGACTGGAAAAATACCCACCGCCGTTTTTGCCGCTGGAGAGATAAAGGTATATGGGAAAAACTGCTCGAGCAATTGGTGAATGATCCCGATTTCGAGTGGTTAATGATTGATGCCAGCTATATTAAGGTTCATCCCGATGCGGCAGGCGCTAAAGGAGGTAATCAAGATATGGGGCTCACAAAAGGGGGCTCAATACCAAGATACATTTGGCCGTGGATGCGCATGGTATGCCAGTCAGAATTGTTATTACAAGTGGTACCACAGCGGATTGTTCACAAGCTGAGACTTTAATTGAAGGACTCGACGCAGAACATCTCTTGGCGGATAGGGGCTATGATAGCAACGCAATAGTAGAAAAAGCGGAACAACAAGGTTTTCAAGTCCAGATCCCCAGCCGGAAAAATCGGAAAGTCGCCAGAGAATATGATTGTGAACTCTACCGACTCCGCCATTTGGTTGAAAATGCGTTCCTTCATCTTAAACGCTGGCGTGGTATAGCTACTCGCTATGCAAAAAATAGCGCGTCTTTTCTTGCTGCCGTGCAAATCCGTTGCCTTGTTCTTTGGCTAAATATTTCATGACGACGACATCTAGTACTTTTCTTTTTCTATTCTTTTGCCTATAATGGTTATTCGAGCCATTTTAGACGAAAGGTGATTTATGGAAGTTATTCCCGCACAACTCGCTAAGAACCAGTTTGGTGATCTGCTTATGAAAGTTCAGCGTGAACCCGTGGTGATTAGTAAGCATGGTAAGCGTGTGGCCGTGGTTATCTCTTCTGAAGAGTATGATCAGTTTTCACAGCTTAAGTTACAGAGTTTAAAAGCCATTTTGGCTGAATCTATTGCACAGGCTGATCGTGGCGAATTGTATAGTATTGATGATGTGTTTGCACCGCTGACGATTGACGAACTTGAGGGTAAGGCTTAGGAATGAGCGTTCAGTTTACCAAGAAGGCCAGAGAGCATATTCGTGCAATAAAACGTTATTCTGTACGCCGATGGGGGGTTAGTGTCGCGGAAGCTTACGTCAATTCGTTGCGTGTGACTATAACTGACATTCTTGATCGTCAGCCATCTCCCGGTCTGGATCGTAGTGAGGACCTTTATTCTGGTGTGCGGAGCTTTCCTGTTGAGAGCCATATTATCTACTATCGAGACGTACCATCTGGTATAGAGGTGTTGGCAGTATTACACCAGACACAAGATCCACATAATCACCTGTAATAATGGCATTTATGGCAAAAATTGAATATGAAGATGGGTGCGAATTAGTTTCCTTAAAGGTGATAAGTAAGCTTGATTTGAACCGAAATAATAAACGGTATTTTCAAAAAATCTGCTCAGATTTAGAAGCTCATAACAGTCGTGGCATAACCTCTACAAACAAATTACTTCGTAAATGCTTTGAGTTTTTTAGCAAAAAAAGTTTCGGTAATTCAGGAGCTGAAATCGCACAATTTATTGCTAATTTCTCATCAAGCATGGTTTTTACAAAAATAATTGTTCAAGATGATCTTAATGCATATAAAGTTTTCGAGACTTTAAATGCGAGAGGTGTTCAATTATCAACTCCAGATCTATTAAAAAACTATTTATTTTCCATAGTAACTAAGGATGAAAAAATTGGAGATGAGGAACTTGATGATTTAGATAAGCAATTTTCGTCCATGAGAAAAGTAGTAACAACACCAGAAGAAGCATATAAATATATAAAATCACTGATTGATTTTTCACCTATTTATGCTTCCCTGATTAATCCGAATGACGCATGGTGGGCTGACCAAGATGTAAAATATAAAGAAGCATTACATTTCTTGAGTGGTATTAGACTATTCAACATAAAACAACCGTTGACGATATTGCTTGCGGCGTTTAATAAGTTTTCTCTAGAAGAATTTGTCAACCTTGCGCGCTATTTGTATGTTTTATCTATTCGATATAATATCATTTGTCATTTATCACCTAGTGAGCAAGAGTCTGTTTATAATCAAATTGCAATAAAGATCTCCAATGAAGAATATAAAAGAGCCAGCCATGTAAAGAATGGCGATGAATTTAAACGTTTGTATCCTGATGATAACACTTTCTTTAATGCTTTCGAATTTCATCGAATGCCAAGTAGGCAAACAGCAAAAAAAATTAGATTTCTTTTGGCTGAAATCGAGCGATCTCTAGGTAATAATTGCGAATATGAAAAGACGACATTAGAGCATATTTGCCCCTATAATCCCGAGAGAGATTGGGTTGATTCTTTTGGAGAGGGAGTCAATGATGTGAAGGATAGACTTGGGAATATGATTTTAATGGATAAAGATAACCTAAAAAGAGTTCCTTTTGACCGTAAGAAAGAAGAGTATAGAAAGTCTAATTACAAATTAGCTTTAAAGATAACGGAATATGAAGACTGGAATTTAGATACAGTTAATGACTTTCAAAAATGGATGTCTGAAAAAGCAGTAAATGCCTGGAAAGTTAGTTAGTAAGTGTACAGCACCAACCATATGTGACCTGCCAACCGTTGACCAACACTCGGCAATGTTAGTAATGCCTCCATCAACTGTGAGAACAATTGCGAACTTCCGCTGTTCGCTCAAAGCCGACTGTCAGATTTGATTGTGCGCTGCCAGAGAAAACTGTCAGGTCAAGTTTGAGCTAATAGGAAAGCATAAAAATCTGTGGGGCACTTATGCAGCAACTGCCTCTGTCCAATAATGATCCGTTTTGTCACCTAATTTTATACCCGGATACCAGTGCTCAAATTGGGTTTTTAAATCCTCATTCAGTACCGCAGTGCGTGTCTGGAGTAAGTCATGCGCACCTTGCTGGCTCCATTGCATCTGCTGATTTTTTCACCACCCGTTTAGCGATAACTTCATTGATCGCCGATTTAATAGAGTGCCCCACGGTTTTTTATGCTCTCCAGGTTAATCCAACCGTAGGTTTATTGTTGAGATATTTATATCTGGAGGTACCGGAAAGCGCTTTCCGGTACCTGAAACTAACTAACTTTCTGATTACTGAACATAATCTTTCAGTTTATAAACCAGTTTATTGCTATGGTTGGACAGGACCAGTTTTTGATCTTTTAGCGTGACTTTGACGCCATCGGCTAATACTTTACCAATCAGATAATCCCATTTGTTCAACTTATCATCAGCGCAAAGCATTTGAGTGCTGGCCAGGTTTTTAACGGTCAGTACGCCATTTTTCAGTTTGCCTTGACCCATAAAGAGATTACACATGGAACCAGAGATGTGCATTTTTTCACCGAACTCAATGGATGGTACGCGACCATCTTGATTTTTCGCACTTTCGCCATTAACACTCACCAGAACAAATTTGTGATGTTGTAAATCATCGATCGACACGTTTTCTACCGCTGATGCTTGGAATGTGGCTAACAATAAAGTCGCAGTTGCCAAAGGTAGTATTTTTTTCATATTTATCTCCTAATATATTATTTTAAGGGTGCTGATTAACAATATTCGGGCAATTTTTCCCGTTGATTAATTGCTGGATATTTCTCAGCGTAGTTTCACTGATACTGGTCAAGGCTTCTTCTGTCAGAAATGCCTGATGACCGGTAAACAGCACGTTATGACATGAAGATAAGCGACGAAAAATATCATCCTGAATCACGTCATTAGATTTGTCTTCAAAGAAGAGGTCGCGTTCATTTTCATAAACGTCCATACCTAGAGCGCCAATTTTTTGCTGTTTTAATGCGTTAATAGCGGCTGCGGAATCAATCAGAGCACCACGGCTGGTATTGACGATCATGACGCCGTTTTTCATTTTGCTGAAAGCAAGTTCATTCAGCAGATGATAGTTTTCTGATGTCAGCGGGCAATGAAGGGATATCACATCAGATTGCGCATACAGTGTATCCAGGCTGACATATTCAGCCCCGAGATCCAAAACAGCTTGATTAGGGTATGGATCACAGGCTAACAGGCGCATGCCAAACCCTTTAAGAATACGTAGCGTTGCAATACCAATCTTACCTGTTCCAATAATTCCCGCTGTACGGTTGTGCATATTGAAACCAATTAAGCCATCAAGAGAGAAATTGGCGTCACGGGTGCGTTGATAAGCCCGGTGAATACGGCGGTTTAAGCACAGGATTAACCCAATAGTATGTTCAGCAACAGCTTCTGGAGAGTAAGCCGGAACCCGTACAACCTGAATGCCCAATTCTTTAGCGGCGTCCAAATCGACATTATTAAAACCTGCACAACGTAGTGCGAGGATTTTTATATTCATCTCAGCCAATTCTTCAAGCACTTCACGATCAGCATTATCGTTAACGAAAATACAAACAGCATCTGCACCGATGGCATTTTTGGCGGTTTTTGAGCTAAGAGGAAAATCGAAAAACTCAAAATCATAATTAAACCCAAGCTTTTGATTAACCAGCTCCAGATGTTTATGGTCATACTGTTTGGTACTGTAAACGACTAATTTCATGGAATTATCTCCGTCATAATTTAAGTAGCTAATAAATTGTTTAGGGCTTAAATTATTGCTGACGTAAAGGTTTAAATAAACCAATAAATTAAATAACGCTATAAGGGTATTGCTTGTTGCTTCCCTATATATTCGGTAAAATTACCTTAATAATCAATGTCTTAGTTTGAGGTGTATCTGCTAAATTATGGAATAACAATAGAAGTAACCGATCTAAGGTTTAATAAGGAGAGGCCATGATTTGATAATCAAAGTGTTAAAAATATTCGTTATGGTTGAAGAAATAAAAGCGCACCGGGAGGTGCGCAAAATGCAGCAATATAATATATAGGTAATGTATGAATAGAGTGTAATTATCAGGCAGTCATCTTTTCCAGAACTTCACGGGCAGTTTGTTGCGCTTGATTTGCGGCATCAGGGCTTAATCCTACACCTTCAACAAACACAAATTCTACATCAGTAAGACCAATGAATCCGAGGAACAGGCGCAAATAAGGCACTAACAGATCACTGGGCCCATCTTTATGAATTCCCCCACGGCTGGTTAGGATAATGGCGCGTTTGCTTTTTATCAGACCCTCAGGACCATTCTCTGTATAACGGAAAGTGACGCCGGCACGAGCTATTAAGTCAAAATAGTTTTTCAGTTGGGTTGGAATGTGAAAATTGTACATAGGTGCAGTCATAACAATGACGTCATGATCCTGCAATTCCGCAATAAGTTCATCAGATAACGCTAATACCTCTTTCTGACGGGCTGTCATTTCATTATCTTTTGGACGTAATGCATGAACCAGTTCGTTATCCAGAACAGGAATAGGTTGTGCAGCCAGGTCACGTATTGTGATGCTATCGTCAGCATGGTTGGCTTGCCATTTTTCAATAAAGAAATCGGCCATTTGGTTAGTGTGTGAATGCTGCGCCATAATGCTGGATTTCAGAACCAGAACTTTACTCATTTTTATTCCTTAAATTAACTTTTGTTCGTTCACTTGTTAATCGCGATACAGTTATTCTATGAGTTATTATCTTCTGGTAATAGATCAATATTTAGAGATCAGAATTCAAATTTATTGAATAACATTTATCCGTGCTGATGATAACAGCAGGAATAGTAGCCGAAATTATTGCCAATAAATAGGATATGTTACTATGTCATCAGCAAAAACTGGCTAACCAGCAAAGTAATAAGTCACTAAGGACTAAGATAAGGTGAAAGAGACTCAAAAAATCATTAATCGTCAGGCCGTTTGTCCAACAATCAAATATCCAGAAAACCTGCCTGTCAGCCAGAAGAAAGATGATATCTACAACGCTATTCGTGATCATCAGGTTGTGATTATTGCTGGCGAAACCGGCTCGGGTAAAACAACGCAGATCCCCAAAATTTGCCTCGAATTAGGCAGGGGAATAAAAGGATTGATTGGTCATACCCAACCCCGTCGGCTGGCTGCTCGCGCAGTCGCCAATCGCCTGGCGGAAGAATTGGAAACCTCAGTGGGTTCAGCTGTAGGCTATAAAGTCCGTTTCAGTGATCATGTAAGCGATAACACGCTGGTCAAGCTGATGACAGATGGTATTTTGCTGGCGGAACTGCAAAATGACAGGCTGCTTAAACAGTATGACACGCTCATTATTGATGAAGCACATGAACGTAGCCTGAATATTGATTTTATTCTGGGCTACTTGCGTCAGCTATTGCCAAAACGTCCTGATCTGAAAGTGATCATCACTTCGGCGACTATCGATCCTGAACGTTTTTCCCGTCATTTTCATCATGCACCTATTATTGAAGTTTCAGGCCGAACTTATCCGGTAGAGGTGCGTTATCGGCCTGTAATAGCCGAAGACAGTGATGGAGAGCGGGATCAGCTTGAGGCCATTATTGATGCTGTTGATGAACTGGGCCGTGAAGGGCCTGGTGATATTCTGGTCTTTATGAGTGGTGAGCGGGAAATTCGTGATACAGCCGATGCTTTGAATAAATTGAATTTGCGTCATACCGAAGTATTGCCGCTGTTTGCGCGTCTTTCTAACAGTGATCAGAACCGGATTTTCCAGTCGCATGCTGGCCGCAGAATTGTGCTGGCAACTAACGTGGCAGAAACTTCTTTGACTGTACCGGGAATTAAATATGTGATTGATACCGGATATGCACGTATCAGTCGTTACAGTTATCGGACCAAAGTCCAGCGATTGCCGATTGAGCCAATATCCCAGGCATCGGCTAATCAGCGGAAAGGGCGCTGCGGACGTGTATCTGACGGGATTTGTATTCGTCTGTATTCGGAAGATGATTTCCTTTCACGGCCAGAGTTTACTGATCCCGAAATTTTGCGGACTAACTTGGCATCGGTCATTTTGCAAATGACATCAATTGGTCTTGGGGATATTAGCGCATTTCCATTTGTGCAACCACCTGATAAACGTAATATTCAGGATGGTGTCCGGCTTTTGGAAGAGCTTGAGGCGATTGACCAGAACGCAACGGAGAAAGGTAATTACCGTCTGACATTAATAGGGCGGCAACTTGCTCAACTTCCGGTTGATCCCCGGTTGGCGCGTATGGTACTGGAAGCCCGTCATCACGGTTGTGTGCGTGAAGTGATGGTAATTACTTCTGCGCTGTCTATTCAGGATCCAAGAGAGAGGCCACTGGAGAAACAACAGGCTTCTGATGAGAAACATCGTCGGTTTGCCGACAAAGATTCTGACTTTATTGCATTCCTGAAATTATGGGATTTTCTGAAAGAACAGCAAAAAGAACTTTCTTCTTCGCAATTCCGCAAGCTTTGCCGTCAGGATTATCTTAACTATCTGAGAGTCAGAGAATGGCAGGACATATATACCCAGCTACGACAAGTTGTAAAAGAAGTCGGTCTGCCGGTAAATAGTCAGGATGCAGATTATCGCAGTATTCATGTTTCGTTACTCTCTGGGCTGTTATCGCATATCGGCCAAAAAGATACAGATAAACAGGAATATACCGGTGCGCGCAATGCACGTTTTTCTATTTTTCCTGGCTCTGGTTTATTCAAAAAGCCACCTAAATGGGCAATGGTTGCGGAACTGGTTGAAACCAATCGCTTGTGGGGGCGTATTGCTGCGCGGATAGAACCTGAATGGATTGAACCGTTAGCCACACATCTGGTGAAGCACCATTATAGCGAACCGCATTGGCAAAAATCGCAGGGTGCGACAATGGCTAAGGAGAAAGTCACTTTATATGGATTGCCAATTGTGGCGAGTCGTTTGATTAGTTACAGTAAAATTGATCCAATGCTTTGCCGTGAACTGTTTATCCGCCATGCGCTGGTGGAAGGCGACTGGCAAACCCGGCATGCATTTTTCCGGGCGAATCTAAAATTACGTGAGGAAATTGAGGAGCTGGAACATAAATCCCGCCGTCGTGACATTTTGGTGGATGATGAAATCCTGTTCAGTTTCTATGATCAACGTATACCTCAGAGTGTGGTTTCTACGCGGCATTTCGATCGCTGGTGGTTGAAGACGAATAGAGCGCAACCAGATTTGCTCAACTTTGAAAAAAATATGTTGATCAAAGGCGATGCGGATAAAATCAGCGCGTTGGATTACCCTAATTATTGGTATCAAGATGCACTGAAATTACGGCTTAGTTATCAGTTTGAGCCAGGCACAGAAGCCGATGGTGTGACGGTTCATATTCCACTGCCGGTGCTGAATCAGGTCAAAGATGAAGGATTTGATTGGCAGATCCCGGGTATTCGCTATGATCTTGTTGTCGCTCTGATTAAATCATTGCCGAAACCGGTGCGCCGTAATTTTGTGCCGGCACCAAACTATGCTCAGGCATTTATGGAGCGGGTACCTCAACCCCAATCGACCTTGTTGGATAGTTTTGAGAGAGAATTACGGCGTATGACTGGTGTGACAGTGTCACGCGATGATTGGCAGTTAGAACAAGTGCCCGATCATCTCAAAATGACATTCCGGGTGGTAGGAGAGAAGAACCGGACTATCGCTGAAGGCAAAGATTTAGCAGCGCTGAAAGTACGATTGAAAGAGAAAGTTCAGGAGACGCTTTCAGCTGTTGCCGATGACGGTATTGAACAGAGTGGGCTGCATATTTGGAGCTTCGGTGAATTACCGGAACGATATGAGCAAAAACGTGGAGGTTACTCCGTTAAAGCATTTCCAGCGTTGGTGGATGAAAAAGAGAGCATCGGTATCAGATTGTTTGAAACCGAACTGGAACAGCGGACTGCCATGTGGGAAGGCACACGTCGTCTGTTACTGCTAAATATCCCTTCACCCATTAAATATTTACATGAGAAATTGCCGAACAAATCCAAATTGGGGCTTTATTTTAATCCTTATGGCAAGGTATTGGATTTAATTGACGATTGTATTTCTTGTGGCATTGATAAATTGATCGCGGCGAATGGTGGGCCGGCTTGGAATGAACAGACTTTTATTCAACTACAGAATAAGGTTCGGGCTGAGTTGAATGATACCGTTGTGGAAATTGCCAGGCAGGTAGAACAGATACTCACCACGGTTTTTGCTATTAATAAGCGTCTTAAGGGTAGAGTTGATATTTCGCTGGCTCTGGCGTTATCTGATATCAAAGCGCAGCTTTCTGGTTTGGTTTTCAGAGGATTTGTCACCGCAAATAGTTGGAAACGTTTGCCGGATGTTTTGCGTTATTTGCACGGTATTGACCGCCGCCTTGAAAAATTGGCGATTGATCCACACAGGGATCGGACGCAAATGGGGCGTGTTGAGAATGTTCAGCAGCAGTGGCAGCAATGGTTGGTGAAATTATCACTGCAACAGAAACAGTCACCTGAGGTACAAGAAATTCGTTGGATGATTGAAGAACTGCGGATCAGCTTGTTTGCTCAACAACTGGGTACGTTATATCCGGTCTCTGATAAACGCATTTTGCAAAATATGGAACAGATTGTTTCTTAATAGTGCAAGGCCACCTCTTTTAGCGGTGGCTTTTTACTAAAACGTATGACCTAGTTGGCAGGCACCTTCCGTATGTTTGGCTTTGTTAGCTCTAATGAAAGCATTAACCATGTCAGTTTTGCTTTCGCGGTTACGATCATAGTCAGCTTGCGTTGTCGTTTTCTTGGTCGCTATAGCACGTCTTAACAACATAAGCGCCGCCTTGAATTCTTTGTGTTACAGAATAATCTCTGACAATTGTTTCAACAGTTCCGGCAGTGCTGTCTGAACGGTTTCCCACACCACATCAAGATTGATGTCAAAATAGCCGTGGGCGATGCGGTTACGCATGCCGCGCATGCTGCGCCACGGCACTTCGGGGTTCGCTCGCGTGAATTCGGGATAGCCGTCCATCACTTTCGTGGCCGCTTCACCGATGATGATGAGGCTCATGATAACGGCTTGCTGAGTACACTTGTCCTCAAGGAAATCGGCTTTACTCAAGCCATCCACGAAGTTGCACGCATCCGTTGCAGCTTGTCGCATATGTTCGAGGTAGTCGGGGAGGCGGTTCCCACTCATATCGGCTGTGCCTCTGCGAGCACCTTGGCCCGGAATTTAGGTGGCAAGTCGGCAGGGGTCAACAGATCGACGTGTATGCCGAGCAATGATTCGAGTTCGATTTGCAGGCCACCCAGGTCGAACAGTGTTGCACCAGGCAACGCATCGACTAGCAGATCGAGGTCGCTGCCGTCCCGGTCGGTTCCATGGAGTACTGAGCCAAAGATGCGAGGGTTCGCTGCGCGAAAGCGACTCGCTGCTTCTCGCACAGCATTTCGTTTGAGATCAAGAATAACGGATGGTTTCATAGGGCCTTTTCCTTAATTGAAGCTCAACTCGTTGTAAAGATACTCTTCTGAGAATGCCATTTCAAGTACGCCAGTAGTTGATATCGATGATGATAAATATTATGTGCTTACTCCGGCTATTACATTCCTTTACTCCAGTAAAATAAAGAAAAAAGATTTTATATGTCATGTTGTAATTTCACGAGTGGAAATTATTTCAGCAATTGATGCTATTATTACTAACGCATAGTGTATTATTTAGTGAGCGTAATTCGTTGAAATTTACGTTAATCAATACTTACTCTCAATTATATTAAAAATTTATAAGATAGAAACAAAATAATTAAACAACGACGCATCAGCTAAGAAATAAATTTCTATAGCTGAATGCAGATTAATTTGTCACTGATAAGTTAGAGTTATTGTTGCGGTTACATTGGCCTGTCCGGGGGTAATATTGCGATCTGTCTGGAAATAGCGGGCGCGTAGCGGAATAGAATATTTCCCACCTGAATAGCTGTTGCCGATATTTATTTGTGAGTGGATCATTACGGGTTGATTGTTGTAAAGAATTTGCATGCCTACACCGGAAGCGGTTGTACGGTTGTTATCTTGATCAAGTGCCCAAACATAATTTGAACTGTTTTGTGCTTTCTTTCCATCAAGCATTAACTGAATCTGCACATCATCATCACAATCTAAAATAACCTCGAAATCTTTTTCTCCCGCAGTGCTGTTAACACCAGAAAAATCGCTTTTTTTGATATCGCCCATAGGAACAGTAATATTGGTATCTTTCAGTGAACAGCTTTTGGTAATAATCCGGGTATTACCTAAACGGTAGGTATGAACGATGCGATCATTTACCCGTGCTTGAATTAATTGATCACTTTTGACAAAACCGGAACCTGTTGTCGGTGCTATTTTTATCAACTGAATAGTCAAATAACCCCATGTATTACCGCAATACCAATGGCCTGAATGGTCACAACTAACAGGATCATTGGTCATTCGGGGTAACCAGTCCAGACCATAGCCAGGACCCCAGGTATTTATTCTGATACCCACACCGGGAACACCGGATTCGTAAATAGCATCTTTGTTGTAATCTGCACTTTTATAGGCTGTATATCCCCATGATGTATTTATTATTGTATCGCAATAGAAAATATTGCCTTTATTGTCTAATTCATCTGCACGATATTCATAAATGGTTGTGCCAATAGGTTTATCCCTTGGAACATATAAGGTTCCAAAAGACAGGTTAGTGATTTCTGGTTTAAATCCTTTATCAAATTGACAATTAGCGGCAAAACTATAAGGGATAATTGCCAGACCAGAAAATAAGATGACGGAAACTAATAAACATTTAAACCTATTGTAAGTACTGAGCATAGTATTTTCCTGAAAATCGTTATTTGCAGTGTGCTTCTATGGTATAAATGCCAGATAAAGGTTTTTTTTCTGGCAGTGTGTAATGAGCTACACATTCCTGAATATCCTTATAACCCCATTTAACCAGTAACTGTCCGCTATTGGGTAAACCAGTGAGATAAACTTGTCCTTCATGACTGACCATAGCACTGTTTGCTTCATCAATCTCATGCTGTTTTTTTAACGTAACAATAGCACCAAAAGGAATAGGATTTTCTTGATAATAAAGATTTATCAGCACCCTGTGGCCTATTCGGGTTTTGAAATTAGCCAGGACCAATGCCCCTTGAGTGGGAATAACGGTTTGGGCATTCGCGTCAATATCGATATTATCGGCTAATGAGTGGGTATCCAGCGCAATTCGGTTTTTCCGATAACTGCTGACATAAGGAATAACGGCATAACCATTCCGGTCAGTGGTAACACCTACATTATTCTGGATCTTTATTCCTTGAGCACCATCAGCCCGGATTAATGCCAGTGTATCCCCTAAATGTTGTGAAAGAGTAATGCCGTATGGATGGGCAACAATTCCTCCTTGAAGACCATAATTCAGCTGGCGGGAGTGATTATCATAGCTATAGCCGGCACTAAGCTGACCATAAGATCCTTTATATTCTGTGTGTATATGGCCGCCAGCGCCAGTACCGTGATTAGCATAATTCTGTTGTAAACTATAAATTAAATTATTATCTTCCAGTGCCGTACCACTTAAACCCACTTGGTGGGAAATATCCTTGTTTTTATTAGTATTAAAATTGTAACTGGTCCAGCTGTTTTTTAGCCAGCGATCTAATGGAATCTGTATGCTGAATGAGAAAAGCTGTTCATTTTTATTCGTATCGGGGAGTTGGTTATAGGTATAATTTAAACTGTAATTAATATTGCTATAATTGATGCTATAGCCTGCGTTGATATTCCGTTCATAACCATGTTGCTGCCAGTAGTCTTGCTGAAAAGCGGATAGATATAAACTACCAAAATCCCCAAAAGACTGATTAATATGCAATTGCAATTTGCTTTTTTTATTGGTGTGAGAACGCCAGTTACTTTTATTGGAATTATCTATATCATTGGCTTCTTTAAAGTCATAAAAGCCACGTGTCGAATAGCGATAACCTGCCAGAGTAAAA
This sequence comes from Photorhabdus tasmaniensis, assembly GCF_011189505.1. Lineage (GTDB taxonomy): Bacteria > Pseudomonadota > Gammaproteobacteria > Enterobacterales > Enterobacteriaceae > Photorhabdus > Photorhabdus tasmaniensis. The sequence continues at coordinate 106,214 of NZ_PUJU01000009.1, forward strand.
TTAGTTCCTGTTAATGAAAGATCTTTTGCATATTGAAAGCGGTAAGATTGCCCCTTGGTATTAATATTTGATGGCAAATTGGTATTTGCATGTGTTACGTCAAAAGAGAGAGAGCCTAATATACCAAAATTATAACCTGATCCCAGGGCAACCGATTGATACTCTTTTGAAAAAATAGCCCCTCCATAGGTGGTGATATTATTGGAAAGGCCGTAGACCAGTGCCCCTTGGGCAAAATTGGGTTCTCGCCCACGATGATTTGATGATTGATATTGGCCCAGAGTGATTGAATATTGAATACCGCCTTCCCGTAACATGATAGGTATTGTGGAAAAAGATTGGATAGAGCGATGTTCCTGACCATCGGCTTCTTTAATAATCACTTCCAGGTTTCCACTTGTTGTGGTTGGGAAAAGGTCATTAATGACAAATGGACCCGGTGAAACATAAGTTTGATAAATAATATAGCCGCTTTGTCTGATTGTGACCTGTGCATTACTTTGTGCAATTCCGCGGATAGTAGGGGCAAAACCTTTTAAGCTGTCTGGTAACATATTATCGTCAGAAGCTAATTGTAAGCCACGAAATTGGACGCCATCAAAAATATAGGAGGATGTAAAGCTGTCACCCAGTGTTAATTGTCCTTTTAGTGAGTGAATGTCCCGTTGTAAATAGGTATTAATACTTTTCCAACTCTTATCGCGGCTGGTATAGGTGGAATAATTGCGCAGACGCCATGCTTGCCAATTAGCGCCGGTTCGAAGATTCAGATAGTTGGTTTGTGTAGAACCCGACGGATTATCTTGCCAGGTGTTTGAACCACTATAATTATAGTTAATCAATAATGAAGTTAATCCTTGTTGCCATAATTCAGGTGAAACATAACCTCTTGCTTGATTATTTAACGCTGCTTGTGGAATACTGATATCCAGCCTTTGTTGACCAAAATTAAAGGCAGTACTTGCTGATGGAATATATTGACCTAAATCAGACAGCTCTGTTTCTGGTGGTAAACTGATTAATTCTGAGAATGTATCAACTCTTACCCCCATATCCTGTAATTGCTGAATAGTTAGTTTAGGAAGCAATTTATTATTTGCCATAATAAAGTCTACATTTCTGGTCTCTATTTTATCTTTATTAAGATAAATATCTACCCAGTAGATTCCTGGGGGGTGATCATCTTGAGTGAAGATAGAGAGATCAATATTTTCAGGTGAACCAAAATCAGCCCCCATTTCTAAAGCATGAATATTGAAATAATCTTCAGAATAAACTTTAGCAGAGTAAAACAGTACTCCAATTGTCATAAAAAACGGTAATAAGATCCATGAATGTTCAATATCATATGATTTCTTATTAGTTTTATGCTGTGAGTACTTTCCCATAATTAACTTTCTAGCATAGAATAAATTAATGTGATTATTTTGTTAAATAGTGGTTTTTTCTTCGGCAGTTACGCCACCAAAATCATTAATAACTTTCCAGCTTATCTGTTTTATGTTTTTTACCGGCAGAGCCCAGCTCTGTTGACTAAAGGGCTTAATCATTCCCGCAGGTTTTATTTCATGTTGGTCTATTTTAATGTGAGAGAATGAGATAAAATAAGGGGTAGGATTTTCTGCAACCAATAAGTTATTTTCCGTTCTGAATTTGAGTTCTTTGTATGCGGTACTTGATTTTTCTGCCAAACGTGCAGGACGGTAAAGCAATTTAAATTTGGACTTAACTGTAATTTGTAATTGATTTTTATCTGATCTCACTGAAGTAGGAATAGATTTCACATTCAACCAAAAAAGTGACTCCCGATCTTCCGGCAGATGACTCTCTGTTTTTACAATCCGCAGAATATTTTCTTGGCCTGCTGTGAGCTTAAATATCGGGGGAGTCACGATAAAAGGGGTCTTCATGTTATCGTTTTCATCTTGGATCCAAGACTGTATCAGATAAGGTGCATCTTTTTCCGGGTTATTTATAGAAATGGATGCTTCCTTTTTATCGCTCATGTAAATAACGCGGGTTCCACCAATAACGACACCTGCGATAGCAAAATTTATGCTGATAATATATAGAAATATTGTAGTTAATAGGCGTTGGAACGGCACGGTAACCTCTTCGTTTTATCGTATTTTTATACGTTATTCTGTTGGATTTATGGGCGTCCATGCACCATATTTCTTTATTAGAAACAAAACATGAAGGCCGTTTTGTTCTAAGTTTGTGTTGTCTTAGTTATAAACGACAGTAAAGTTAGCGACTGCATCCCCAGAGCCTGGGCTAACTGTTTGAGCTGTAGCAATATACTTTGCGATAAACTTCAATTCTGCGGTTTTTTGATCAGTAAAAGTTTGGAGTTTGGATGCTTTTGCTAAAGGGATCAGTGTTGAATTATCTTCTTCATAGATACCAATAGCAACACCATCGGCGACTGATTGGCCTTTATCATTGGATAAAGCCAGAAGATTGTTATTTTTGCTATCTAACTGCCCATCAAATTTAACTTGTGCATGAGTATATTCTGGTGGGCAATCACTCATCTTAATACTAAACGGTGTTGCAGCAGCGGTACTATCTACACCACTAAATGCATTTGAGCTAATTGTCCCCATATTCACGTTTTGATTTGCAGAATCGGTATCGATTTTACACGCATTAGAGATGATATTACCTGTAAAATTGATCTTTCCATCTGCTGCATTTGCTACAGAGATAAATACAGAAGATGCAAGTAAGGATGAAATAATCAGTTTAGTGTTCATTGTAAATAGATCCTAACCCTGGCGGGTATTACGGCAGGGAAACAGAAACATTGATTGAACCGAGACTGTATAAATGTCAATACAGCATGTAAGTATCTAAAGCTCTTATCCGATAGCTTCTTATTTAGGATAAAGTGTGGGTGATAATAGCGATTAATTCGGAAGAATCCAAAGAATGACTCAGTAATATGCTATATTTGAGATTTTAATCTATAATTAATGACTAGGCAGGATTTTTTTTAAAGTTTATTGTAATTTATCATATGGAATAAAATATTATCCTGGCGGATAAGAATATTTATTAATTAATAATTGGTTGTAAAATGAACTGTGATATAAATCACAATTCATATATCGCACTGAAAAATTTATTCTTTATTTTCTGTTTTATTATCTTGATGTGATTATTTCATATTGTTATTTTTTCGTTTTTGGGAATGTATATACATGATAGATTAAGTTATCCAGATCAAGTGACTTTATAGCCCATCATATTTATATTTCTGTTTTATTGCTGATATGGGCTTTGAACGGCAATATATCTCGAACGTATTCTTTTCAGTACAAGATCGTTTTTCCGATCACATTGAATACCTCGTCAACACAGTAAACGGAGGAAAAATGAAACAGTTCGTCTTTGTATCGGGCTTATTGGCCATCGTACTCGCATTCGTGCAGCCCGTCTCGGCCATGGAAGTAGAGCAGAAAATCGTCACTAATGGTGCGGCATCAATCGAATATTCGGTGCGAGGGGAGGGACCGCTGATTGTGATGATCGCCTCAACCGGTCGGGGAACGGCGGAATTCGCACCGCTCGCGGATCGACTGGCGATGCGCGGCTATCGCGTTGCTCTGCTTGAGCCCCGCGGGATCTCGGGGTCAACCGGTCCGATGGAGAACGTGACTTTCCACGACTTTGCCGATGATTTTGCGGCGGTGATTGCAGCGGAAGGCAGCAAGGCAATTGTGGTGGGTCATGCTTATGGTCACTGGATCGCCAAGACAATCGCCTCGGATTATCCTGAAATGACGCGGGGCATAGTGCTTCTGGCAGGGGCCGCGAAATCTTGGCCTCCGGAGCTTTCTGATGCAATCACTGTGATTAATGATCCGAAATCTACCCGCGAGGAGCGACTGGCGCGGCTTCGGCTTGCCTTCTTCGCGGAAGGTAATGATCCGACGCCTTGGCTTGAGGGTTGGCATTCCGATGTCGTAAAAAGCCAGTCTGCGGCGCGTGAGCTGACTAATCGTGAGGATTGGTGGGCTGGCGGGACGGCGCCGATCCTTGATCTGCAAGCAGGGTCCGACCCGTTCCGGCCTGAATCGTCGCGGATGGAGGCAAAGGACGAGTTTGGTGACCGCGTTACTGTGGCTGTGATCAAAGGGGCCAGCCATGCGCTGCCTGCGGTGAAACCTATTGAGACAGCAGATGCGATTGCGGATTGGGGCGATAAACTGAATAACTAAGAGAGTAATCTTGTCTCTGTCAGGGCATTCGAACTGTGCTTGTTTCGGCGCGAATTTTCCAGACAGGGACGGTTCTGATGACCGGCTTTGGTAAATATAAAATTAGTTACAACATACTTTTTAATACAACATCTAAAAAATATGCCAGAACAGTGCAAAAATAAAACAAATTGCTATATGAAAACACGAATGGCTACTACAGCGTAGTAATAGCCTAAATTCGACGGGATTACTTGATTAATAGCCAGGTTGCAGGGATTGTGATTATTAGTAACGCGGCAATAGCTAATTTTTCAGCTAGATAAAGATTGTGTTTCTGTGGATTTTGACGGCGAGCATACAGGAAAACAATAACACCCGGTGCATAGAGAACAACAGACAATAACAAATTCATTAAACCGGATGCATAAAGCAGCCATAGGCCATAAATACAAGCCCCAATAGCAATCAGTAATAATCCCTTGTTGCTACGATCAAAAGCGACCTTCAACAGAAATGCGCCAACAAGGAAGTAGGGCAGTAAAATCATCTCTGATGCAATTGCCAGTAATGAATTGTAGTTGCTTCCGCTCAACCAAATCAGAACGAGGGAAAGTTGTATTGCGCCATTAGTCAACCACAATGAGGATGATGGCGCGTTATTGCCGTTTTGCAGACCAAAAATTTTCGGGAAAGAGCCATGTTGGGAAGCGATAAATGGAACTTCCGCCGCCATGATCGTCCAGCTTAGATAAGCACCGCAAACGGAGATAATTAATCCGGTGGCAATAATGATTTCCCCTGCCGAACCAATAAGTCCTACCATCAGGTTTGCCATCGATGGATTGCGTATTTCGGCTAATTCAGGCCGTGGTACTAACCCAAGGGAGAGCAGGGTAACTAATATGTATATTCCTAATGCGGCGATGACGGCCAGCATAGTCGCAATACCAACGTCTTTACGTTTTTTTGCCCTGGCTGAAACTACAACGGCGCCTTCAATACCAATGAAAACCCAAAGGGTAATTAGCATCGTGTCTTTCACTTGTTGCCAAACAGGAACACCCAAGTCGATACCTGTAAAGTCAAGATCAAAGATCTCCATTTTAAACGCGATTGCGGCAAGAATAATGAAAGCACCTAAAGGCAGCAATTTTGCCATTGTTGCCAGTTTGTTGATTCCAGCTGCGGTTTGAACGCCACGGAGTACCAACCAATGTACTAACCAGAGTAAAATAGATTCTCCCAATAGGGATTGCCAAGTATTGCCGTCACCAAAGATGATGATACCTTCTTTGTCAGTAAAAAAACTTAGGGCGGCAAAAACGATAACCAGATAAGAAACATTGGCAACGACCGCGCATAACCAATATCCCCAGGCAGAACAGAAGCCTATGAGTTCACCAAAGCCTTCTTTGGCATAAGTGAAAATGCCTCCATCAAGATCCGGACGCAGGCGAGAGAGAAATAGCAGGGCGGTCGCCAGAAACAGGATACCGACACTGGTTATTCCCCAACCGATCATCAATGCTGCCGGGCTGGCGATTTCAGCCATATTTTGCGGTAAGCTGAAAACACCCGCGCCAACCATAGAACTGAGTACCAGAGCAGTAAGAGCTGTAAGGCCGAGTTTTTTTTCCAAAGATATGTTCCTAATATGACACAAACTGCATTGTTAGCCAGTTCATTACCCCGATCACAAAAATGAATTGGGCATTGGGTTTTTGTCGCTTCCAAGCTGTATAGAACGGAAAAACAGACTGGTTAAACCTAGAAATAGAGGGGGATTCTACGGAGGGTATGGGCTGGATGCAATGGTTTTCTATGCAGATAACTATAAAATTTATGCACTGTTAGAGTGATGGTTAAGACGCCTGTTATACGATTTATTTTTATAAATTTATATGGGGTATTTTTATAATGCTGCTTATTATGCTAAGAGGAATAAATGATGAATATAAAACACCGTGATGCTATTACTAATTAAGTAATTTTCATTTTAATTTATTTAGTCAACCTGAAAATTTAGTGAAAATAATTGTAAAAGGTAAATGTTTTTCTTTAATCTTTGTTTTCCTATGTAATATTATTACCATGTGACAATAATCATTTGTTTACATATCAGGTTGTTAAATTAATATTTTTAGTATGCATATTTATAGTTTCATGAATGTTTTATTAAATTAAAATCTCCACCGATATTTAATTAATTGATTGATTTTATATGGTTTTTTTGTGTTTTTTAATTGTTTTTGTTAATTTTAGATTGGGGTTAATATATTTTTATCAACTATTTTCACCAGTGACAAATTAATTTTCGTTAATGTGACACAATACTGCTCTTATATAAAAATAAAAAAATCATGTTGACAACGACCATTTTGATTTATATTGTTTGTGAAAATATTAACCTGTTATCTATTAACTCATTTTCTTGTATATGTTTTTAGTTTTCAGGAATGATTATATGTACATATGCAAAAAAAATTGGATAGTTAGGAGATAATTGTTATTCGAATTATTATCTTTTAGGCGCCTGCTAATGGCTTGGTATTAAATATTCATAAAGGTTAGAACATATGAAGCGTGTTCTGGTGATATCGTATTCCCAAAGCGGCCAATTGATCGAGGTGGTAAAAAGTTTAATCACACCTTTGCATGAGTCTGACGAGATATACATTCGTGAAGTGGTTCTGAAACCTATTCCAGAGTATCCATTTCCCTGGTCATTTTCTAAATTTGTTGATGCTTTTCCGGAAACGGTGCAGTTACATCCACCTGAATTAGTTTCTTTGCATCTGGAGGATGAAGCACCTTTTGACCTGGTCATATTAGGCTATCAAGTTTGGTATTTGTCACCATCCCCTCCAATAACCGCATTTCTCAAGAGTAAAGAAGGAAAACGATTACTCAATGGTCGGCCCGTGGTAACGGTTATTGCTTGTCGAAATATGTGGTTGATGGCCCAGGAAACCGTCAAAAAGCTTTTACATGAAAATGGGGCACACTTGCGCGATAACGTGGTTTTTATTGATAAAGCAAACTTTTTTGCCACATTGTTTACAACCCCATTGTGGTTAATGACAGGAAAAAAACAGCCAATTGCTAGTTTACCGCCGGCTGGAGTATCGGAAGAAGATATTCGGGGAGCTAAACGTTTCGGAGATGCGTTAGTGACAGCGCTTAAAGCAGATAAAGAGAAAGTTGACGCCCCGATGTTGAAAGGTTTAGGAGCCGTATTTGTCGATCAATCTTTTATTTTCGGTGAACAGGCTATACATCGGGGATTTAGATTGTGGTCTGGATTTATTTATCGTGTAGGTAAACGGGGGAAATGGGTAAGGCGTTCTCTATTAACCATGTTTGTGATCTATTTGATACTAATGGCACTGGTTGTCGTACCTATTTCAGTGGTTATTCGCCGTTTGCTGAACGTATTACTGAAAAAACGCCTCAATGAGTTACAAAAATACTATGAACAACCATCTGGTTCTGCCCGCTATGATGATAAAGGAGATAAATAAGTAAATGAGTAATAACGTTTATATCACTAAAGTTTCCGCCTTTATGCCGGGAAACCCCATAGATAATGAAACAATGGAATCTGTTCTTGGTTTTGTTGGTGATCGTCCATCAAGATCTCGTCATATCGTGCTCCGCAACAATGGTATTAAATATCGCCATTACGCGCTGGATCCGGAAACAGGAGAGACAACTTATTCATGTGCTCAACTGGCGGCTGAAGCAGTAAAAGGTTTGGTAGATGAACACTTTTCTTTAGATGATATGCAAAGCTTGGCAGCAAGCAGTGGTGTTCCTGATCAGATTATACCGGGTCATGGTGTAATGGTTCATGGCGAACTCAAAAATAAACCTTGCGAAGTTATCTCAACTGCGGGTGCTTGTGCTGCGGGTATGACAGCGATGAAATATGCTTATTTGTCTGTTCTCTCGGGAACAACAAGTAATGCGGTTTCAACCACCTCGGAGACTCCTTCAACAGTACTGCATGCCCGCAACTTCCAGAGTGAAAACGAAGCCCGGGTTGCAGAACTGGAACGACGTCCTGAAATCGCTTTTGAAAAAGATTTTCTGCGTTGGATGCTTTCTGATGGTGCTGGCGCTGCTTTACTTGAAAATAAACCTCGACCTGATGGTGTTTCATTACGAATTGATTGGATAGATATTTACTCTTTTGCTAATGAGCAAGAGACATGCATGTACTCGGGTGGAGAGAAATTAGCCGATGGCAGCTTGAAAAGCTGGACACAAATGAGTCAAGCTGATTGGCTGACATATTCTGTTTTCTGTATTAAGCAGGATGTCAGATATTTAAATGAGAGGGTCGTTAAATTTACACTTAGCGAACCACTGAGACGAATAGTTGCCGCTCGTAATTTATCACCAGACTCTATTGATTGGTTCTTGCCGCATTATTCATCTGAATATTTCCGCATGAAATTTGCCGAGGGTCTTGAAGACATTAATTTTGGTATTGAGCAAGAGCGTTGGTTTACTAACTTAACTGTGAAAGGAAATACCGGATCGGCTTCTGTCTATATCATGCTGGATGAGCTCATGAAGTCGGATAAATTGAAAAAAGATCAGCGTATTTTATGTTTTATCCCTGAAAGTGCCAGATTCACAGGGGCATTCATGCACCTGACTGTTGTGTAAATATTCAACTTAATTAATGAAAAAGGGGGAGACGACAAGTTTCCCCGAATATGAGTACATTAGGAAGATAATAGCGTGGAAAATTTAGAGAATCATGTCAAAAATGTTGTTGCAGAACAACTTGGAATACCTGAAACCCAGATTCTTACCACACAGACATTCGAGGAATTGGGTGCCGATTCGTTAGATAGTGTCGAGTTGATTATGGCTCTGGAAGAACGTTTCGAGATAACGATTGACGATACAGAGGCGGAAAAAATGGTGACGGTACAAAACGCCATTGATTGTATCCGTTTGAAGCTAGAATCAGCCGGCTGATTTGAAGAATTTTATTATCCTTGCAGTAAAAAAGGCACATATGGGTATCATATGTGCCTTTTTCTTAAATTAAACAGGTTATTTGAACAGGTCTGCACTGATAGTAGAAGAGCCGCCACTGGATTGCCATTCACGGGTGATATGGTAATACTTAGCGCCTTTAGCCGCTGCGCGTTTAGCAACTTCATAGGCAACATCAGGCATGCTGTTGTAGTAACCTGAAAAGGTGATGGAATCAAAAGGTACCATCTGGGCAGCACTGATTTTATTTAATTCTTGGATTTTCGTACCATCAGGAAGTGTGACAGTGTAACGCTCGCCTTTAGAATATTGTGTTTCAAAGAAGCGGCCAATAGAACTATTGGTTGAAGTTGAAGAGGCTAAACCAGGAATTTCTACTTTCTTAGCTGCTGTGCCACCTGCTGCTAATGCAGCGCGTCCTGCGTCCGAATCAGCAGGGATTACTGCTTCGTTAGCCTGAATTTGACGTTTTGGCGCATCATCTTTGTAAACATAAGCAGTAACGGTTTGATTACCACCATCGTTGGTTGAAACCTGACGGACAATAAAAAAAGAAGCTGCACCTTTTTTCTTGGCTTCTTTTGCGATGGCTTCATTTAAATCTGGCTCATTGGTGTAAAGACCACTGACGGTTACCGTATCGAATGGTTCCAATGTTATAGCTTCTGTTTTGGGTAATTCTTTGATACCGCGGAACATACGATATTTAATTGAATTGTCAATTTTCTCTGCATCTTTGTGATACAGATCAGCTACGACGCGCAGGTTGCCACTATTATTCAGATCATCAAGGCTTTGGATATAAAATCCATCTGCACCCATTTTATCTGCCCGACGGGAAACGGCGTCGGCAGCTTCATAAATAGCATTAAAAGGACCTGTAACCGTAATACGTTTAAATGGTTTCAGTTCTGCTGCTTTTTCCGGGGATAATTCCTGAGCTGCCTGAGCAGCAGTAATACCAGTTAATGAAAGCACCGCGGCTGCGATGATCGTTGTTTTCAGCTTCATAAAAAATCCTTCCGCCTTGCGCATTAATTACTTATAACTTGCTGAACATCGTTGTGTATCACATAGCCGACAATTATTACATGTAATAATAGCTAATGTCCCACGAATTTATGCTATCAGTATGAATGAATACAAGTTCATAGAAATGGCACCATAAGTTTTCATCAACATCGCGTTTTTATCAACATCATGTTTTTATCGACATCATAGTAACTGGCACTGAAAAGTGCGAGCCGGTAATACTACTTAGCTATTTTTTTTACTCATTAGTGATGGATCACCAATAATATTTTCGGCTGGTTATCAAAATATTCGTTGATAGATTTTGCTGATAGCAGTAATAAAGTTAATTTAATCGCTAAACTGGCCTCAGCAAGTAATAATCATCATTAATCTTAAGCTTTAGGAAGGGAACATTATGCGTATTGGTGTACCGAGAGAGCGACTTGCCAATGAAGCGCGGGTTGCAGCCACGCCGAGTACTGTGGAACAACTGTTAAAATTGGGATTCAATGTCGTTGTTGAGAGTGGAGCAGGGCATTTGGCCAGCTTTGGGGATAGTGCTTACCAACAGGTCGGAGCTGAAATTACCGAACGTAATGATATTTGGGATTCAGATATTATTTTGAAGGTTAATGCTCCTGAGGATGACGAGATTGCGTTAATGAAGGGCGGGAGTACGTTGGTTAGTTTTATCTGGCCGGCACAAAACCCTGAGTTAGTGCAGAAATTATCAGACCGTAAAGTCACTGTGTTGGCTATGGATTCAGTACCGCGTATTTCCCGTGCACAGTCGCTGGATGCACTGAGCTCTATGGCGAATATCGCAGGTTACCGGGCGATAGTAGAAGCTGCTCATGAATTTGGTCGTTTCTTTACTGGTCAGATTACCGCCGCAGGTAAGGTCCCACCAGCCAAAGTGATGATTATTGGTGCTGGTGTTGCTGGTCTGGCTGCTGTGGGTACAGCGGGCAGTTTAGGCGCTATTGTCCGTGCGTTTGATACCCGGCCTGAAGTTAAAGAGCAGGTTCAGAGCATGGGGGCGGAGTTTCTTGAGCTGGATTTTGAAGAAGAGGCCGGCAGTGGTGACGGATATGCAAAAGTTATGTCTGAAGCCTTTATTAAGGCTGAGATGGCGCTTTTTGCGGCACAGGCGAAAGACGTTGACATTATTGTGACAACGGCGCTTATTCCGGGGAAACCAGCACCACGTCTTATCACCAAAGAGATGGTTGAATCAATGAAACCGGGCAGCGTGATTGTTGACCTGGCAGCTCAGACGGGGGGTAACTGTGAATTAACGCAAGCAGACAAATTAGTTGTGACAGAAAATAGCGTGAAGATTATCGGTTACACCGATTTACCAAGCCGTTTACCAACGCAATCTTCACAACTGTACGGGACTAATTTGGTTAATTTGCTCAAGCTATTGTGCAAAGAGAAAAATGGCGAAATCAATATTGATTTTGATGATGTTGTTATTCGTGGCGTGACCGTCGTCAAAGAGGGGGAAGTGACCTGGCCAGCGCCGCCAATTCAAGTTTCTGCTCAACCGATAGCAAAACCAGCACCAGTCAAAGCAGGAAAGCCAGAGACTAAACCTGTTTCCCCTTGGTTGAAATATGGCTTGCTGGCACTGGCTATTATGTTGTTCGGTGGGTTAGCTAATGTCGCCCCAAAAGCGTTTTTATCTCACTTTACTGTTTTTGCATTGGCTTGTGTGGTGGGTTACTACGTGGTTTGGAATGTCAGCCATGCGCTACATACACCGCTAATGTCAGTAACTAACGCCATTTCAGGAATTATCGTTGTTGGGGCGTTATTGCAAATTGGTGATGGTGGATGGGTAAGCTTCTTCTCATTTATCGCTATTTTAATTGCCAGCATTAATATCTTCGGTGGCTTTACTGTCACTCAACGTATGCTGAAAATGTTTCGTAAGGACTAAGGGGTAATTGATGTCGAGTGGAGTCGTTATAGCGGCATATATTGTTGCTGCCATCTTATTTATTTTCAGCCTTGCGGGTTTGTCTCGTCACGAAAGCGCCAAACGCGGGAATATCTTGGGTGTCACCGGGATGGCAATCGCATTGATTGCGACTATCTTCGGGCCTGATACTGGAAACGTTGTCTGGGTTATTCTGGCGATGGTGATTGGTGCGGTTATTGGTATTCGTCTGGCAAACAAAGTTGAAATGACTGAAATGCCAGAATTGGTTGCCATATTGCACAGTTTTGTCGGTTTGGCTGCGGTGCTGGTCGGTTTTAACAGCTTTATTGCTCACGATAGTTTCGCGGAACCTGTGATGGAGAATATCCATCTGACAGAAGTATTTCTGGGGGTTTTCATCGGCGCAGTCACCTTTACCGGTTCTGTAGTGGCATTTGGTAAATTATGCGGAAAGATTTCTTCTAAGCCGTTGATGTTGCCGAATCGGCATAAATTAAACCTTGCAGCGCTAGTTATCTCTTTTGTCCTGTTAATGACCTTTGTGAAAACGGAAAGTATCGGCCTACAGGTGTTCACATTGTTGATTATGACAGCAATCGCATTGATGTTTGGCTGGCATTTGGTTGCTTCTATCGGTGGCGCGGATATGCCGGTGGTGGTTTCGATGTTGAACTCCTATTCGGGTTGGGCTGCCGCCGCTGCTGGATTCATGCTGAGTAATGACTTGCTGATTGTAACTGGTGCGTTGGTCGGCTCTTCGGGGGCGATTCTCTCTTACATCATGTGTAAGGCAATGAACCGTTCTTTTATCAGTGTAATTGCTGGCGGGTTTGGGACTGATGGTTCCTCGACCGGTGATGATCAGGATATGGGGGAATACCGCGAAGCCACAGCGGAAGACGTTGCTGAACTATTGAAAAACTCAGCGTCTGTTATCATCACGCCGGGATATGGTATGGCTGTTGCACAGGCGCAATATCCGGTACATGACATTACGGCCAAACTGCGTGAAAAAGGAGTTAAGGTTCGTTTTGGTATCCATCCGGTTGCAGGACGTTTGCCTGGGCATATGAACGTGCTGTTGGCGGAAGCCAAAGTTCCTTATGACGTAGTTCTGGAAATGGATGAAATCAATGATGATTTTTCTGATACCGATACCGTACTGGTTATTGGAGCCAACGACACCGTTAACCCTGCGGCGCAGGAAGATCCAAACAGCCCAATTGCGGGTATGCCAGTCCTGGAAGTCTGGAAAGCACAGAATGTTGTTGTGTTTAAACGCTCTATGAACACAGGTTACGCTGGCGTACAAAACCCGCTGTTCTTTAAAGATAATAGCCAAATGCTGTTTGGTGATGCGAAAGCAAGTGTGGAAGCGATCCTTCGTGCCCTGTAATTCCTTATCGCTATAACTTACAAATCCCGATTGGGTTACTGTCTCTTAGTCATATCCTGATTAAGAGACAGAACAAACGGGTAGTTTTTAATCTTGTAAACACGTTCACCTAGTGTCAGATTTCCACCAAAAGGGATAATTAACTCATATTCCATCATCGGGTGTTTATGTAATATTTTTTGGCATCAGAATTAATTCCATTTCATCTGCAAGCTCTTTAAGTTTGTCATTAACCTTTTTAGAGGTAGCGGCTGGTTCAGATTCAATAGACACGCGCAAATCTCTTTCTTCTACTCGATCTCCAAAAATTACTATTGCCTTGCCGCCGTGCTGCTTAGAGGGCCATTGAATTGCTTGAGCATCAGGATTGTCATGATAAATTTTAGCTGCCCATCTTTGAGTAATATGATAATCCGATGCTTCTGATTCTACTAGTTGGCTCTGAATAATTCCCCACTTCTTCAGTATTCGTGGATTGATATCCACATACTTGATATCTTTTTGTGGAGTAATTTGGCTGTGCGCTAAATCATCTAGTTTACCCAGATCAACAGGTATATCGGAGCAGTTTAATGGAATATCGTGTAAAATCGTCTCCATAATAGCTACTCCTATGTTTTCACCACCATAGATTGTTGGAACAAAAATTCCATTATTTTTGAACGGACTAAAGCGAGCATTGCCAACACCAGGATTAAATTCAGCTCCTTTGAACTTAGTTCTATGAATACGTTCAATAGGTGTACCCGCTTTCCATTTTTTGGTTTTAGCTACGGTATTTTCTGGAGGAAGCGGTATATTTTCTTGAAGTCCTTTTTTATCATCAGCCATGACGCGGTCCTTCAATTTCTTCTCTAGCTGCCATATAAACATCATCAAGTTGGGTTAATAAAAGGTCTTTTGGCTTTTTATTACTAAGCCAGCCATTCGGTGTACCGAACCAAATGGCTATTGACCAAGGCGTCTTTTTGTTCCCAAACAGCTCAATGATTTTTTTTATCACTGGCAATGGCTGGCCGCCTTCGTCTAGAGCATACAGCGGGAATAGGTCTTTGCCATTAATTGGCAATGCAAATATTTTTTTTGACTTTTTTAGCCGATTTGCCGCAGCGCTGGAATTCACCGATTTAGACCCGGCTAATTTACTGAGTTCACTTGCAGTCAGCCACTTTGAGTCAGTAAGAATCTGATTTTTTAATTTTTCAAGACGTGCTTCATTACGGGAAGTAAATTCAATTTCTGACGGTTTAGTCACAAAAGACAGCTGTTTGTGCTTATTGAATGTAGTGACAGCAGTTACTGCACTAGCTATTGCCAGCTTAACATCATAATAATCAATTGCTCTTGGCAATTTCACGACAACATATTGATCTGCCTCATCAGAAGGAATCTCAGACAAATTGATATGTTTGTCGATATCATTATTGTTGTTTGATAGCTCAGTGGTATCCATTGAAAGAAAGCTAAAGCTGACATTCTTCGATTTGTCTTGTGATTTAGTAATCATGTAGCCTCCGTATTGTATCTGCTTGAACTCGTATTTTGCGTATATTCATTATATAGATGATATAGCGTATTTATGAAAAGTGCAAAGATGGTTCGTTAGTAATCATAAACCTGAGTAATCAGATTTTCTCTCTATCTAAGTAGGCTGTTTTTACTACTTAATTTCCAATGTGTGGTATCCCTGCCAGCGATAATTCATTACTGATAATATCCAGAACAGAATAAAAATCCCGACGACCCAAAAACCGACATTGCCCATGTTGTCGTTTAATGTCCCGATGGTGTTCCAGAAAACGCCATGTAAATTCCACTGTTCAGCGATCAGCCCAAGTGCTTCCAGCCCACCAATGAATAGTGCTACGGCAACGGAAGCGGCGGTAATGGTCATGTTGTAGTAGAGCTTGCGTGTTGGTTGGGAAAAAGCCCAACCATAGGCCCCCACCATCACAAAATTATCCAGTGAGTCGATTAGCGCCATACCGCTGGCAAATAGCGCCGGGAATACCATCAACGACCATAAAGGCAGCCCACTGAGAGATCCAGCGGCAGATATACTCAACAGCCCAACTTCGGTTGCGGTATCAAAACCCAATCCAAACAGGAAACCGACCAGATACATATGCCAGCTTTTGTTTACCAGTCGGAAGACCGAGTGAAACAAGCGGGTCATTACTCCTCCCGGTGTTGTTTCTAGCACAGTTAAATCACTGTTCGCCAGCGCTCTTCCACGTTTGATCTCCTGAAACTTCTGATAAACGCTTTTTAATATCAGTAAATTAATCAGCGCTATCACCAACAGAAAGCAAGCAGAAACCAAGGTACCAACAATGCCGCCATAGTCATGAACCCAACCCATTTGATCTTTAAACGCCATTGAAGTCAGGACAATCGCCAGGCAGGCCAGAATGACAATGCTAGAGTGTCCCAGAGAAAAGAAAGCGCCGACGGCAATAGGAGATTTACCCTGTTGCATCAGTTTACGGGTGACGTTATCAATTGCCGCGATGTGATCGGCATCGACCGCATGGCGTAGCCCATAACCGTAAGCCAACAGAGCCGCTCCCATCATGACTGCGTGATGGCGGAAAGCGATAAATGCCCAAACCCAGGCAAGTATGTTGGCGGCAATCAGAACAACAAGAAGAGAAAGTGCGTGTTTTTTATTCATATAAGAAACCTGTCAGTGTTAAACCCGCTTGCGGATGATTTCTGAAAAACAAAAACGGTAAGCATCCTCTGTACTCAATAATGTACGGTCTTTTGCTAAATCATAATACTAATTAACTTGTAATATTAACTTAGATAAACTTAAATAAAAGGTAAGAGGACTAACCTGTTGTAAGGGGAGTAACTTAATTGACATATTATCATTCTGGTGTCAAAACTTTTCTACCAAAAGAAATATTTTCCAATATTTAAATTGGTAAAAGAGCAAGTTTTGAATAAAGTTTGTTGAGAACAGCATATTAAGTTATAGCTTATTGACATGACAGTGCAACCGTATGGAATAACCAATTATTAGGGGGTTTTATGCAATTAACGCCAAGGGAAATTGAGAAACTCATGGTATATACACTGGCTGATGTCGCATTAAAGCGTAAGTCCCGCGGCTTAAAACTCAATTACCCTGAAGCCGTCGCTATTATTACCGCGGCTGCTCTGGAAGGGGCCAGAGAGGGGAAAACGCTGGAAGAAGTCATGGATGATTCAAGGTACGTTCTGACTAAAGAAGATGTGATGGATGGTGTCGCTGATCTCATTCCACATGTGCAGGTTGAAGCCATATTTACGGATGGCAGTCGTTTGGTGACTGTGCATGATCCTATCCAATAATTGCTGAAACAAATTATAAATAGCAGGAAAAGTTATCTGGACAAAATATTAACTTATAGTCTTGGCTCACGTATTGACGTGGAGATTTTCCGATGAAAGAAAATAATAAAGAAGATATTACTCCGTTGGGGGGATATATTCTTGCTGAAGGCCCGATATCCTTTAATGAAGATTGTCCGGCTATTCAATTAAGGATCCGTAATTCAGGTGATCGCCCTATCCAGGTGGGATCTCATTTCCATTTTTTTGAGGTGAATAAAGCCCTGCAATTTAATCGTGCGGCTGCGTTCGGCAAACGACTCAATATCACTTCAACAACCGCAATCCGTTTTGAACCCGGTGATGAAATTGAGGTGTCATTAATCCCTGTTGGTGGGAAACAAAACGTTTATGGATTTAATAATTTAGTCGATGGTTGGGTAGGTAAAATCCCGGTTGCCGCTGATGAGTATGTAGAAAAGACCTGGCTGCACGCCGGGTAATAAAACTGGGGTGATAAAACCATCAAATAAATTCAAGGTAGAGTTGACGAACATCGGAAAACTTTTCGAACAAAGGAATAAACTATGCCAACCATTTCCCGGCAGGAATATGTCGGTCTTTTTGGTCCGACTCTCGGTGATAAGATTCGCCTGGCTGATACCAATCTGTTTATTGAAATTGAGAAAGATCTGCGTGGTTATGGTGATGAATCGGTCTATGGCGGAGGTAAATCGCTGCGTGATGGTATGGGTGCCGATAACCGTATGACCAGTGAAAACGTATTGGATTTGGTGATCACCAATGTCACTATTTTGGATGCACGTCAAGGCGTCATTAAAGCCGATGTCGGTATAAAAGAGGGGCGCATCGTCGGGATAGGTAAAAGCGGTAACCCCAGTATGATGAATGGCGTTACACCTGGCATGGTGGTTGGTGTCAGTACTGATGCGATATCCGGTGAACATCTTATCCTCACAGCGGCCGGCATTGATACCCATATTCATTTTATCTCTCCCCAACAGGCTGAACATGCTTTGTCCAATGGTGTGACGACTTTCTTTGGCGGGGGTGTTGGCCCCACTGACGGAACTAACGGCACTACTGTTACCGCCGGTCCTTGGCATATTCATCGTATGTTGCGTGCTTTTGAAGGTTTACCGGTTAACGTCGGTATTTTGGGAAAAGGCCATGCTGCGGTGGCTATGCCGCTGGTAGAACAGATCAACGCGGGTGTTGCCGGGCTGAAAGTACATGAAGACTGGGGTGCAACCAATTCTGCATTGCGTCATGCCTTACGTGTAGCGGATGAAATGGATATCCAGGTAGCGGTCCATACCGACAGTTTAAATGAAGGTGGTTATGTCGAAGATACCATTGACGCTTTCGAAGGTCGTACCATTCATACTTTCCATACCGAAGGCGCTGGTGGCGGACATGCGCCGGATATCATCAAAGTTGCCAGCCAGATGAACGTGTTGCCCAGTTCAACCAATCCCACGTTGCCTTACGGTATCAATAGCCAGGCGGAGCTGTTTGATATGATTATGGTTTGCCATAACCTTAACCCCAAGGTACCGGCTGATGTTGCATTCTCGGAAAGCCGTGTACGCCCGGAGACCATTGCCGCGGAAAATGTTTTACACGATATGGGCGTATTGTCGATGTTTTCCAGTGACTCCCAGGCCATGGGGCGGGTAGGCGAAAACTGGCTGCGGGTGATGCAAACGGCCCATGCCATGAAAGCAGCGCGGGGCAAGTTGCCGGAAGACGCGACACATAACGATAATTTCCGTGTCTTACGTTATGTCGCTAAAATTACGATTAACCCGGCGATTGCGCAGGGAATAAGCCACGTTCTGGGCTCGGTTGAAGTGGGAAAAATGGCTGATCTTGTGTTGTGGGAGCCACGTTTCTTTGGCGCAAAACCTAAACTAGTCATCAAAGGCGGTATGATTAACTGGGCGGTGATGGGTGATCCGAATGCCTCATTGCCGACACCACAGCCGACATTTTATCGTCCGATGTTTGGCGCATTGGGCAAAACCCTTCAGGAAACCTGTGTGACTTTTGTCTCCCAAGCGGCGATGGAACAAGGAGTGAAAGAGAAACTGGGTTTGGAGCGCCAGGTTATGGCGGTGCGCAACTGCCGGGCTATCTCCAAGAAAGAGATGGTGCGTAATGCTGAAACACCAACCATTGAAGTGGATGCCGAAACCTTTGCCGTCAAGGTGAATGGTGAATATGCCACGGTAAAGCCCGTCAGGACAGTAGCGCTCAATCAGCGCTATTTCTTTAGTTGATATATTTTTTGTTGCCCGGTCAGAGAATCGTTTTCTGGCCGGATTAACCGATCCATGCGTTCAGAGGATTTATTTTATGATTGTTATTGAACAGATTCTTGGTAATGCCAAAAAAGATGCTTCTTGGCGAGATCGCTTGCAAGGCATCTCGCCGGATATCTTAGTACTTTCGCAATGGGAAGCGCAAAAAAGCCGTTGCCGCAAATCCACGCTTAACGGGTTAGATTTGGGGATTTCTCTTGACCGCAATCAGGTATTGTCGGACGGCGATATTTTGCTGTGGGATGAAACTAAAAGGCTGGCCGTTATTGTGCAGATGAGCCTGCGTGATGTGATAGTGATTCATTTGAAGTCATTATTGTCATTAGATTCAGAGACAGTAATGAAAACCAGTTTTGAACTTGGTCATGCTTTAGGTAACCAGCATTGGAAGTCAGTAATTAAAAATAACCAGATCTATATTCCGCTGACAGTATCAACCAAGATGATGGATTCGGTAATGAAAACGCATGGTTTTCATGCGTTGCCTTATTCCTTTGTCAAGGGCGAAGAGATCTTGCCTTACCTCAACAATTCCGAGGCACGCTTATTATTTGGTGGCGCAGAGGATTCCGCGACACATGTTCATGTTGATAACACGTTTCTGAACCAGCATGTGATCAAATTAAAATGAATGCGCTGCGCTTAATCAGAATCATGCAGTTTGCTGATTCCGTGTTGCCTGTTGGCGCGTTTTCTTTCTCAAACGGCCTGGAATCAGCTATTCAGAATAAAATCGTGCATGACGTGACAACGTTAAGCGATTTTACCCGGACGGCGTTGTTACAAGCGGTTAGCGGTGATGGACGGGCGGTAGCTGCTGCTTGTCAAGCATTGAATAGTGGACAGCGTGACGCTGTTATCTCCCATGATTGGGCCGTATTTAACCGTAAGTTGAATGAAGAAAGTCGCACTATGGTGACGCGGATGGGAAAAAAGTTAGCGGAAATGGCAGTTGAGGTAACTGGTGAGTCGTTGATTGCATGGTGGCTGGCGCAAATAAAGAGCGATATTGCCGCAGGTACTTATCCGATTACCCTGGCTATTGTCATGAGTGCATTAGGTGCTGCCCCGCGTGAAGTTATTGTCATGCATCAATATGGTGTGGCAATGACGATACTCAGTGCCGCTATACGTCTGATGCGAATTACCCATATTGAAATTCAACGTATCTTGTTCTCATT
Source organism: Photorhabdus tasmaniensis (assembly GCF_011189505.1). Classification (GTDB taxonomy): domain Bacteria; phylum Pseudomonadota; class Gammaproteobacteria; order Enterobacterales; family Enterobacteriaceae; genus Photorhabdus; species Photorhabdus tasmaniensis. Next base: position 126,637 of record NZ_PUJU01000009.1, read on the forward strand.
GAATCAGGATATTGAACTGTTTTGTGATGAGGCGGAAAAGGGGGGCGTTGAGCAGATGACATCCTATACACCGGTGACCGATGTATTGGCTGCACTGCACGTCGGTGCGTTTACCCGGTTGTTCAGTAATTAACAACCACGTCTTAATCGTGTGAGGAGATTTCTGTGAAAAAAATTACCCGAATTGGTATTGGTGGCCCGGTAGGTTCAGGCAAAACAGCTGTTATTGAAGTGATCACGCCTATTTTAATTCAGCGCGGAATAAAACCCCTGATTATCACCAATGATATTGTTACCACTGAGGATGCGAAACAGGTCAAACGGACACTGAAAGGCATTTTGGATGAGGAGAAGATACTCGGGGTGGAAACCGGCGCTTGTCCACACACTGCGGTGCGCGAAGATCCCAGTATGAATATTTCCGCAGTCGAGGAAATGGAGGCTCGTTTTCCTGACACGGATGTCGTGTTAATTGAAAGTGGTGGGGATAATTTGACACTCACTTTTAGCCCGGCATTGGCGGACTTTTACATTTATGTGATTGATGTGGCTGACGGGGAAAAAATTCCGCGTAAGAACGGGCCTGGATTGGTACAGGCGGATATTCTGGTGATCAATAAAATCGATTTGGCACCTTATGTCGGTGCCAGTCTGGCGGTGATGGAGAGTGATACTCAGGTCGTGCGTGGCCAGCGTCCTTATATCCTCACCAACTGCAAAACGGGTGAAGGCGTTGAAACGCTGGTAAATATGATCATGCGTGATTTCTTATTTACGCACTCGTTACAGGCGACACAATGACCTCTACCTGCTCGCAGAGAATCATTGGTGAAGCACATAAACGGGTTAATGAGCTTGGTTTCAACGCGCCGGAACTTGCCCTGTTTCAGGATGAACCTCCCCAGATGGCAAGCGGTGATATAGGTAAAAGCGGCTATCTGCGATTGGGGTTTGCCCGGCGTGGTGACCGCAGTATTCTGGCCCGCATGGAACGCCGGGTTCCTTATTTGGTACAACGGGCGCTGTATTGGGATGAGGCGCTGCCGCAGATGCCGTGTGTATTTATGATCTCCACATCGGGATGCATATTGCAAGGGGACCGGCTGGCGCTTGACATTCATGTTGCTCAAGATGCGTTTGGCCATGCCACCACTCAATCGGCGACGAAGATTCATTCAATGGTGCATAACTATGCAGCACAGGCGCAAACTATCCAGATAGAGCAGGGAGGCTATTTGGAAATGATGCCCGATCCGGTGATACCTCATAGTGGCTCCCGGTTTATCACTGATACCCAGATAACCATTCACCCAACTGCCACGTTAATTTATTCCGAGATAATTATGTCTGGCCGCAAATACCATCCAGCTGATCAGGGGTTTAAATTTGACGTTTACTCATCACGAATTACGGCAACGGATTTCGATAACAAAATATTATTTGTTGAGCGTTATGTACTTGAGCCTAAAAAACAACCGTTGAACAGTGTCGGGGTGATGGGGCCATTTCATGTGTTTGGTAACGTGATCTTACTAACACCTCCGGTTCACCATGATCGTATTCTGGCGCGTATCACGCCTCAATACGATGCTGAAACCGGCATAGCCAGTGGTGCCAGTCGTTTACCTAATCAATGCGGTCTAATCTTCAAAGTGTTGGGAAAAGAAACTCATCAAGTTAAAGCGGGTATTCGTCTTTTCTGGCGCATAGCACGCGAGGAGATCCTTGGCGTTACACTGCCTGAACCGTTTATCTGGCGTTAAAACTTTATATCAATAAAACCCGGGACATAAAATCTGCTCCGGGTTTTAACACCAAATGAATACTTATCATTTTGTTACTGTGACTCTTTAGCCGCTTTGACAGGACATGCGAAACCGTCAGGTTTGATAGCCAGAAGGTCACATTTTAGATGGTCGATCACATGTTCTGCGGTGTTTCCCAAAAAAGCAGCAGACAACCCTGTTCTGCCCAAGATACCAAAAACGACAATACCCGCGTTCATCTCATCACACATTTCAGGAATAACATTCTCCGGTAACCCTTCATGGATATGAGTGTATTTCTCATCAATGCAGAATTTCTGGCGAAGTTCTTTCATTGAGATAAGATGTTGACCACGCAGTGCATGGTTATAAACGCTTGGGTCGAAATCCGGTAGTTCAATAGCAATATTCAGCGGTGCGACAGGATAAGCGCTGACCAAATGAATTTCGGGATCTGGCATTATCTGGCGTGCCAGTTCCTGGGTTTCTCTGACCAGTTTTAGGTTCAGTTCATGATGGTACGATTCTTCATTAGATAAATTAACCGCAACCAGAATAGAGCCCTGATCCGGCCATATCTGATCTTTTACCATCCATACTGGGCATGGGCATTTGCGTAGTAACTGCCAGTCAAGCGGGGTGAAAATCAAGGACCCCAGCTTGTCATGCTTATGTGTCATTTTCAGAAGCAAATCGTGTTCACCCGTAATGACCTCCTGGATAATGGCTTCATAAGGCCGATTGTGCCATACCACTTTTATTTCAATATCAATACCGGCTTTCAGATAGTAGTGCGCTTGTTGTTTAAGCCAGGCGGTGCGCTGGCTGGTAACACCTTTGCGCATAGCACTGGCTTCTTCAGGGGAGAGCAAGGTTGTCATTTCATAGGAGAGATCATAAATAGGTAAGAAGGCTTTAATCCGGCCACCACTACGTTGCACGATATAAACTGCACGTCTTAATGCCGGCTGATCGTCCTGACTTGGATCAATTGCAACTAAAAGGTTTTGATAGTTTGCCATAATAGTACCCTCATAGAGGCTAGACAAAATACGCTTCAATACTAAAGATAAACCAATATAGGCAAACCGAACAGGTCAGAGGAGAACCAGATCAAAAAATTAAAATGATCTGGTTTTAAGATCAGGTAATTGAAACAGATTTTTTCCCGACTAAGTCGGCCAGTTTATCCATATCTTCAATAGTGATGTATTTGCCTTTTACGCCGAGAGTATTATTTTTCTGGAAGCGTCCAAGCAGACGACTAATGGTTTCAACAGTCAGACCAAGGTAATTACCAATATCACTGCGAGTCATGGTTAAACGGAATTCTCTTGGTGAGAAACCACGTTGAGCGAAACGACGGGAGAGATTATAGACAAATGCAGCTAATCGCTCTTCCGCGTTTTTCTTAGACAACAACAATATCATTTCCTGGTCGCCTTTAATTTCCCCGCTCATCAGACGCATCATTTGCTGGCGAAGATTAGGCATTTTACCGGACAGGTCATCCAGTGTTTCAAACGGAATTTCACAAACCATTGATGTTTCCAGGGCTTGAGCAAAACTTGGATGCTGAGTATTGAGGATGGCGTCAAAACCCACTAAATCCCCCGCGAGATGGAAACCTGTAATTTGTTCATCACCTTCTTCAGTGATGGTATAACTTTTAATGGTTCCAGAACGGATAGCATAAAGAGATTTCAACTCATCTCCTGCTTTAAACAAAGTTTGCCCTTTCTGGATAGGTTTCTTACGCTCAATGATATTATCGAGCTGGTCAAGCTCGTGCTCATTCAGGGTGAAAGGGATGCACAGCTGGCTAATGCTGCAATCCTGGCAGTGGATCGCACAACCACCAGACTGGATTCGACGAATGACACGTTTTTCCTGGATCATATGGCATGCTCATTAGAAATATTGATATAGCTCAACTTTAGCATCTCTTGATGATTCTGGTAAGAGCTATAATAGTTTTCTGCGATTTATTCGGAGAAATATTATTACTTTTATCTTGATTATAAGAATTTATTACATGGTATATACCCAAGAAACTTCAAGATGCAGTTTTTAGTACCTGAAAATGGTCATTAATTCTAGATGTCAGCGAGTTCGCTATATCAGGTAGCGTTGTGGTGAAAAATTTGAATACTTTGTCTCGAAATTCATGTTTATCAGCGAAATAACGGTTATTTCGAACATGTTCATTCATGACCTTCCATAATCGCTCTATCGGGTTTAAATTGGGGCTATAGGGAGGAAGGTAATGTAACTCAA
>NZ_PUJU01000010.1:0-45385 GCF_011189505.1 Photorhabdus tasmaniensis
ATCAGAAAGCCCTACAAGCGGCTACGGCAGCGATTCAGGGGCTGGCGGGGAATAACCTCGGTCAGGCGCTGGCAGGCGGCGCGTCACCGTATTTGGCGGGAGTGATTAAAGGACTGACCACTGACCCGCAAACCGGTAAAGTGGATATTGCGACCAATACGCTGGCCCATGCGATTTTAGGTGCGGTGGCGGCGGAGGTAAGCGGGAATCATGCCCTGTCGGGTGCAGCCGGTGCGGCTTCCGGTGAGCTGGCAGCGCAGGTACTGATGAAGCAACTTTATGGCGACGGTGCCAAAGTCAGTGAGTTAACGGAGGAGCAGAAGCAAACTATCAGCACCCTTTCTACCCTGGCGGCAGGGCTGGCAGGTGGGATAGCGGGTGATTCCAGTGCAAGTGCCCTCACCGGGGCCCAGGCTGGGAAGAATGCAGCGGATAATAATGCCCTTAGCATGGGAAGTTTGTTTGGTTCCGAAGGCGCTAAACATTTTGAAGGCGCAGGTTCACTGGCTCAAAAAATGGCCCAATCCGGGGCAACATCCGAAGAAATCAACGCTGCCTTGACTCATTACCTGAAAGGACAAGTCCCTGATGGTCAGGACCCGGCAAAAGGTTTGATTATTGCGTGGGGTAACTTCTTTGGTGTTCCGTTGGATGTCGTGTTATCAAATGAGCAAATGACGCCACAGAAAGCGGCGGAAATTGTTGCCGGTGGTATACCTACCAGTGAAGCGAAGTTGATACAGTTTGCAGCCGCGAAAGCATATCTGTCTTTGAGCAAATATCAATCGATAGAAGCTGTTGATAGAAAAAGTAGTTCAACGATTGATAATTTGATGAAAGAAAAAGCACAGACAGCGAAAATTGGAGAAATGGCCCCTGGTGCTGATAAAAACATCTCGCATACAAATGTTAATGCCAAAGCTTCACTAGGAACGAAAATAGATAAGAGTATAGTTATAGTAGATAAGGAACATTTACCTACAAGTGTGTCCTCGACATTTAAGGCTGGAAAATATGAAACTGTTATTACACAAGAACCTGTAACATTATTTAGAAAATTTGGTGGTGTTAATGGTCAAGCCAAATTAGATGGTGGTTACGCAACAACCACACAAAATGCGGGCAGGAATGAAACTGCTGTCTATAAAAACTGGAGTACAACTCGATTTGAGGCTGAGATAGAAATACCCAAAGATACTAAGCTAAATATTGGTTCGGTTGGGGAACAACCACCTTTGAGTAATAATCCTAAATACATAGGTGGAGCCGATCAAATTCTACTGCCACGGAATTACCCTATGAATTGGATTAAATCAATACGAGATGGAAAAACAGGTAATGTTTACACTTACGAAGAATTTAAGAAAGCATTTCCAGATCAAATAACAAATAAAGGAAAATAAAATGTCAACAAATAAAGATATGATAGAAATCGCAAGATTAATATCCCTGTTGAAACAAGTTGTTACGTATTTAAAAAAATCAGGAAATGGAGAGTCATCTTATGCATACTTAATAAAATCCATTAATATTCTTGAGAACAAAGCAAGTAATGGTATGAAGAATTTATACAAATATATTATGAATGATTTCAGAATGATGGGGGATAGAGGCCAATATGGGGAAGATATAGACCCAATAACAGATGAAATTTACGCAATTATAAGCAACAACCCATTGTTCACTAAGTGATAATGCGTTGTTACTGACAATAACTTCTTGGGTAAACTGGCAACAGAAGGTTGCGCAATAGCTGCTCCGTGCCGAACTAAAGTGGCAGAAAAAGTCCTGGAGATAGGCGTTAAGGCGGGTATAACCGGAATAGTGGCAAAGGAAATCGCTGATAAGATTTCTTCAGAAGACTTAGACCATCTGATTATGCTTCAGATGATGGGAAATGATGCAATTACAGAGAGTTACCTAAATACACTTCAGGATAAATACACTCAAGTTGCTAATCCAACTGACCTACCAACACATACCGGCGGTGATCAATCCGGTGATATAAGGAAATACCCTAATCATACAGGAGGAAACCAACAGTTAGAGCCGGGTAGTATACCGAACCATACAGGCAATGAGGAAAATCGGTCTGGTGTTGCACCAAATCATACCGGCAATACGGAAGATAAGCCGGATGTAGGTGGTAATACGACGGTGACACCAATTCCTGATGGTTCGAAAAAAGATGATTTTATTTATCAGGCTAAAGGAGAAAAACCAGAAAACTATTCTCCTGTAGGAGCAGGTAGGTCAGGTGCATTTAATGAAGCAAAACGTCGCTCAGGAATTCCTGTTGGAAAACATCCTGATAGAGTATTACCGAATGTTGATAAGCGAGGAAGGCTCCAGCCTGGAAAAATTTATGAATTTGATGTTCCTAAAGCAGGAGGCGGAACTCAAACAATACAAATTAGGGATGATGCCAAAGGTCATGATTTTGGAATAAATGATCCCCAGAATAGAGGGCCTCATTTTAATGATGAAAAAGGGAATCACTATGACTACTGACATGATAGTTAGATATGCTACTGATATCTGTAAAAATAACGATATCACTAATTTTAGTTCTTTATTTATTACAGAAATGAATATTGAAGCGGTAAGCTGGGAACTATTAGATATAAATCGCGAAAGAGGTTTTGTACCACTTTTTACGAAAATGATAGAGGCGCTAGAAATTTATGATGATAGAAGCTCTATTTGTTTATATATAGAACTATCTGGCGTTCAACCGGACACATCTATTACTCGGTATAAACAAGCTTGGGGATTATTAAAATCAAGAGGAAATGATACAGAATTCGCGTTAAAAAAACAGAATGTTATGGTTCAGTCTTCACAGGGATTGACTTTATCAGGGTTATGTCACTTTTATCTTTCCGATTTAAAAACAGCGGCAAAGTTAATATTAACTGAGAAGAAAACATATTTGGCACTTATCCCCGACGAAAATATTTATGAGAGGTTAGATATAACACGAATTCGACATATTTCAGATTGGGCAAACTTCATTTGGCAACATAATGGCATCGTTTTAATGATATTAGGTGCTTTCGATGATCCTGGCTGTGAGATTGTTGCACTAGGAAGGAATGAGAATATTTTTTCTCTAACAAAGGGTTGTTGCGGATAATAATGCCCTTAGCATGGGAAGTTTGTTTGGTTCCGAAGGCGCTAAACATTTTGAAGGCGCAGGTTCACTGGCTCAAAAAATGGCCCAATCCGGGGCAACATCCGAAGAAATCAACGCTGCCTTGACTCATTACCTGAAAGGACAAGTCCCTGATGGTCAGGACCCGGCAAAAGGTTTGATTATTGCGTGGGGTAACTTCTTTGGTGTTCCGTTGGATGTCGTGTTATCAAATGAGCAAATGACGCCACAGAAAGCGGCGGAAATTGTTGCCGGTGGTATACCTACCAGTGAAGCGAAGCTGATACAGTTTGCGGCAGCGAAAGCGTTTTTGTCTTTAAGTAAGTATCAGTCGACAGAAGTCGTTGAGGGGAAGGGAAGTTCTCTTGCTGGAAATAATACGACGATTTCATCTATGAATAAAGGCAAAGGTACTTCTGAACGACTCCCTGAAAGTCACATCAAAGAAGTAACAGCAGCAGAAGTAAATAATTGGTGGAAAAATCAAGGATATGGACAACCTCCATATACTCCAGGAACTACAGTAAAGGAATTTGAATTAGCAGCTAACACGAAATTTGTTAGGGTCTATGACGGTACTAATTCACAAATGAGAGGCGGATGGATGATGAAAGCCGAAGATATAAAAGGACTAAGTAGTAAACAAATTCAAGAAAAATTTGCTTTGCCATATGAACCCAAATACATTGCGGATGTTGAAATTAAAGCAGGTACTAAGATGAGAACAGGTTCAGCAAATAGTCTGTTTGGCTATAAAGGAGGAGGAACTCAGTTTGATCTTATGGGGCAAAGAACCGGTATATTTACTAATGAACGTGCTATTCAAAAAAAATAGGAGATCAAAATGGCTATCTTAGTTAACGATAACAAGATTAATATCAACGGGCACCTAATTATACTTAATCGAAAAATCATTAAGGCGATAGAAATTGATAATGGTTCTATTCTTGTCTTAACTGATATTCCTATAGGAGATGATGGACTAAATAATTTACTTTCTTATACAAAGAACGGAGAGTTTCTTTGGCAAATAGAGCCTTCGGATTTACAAAAAGAAGGTCAAACAAGTTACCCATACGAAGGGTTGAGTGTTGTTGAAGGGCAATATTTTGTTGTTGATTTTTATGGAAGAAGAATATTTTTCGATCCTTATACTGGTCTATTCTTATCACGAGATGTCGTAAAATAAGATGTCGATAATAATTCCCTAGGTGCAGCGGCAGGCTCAGATCTTGGGTTCTGGATGGCTAAAACACCAGACTGTGATACGACTTGCAAAGCCAATATCGCTAAAGGTATAGCTGATGGCAATCTGATTGTCTCTGCGGGAGGAATGGCAGTAGCCGGGAGTGCCCAGATTGTAGCCGCCACGCCTGAAATCGCTGCTATGGCACGAGCAGCGCTGGAAGGGTGTAAAGCCGCTCCAACAATCTGCCTGAATAATGCAGGTATTCAGGTTGCTGAGATAGCGGGTGATTCCAGTGCAAGTGCCCTCACCGGGGCCCAGGCTGGGAAGAATTCGACTGACAATAATGCTCTTGGTTATGGTCCAGGAACCTTTTGGGGGGCAGATAGCCAATTCGATCAGTTCAGATGCATCATTGTCCTTTGATCTACAAGGTAAAGGGAAAACAATAGAAGAAATAAACAAAGCTATAAAATACTCTCATCAGGGGCCATCATGGGGTGTTACTTATAAAGTTAAACCACATGTAAAAGGTGAGGTTACAGCAGGAATAGGTCCAGCAGGGTTTGCTGAAGCAGCATTGGATCCAAATAAATTTGCAATTAATGGTGGGATGACAACAGCTATTGGTGCTCATGGTGGAGCAACTGTCGGAATAGAATTTGGCCCTTATTTCCCAGGTTTGTTAGGATCTCAAGATAAAGACTATTCTTTTGATCTAGGTTTTGGCTATGGTTCATTTGGAATATCAGCAGGAAAAGATGGAATAGATGTATCACTTGGTGTAGGGCCTTCGATTGGTTGGGGTGGTATTTCAAGGGAAACTCCATTAGGTGAAACAGACATGAATGGCAAAGTTGGCACTGAAATATATAAACATGAGTTTAAGGATAAATGAGCATGATTGTATATATTCCGTTTATTTTGATAGTTTTGAGTCTGTTGGGGTTTCTTGCCTGTTTCATCTATTTTGGCTTGAGCAAAAAAGTTTCACTAAGAAGTGTAAAATCTCCATTGCTCTTTTTTGATTTTTGTTTTTTTAATAAAAATAAACTTTCTAATTTTTCCATGATGATGTTGTCTATTATTTATATATCTGGAATTTGATTTGAATTTATTAGAAATGGAAACTTGATTTCTTTTGCTGGCTATTTTTTTGGAGTATTTTCAATTCTTATTTTTTTTATTCATTGCAGATTTTTATCAAAAAGAAAATTTGCACATAGAAATAACATTGAATTCATAAAAGAGTTTGTTTTTGAAATGGAAATAAGTCTTCAAAATACGTTATTATGGTTATCTAGATTATTTTATATTGTTTGGCTTTATCTGTTTTTTTCTACGTAATTGTTACTGACAATAATGCACTGAGCTTACCCAAAGGAATGGCGGATTACGGTCGGTCAGCATCCAGTCAGGCTACCGCCATGTTAAATGCAGGTAAATCTCTATTTTTTCAATATATTAAATAATGAAAACAAAACGCCATCGGAAAATAACTCGATACTTTTCATCATGAGTAAGATTAAATTATTGATAAGGAAAATTCGACTAAAAAATTTAATCTTAAATCAATCCCCGCCCTGAGTCTGCCATAATAATTTAAAATCGCTTATACGGAGATATTAAAGATTTTATATAAAAGACAGAGTTAACTCAATAAATGTAACTTTCCAGAAGGATATTTAATGACACTTAATCGAAGTCATTAAATATTAATGGCGAGTTGAAAATAAATCAGCACGTAAAATAATATCATTCTAATAGCCTGGTATTTAAGCGTTTTCTCGTCGTTATTTTACGGAGAAAAAAAATAAAAAATAACGCAATAAAAAAATGGATAAAACGGTTAATCTGGCAGGATTTAAGCTCTAAAAAAATAGGTGATTATCCTAGAGCGGTGATTTATTAAAACTGCTCAGGATTGCCGGTAAAAGAGGTAAAAACCGTTAAAACGCTATACTGATTAAAACTCTATGTTAAAACAGTGATTTTTAATAACCATTTAAATCCTACTCATCATAAAACTTAAAATGGAATTTTACTTTTTTATAATTTATCCCGATATGGTTTCGTTTCTAAAGTGCGGATCTCGTCCTGATGTTTATTATGTAAAACCGCGATACCTTAAATACACTGGTTTAAACTTGCTTTACACGACTTTAATCCATCAATAGCGCGGGTTTTCTACGATTTGATTTAAATCTGGCCTCTTTTTGTACCTTATGGTGATTTAACGCTAAAATCAATTTATCCCCTTTATCTTTCAAGTTGCGGCAATAAGGCGTTATTAAGCATTAGAGAAAACCAATCAACTCACAACACGCTATCCGAAATTTTCGATAATGCGAAAATATGCCTCACTTTTCCATATTTATTTAAACTACATTTAAATAAAAGAGTAAGTTCATTAAATGTTAAAATTGAATTGAGTTTATTATTTTGGTTAAAGCACTCCCATTAAATCAGTAAAGAGTGGAAAAATAATATTAAATATTTTAAATAATACTTTTTACTTGGTTATTAATTTACAAAACGCGCTAATCCAATAAAATTTGAAAGTGTTTTTCTGACGTGGAGGTGCGAGTCCCTTTATGCCTCTTGAGATAATTAACCACTTGTTCGGGAATTAAATCCAGCCAAATTAATCGCTTTACCCATTACAGCAACTGACCATACTGCTAAAAAATTGTACGGAAATTTTCCGTACAATTTGATTTATTGAATCATGTGAATTTGGCTATTAATCAACATTAATACTCGCCAGCACACTTCCCGCCGGTTGATAAACGCTTTCCTTCGCATGAATAACAATCTTCCCGGAACGATGTGCAGTCAGTAGTGTTTCCATCTTCATGGCTTCCATCACAGCAATGACATCACCTTGTTTAACTTCATCACCGGTCTGCACATACCAGGATTGTAAAACGCCGGAGATAGGGGCCGATACATGATGGGGCGCTGTGATTATCTCCTCAGTTTCATCGCCTTTATCCTGGGTGACCGCATTTTGTCCAAGATCAGATAATGAAAGTCCTTTCAATAATCCGGCAGGTAGCCCCAGTTCGTGTTTACGTCCATCAATCTCAATAAAAGTGCGGGCTATCTTTTCTTGAGCGTGATTTTCCTGACGCGGCGATATTTTTACTTCGTTGATAAAGTCAGTTTCGATCCAACGTGTATGAACCTTGAATGTATCATCAGAGATAAAATCGGTATGTTCCATTACCGCCCGATGAAAAGGCAGTACTGATGCTACGCCTTCAATGTTGAACTCCTGTAATGCACGCCGCGCTCTGGCAATAGCTTGTTGGCGGGTTGCTCCGGTGACGATCAATTTAGCCATCAGCGAATCGAAGGTTGCGGGAACGATGGAACCCGCCACAATCCCAGAATCTAATCTTATTCCAGGGCCGGAAGGCGGAGAAAATACGGTCACAGCTCCCGGCGTAGGTAAAAATCCTTTACCAGCATCTTCCGCGTTAATGCGAAATTCAAAGGAGTGCCCTGATGGAATTGGGGTTGTTGTTAATGATAAAGGTTTACCTTCAGCAATCCTGAACTGTTCTATCACAATGTCGATACCGGTTGTTTCTTCTGTGACAGGATGTTCGACTTGCAAGCGAGTATTCACTTCCAGAAATGAAATAGTTCCGTCTGTACTGAGCAAAAATTCCACCGTACCAGCCCCGGTATAACCCGCTTCTGCACAGATATCCCGTGCAGCCTGATGAATACGCAGGCGCTGATTATCGGTCAAAAATGGGGCAGGTGCCTCTTCCACCAGCTTTTGATTACGTCTTTGTAGTGAGCAATCACGCGTGCCAAGTACCACGATATTGCCATGTTTATCCGCCAGGATTTGCGCTTCAATATGACGAGGTTTATCCAGAAATTGTTCAATGAAACATTCTCCACGGCCAAAGGCGGCGGTTGCTTCACGAACTGCTGAATTATAGAGTTCGGTTACTTCATCCAAACGCCACGCAACTTTCATGCCACGTCCACCACCGCCATAGGCCGCTTTGATTGCAATGGGTAGACCATATTTTTCAGCAAACGTCAGGGCTTCTTCTGCGTTTTTCACCGGTTCTTCTGTACCTGAAACCAGTGGTGCACCTACATGTTGGGCGATTTTACGTGCTTTAACTTTGTCACCCAGAATATCAATAGTCTCTGGTTCGGGACCAATCCAGATTAACCCGGCATCAATAACAGCATGGGCAAATTCTGCTCGTTCAGACAGAAATCCATATCCGGGATGGACTATGTTTGCTCCTGAACGTTTGGCAATATCCAGCAGACGGGGAATGTTAAGATAAGTGTCAACGGGGCGGTTTCCGCCTAAACCGTAAGCCTCATCAGCTAACTGTACATGTTGTGCATTGATGTCTGAGTCAGCGTAAACAGCAATGGATTGTAAACCATAATCCCGGCAGGCACGGATGATACGGACGGCGATTTCACCACGGTTGGCGATCAACACTTTTTTCATGGAATTTTCTTTATTATTCATGAGCCGCAATCGCTCCCTTCTATTTCGTGAAATTCACTGATTGGGTTGAAGTGGATACGGGCATTGACAGGAATTTGTCCGGCAAGATCAAGATGGTAGCTGGCAACCGAACCGATGACGGGATAGCCGCCGGTCAAAGGGTGATCCGCCAAAAACAGAACCGGTTGCCCACTGGCGGGAACTTGAATGGCACCGGCGGAAGTTCCTTCACTAGGTAATTCTTCATGGTTAAAACGCGATAACGGTGTGTCTCCATTCAGGCGAATACCTACCCGGTTAGATTGTGGGGTAACCTGCCAGAGCTGGTTTTGTAACAGGGATAGCGCTTCTGCGGTGAACCAGTCGGTACGTGGCCCCAGAATAATATCCAGTGTGACAATATCGTCAGTAGCAGGCATATTGAAAGCCGGGCTTTCGTCCATTGATACAGCGGAACCCTGCGTGACAGTAAGAATAGCCAGAATATCGCCTGTAGCGATGGGGTTGGGGCCAATGTGCGCCAGCGTGTCGTAAGAGAGGCTGGAGAGGATCGGTTTGTTGGCAAAACCGCCACGGACGGCCAAATAACCACGAACTCCCGCTTTGGGCATGCCCAGCATGACTTTGTCACCATCACTCAGATCAACAGGTTGGTAACCATCAACCTGAAACCTCCGGCCAGATGCCGTTTGGACCGTGATTGGGCAGTCAGCGCCGGTGACAGCGATAATGATGTTGCCATGAGAGATGAAGCTTAATCCTCCTTCTGCAATTTCCAGACAGGCGTTATCCGAAGGATTACCGACGATACGATTTGCACTTCGCAACGCTGTTTTATCCAGTGCGCCAGCAGTGGAAATGCCTAACCCCGCTTGCCCTGAACGCCCTAAATCCTGAAAAAGTGTTTGTATCCCGGTTGATAAGATTTCCAGTGATGAATGTTTATCAACTTGTGAAGATGTGTCGCTTTCTGTGTGAACAACAGGATGTTCGGGTTGGGTAACGGTTATTGTTGCGCCTTTGCCTTTATCTTTGAAACGCACCCGAAAGCCCGGCTGCAACAAGGAAGGGGGATAACGCGAGAGATCCCACATGCATTCTGGTGTGGTGCCGATGATTTGCCATCCTCCCGGACTGGCTTGTGGGTATATTCCACTGAATTCTCCTGCTAGCCCTACCGATCCCGCCGGGATGCGGGCTCTTGGTGTCATCCGGCGAGGAACACGTAAAAGATCAGAGTCTGCCACTAAATAAGCAAATCCAGGGGCGAATCCGGTAAAAGCAACCGTGTATTCACTTTCTGTATGTTGTTTGATGACTTCCTGTGTGGTGATACCAAGGATTTCAGCCACTTCAACCAGATCTTCACCATTGTAATGCACTGGGATTTCAACGAGTTTCCCGGCTGTTTTATTCCGTGTATTCAGGTTGCGACTACTGATTTTCCTGACAAGTTTGACTGCGGAAACGACATTGGGACGAAATCGAATCAGAAGTGTTCTGGCCGCTGGAATAATTTCTTCTATGCCTGGAATTGGGCTGGCGTTAAGTGAATCAAATAACGCCAGGGTTTCATCCAGATTGCAAAGTTCGACAATAATGGCATTCAAATTAACAGGTAAAAAACGCACTAGGCACTCCTGAGCATGATAAGCAGCATAGGTAAAACGGCGCTGATTACTTACTGGTTTGAATAAAGGGCTGTACGGTGATCCCGGCTTGTTGCAGGGTTATTTTCACCTGACGCGCCATTTCCACCGCACCGGGGCTGTCACCATGAACACAAATGGAGTCCGCCTGAATGCGTGTAAAGCTGCCATCAATCGCATCAATGCCCCCTTCCGTGACCAATTGCAACATACGTCGGGCAATCTCGTTGGTATCATGCAGTACCGCCCCTTTTTCCCGCCGGGAAACCAGCGTGCCTTGTGGCGTGTAAGCTCTGTCGGCAAAGGCTTCGGCAACGGTACGTAAGCCTTTTTCCCTCGCCAAATTCAAAATTCTTGAACCGGCTAATCCAACCAGCGGCAAATTGTCATCCACTTCACGAATTGCTGTAATAACCGCAAGTGCCTGGTATTCATCGTTGGCAATAGTGTTGTACAGTGCGCCGTGCGGTTTAACATAACTCACGGTGGTCCCTGCTGCTGTTGCCAGACCTTTCAGCGCACCAATCTGGTAAATAACATCAGCGATCAGTTCATTGCTGGAAATGTCCATATTGCGGCGACCAAATCCAACAAGATCGGGATAGGAGACATGGGCACCAATAACTACCTGATTTTCATGGGCAGCTTTCAGGGTTTGAAGGATCCCGGCCGGATCACCGGCATGAAATCCACACGCCACATTGGCACTGGTGACAATGCTCAACATGGCATTATCGTCACCCATTTTCCACTGACCAAAGCCTTCGCCAAGATCACTGTTTAAATCGATAAATTTCATGCGATCTCCTTATAAAAACATCAAAAAATAGAGTAAAAAAACGTTGGTAATCAACAGCGCCGTTCCGGTGGGGATTTGTGCTTTAATGACCGCATTGCGATTTGGCAGTTCCAGCAGTGCGGCGGGAACGATAT
Organism: Photorhabdus tasmaniensis; assembly: GCF_011189505.1. Taxonomy (GTDB): domain Bacteria; phylum Pseudomonadota; class Gammaproteobacteria; order Enterobacterales; family Enterobacteriaceae; genus Photorhabdus; species Photorhabdus tasmaniensis. The sequence continues at coordinate 11,418 of NZ_PUJU01000010.1, forward strand.
TGAAATTTGCTGCCATTGGGGTCATCAAGGTACCACAATAGCCTGAGAACATGCCGATGGCGGCCATCACTGCCGGATTACCGCCGTGTTGCAATACCAGAATGGGAATACCGATCCCCGCAGTAACAATCGGGAACGCGGCAAAGGCGTTGCCCATCACCATTGTCAGTAACGCCATGCCGATAACGTATGTCGTTACAGCAATAAATCTGTTATCAACTGCCAGGTAGTTTTCAGTCAGGTGAGAAATGGCGGTACCTACGCCCGCTACGGTAAATAAGAGTCCCAACGTAGCTAATATCTGTGGCAGGATAAACGCCCAGCCGATAGCATCCAGCAAGCGACGTGCTTCTTGGGTTGATTGAGTGATGCTTTCTCGTGTCATTTTCAACGCAATACCATATCCGGTTAAACAACCGACTGTCATGGAAAACAGTGTCACCAGTGTGGAATGGTTGCCGGTACCGAATAAGACCTGTTGTAGTCCAGGAACATGGTTAAATAATAGCACTCCCACCACGGTGACAATCGGAATCGCCAGTGCGGGAAAGAAGATACGATGGCTCAGGCGAGAGGCACTTTCCTGCCGTTGTTGAGGTGTGCGCTGATGATAGTTGCCGAGTCGCACACCACCAAGACCGGCTATCAGCGCCATCAACACGACGATCAGCCCCACACTGATATTCAGCATTTTTTGCGCCTCAGCTTCGCTACCTGTCCACAACTCCATCAAACGGTAGCTCCAGTCACCAACCAGAAACACGATTCCGTATAGCGCCCAGAACAGGCTGGTGGTCAGGCGACGGGGGTTGGTGTGATCACGCCAAGACATCACTGCTACGGCCAACAGGATCACGCCAGCCAGCCAGTAAAGATACTGTTGCTGAAACATTACTTTGCCTTCCTTTTGGTTTGGTCCATGCCATTCAGGGCTGCCAGCTCGATAGCAATGTGGTGGTCAAGGCGGGATAAACGGAAAGCATGGATCAGGAAGGCACAGATAGCGGTAGGGATCCCCCACATGGCGATGTGCAGTGGCTCAGTTTGGATGCTGGCAGACTCCAGCATGAAGTTATGCATAAAGATGATTGCCCCAAAGGCGACGAAGATATCCTCACCGAAGAAAAGGCCAACATTGTCGGTTGCTGCTGACATGGCACGCAGACGATAGCGTACATCGTCAGGCAGATCATGGTGGTGGTTTTCCGTTGCGCCTTCTACCATTGGTGCCAGCAATGGACGCACCATTTGCGGATGTCCACCCAAGCTGGTCAGGCCAAGTGCCGCAGTTACCTCACGAATGAATAGATAAACAATCAGTAGACGTCCGGCGGTGGCTGTTTTGATATTCCTAATCCAGGTCTGAGCTTGCTCTTTTAAACCGTGTCGCTCCAAAAGGCCAATCGTTGCCAGTGGCAGCAGTAAGATCAATGGCAGATTTCGGGTATTCAGGAAGCCGGAACCTAACTTTTCCAAAATATTCGTGATTGGCATATGTGCCGCCAGCCCGGTGATGATCCCAGCGACAATCACCACTAATACGGGGTTAAATCTTAATAAAAAGCCGACTACAATGACCGCGATGCCAATCAACGGCCATAGATTCACTATTTGTTGTTGCATGTTGTGTTACCCCTGTACATAAAAATACCTGTTGCGTCGTTATAGGTTGCATTCTTGCGTAGTAGAGAAGTGGTACCGTGACTAACACCTCTTTTGGAACGGTAGTACGGCGTCTGCCAGTAGTGCCATTCCGAAGGAAACAAGCGTAAGAAGTACAGTCTTGATTAATGTAAATTGTTTCAGATGGGTTATTCTCTTATTGTCTATCTGGTTAAAATAGACGGTAAATGCCGTTATGTTCTAATTAAGTTGACTGAATAACCACCAGTGTATTGGTTTGGGAACCCCTTAATCATAAAAATATTAAGGGAGCCGTATGTGATTTATTGATTATTTGAACAAGTTCTCTTCAATGCCTTGGCATGATATGCGATATGCTCGCCGATAAAACTAGCGACAAAATAGTAGCTATGATCATAGCCGGTGCGCAGGTTCAGTGTGTAGGGATGCCCAGTGCTTTCGCACACATTTTTCAACAGCTCAGGGCGTAGTTGTTCTTGAAGAAACGGGTCATCAGTACCGATATCAATTAACACATGCAAGGGCTTGGTGCTACTGGTCAGCAGCTCGATTGCATCATAGGCTTTCCATGTGTCACGAACTTCGCCCAGATAAGCGCGAAAAGCGTTTTCTCCCCAAGGAACCTGAGAGGGCGCAACAATCGGTGAAAAGGCTGATATGCTGTGGTAACGATCTGGATTGCGTAGCGCGATCATCAGTGCACCATGACCGCCCATAGAGTGACCACTAATGGCCCGGGCGGCTGTTACCGGGAAGTGTGCTTCGATCAGTGTCGGTAGCTCTGACACCACATAATCGTACATGTGATAGTGAGGCACCCAGGGTTCCTGTGTTGCGTTGAGGTAAAAACCGGCACCCTGACCCAAATCATAAGCGTTGTCATCCGCAACGTTCTCACCACGAGGGCTGGTATCTGGGGCGACAAGGATAATACCCTGTTCGGCAGCGTAGCGTTGAGCCCCCGCTTTAGTGATGAAATTTTGCTCATTGCAGGTTAAGCCTGAGAGCCAGTACAGTACCGGTAATTTCTGATGTTCAGCCTGAGGAGGAAGGTAAACAGCAAAATTCATGGCACAGCCAAGTACGGCCGATTCGTGCTGATAAACATCCTGCCATCCCCCAAAACAAGCGTGGCGTTCAATCCTTTCCATTCTTTTTCCTCTCTGTGAACCTTGCAGGTTCACTCATTTCACGGTAAACCCGGCTATCGTTTCCTGTTTTGTTAAAAACCGTCTGTTACAGCACGGTTTTTAACTCCCGCAAAACAGCTTAGTAATAGATGACTGTGCGAATGGACTTTCCCTCATGCATCAGTTCGAATGCTTCATTGATGCGCTTGAGCGGTAAGGTGTGAGTAACAAAAGGCTTTAACTCAATTTTACCTTTCATTGCCTCTTCCACCATGTTAGGCAACTGACTACGGCCTTTAACACCACCAAAGGCGGTGCCTCGCCATGAACGGCCAGTGACCAGTTGGAATGGCCGGGTTGAGATTTCCTGTCCTGCACCCGCCACGCCAATAATCACTGATTGTCCCCAGCCACGGTGTGCACTTTCAAGCGCGGCACGCATAACATTGACATTACCAATACACTCGAAAGTATGATCTACTCCCCATTCCGTCATCTCGATGATGACCTGCTGAATAGGCTTATCGTAATCATTCGGGTTTAGGCAGTCGGTTGCCCCGAACCGTCTGGCCAGCTCAAATTTTGCCGGATTTGTATCAATGGCAATGATCCTGCCCGCGTTTGCCTGACGAGCTCCCTGGAGCACGGCAAGGCCAATGCCGCCGAGCCCAAAGACGGCGACAGAGTCACCAGGTTGCACTTTAGCAGTATTGTGCACTGCACCAATGCCGGTCGTGACACCGCAACCCAGCAAACACACCTCTTCATGGTTTGCTTCCGGGTTGATTTTTGCCAGTGATACTTCGGCTACGACTGTGTATTCGCTGAATGTGGAACATCCCATGTAATGATAAATAGGCTGCCCTTGGTAGGAAAAACGGGTTGTGCCATCCGGCATGACACCTTTCCCTTGAGTTGCCCGCACGGCTACACACAGGTTGGTTTTTCCTGATTGGCAAAACAGGCACTCTTGGCATTCTGCGGTATAGAGAGGGATAACGTGGTCACCGGGTTTGACGCTGGTGACACCTTCACCAACTTCAATGACTACACCGGCGCCTTCATGCCCGAGCACAGCAGGAAAAATGCCTTCCGGATCATCCCCTGATAGGGTGAAGGCATCTGTATGACACACACCGGTATGGCTGATTTTAACCAGCACTTCACCGGCCTGGGGTGGGGCAACATCGATTTCAACGATTTCAAGGGGGCGGCCCGGCCCGAATGCAACAGCGGCTCGTGATTTCATATTTCTCCTTAATGCATAACCGCTCTAGGATTTACTGTAGGCAGAAAAAGTAAAGCTTTAGCCTATAAGGCCCTGCTTTTTCAGGGCCTGTCTGTATTACTGTATAACATCGATCAAGCCAAGGTCATTATTTAATGTTGTACCACTGATCATATAGTTGGCAATCGCTTGACTCCCTTTTTTGTATGAAAAAACTTGATGAGCTTCATTATCACGCCCCCATACTACAAACACATGCATATAAACCATCGCTCCATCAGGAACCCCAAGATCACCTGGATCAATAGTCTTTGTTACTCCAAGAGTAATATCGTCACTTTGTTTACTTAGAAACTTTTCACCGTTGGCATCAATATAACTAAATTGGATTCTAGCAACAAATCCGCCTGAGTTTTTAAGGCTCATTTGTCCAATTTTTTGATATTCCATAATAATTTCCTCTTCAGAAAAACACTAATGATATTTAGATATTCAACGACACAAATTGTCCAAGATTTAAAAAAATCTTACCAGATGAAAATAAATAACACCTTAAAACAATCAGGGCAAATGAATGTTATATGTGCTTTTGGCGTGATATAATTATCTTATATTGTTTTGATTGAAAATAATTTCAATTGATAGATTCACACAATTAGTCTTTATTATTATCCATAATTTCTTTAAGTGCAATAAAGTGTTCAATTAATATATTTTTTTCATTAGGTTTAACTGAAATAGCGATTGATTGTGGTAAGACTGGAAACTGACCATTGATACAATGTCGTGGGGCAACTGTTCTGACAACGGTTTCTTCTGAACTATGTGCGAATAAAATAAAAAGCATTTTTACCGGCGACATGCCTAAGGCCATATTTTCATTAACCTGATGTATATTAAATAAATACTTCCTTGTTAATTCATTAATATCATGCTCCTTTATTGTTTTTGCATCTTTATATTTTGCATCAAGTATTATAATGAGTGGATTTTTCCAGCTTTTTGAGTTTACTTTCATGATAAAATCAGGATGAAAATGGTGTTTTTCATATTTGTTAGAATCAATATTGTTACTTGTATCAACAAGATCTCCTTTTTTACTATGGGCGCTTAAAGGGAAAATTTTTGCTTCGTAAAATAATTCAATGTCATATTTTTCATTTTTAAATAAGAAATAATTATTAATTTCATTTTCTGGTCTTTTTATTGTGACGCCGCCGAAAGGCAATTCTTCCGCATGGAGTCTATAACTTTGTTCAATAAGCTGAACTTTATAACTTTCTTGAATAACCTCATGTAATAAAATCAATACAGTCGTTTCATAAATTACTGAGAGGTTTTTTAATCCGGAAAAAAGTTCTTTACCAATAAAAGAGGATATTGGTGCATGGTGGTACTGCTCAATAAGATAAAAGGTTTTTCTGTAATGGTTATGTTTAGCAACATAAGGTGTGATTTTAGGAACAATACCTATTGGTGCTGTTGAGGGTATTTTTTTATTAAACAATAATCTGGTTTTTTCTAAAGTGCTAATTAGGCTTTCAATTTTTTTGGATTTATTTTTCAAGGCTAAATATGCATATTTTGATATTATGTGATTAAATTGGATAAATTCATTTTTTTCTAAAGATTGGATTTTATCTTTAGGATAAATCAGTGATTCTTTAAGCATCACCAGAAACATATTAGCTTGTTTTAGAAAAGCGTGGATGACTTTGTTTTCGTAAGTATTCGTATTTTCTTTTAATGTCTCTTTAGGCAGTTCATTGAAAGAATATCCTCTATTATTATAGAATATGTTGGCGTCTTCATCATTCGCAGGAGATAACTGGTCAAGATTGTATAATGCCCACATAATTGAATCGGGTCCGGTTGGTTGCCCTTGTCTTGATAGAGTTAATTTAGGTTCTAAAGTGTGTCTATGTTCTATAATAAATAATGGCAAATGTTGTGTTAAATAGTTAACTGTTTCTTTTATTATGTCTAATTTATTGAAATTAAAAATATTATCTTCATTCGATGAGGTGATTTTTCTGCTTTTTGAAAAGCAAATGGAAATAATATCCTCTAAGTTTTCGGTTAAGTATTCTAACATCATGTTTGCTAAGGCGACATTTTCTCGTCTTGCCAGAATATCAAAGGTAACACTATATATAGGATCATATTGGCTTCCTAAATAAAGATAAACTTGGTTTTCCCCAAAGAAATTATAAAAATACCTTGAACGATGTGAGTTTATTGGCTCTATTGACGTGTATATTTTCTCGCCATTTCCATAGTGAGAAAAAACTAATTTCAGAGATGTATCTCCTATGATTATTATAGGAATGCCATTTTTCTCAGCATCCTCCTCCGATAAAGAAACTTGAAACAGAATGTGATCTAATTCTGTAATTTGATATTTGTTGTTGATTCTGAGATCAACAACTTCTTCATCAGAAATTGAATTGATAAACATTTCCCAACGGATCATATATTGGCCCCATAACAAAACATATTTTGGCTTCCAGCGCTAATAATTCTTCTCAGTAGTTTATGTGAGTGTTCCATTTCGTCAGGTAAATTATCTAACAAGGTATTTAATCGATTACCAAAATTCTGTCCATAGCCATTTAAAAGAGGTAATATATGTTGAGCTACAGCGTAATCTAATGCTTTATATTTACTTTCGATATACATCATTGGGCCAGCCACATTATGGTATGAGCGAATAGCTTTTATTTTTCGATATGAAACAATAACGGGGGTTCCGAATTCTGGGTTATCATCACGTAAAGTTTCGATGATTAATTGCAAAATTCGCTCAATATCTGGTGTCATTTCTAAAGATCTTGGAAAGAAAATATCAATGAACTTATTTCCAGTAATTGGGGAAATGTTTAAATCTTTATGGGTATCTGATTTTACTACACTCAAATCATAGTCTTGTTCAAAATCATCAAAATTGATTATAGCAGCCCTGTCTAACAACCTAGGAGTAAGGGATTGAACAGATTCGTCCTGATTGATAGTGCCTAAAAAACGTAAATAGGTGGGTACCTGAAAATGTTGCTCCTCTGGATTACCGGTTAAAATTATTCGCTTAGACTCAGGATCGGCCATTTCAAGGAACGGGCTGAAATAGTGTTCCGGTTGTGAAAGGTTAAATTCATCAAGTAAAATAATAGCTGGAGCGGCTGACTCAATTTTCTCTTTCATTTCGTAATGAAGATGTCTAATTAAATCAAATAATCCAGTAGCGGAAGGTATAAATGATTGGGATAAAGCATTATAGAAACCTAATACATCTCTTGATGAAGTCCAACCTCGTGCAACAGGAATATTTAATAAGCGATTTTGTAGCCCCAGGCTGGCTGCAAGTATTTTTGCCAGTGATGTTTTCCCCGTTCCAGGTAATCCGCTAAATAATGTAAACTGACATTGTGCTATCGTTGTCAAAATATTCGCAACGGTATAATAATCTGTTTTACGGCCTCGATTATTTAAAGCATCAAGGACGCTATTGATTAGATTTTCGCGGGTATCTTCATCACTTTCAGTTGCTGAAATTTCCCTTGTTATGACATTATAATCCAATGAGCTAAATACTGCTTTTGGCTTTAAACCACATAAAGCATCTACATCGGGTTTAAGCTGCACCAACCTGCTGGTTAATACTTCATTACTTTCTCTCAGTTTTTTCGCAACATCCTCAACCTGTTCTTCCATCTGCCTTTTTCTATCTCTATATCTGTCGCGTTCACGCTCCAGATCATCTATTTCATTTTTTAAGTCTTCGATTTTTTTAAAACGACTATGTTTTTCTTCTAAAACTTTGACTTCTGCGGTGAGAGTATCTAGTTCTTTACGTCGGGAAGATAGTTTCTGTTCAATCTTATTTTTTTCTTCTGCCGTAATGGTGATTGTTGATATCTGACCACCATTGAATTGAAACAGCTCTCTTGCTCGCAGCATTTTGCGGATATCAGCTTCTACTTGCTCTTTTTTATTGATTAATTCATTAAATGCTTGCTGCTGATTTAATTTATCTTTTTGTAACTTCTTTAAAAAAGATTGTTTTTCTTCCCGAAAATATTCTTCTTTATTTTCGTCGATATATTTTTTTAAAATTTCCCTTCCTTTATCCATTGAAAGAAAACTACCCATCAAATCTTTCCGGGTACTATCCCAACTCTCTGCTATTTCTAAACTTTGAAATAGCCTGTTAAATCTTTCAGGAAAAGTTCTGAATTCTTGTGAGGAAGTATAGCACTTACGAATTTGCGCTATTGTTCCTTTGTTGAAACTTCTTATCTCAGAGTTTTGTGCAATTCTATTTCCGTAGGTTGAAATGATTTGATCGTTAGTTATATAATCGATGGTGTCATCTATGTTTTCAAAGATTCTTTTTATATTGCATAGAAAAGTCATATCTGAATAATTATTTTTTGATAAATATGCGATACATTTCTGGATGCCTATTTTTCCAATATGAAATTGCTGGATTTTATTTAATGGCGTACTTATCGGCTTTAAATGCAAAATATATTGGCTTGTTGCTGGATCTATTTCATCAACATAATCGAAAGGCCCATAGATATAGCTGTCATTTTGGATCAGGATGGTTTTTGTTAAGGGTTTTTCTGTTAAAGTAATAACTGCTTCGTTAACATCAGGAAATGGAAGATCGTAAACTTGGCAGGCTAAAAGCCCTTTGATCTCTTCGCAAAAATTTGCTCTGGTGATATATTGGCAGTTTCCCTCTTTTTTCTCAAAATTTGTTGGAACACATGTTGCTGCAAAAAGTGAGGCGCTATACTTTTCACGTAATTCGCTATACCCCGCAGTAACGAAAACCTGTTCAGTTTCACAAAATAAACTTTCTTTATTAATTGGTACAATTTCACCATTACTCAAAATCTCAAAATACACTCTGAGTTTCCCTAGCTGATCTTCTCTTTCGTAGGAATATCCTTTTTCTATAGTGCATAGTACCTTTCTTTCGTGTGTTTGCATCTTGTCTCTCGTTGGCCTTAAGTATATGTCTAAAAATGAATCATAACATATCGTAAAATATATTCACCTATGATTTAATTTAATTTGATATTGTTTTATTGAGTTCTTAGCTTTTCTATTTAAAATATTTAACTACAATCGATAAAATGAATGGCTATATTATTCATTGAAGTATAAGACGGAATAAATTAAGCATTCATTTTACAAAAAAGTGCCCATGTATTTCAGGACTGGAAATATCCCTCAATCACCGCACAGATTATTACTTGCCATAATTCCGCCGTTCGGAGAGGTATAGCCTAGGCAACCGAGAATAGTGTCATAGAGTTCAACATGGCGATAGATATTACCTGTTTTGGCCTGTGTTCTGAGGTTTTCAAAAGCCTGAGCATTATTTGGGGCATCCAGGAATTTATCTGATGCCCAAACTATCAATGGCACACGGAATTGTTCCGGTGGCGCTATATGACGTGGTGTACCGTGTAGATGGAAATCATCGTTGATCGATTCGCCGTGGTCTGAGGTGTAAAATACCAGCGCTTTTTTATCCCGTACCTGGTCGATGACGTTTTTGATAAAGTAATCGGTGTATAAAATGCTGTTATCAAATGCGTTGATGAGCTGTTCTTTGCTACAGTCATCATCGACGTTCATGCATTCCGGTTGATATTTGGCAAAGCTGCGCGGATAACGTTGTGAATATAGATAGTGAGAGCCTTTAGTATGCAAGATGACCAGATGTTTGCCGTTTGGATGATGTTCCAGTGATTCTTTTAATTCATTAATTAACATCATATCGTCAACAGGCTTGCCATCGTTGCGGCTCTCAGAGGCGATCAGTTCACGGAAAGCAAAATTGTCCACCTCGGTCTTGTTATAAAACCAGACTTCACTTTGCATTGAAAAAAGTTCTGAGCTGAATCCCAATTTATGCATAACTGAGAATATGTTTTGTTCTTTCAGTGTGCGCTGGTCGTTATTTTTGGTACCCCCTTCGCGTACAAACATACAGCGCAGGGAAAGTTTGGTGGCGGTGTCGCAGGATTCACCTCGGAATGCGACCAGATTCGGTTCTTTGCTCAGAAGTGGGGTTGTATCGCGCTCATATCCCAATATTCCCATATGATCCCAACGCGCAGTTTCACCAATGATAAATATCATGTAGGTATCATTAATGCCTTGTGGAGCAACATAAGTGAACTTTTGTGTCGGATCAAACAGTTCATTCTGATTCAGATATTCGTCTGTCGCAGTCGTAATATATAACCCCAGTGCAGTCAGCCAGTTAGAAGGCAAGTAAGAGTGCGCAACCACACCGCCATAGCTTGGCATATCGACATTATTGAGCACGTCGTTAGCTTTTTGCTGAGTGTTCATCCAGTCCAGCGGAACCCATACCAGTAATGCCGCTATCAGCATGACTGCCAGTGATTTTATTCGCTGGCCGGGCGTTCGCAGTTGTTCAAGCAGAGTATTGGGTAAATTACCCGACCAGATAAGCAGTAATGGCAAGATACTGAGCAAAATTAGCCAGACGATAAAGTTGTAACCAATAACTTCAACGGATAAATCAATATCTGTAGTTAAAACGGAAGCAATAATGCCGTAGCCAATAACGACATTAAAGAAGGTCATGTAATAGCTGGCAGCAACTGAGAATAGAACTAATAAGCTGGCAGTAATACGGTAGAACCGGCGTCCACCTAAAGAAAGAAGACGTAACAGAAAAAAGGTAAATAGAATAATGGTGAGAGCTTTAATGCTGCCGGTAACTAACTTAGAAGTATGAATGCCAACATGAGTCTCTTCAAAATGACGATAAAAAACCGATAGATTGAGAAAAATGCCGATATAGATCGCCAGTAATAGCGCTTGTATGGGATGTGGCAAAGATTTTATTTTTTTCATTAGCTTAGGAAACCTTGGTAAACTTAATTTGAAAAATGAGGCAAGCCTATAGATCATTCATTACTTAACGAATATTTGTGGTTATTTACAATTCTGGCTCCTTCATTTTTTCCACCCACCCATTAACAGCACATTTGTACAGTAAGAGTATCTTGAATTGCTGTGGTTATTTTTTGCAGATTGTCCTGACAAACGATAGTAAAAGCTATTAGTATTGAGACAATGATCACTCGGATTGATAACTATTTTCAGGGAAATATCAATGTTACATGTACTAACATGGCCTGATCTGTTTATTTGTATTTTTGCTGTTTTTTTTGCTTACTTGGTTTTTGGCATGGCTGGGTTTGGCTCTGCACTTATTGCCAGTCCGATTCTGGCGCTTTATATCCCTGTAGCAAAAATTGTTCCTCTACTTGCGTTGATAGATTTAACCGCCGCAGTGATTAATGTTGCCAGAGATGGCAGAAGAGCCGAGTTTAGTGAGCTCAAGCTAATTGTTCCGTTAATGATTATCGGTAGCTTGATTGGTGCAGCCATTTTATTAATGGCCCGACCTGATGTTTTGGTTCTGGTATTAGGATTATTTGTTGTTTTCTATTCACTTTATTCATTATTTTCTGGTAAAGCCTATCGTCAATTCCCGGTGAAAGCGGCGATTCCATTTGGCTTGGGGGGTGGTGTTTTCAGCGCATTATTTGGTAGTGGTGGTTTTCTTTATGCCATCTATTTGGCCGGGCGGATACCCGATAAGGAAGCTTTCCGAATTACTCAGACGACTTTAATTGGTTTCAGTACTCTGACAAGAGTGATTATTTTTGTTGTCCTGGGTATTTATCTGGATAGTTCACTCTTGTTATTAATACTGGCATTGATCCCAGCTATGTTGTTGGGAATTTATTTAGGCCGCAAGGTGACACTAAAAATTTCCAGAGAGACATTCCTGAGGTTTATCAATATTATTGTGCTAGTTTCAGGGTTAATGCTGATATATCGTTATATATTTACCTATTGAAATAGTAACTAATAAAAATTTATTTGTTTTGTATAATATCATTGAATTGTTATTTCGATTCATTTCGCATTTATTTTCTCTGTTTTTTGCTGGAGGGGTAGGCATAAATAAATGAATAGTCGTCATTACAGGAATAGCCATTTCTTCGCTATTTTTATTATTACCAATAGTATCGCTGTCATGGGTATTGTAATTGGTTTGACTATCCCAATGGTAGCGTGACGATTGTTTAACCTCTTACTTTAACTTAATTGAAAAGGAACTTTTTGTGCCGATATCTTTTAGCCCTAAAGTCGGGGAGATCCTTGAATGTAACTATGGGAGTTATCCCATTGGTAATGATGGTGCTGTTGTGGCAAATTTTTATGACGGCCACATGCCACCTGAAATGGTGAAGAACCGTCTGGTAGTGGTGCTTAATGGTAAGATAAACGGAAATGCTTGTATCGTGGTTCCTTTGTCAACAACGTGTGACGTAGATAAGCTACGGCGTGGTATGCACGTAGAAATCGCAGAGGGAATCATTGAAGGGGTAAGATATTTCGATCAGCAAACCCGCTGGGCTAAAACTGATCTCGTTCAGCAGGTAAGTCGCATGCGCCTTAGCAGGCCGCGAACTGTCCGTGGATACCTGAATCAATGCTTGTCGAGAGAACTTGTAGCAGAAATACAAAGTGCGGTTATCAAATCCATCAATGCAAGCTGGATGCTATCAGATTCTTGACTTGTTTTAAAATAACTGTTGACGATTTCGTCAAAATCCACGATGATGCAGCGGTAGCCCATTGAGGCCCTTTAAAGATTTATTCCCCATTGAGGGACCTGCAAAGCCCAGTTGATATGCTGGGCTTTTGCCATTCTACGGCAAGTAAAACATTTTTTCCCGCTTTAGGCCTTTCTGTTAGACCCACCAAGCTTGATCCTCACAGGTAGTATCCTGAATCCTTATGGGAAATAACACTGTTTTTGGTAATTGGGCTTAGTGCTTAACATGGTTGTACTGCGGAACAGCATTTATATAGACGCAGTGTTGAAACAACTAAAGGTAGAGGATCAGATTTGCGAAATGATGAGGTCAGAGCCAACACCTTACAAATATATCAAGGTAGCTAAAGTCAAATGACCAGGTAGCAATGAGAACTGTCAATTTTTTTCGGCAGGTGAATGTTGTGCAGGAATTTATGGTTTGAAGTGAATTTGTAAGGATGAAATTATAAATTTCTGTTCAAATGCCCCCATAGTGCCGTTTTAGTAAGTTTTTAACGAGAAAAACATGACAATAAACAGGCCGCTTTTTTTGTGTTAAATAGTACTGTTAGCTCTTGATTCCAACACCATAATCACTGGATAATCTTTCACCTCAAATTCTCTCGCCATTTTTTATTCTGAAAGCCAAACGATTGCTTTTATGGTTTGTGAAACCGATTGGTGCAATATTCATTATTGTTATTAAGTAAAGTAATCGTTTTCGTTTGGCAGAAAGCGGGGAAATACATGAATATAATGCAGAGGAACAACATGATGTCCGGCACTCAGGCACCAGCTAAATGCAAGCTGGATAAATATTTTAAATTGACCGAACGCGGAACAACGGTACGCCGTGAAATTCTGGCAGGGCTCACGACTTTCCTGGCGATGGTTTACTCCGTCATCGTTGTACCGGGTATGTTAGGACAAGCCGGGTTTCCTCATACCGCTGTCTTTATTGCGACTTGTTTGGTTGCTGGTTTTGGCTCTTTGTTAATGGGGCTTTGGGCTAACCTGCCAATGGCTATCGGTTGTGCAATTTCATTGACCGCATTTACCGCTTTTAGTTTGGTTTTGGGGCAGCAAATCAGTATTCCGGTTGCGCTCGGTGCGGTATTCCTGATGGGCTGTTTGTTTACGGTGATTTCTGTTACCGGTATTCGCTCCTGGATTTTGCGCAATATACCCATGGGTATTGCGCATGGTGCGGGGATTGGTATTGGGCTGTTTTTGTTATTGATTGCCTCAAATGGCGTTGGTTTGATCATTAAGAACCCGTTGGAAGGTCTGCCTGTTGCTCTGGGTTCGTTCACCTCTTTTCCAGTTATGATGACTTTGCTTGGTCTGGCGGTTATTTTCGGCCTGGAAAAATTGAAAGTTCCAGGTGGTGTGCTACTGGTGATTGTGGTGATTTCTGTTCTCGGGCTGATTTTTGATCCGGCGGTGAAATATCAAGGATTCTTTAAAGTACCCAACTTGGGAGATGACGGCCTGTCTCTGATTTTTAGTATGGATATTATGGGAGCTTTGCAGCCGATTGTATTACCCAGTGTGCTGGCACTGGTAATGACCGCCGTATTTGATGCCACCGGCACAATCCGCGCAGTGGCAGGGCAAGGGAATCTGTTGGATAAGGGCGGGCAGATTATTAATGGCGGTAAAGCGCTGACTGCCGATTCTGTCAGCAGTATTTTTGCCGGTGCTATCGGTGCCTCTCCGGCTGCGGTATATATCGAATCAGCGGCGGGTACCGCAGCAGGGGGTAAAACAGGTTTAACTGCAACAGTTGTCGGTATCTTGTTCTTGTTAATTTTGTTCCTTTCTCCACTTTCATATCTTGTACCAGCGTATGCGACTGCGCCGGCGCTGATGTATGTCGGTTTGCTGATGCTGAGTAATGTCAGAAAGCTGGATTTCGAGGATTTTGTTGGCGCGATGTCCGGTATGCTCTGTGCGGTCTTTATTGTTCTGACTTGCAATATTGTCACTGGCATTATGCTGGGTTTCGGTTCTTTGGTTATTGGCCGTGTCTGTTCCGGTGAATGGCGTAAGTTAAATGTCGGTACAGTAATGATCACGATCGCTTTAGTAGTATTTTATGCTGGTGATTGGGCTATTTGATTGATTAAAAAGTGCGTAAGGTGTGTCCATGCTGGCACACTTTGCCATTTCTTGCGATTACTTTTAAATTCTCAATTATTTCACCGCTATTTATCTGATTAGTTTACAATATTCCTGCAATTCTTTCGGATACGACTCAGCATGTATCTACCTTTTTCGATTGATTCAGCTATTTTAGCATTAAGATCTATTCTCACTGTTTTTGTTTTGACGGGAAGAAAAAAGTCTCAATCTGTATATCAACGGTTTTCAGGTAAATTGTAAGGGCAACATGGAAATATTCTTTACTATTCTGATTTTGATTTTGGTGGTTTCAGTCTCTGGCGTTCTGACTAAGGTGATTCCATTACGTATGCCTCTGCCGTTAGTGCAAATTGCAATGGGTGCATTGCTGGCCTTTCCGCATTTTGGCTTACATGTTACTTTCGATCCTGAGCTGTTTCTTGTCCTGTTAATCCCTCCTTTGTTATTCGTTGATGGTTGGAAAACGCCAACCAGAGAGTTTTTCCACTACGGAAGGGAAATTTTTATACTGATGCTGGTATTGGTGCTGGTGACTGTTATCGGTATTGGTTATCTAATTTACTGGCTGATGCCAGGCATTCCATTAATTGCTGCCTTTGCCCTTGCCGCTGTGCTATCGCCAACGGATGCGGTGGCTTTATCATCCATTGTCGGAAAAGGGCGTATGCCTAAGCGCATGATGAGTGTGATGGAAGGGGAAGCGTTAATGAATGATGCTTCCGGTCTGGTGGCCTTAAAGTTCGCTGTCGCGATAGCGATGGGAACGATGGTATTTACTGTTACCGGCGCAACTATCGAATTCTTCAAAGTTGCCATCGGCGGTTTGTTATCGGGTATTGCGGTGACTTGGTTGTACAGTAAATCCCTGCGTTTGATGAACAGCTGGAGTGGTGGCGATCCGGCGACTCAAATTGTTTTCATGCTGCTGCTGCCCTTTGCTTCTTATTTGATTGCCGAACATATTGGTGTTTCCGGTATCCTTGCCGCCGTCGCTGCGGGTATGACTATCAGTAAATCTGGCGTTATCCGTAACGCGCCGTTGGCGATGCGTTTGCGGGCCGATAGTGTCTGGTCAATGCTGGAGTTTGTGTTTAACGGCTTGGTATTTATCATGTTGGGCCTGCAATTACCGGGGATCTGGCAAACTTCCGTTGTACAGGCAGAGCTTGATCCAACCGTTGAAACCTGGATGCTATTTGCTGCGGTAGCTGTGATTTATGTTGCGCTTTTACTGCTGCGTTTTTGTTGGTTGTGGTTGATGAAGAATATCAGCAAAACCTTTATGAAAAAAAATCCACTGGATTTCGCTAGTTATACCACCCGTGAGTTATGGTTGGCGTCTTTTGCTGGTGTTCGTGGGGCAATCACACTCGCTGGTGTTCTGTCTGTTCCTTTGTTCCTGACTGATGGTACGCCATTCCCAGCTCGTTATCAGCTTATCTTTATTGCGGCAGGTGTCATCCTGTTTTCTCTGTTAATTGGGGTTATCTCTTTGCCATTCCTGTTACGGGGAATTCAAGCTTCCGATAAACAGGCAAATATCAGTGAAGTGCGAATGGCGCGGGCAGCAATGGCAGAAGTGGCTATTGTCAGTATGAATAAGATGGAAGAACGCCTTTCTGTCAGCCCAGAAGAGCAATTGGATGCTGAGGTTATTACCGAAGTTGCTTCCAGGGTAATTGGTCATTTGCGTCGCCGTACGGTGGGGCAGGATGAGATAGAACATAACCTGCTGGTGGAAGATTTGGAGCGTCGTTTCCGTCTGACTGCGTTAAGAGCAGAACGCGGTGAGTTATATCATCTGCGCGCAACCAGAAAAATCAACAATGAGACTCTTCAGACTTTGTTGCATGATTTGGATTTACTGGAGGCTTTACTGGTAGAGAAAGAGCACTGATACCCTGTGATTCACGGGCTGTCACTACAATCTTGCCGATTGTGCCATTCAACCTGATTGGTGGATATCTCACCTGTCAGGCTGATAGCCCATTTGCTTGGTTTGTCGGTGTTGGTTTTCCCACCGGAACCTTGGCAATGATGAATAATATCTTGGTTCCGGTGGGATGGGGGATAAATTTACCATTGGAGGAGGTTTGCTTGTTGCGTTGTTATAGCGTCATCAACGCTTGATCTCGCAATTCCCTTCACGAATGGCAGATTATCCATCGCGTGCTGGCGTGCGGAATGGATAAATGCGTTAATCTCAGGCTGGCGTTGTTCACCTTCACGGACGGCAGCATACAATCTGCTCCATAAACCTTCTCCCAGCGTTTTCGTTACCACTAATCCTTGCCGTTCAAATGTTTCAACAACCCAGTGTGGCAGAGCGGCGATCCCCATACGGGCAGCGACCATTTGAATCAGTAACAGCGTGTTATCCACATTTTTCAGGGTGGGGATGACACCAGCGGGTTGCAAGAAACGTCGCCAAATATCAAATCGTTGGCGCTGAACGGGATAGATCATCAACGTCTCATCAATTAAATCCTTTGGCTGAATGTGCAGCTTATTTGCCAGAGGATGATCTGGGGCAACAATCAATTTGACCTCATAATCAAATAGCGGCGTGTAGTACAGATCGCTATCAGGAAGGATATCTGATGTCAGAACGACATCTAATTCCCGTTTCAGTAGTGCAGGCTGTGGATCAAAAGTGACGCCGGATTTGAAATCCACATTGACCTGTGGCCAGGTTTCACGGAAATTCTTGAGTGCGGGTGTTAGCCATTGAATACAACTATGGCATTCAATAGCGATACGCAAATTGGTCTGGCCCGGCTCTTTGCATTCGCGCAGTGCGTTTTGGACCAGTGGGAGAACTTGTTCTGCCAACCGTAATAAAACTTCACCCTGTGGTGTGAAACGAAGTGGTTGACTTTTACGGATAAACAATCGAAAGCCAAGGCGGTGTTCAAGATCACTGAATTGATGAGACAAGGCGGATTGTGTCTGATGCAAGTGATTGGCCGCTGCTGCTAATGAACCACAATGACTCAATGATTGTAATGTTTTTAAATGTTTTATTTCGATCATGAGAAACCTTCAGGATGATAATGAATAAATTGCGCTTGTGGTTTATACCTTACCTGTTGATTATGGATGTGTAAACATCTAGACGGCTAAAAATGACGGGATAATGAAATGACGATTATTAATCACACACTTGGCTTTCCACGTATCGGTTTGAAAAGAGAATTAAAAAAGGCTCAGGAAAATTATTGGGCAGGGAAAATTTCTCAGCAAGAATTATTGGAAACTGGCCGTGAGTTACGTGCCCGTCACTGGGAACAACAGAAGCAGGCTGGTGTTGATTTAGTGCCGGTTGGTGATTTCGCCTGGTATGATCATGTTCTGACCACCAGCTTATTGCTGGGTAATGTACCACCGCGTCATCAGAATGCAGATGGCATTATTGATCTGGATACACTATTCCGCATTGCCCGCGGTCGTGCACCGACTGGTGAGCCTGCCGCTGCCGCAGAAATGACTAAATGGTTTAATACTAACTACCATTATATTGTGCCGGAATTTCAGCAAGGCCAGGAATTTAAACTGAGTTGGACTCAGTTACTGGAAGAAGTGGATGAGGCTTTGGCTCTGGGTCATAAAGTGAAACCCGTTTTACTGGGACCGGTGACTTACCTGTGGTTGGGTAAAGTGAAAGGTCAGGTGTTTGATCGCCTCTCTTTACTGAAAGATATTCTTCCTGTTTATCAGCAAGTGTTAGCTGAGTTAGCTAGACGTGGTATTGAATGGGTTCAGATTGATGAACCTGCTCTGGTGCTAGAATTGCCGCAAGAGTGGCTGGCAGCTTATCCGGTTGCTTATCAGGCACTTCAGGGGCAGGTTAAATTGTTGCTGACTACCTACTTCGATAGCATTGGTCACAACCTGGAGATCATTAAATCTCTGCCTGTACAGGGGTTGCATGTGGACCTGGTTGCCGGTAAAGATGATGTTGCGCAGCTGCATGAGTCACTACCAAAAGAGTGGCTGCTTTCCCTGGGTGTAATTAATGGCCGTAACGTATGGCGTGCTGATTTAACTGCTAAATATCAGTTGATTAAACCACTGGTAGAGAGTCGTACACTGTGGATTGGTTCATCTTGTTCTCTTCTGCACAGCCCTATCGATCTGAATAATGAAACAGCTCTTGATGCAGAGGTGAAAAGCTGGTTTGCGTTCGCCTTGCAGAAATGTGAGGAATTGGCTCTGCTGGCTGCGGCGTTGAATCAGCCAGAAGGCAGTAAACAAGCAGAGTTGGATGCTTACAGTGCACCAATCCGTGCCCGCCGTGAATCTAAGCGGGTGAATAATCAGACTGTTACTCATCGTCTTGCCGCTATTGAGCCACAGGATAGTGAACGTAATCAACCCTATCCACAGCGTGCGGAGGTACAGCGTCAGCGCTATAACCTGCCATTGTGGCCAACAACAACGATTGGATCATTCCCGCAAACCACGGAAATCCGCGGCTTGCGTCTGGATTTCAAAAAAGGCCGGGTAGATGGTGCCAGCTATCGCACCAACATTTGTGAACATATCAAGCAGGCAATCAATGAACAGGAACGTTTAGGGTTGGATGTATTGGTTCATGGTGAAGCTGAACGTAACGACATGGTGGAATACTTCGGTGAACACTTTGACGGCTTTGTCTTTACGCAGAATGGCTGGGTTCAGAGTTATGGCTCCCGTTGTGTTAAGCCACCGGTGATTATTAGTGATATCAGCCGCCCTGAAGCTATCACGGTAGAGTGGGCTAAATATGCTCAATCGCTGACGGATAAACCGGTCAAAGGGATGTTAACCGGGCCGGTGACGATCCTCTGCTGGTCATTCCCAAGGGAAGATGTCAGCCGTGAGACTATCGCTAAACAGATTGCATTGGCACTGCGTGATGAAGTGGACGATTTGCAGAAAGCCGGCATTGGTATCATCCAGATTGATGAGCCGGCATTGCGTGAAGGTTTACCACTGCGCCGCGAAGAGTGGCAGGCATATCTTGATTGGGCTGTAGATGCATTTAAATTGAGTGCAGCAATTGCCGAAGATGACACACAGATTCACACTCATATGTGTTATTGCGAGTTTAATGACATCATGCCTTCCATTGCGGCACTGGATGCGGACGTGATCACCATTGAAACTTCCCGTTCAGATATGGAGTTGCTGGATTCATTTGAAAATTTCTCTTATCCGAATGAGATCGGGCCAGGTGTTTATGATATTCATTCACCTAACGTACCCAGTGTTGAATGGATTGAAGCATTGTTACGTAAAGCGGCTGATCGTATTCCGGTTGAACGTTTGTGGGTTAACCCGGATTGCGGCCTGAAAACCCGAGGCTGGACTGAAACCCGTCAGTCACTGGCAAACATGGTACAGGCGGCGAAACGTCTCCGCGAATCAGTAAAATAACTCAATCTAGTAATTTGCCCATCACCTTTATTGGTGATGGGCTTTTTCATAAATAATCTTTCTCTGAAGTGTTTGTCGCCTAATGGTGCCTCCTTTGTAATCAAATTTTTTGTAACTTATATATATATTCCATATTGATATTGGAAAAAATACGTTTTATTAACAAAATACCCGTGCCGTAACAAGATGATAACTGGAAGCATTGTAATAGAAACTAAATAATTAAAGGGAGAATTATATGGATGTTAATAATTTGCAAGGTAAGAAAAGTAGCTCTCGAAGAAATTTTCTAAAAAATAGCGCTGCTATCACGGCTACAGCCGCGCTTGCTCCAATTGGCTTGTCCCGTGCAGAAGGAAAATTATCGCCACAGAATGGCATTGGTGTATGTACGCTTGCACCCGAGCAGATATCAGGGCCATATTTTCGAAATAGTAAAATTGTAAGACGGGATATTACCGATTCAGAAGCAGGAATACCTTTTTTATTGAAAGTGACTATTCTGGATCAGAAAACATGTAAGCCGGTTGATAAATTATTTGTTGATATTTGGCACTGCAATAGTCGGGGAAAATATTCTGGTTGGAGTTATATAAGTCCTGATATACCACCTAATGCCGGTGAAATATCGGGTATCAACAGAACTGATGATAAAGTTTTTCTAAGAGGGGCTCAACAATCGGATAAAAGTGGCGTGGTCAATTTCACCACTATTTATCCAGGATTTTATGTTGGTAGAGCAACTCACATTCATATTGCAATTAGACAGATTAGCAAAGATATAAATGAAGAAGAACATTTTGCCTTTGTTGGTCAAATGTACTTTCCTGAAAAGATCAATACAGAGGTTTATCAATATGATTTGTATTCAAAACGGAGGGTAATCAGAACAAAAAATCATGAGGACGAGTATTTCAAAAATATGAATGGTCATCTTTCAGAAATAAAAGTAACAAAAATAGACGAATCTGATATTAATCGTGGGATCTTGGGTGAAATAATTCTGTCAGTAGACTTGGAGAATATATCCAATTTCATAACTAAAGATGATCTATATTCCCATACGGTATGACAAGTTTTGTTGAATAAACTAAATTTCAATATAATAACAGTCGAAATTATAAAGTAACCTATGTAAATGGCATATTGATTAATAATTTAAAAGAATATCAGGTGCTTGATAGTTACATACGGACATTGTGCAGGCACAGAGAGGATTATCTTTACTGTTTGGTTAATATTATCCAATAGATCGTATTTCTCTGTGCCTGTCACTTTTGTGGAAAGTGTTTAACTGCGCGAGCAGAATATTAAATCAATGAGTGGTACCTCCACTGATGACGATATCCTCACTGTTTTTTAATGCTTCATTGATGGCGATTTCCAGTGCTGTTATTACTGTTTCCAGTGCCATACTCGGTGAGCCAGAGAACCGTACTGCCTGCTCAGGCAGATAAGGGATATGGATAAAACCACCGCGTATTTCAGGATTGGTGTTCGTCAGATAATGCAGCAAGCCATACATGACATGATTACAGACGAAAGTACCTGCGGTCTGTGAAATTGAAGCTGGGACACCTGCTTCATGTAAACCTTTGACCATTGCATTGAGCGGTAACGTAGCAAAATAAGCGGCGGGACCGGTTGCTACGATCGGCGTATTAATAGGCTGGTTACCTTGATTATCAGGAATAAGTGCATCGTTGATATTAATTGCCACGCGCTCCACGGTGATATCAGCTCTACCACCCGCCTGTCCCATGGCAATCACCAGATCAGGTTGGACATCATTAATAGCCGCATATAAGTAAGTTAGGGAGACATCGAATACGCATGGAAGCTGGCGTGCTTCTATACGCGCTCCACACAATGTGCGCCCTTGCAACTGCTTGACTGCTTCCCATGATGGATTAATCGTTTCATTGTCGAAAGGCTCAAAACCTGTAATTAAAACGGTTTTCTGTCTTGTCATAGGTAGTATTCCTGTATGATGGAAAGGTTCTAATATGTTTAAACAATATGTATCCTATTAAAGGGTGACGGTGATATTTATATTTGGTAATTGTTTTATTTTTGTTGAAAAATAAAGAGAATATGGTGAAAGATAATAAATAAAATTTCCTTATTAATTACGGAGTAAAATGAATTTTATTTTTAAATATGTTTTTCATAGGAAAATTTACCGTGAAAATGGCGGATTCGACTAATAATTGGCTATTTATTCCATATACGAGCGTATTCAGTTTAGCTTATGGCAGAAAGAGAACGCCGGGTTCTTTATTTTTGAGTTTGTGATTACTATTTAGGCATGTGTTAATTTTTTTCTTTGTAATAGTTCGCTTATTTTTACTCATTTTACGATTATTTTGTGACTTACATCGCAAAATAATGTACGTTTTTCTTTTTTATCTTACTTCGAAGTGATATTTATCACTAAAAGATGTCTAAATGCTCAATACAGTAGATTTCAACCCATTTCGTTATAAATTCTTCCCTTTGAGGAGTCTAATATGTCTGATGTATTTCACTTAGGTCTGACCAAAAACGACCTGCAAGGCGCGACTTTAGCTATTGTTCCGGGAGATCCGAAACGTGTGGAAAAAATTGCAAGATTGATGGATAACCCAGTTTATCTTGCTTCTTTGCGTGAATTCACGTCGTGGCGCGCAGAAATTGATGGTAAAGCAGTTATTGTATGCTCCACGGGCATTGGTGGCCCATCAACATCCATTGCTGTTGAAGAATTAGCACAATTGGGGGTTCGTACTTTCTTACGTATCGGGACAACAGGGGCAATCCAGGAAAATATCAATGTTGGGGATGTGCTGGTAACCACGGCTGCTGTTCGTTTGGATGGCGCCAGCTTGCATTTTGCTCCGATGGAATTCCCGGCGGTTGCCGATTTTGACTGTACGACTGCACTGTATGAAGCAGCAAAAGATTGCGGTGCAACGACACATGTGGGTGTAACCGCTTCTTCCGATACTTTCTATCCTGGTCAGGAACGCTACGATACCTATTCTGGCCGTGTTGTGAGCCGTTTTAAAGGCTCAATGGCTGAATGGCAGGCGATGGGGGTCATGAACTATGAAATGGAATCTGCAACTTTGTTGACTATGTGTGCAAGCCAGGGGCTGCGTGCAGGTATGGTTGCCGGTGTCATCGTTAACCGTACTCAGCAGGAAATTCCTGATGTTGAGCTACTTAAGAAAACAGAAAGTAACGCATTAGGGATCGTGGTCGAAGCGGCTCGTCGTTTGTTGTAAATAATACTTGTTGGGCCGGAATATTCCGGCTCACTCTTCTTTTAAACAGAAATCTGTTAATGTTTTAAAATTTACAACTAATTAAGAGTCATCATGATAACTACATCTTTATTGCACCCATCAGTACTTCCCCTCCATGGCGGGATTAATTTTCGTGATTTAGGGGGTAAAACGGTAGCCAGTGGTGGGAAAATTAAATCAGGTTTACTTTTTCGCTCTGGTGCTTTGGATCGTTTAACAGAAAAAGACCAATCTTTCCTGACAAATAAAAACCTCTTTCAAATCATAGATTATCGTGACATAGGTGAAATAGAAGATAAACCTGATCAGGTATGGCATGGGGCTGATTATCACCATGCTCCTGCCAATCCATTATCCAAGGAGGTGAATGCGAATCTGGAAAAATTGACATCAGAGATGTTGGAACAATTTAATCCGCAGTCATTTATGTTCCGTCTTTATAAATTACTGCCTTTGAAAAATGCGGCCTATAAGCTATTAGTTAAATTGCTGCAACAACCGGAAAAGGGTGGGATAGTACAACATTGTGCGGTAGGTAAAGACAGAACGGGTGTGGGCTCTGCCTTGGTATTGTTTGCACTTGGAGCCGATTTAGATACAGTAATGGAAGATTATTTGGTGACGAACACCACGTTGGCACCTTACCGTGAGTATTTGTTAAATGAACACGCGAAAACCATGAGTGATGATATGGTTGAGAAATTCGCTTATGTCTATTCTGTCAGAGAAGAATTTTTAATAGCAGCACTAGGTAGTATTAACCAGAATTATGGCAGTGTAAATGTATGGTTGGAGAAAGATCTTGGCCTTGATTTTTCTGCCCGTCAGAAATTACAAGGTTATTTCCTTGAATAAGAAGTTGGTTTAATTCTGGTTAATACAACAGTGGTTAAATTGAATGTGGTATTAATCAATACAGGAATTTGAATTTGAGTCTTCATGAAATAGTTGAGTTGGTAATCGCTTTTGTTAAAGCACACGATACCTGGATCATGCCGATTGTTTTCTTACTTGCTTTTGGTGAATCTCTGGCTTTTTTCTCCTTGTTATTGCCTGCAACGATCATACTGCTTGGATTAGGTGCATTAATAGGTGAAAGTGGCCTTAATTTCTGGCCAATCTGGTTGGCTGCGGCGATAGGAGCCTTTTTAGGCGATTGGGTATCCTATATCGCCGGTGCGCATTTTAAAGGTGATGTTGGTAAAATCTGGCCGATTTCCCGTAAACCACAATTGCTGACACGAGCGCATAATTTCTTTGAGCGATGGGGCATTTGGAGCATTTTCCTTGGTCGGTTTTTTGGGCCATTCCGTGCAATTGTGCCATTGGTGGCAGGTATTTGTACCATGCCGTTGCGGTACTTCCAGATTGCCAATATCTGTTCCGCACTTATCTGGTCTTTTGGGGTATTAGCTCCGGGCGCTTTTGGTTTGCAATGGTTAGCTCAATGGATAAGTTAATTGAGAGCGGCTTCGCAGACTGAGTCACTTGTGTAAATCAACATGGACATCTATACAGTGTTAATTTAACTTAGCTGGTCGAAGAATGTAACAGAGGAAATACAGGTGGATATCCAGTTGTTATATACGTTGATTGGCGTTCTTGGTGGCCTGTTGAGCGGTGGGGCTCTTGTCTGGCTCTCCATTCATCAACGTATTCAGCAGCAAGAATTGGAGTTACGGGAACTGAGCAGTCAGCTTGCCGTTGCTAATGAAAAACTTGAGCAGTCTGTTTACTGGCGGGTTGAATGTGAGCAATTGAACCAAGAATTACGGGCTCAGAGAGAAATCAATAACGTGCAAGAATCTGAGTTGCGCGAAGTGACTACACGTCTGGAAGAGAGCCGTCTTGCTGCTGAAGAGAAACAGCGGTTATTGATCAACAGTGAACTACGCCTGAATACCCAATTTGAAAACCTGGCTAACCGTATTTTTGAACAAACAGGTCGTCGTACTGACGAACAAAACCGGCAGAGTCTCAATAGTCTTCTGGCTCCATTCCGTGAACAACTTGATGGTTTTCGCCGTCAGGTACAGGAGAGTTTTGGTCAGGAAGCCCGTGAACGGCATACTCTTGCACATGAAATCCGTAACTTGCAGCAACTGAACGTTCAAATGGCGAAAGAAGCAGTCAATCTGACCAATGCACTTAAAGGTGACAACAAAATTCAGGGAGATTGGGGGGAAGTGGTGCTGGCTCGCATTCTGGAAGCTTCTGGTTTACGGGAAGGACATGAATTTCGTACTCAGGTGAATATTAAGGCAGAGAGTAACAGCCGCTTCCAACCCGATGTTATTGTTCATTTGCCGCAAGGGAAAGATGTGGTGATTGATGCCAAAATGTCGCTGGTCGCTTATGAGCGTTATTTTAATAGTGAAGATCAACACCAGCGGGAATCAGCCCTTCAAGAGCATATCAGCTCAATTAAAGGTCATATCCGTGGTTTGAGCCGCAAAGATTACCAGCAGTTGCCTGGGTTGAAATCGCTGGATTATGTACTGATGTTTATTCCGGTTGAACCTGCTTATTTGGTTGCACTCAATAGGGCACCTGAGCTGCTTGATGAGGCACTTAAACACAATATTATGCTGGTTAGCCCATCAACATTGTTAGTTGCTGTGCGTACTATCAATAACTTGTGGCGCTATGAATATCAAAGCCAGAATGCGCGTTTAATCGCGGATAAAGCATCACGTATGTACGATAAGATGCGTTTGTTTGTTGATGATATGCAAGGCTTAGGGCAAAGCCTGGATAAAGCCCAAGTTAATTATCGGTTGGCAATGAACAAGCTCACAGAGGGGCGTGGTAATTTGATAAGCCAGGCTGAGGGGTTTCGTAAGTTAGGGGTTGAAGTGAAACGTTCTATTGATCCTGAATTGGCTAATAAGGCCAACCAACCATCCTGTGCTAATGATTAACGCCAGGATAGGGTTTTATCTGAAAGGCTGATACACTTTTATAACAGTTTGAATAAAAAACGGGCAGATAACATGGTAGACCAAACGAAACAAACCACACATTTTGGTTTTCGCACCGTAGCCAAAGATGAAAAAGAAGGTATGGTAGCCGAAGTATTTCATTCCGTTGCGGCAAAATACGATTTAATGAATGATTTAATGTCGTTTGGCATTCATCGTATTTGGAAACGTATGGCTATTAATGCCAGTGGTGTTCGCCGAGGCCAGAGAGTCCTTGATTTAGCTGGCGGTACCGGAGATCTGGCCGCCAAGTTTTCCCGTATAGTGGGTGAAAAGGGTGACGTTGTTCTTGCTGATATCAATGAGTCTATGTTGAAGATTGGGCGTGAGAAATTACGTGATACCGGTATTGTTGGTAATGTCAGCTATGTGCAGGCTAATGCGGAAGCGTTGCCTTTCCCTGATAACTATTTTAATTGCATCACTATTTCTTTCGGTTTGCGTAATGTCACTGAAAAAGAAAAAGCCCTGCGTTCTATGTTTCGGGTTTTGAAACCGGGCGGGCGCTTATTGGTGCTTGAGTTCTCTAAACCGTTGCTCGCACCATTAAGCAAAGCTTATGATACATACTCTTTCCATGTACTGCCAAAAATTGGTCAGGTTTTTGTGCAAGATGCTAACAGTTATCGTTACCTGGCGGAATCCATCCGTATGCATCCTGATCAGGAAACACTTAAAACCATGATGGAAAATGCGGGTTTTGAACAGGTAACTTATACCAATATGACCGGCGGCATTGTTGCACTACACAGAGGTTTTAAATTCTGAGATGGAAAGACCATCACTGAGTACAGCTATTAATTCCACACTTATGCCGGTCTTAACCGCAGTGATGGAAAGATCATTGAATCACCTGTTGTACCGCGAACCTGTATTAAGACCTGCCCGTATGCGGCTGGTGGGCAAAGTTTTGTCGATTGAACTGCAAGAAATGAATACACCACTCACATTAGTATTCAGTGAAAAACAAGTGGATGTATTGAGTCAATGGGCTGGAACTGCCGATTGCACGGTTAAAACTAACTTTGCTGCTTTGCTTAAGCTACGGGATCGCCAACAAATTTCCAGGTTGCTCAATAGCGGTGAAATGGTTATTGAAGGGGATATGCAGGTTATTCAGCAATGGTCTGCTTTGTTGGATATGGTTGAATGGGATTTGGCCCATTATCTTTCCCCTTATTTCGGGGATATCGCTGCTGAAGGTATCAGCCAGGCTATTAAAAAAGGATTTCAGTTTGTTTCCGGTTCAATAACATGTCAGAAAAATTATCTGGTGGAAACATTAACCGAAGAGTGGCAACTGGCACCAAATGCGCTTGAAGTGGCTTATTTCAGTGAAGAAGTCAGCGTGTTGACCAAAGATATCAATCAAATAGAACAACGATTGGCAGTATTAGAGGAAAAATATGACTCCAGGTGAATTAAGGCGTCTTTATTTGATCATACGGGTTTTTCTTTCTTACGGATTGGATGAGCTGATTCCTCGAATTCGCTTAACTTGGCCTCTTCGTTTTGGGCGTTATTTGTTGTTTTGGATCCCGAATAGACATAAAGATAAACCGCTTGGGGAGAGGCTGCGACTTGCCTTACAAGAGCTAGGGCCTGTCTGGATCAAATTTGGACAGATGCTTTCAACACGGCGTGATCTTTTTCCTCCGGCAGTAGCTGATCAACTGGCATTGTTGCAGGACCGGGTTGCCTCTTTCGACGGTGCTCTGGCTCGTCAATATATTGAAGCCTCTTTGGGGGGGACGCTGGAAACCTGGTTTGATAATTTTGAACCTGTAGCTTTGGCCTCTGCTTCAATTGCACAGGTACATACTGCCCGGTTAAAAGAGAATGGTCAGGAAATTGTTATCAAAGTTATCCGTCCTGATATTCTGCCGATTATCAAAGCGGATATTCGGTTAATGTACCGCCTGGCTAATTGGGTACCTATGCTGTTACCTGATGGACGTCGCTTACGCCCTCGTGAAGTAGTGCGGGAATACGAAAAGACGTTGATTGATGAGCTGAATTTACTGCGTGAAGCCGCTAATGCAATTCAGCTTCGCCGTAATTTCGAAAATAGCTCAATGCTTTATGTACCGGAAATTTATTCTGATTATTGTCGTGAAAATGTGTTGGTGATGGAACGGGTTTATGGTATTCCGGTTTCTGATATTGAAGCACTGGAAGCGCAGAATACCAATATGAAATTGCTGGCTGAGCGGGGAGTACAGGTCTTTTTTACTCAAGTCTTTCGTGACAGTTTCTTCCATGCGGATATGCATCCGGGAAATATTTTTATCAGCTATGAACATCCTGAAGATCCGTTTTATATTGGCATTGATTACGGCATTGTTGGTTCGCTTAACAAAGATGATAAACGTTATCTGGCGGAAAATTTTATCGCTTTCTTTAATCGTGATTACCGAAAAGTTGCCGAACTTCATGTGGATTCAGGTTGGGTTCCCAGTGATACTAATGTTGAAGACTTCGAATTTGCAATCCGTACAGTCTGTGAGCCAATATTTGAGAAGCCACTGGCGGAAATTTCATTTGGTCATGTTCTTCTGAATCTATTTAATACTGCCCGCCGTTTTAATATGGCAGTGCAGCCTCAGTTAGTGCTTCTACAAAAAACGCTTTTGTATGTAGAAGGGTTAGGACGACAGCTCTATCCACAACTTGATTTGTGGAAAACAGCAAAACCATTTCTGGAGGAGTGGTTACATAGCCAGGTTGGATTGCCGGCTATTATTCGGGCGTTGAAAGAAAAAGCGCCTTATTGGGCAGAAAAGTTGCCGGAACTCCCTGAATTAGTGTATGACAGTCTTCAACAGCATAAACATTTGCAAGCCAATATTGAGAAGCTATCAGATCAGTTAAAAGGGCAGCAGACAAAACAGCGACAGTCGCAGTATTTGCTCGGTGTTGGTGCGACATTGTTTCTTTGTGGGAGTTTGTTTTTGTTGTCTGGCTTAGTCGATATTCCTTGGTTGTTTATGGGCGCGGGTGTCGCCTCATGGCTGTTTGGCTGGTGCCAGTTAAGTAAAACAAAGTAAAATTTGTCTTCGGTATTTTCGAATATATAGTTCGTCGTATAATGAGCTATCAATGATAATCCCTGTTAAAGAGGTAAACCAGAATGGGCGGTATAAGTATTTGGCAATTACTCATCATTGCTGTCATCGTAGTACTGTTATTCGGCACAAACAAACTCCGTACTCTGGGGTCTGATCTGGGAGCATCTATTAAAGGTTTTAAAAAAGCGATAGGGGATGATAATCCGTCTCAGCAAGCTCAGAAAACCAGTAATGATGCTGATTTTGAGACTAAAAATATTGCTGAAAAGCAATCAGCAGCTCAATCTGAATCATCTGAGAGCAAAAACAAAGAGCAGGTATAAACCGTGTTTGACATTGGTTTTAGTGAACTGCTGTTGGTTATGGTCATTGGCTTGGTGGTTCTGGGGCCAGAACGGTTACCTGTGGCAGTTAAGACGGTTGCCGGCTGGATCAGAGCATTGCGCTCTTTAGCTGCTAACGTCCAAAATGAGCTTGCTCAGGAGCTGAAATTACAAGAGCTCCAGGAAAGCTTGAAAAAAGTCGAAGAAGAAGCGGGGTTACAGAATTTATCCCCGGAATTAAAAGCTTCGATGGATGAGCTAAAAGAAGCGGCTGAGTCTTTGAAAAAGGCCTACCAAAATGAACCTGATGCAGGGAATATGACAGCATTAGAAACAGATCAGGTGGCTCAAAAGCCGGCAGCATCTCAGATTGTGGCTTCGCCCATATCATCTTCTCCGGTGGATGATAAAGCGGTTTCTGAAACGAAGAAAAAAACTTCTGATTAAGTTAATGGTGAACACGAAAACATGGCTGTTGATGATACTCAACCACTTATCAGTCACCTTATTGAACTGCGTAAGCGAATTCTAAACAGTTTACTTACTGTATTAGTGGTTTTTTTAGCGTTGGTCTATTTTTCTAACGATATCTATCAGATGATCTCTGCACCTTTGATTAAGCAATTGCCTCAAGGTGCCAGTATGATAGCGACGGATGTTGCCTCTCCCTTTTTTACACCAATAAAGCTGACCATTATGGTGTCTATATTCGTATCTGCACCTATGGTTCTCTATCAGGTATGGGCATTTATTGCACCCGCGTTATATAAGCATGAACGTCGCTTGATGATCCCTCTGCTCGTTTCCAGTAGCCTGCTGTTCTATTTGGGGATGGCATTTGCTTACTTTGTTGTATTTCCGATTGCTTTTGGGTTCTTTGCTAAGACAGCGCCTGTAGGGGTTTTAATTGCAACGGATATTAGTAATTATCTGAGCTTTGTCATGGCATTGTTTATGGCCTTTGGCGTCTCTTTTGAAGTCCCGGTTGCCATTATTTTGTTGTGCTGGAGTGGGGTAATTACACCCGAATCCCTGAAGAAAAAGCGGCCGTATATTTTGGTAGGTGCTTTTGTTGTTGGCATGTTATTGACGCCGCCGGATGTTTTCTCACAAACCTTACTCGCTATTCCTATGTATCTGCTGTTTGAATTGGGGATTTTACTTTCCCGTTTTTACACCGGACAGCGCAAGCTGGGAGATCGTTCAGAAGAAGAGCAAACATCAGAAGCAAATAGGGAAAAGTGATAATAGTGATCTTAACATGTTGTTCTGTAATGCTAAGATAATTAACTCAAAGCGATAGCATATTAATTAACCCAGCGTCTATACGCTGGGTTTGAGTTAGGAGAGCTATATGAGCTATGTATTTCCAGGAACTTTTCCTGATCGCCGTATGCGGCGAGTGCGCCGTCATGATTTTTCCCGTCGTCTGGTTGCTGAAAATCAATTAACTGTTAACGACTTAATCTATCCGGTGTTTGTGATGGAAGGCACTAACCATCGTCAAGAAGTACCCTCTATGCCAGGCGTGTATCGTCTGACAATGGATCTTTTGCTGAAAGAAGCTGAAGAGATTGCCCGACTGGGTATTCCTGTTTTATCTCTGTTCCCTGTTATTGAAGCAGATAAAAAATCTTTGGATGCGAAGGAAGCTTATAGTCCTAATGGGCTGGTTCAACGCACAGTTCGTGCGCTGAAAAATGTTGTTCCTGAATTGGGATTGTTGACTGATGTGGCATTAGATCCATTCACTACACATGGTCAGGATGGCATCATCGATCAAGATGGTTACGTGATTAACGATGTAACCAAAGAAATTTTGGTCAAACAGGCTCTGTCACATGCAGAGGCTGGGGCTGAGATTGTTGCACCGAGCGATATGATGGATGGACGTATTGGTGCAATCCGCGAGTTGTTTGAAGCGGAAGGTCATGTAAATACTCAGATTATGGCCTATTCTGCTAAGTATGCTTCGGGTTATTATGGCCCATTCCGTGATGCGATCGGTTCAAGTAGCCATCTGAAAGGGGGGAATAAAAAAACCTATCAGATGGACCCGGCTAACAGTGATGAAGCATTGCAGGAGATTGCACAGGATTTGCAGGAAGGTGCTGATACTGTAATGGTTAAACCGGGTATGCCTTACCTGGATGTGATCCGCCGGGTAAAAGACACCTTTGGTGTACCGACCTTTGCTTATCAAGTATCTGGTGAATATGCCATGCACATGGCTGCGATCCGGAATGGTTGGTTACAGGAGCAAGTCATTATGGAGTCCTTGCTATGCTTCAAGCGTGCAGGGGCGGATGGCGTGCTGACATATTTCGCAAAACAGGTTGCTCAACAGTTATATGAGCAGAGGTTTTAATATTTGATTAAAAACGGGTGAATGTGAATTCTACCCGTTTTTTGTTTGGTTAAAGTTTCACAAACTGTTTGTTATCAAGCGCTTTAGGTAATTGTTTATTCAGAATATTCAGTAATAAAATAGAGCGGGTTTCTCCATCAGGCTCATTGTAGATAGCCTGCAATCCTTCAAATATTCCGTCTGTGATTAATACTGTATCACCGGTTACAGGAGTATCTGGTGATACATATTCTTGTTCTGTTGCAGACATAATTTCATTAATAAGAACGTCCGGTACAATAGCTGGACGTATACCAAAACGGACAAAATGACTAACGCCGCGTGTTGAATTGATAGTCGTGGTATGAATAACTTCTGGGTCAAACTGAACAAATAGGTAATTAGGAAAAAGGGGTTCTGTACTCACAGTACGTTTACCGCGAGTTATTTTTTCAATTTTCGCGATAGGCGTCAGGCAGGCAACATCCTGTCGTTCCAGATTTTCTATTGCTCGTGAAATTTGCCCACGCTTACAGTAGATGAGGTACCAGTTTTCCATGTTTATTTAACCTTGATCCAATGACTATTAAGCATAGCAAAATAGGAAAGGGCATTACAGGAATTATCTCAGTGATAATTGTTTGATGATAGATATTTATTGTTATGAGTAGATACTGCGTTTCTTAGTAAGAAAGCTGTGAGTAATATCCTGGTAAGCCACGGGCAAAGCGATCAATATAATGCTGGTGATTCTGTCTGCAATTAATATAAGGAAAAGAAAGATGGAAGTATTTCTGCTGAGTAATGGCAAACTTTCAGGTAATCCGAATTGGTTGAGTTATGCCAAAGAGCAGTTAAGTGCGTAGATTTTTCTTGAGCTCTGTAAAAAACCATGGATGTGGCATACAGTCTAGCTATTGATGCCAGCCTACTGCCTAAATGGGTAAAGCAGTACCATGCTGAACTTCACCAATGGTTCGGCCATGACGGTTGAACAACGCCACATAAAAGAGCTGGAAGCCCAGAGGTCATCACCCAGCTGCACTCGCCCTGCTTCGACCAGACAAAATGGGCCCGGTGCAGACGGCAGGTACACAGCCAGACACCGTGTCGGTCCCAGCGCAACACCTTAAGGCGGGAGCGGGCCTTGTTACAGAAAACGAAAGCCGCTTCCTCCTGCCAGCGCAAATTCAATCCTTCGAGGTGTTGGGTCAGAGCATCAATGCCCCGGCGCATATCGACGGGTTCGCGCACCAGAAAAAGCGATTCGGGTTTTAGCATCGGAATGGTTAACTATTTTCAATTAAATACAATTAACTCCCCTTATGAAAATTTGCATTTATCGAGTTAAATCCCTCCTTGATATAAAAATTTTAATACCTCTGTATTCGCGTTTTTAAATGATTATGACAGTTAACCTGTTATCGGAAGTCGTTTTTTTACTCGATGGATTTAATTAGTATAAAGTTTTAACCGTTGTTTTCATCCCTTTTAACACCTGATTTTTGTTAAGTTTAATCATCATCGGATATCGTGTTTTATGTTTAACGAACACGGATTATATTCACTTTTTATCTTTTCTGATGCTGTTAAATAACTGATGGGAAAGCGCTTTAATATCCGTTTATTCGGGTGATGTTATTTTACGTGCGATTTCTTTTCAACTTTGGATTAATGGTTAATGATTTTCGATTAAATGCCATTAATGGTTATTTTTAAAGGTTGCATTTAT
>NZ_PUJU01000010.1:45482-130406 GCF_011189505.1 Photorhabdus tasmaniensis
GGGAAAGCGCTTTAATATCCGTTTATTCGGGTGATGTTATTTTACGTGCGATTTCTTTTCAACTTTGGATTAATGGTTAATGATTTTCGATTAAATGCCATTAATGGTTATTTTTAAAGGTTGCATTTATTAAATTAAATCCGCTTTTGATATAAAAGTTTTAATGCTTTGGTATTCGCGTTTTTAAATGATTATGACAGTTAACCTGTTATCGGAAGTCGTTTTTTTACTCGATGGATTTAATGGGTATAAAGTTTTAACCGTTGTTTTTATCCCTTTTAACACCTGATTTTTGTTAAGTTTAATCATCATCGGATATCGTGTTTTATGTTTAACGAACACGGATCATATTCACTTTTTATCTTTTCTGATGCTGTTAAATAACTGGCGAGAAAGCGCTTTAATATCCGTTTATTCGGGTGATGTTATTTTACGTGCGATTTCTTTTCAACTTTGGATTAATGGTTAATGATTTTCGATTAAATGCCATCAATGGTTATTTTTAAAAGTTGCATTTATTAAATTAAATCCGCTTTTGATATAAAAGTTTTAATGCTTTGGTATTCGCGTTTTTAAATGATTATGACAGTTAACCTGTTATCGGAAGTCGTTTTTTTACTCGATGGATTTAATGGGTATAAAGTTTTAACCGTTGTTTTTATCCCTTTTAACACCTGATTTTTGTTAAGTTTAATCATCATCGGATATCGTGTT
Source organism: Photorhabdus tasmaniensis (assembly GCF_011189505.1). GTDB lineage: Bacteria > Pseudomonadota > Gammaproteobacteria > Enterobacterales > Enterobacteriaceae > Photorhabdus > Photorhabdus tasmaniensis. The sequence goes on from NZ_PUJU01000010.1 coordinate 46,197, forward strand.
TTATGTTTAACGAACACGGATCATATTCACTTTTTATCTTTTCTGATGCTGTTAAATAACTGGCGAGAAAGCGCTTTAATATCCGTTTATTCGGGTGATGTTATTTTACGTGCGATTTCTTTTCAACTTTGGATTAATGGTTAATGATTTTTCGATTAAATACAATTAACTCTCCTGATGAAAAGTTGCATTTATTGAGTTAGGTAAATCCACACTTCTAAACGTCTACACCTCTTTACATCCAAAATAAAATTAACATATGCCATTTGGCTATATATGGTTGTTATTCATTCTTTCAAAGAAACATATCTACAGAGTTATCCTTTATAACTATCTGAATATAACGGATTATCTGGAGATGATATGACCACATCACGCTCTGTTCTCGATATGATTGGCAATACCCCGTTGCTGGAGTTAACGCATCTGAATACCGGCCCGTGTCAATTATTTATTAAGTTGGAAAATCAAAACCCCGGGGGTTCGATTAAAGACCGCGTTGCACTTTCAATGATCGAGCAAGCGGAAAAGCAGGGGCTGCTTCAACCTGGTGGGACGATTGTCGAAGCCACTGCCGGCAATACCGGTATCGGGTTAGCCCTGGTTGCCTCCCTGAAAGGTTATAAGCTGATTCTGGTCGTTCCAGATAAGATGAGCCGGGAGAAGGTGTTTCACCTGCGTGCACTAGGTACCGATGTGCGTCTGACTCGTTCTGATGTCAGCAAAGGCCATCCAGAATATTATCAGGATTATGCCCTGCGTCTGGCTCAAGAGATTCCCGGCGCTTATTACATCGATCAGTTCAATAATCCGGCTAATTCAGCGGCTCACACCGCTACCACCGGCCCGGAAATCTGGCAGCAAATGGATCACCACGTTGATGCAGTGGTGATCGGTGTCGGTTCAGGCGGTACGCTGGGCGGTCTGAGCAATTATTTTGCTCAAGTTTCACCGGAAACCGAGTTTGTTCTGGCAGATCCGAACGGTTCTATCCTGGTGGACTATATCGAACACGGTAAATATGGCGAGGCCGGGAGCTGGCAAGTGGAAGGTATTGGCGAAGATTTTGTTCCTCCTCTCGGCGATTTCAGCCGGGTGCACCATGCATATCGTGTCAATGATGCAGAAGCTTTCTCCAGTGCGCGTGATCTACTGCTAAAGGAAGGTGTACTGGCCGGCTCTTCCAGTGGCACTTTACTGGCGGCCGCACTGCGTTACTGCCGATCGCAATCTACACCAAAACGCGTGGTTACACTGGCCTGTGACAGCGGAAATAAGTATCTGTCAAAGATGTTTAATGATTACTGGATGCTGGAACAAGGGTTCCAATCACGTGTGCTACAGCACGATCTGAGCGACTATATCACCTACCGTTATCAGGATGGCGCTACGGTTTTTGTGTCGCCGGAAGATACATTGAAAACCGCTCATACCCGAATGCGCCTGTATGAGATTTCTCAGTTGCCAGTGCTGAGAGATGAACAAGTGACAGGCATTATTGATGAGTGGGATTTGATGCACACAGTGCAGGCTAATCCACTCAATTTTACCCTGCCCGTTAGCCACGCAATGACTCATCAAGTGAAAACGCTGGATAAAAACGCTTCTTTGCAACAATTGATGGCAACTTTCGATGCCGGGCATGTGGCGCTGATCGTCGATAATGGCGGTTTCCTTGGGCTGGTGACTCGCACAGATGTGCTGAACGCATGGCGTCAGCAACTTAATTGATCTTTTTGCAGGAATAATTCTATGACCAAGTTTGATACCAAGACTGTTCACGCCGGCTATACACCCGATCATACCGGCGCGGTAATGCCAGCGATTTATGCAACTTCAACTTATGCCCAGTCAGCTCCCGGCCAGCACACTGGTTATGAATATTCCCGTAGTGGCAACCCGACGCGTGATGCGCTGGAAAACGCTATCGCCGAACTGGAAAACGGTAAGCGGGGGTATGCGTTCAGTTCAGGTCTGGCTGCTAGCTCCACGGTGCTGGAACTGCTGGATAAAGACAGCCATTTGGTAGCAGTAGATGATCTGTATGGTGGTACCTATCGGCTGCTAGAAAAAGTACGTCGCCGTAGCGCGGGTTTGCGTGTCACTTATGTTGAGGCACATGACATTATTGGCCTTGAAGCCGCAATTCGTCCCGAGACAAAAATGATCTGGGTGGAGACACCCACTAATCCACTGCTGAAACTGGCCGATCTGGCTGCTATCGCGCAAATAGCACAACGACACGGTATCATCAGCGTGGCAGATAACACTTTCGCCTCCCCGTATATTCAACGCCCGCTTGATCTGGGATTTGATATCGTGGTGCACTCAGCAACCAAGTACCTTAATGGTCATTCCGATGTTATCGCAGGGCTGGCCGTCGTAGGAAAAGATGCAGACCTGGCCGAAAAGCTCGGTTTTCTGCAAAACTCGGTGGGTGGCGTGCTCGATCCATTTAGCAGTTTCCTGGTATTACGCGGAATGCGTACGCTTGCTCTGCGTATGCAGCGTCACATCAATAGTGCGGAAAAGATCGCACACTGGCTGGCGCAACAGCCGCAGATCGAAACTGTTTTTTATCCCGGTCTCCCTTCCCATCCTCAACATGAACTCGCAAAGCGCCAGATGAAGGGCTTTGGCGGTATGATTTCCGTTCATTTAAAGGGTGATGATGATTATGCCCGTCGACTGATTCAGGAGCTGAAATTATTTACACTGGCGGAAAGTCTGGGCGGAGTGGAAAGCCTGATAGGCCAACCATTTAGTATGACTCACGCTTCTATTCCGTTAGAAAAGCGTCTTGCTTCCGGGATTACGCCACAGTTAGTGCGGATTTCAGTGGGTATAGAGGATGCGGAGGATCTCATCGCAGATTTGGCTCAGGCATTAGAAAAAGCAGCTCAATAAAAGAGAGAAAAAGAGAAATGCCAGTCAATCGCTTAATTGACTGGCATTAGCTAAAAACCGTTCTTTATTATGCAACCGAAAATAAAGAGCAGGAGTTATTTATCACCCAACAGAACAGATTCCAGCGCGATTTCAATCATTTCATTGAACGTTGTCTGACGTTCTTCTGCAATAACGTGTTCACCTGTACGAATATGATCAGAAACGGTACAGATAGTCAGTGCTTTTGCGCCATATTCAGCAGCAACACTGTAGATACCCGCTGCTTCCATTTCTACACCCAAAATACCGTACTTTTCCATTACATCGTACATTTGTGTATCGGGTGTATAGAACAGTTCAATAGAGAAGATGTTGCCTACATGCGCTTTAATGTTTTTTGCTTTAGCGGCATCAACTGCATTACGGACCAGATCGAAATCAGCAATCGCAGCAAAGTCATGATCTTTAAAACGTATGCGGTTAACTTTGGAGTCAGTACAGGCACCCATGCCAATCACCACATCACGCAATTTAATGTCGTGACGTACCGAGCCACAGGAACCCACACGGATCAGGACTTTAACGCCAAAATCGGCGATCAGCTCTTTCGCATAGATAGAACAGGATGGGATACCCATACCGTGTCCCATCACAGAAATCGGGCGGCCTTTATAAGTCCCGGTGAAACCCAACATGCCGCGAACATTATTTACCTGCCGAACATCTTCCAGAAAAGTTTCAGCAATGTATTTTGCACGTAATGGATCACCCGGCATTAAAACAACATCTGCAAAATCACCCATCTCGGCATTAATATGAGGAGTGGCCATAATTAAGTTCCTTGTTTTTTATTTAATGATTATTTTAGTCAGCATATGACTGCCCGAAAGCAGCCAGCAATCAAACTCAAAACATAGATTTGCCGTATTCCATTGGCGACAGATCAAAATATTTAGCCACTGTCTGTCCAATATCAGCAAAAGTTTCACGGTGCCCCAGTGATCCGGGTTTCACTTTTTGCCCATAAATCAGCACCGGAATGTGTTCACGAGTATGGTCAGTACCAGGCCATGTTGGGTCACAACCGTGGTCTGCTGTCAGGATCAGGATGTCATCCTCTCGCACCAATTTCAGCATTTCAGGCAAACGACGATCAAACAGTTCCAATGCAGCGGCATAACCCGGAACGTCACGGCGATGACCGTAAGCAGAGTCGAAATCGACAAAGTTAGTGAAGACGATGGTGTTATCACCCGCTTTTTCCATCTCAACCAGAGTTGCGTCAAACAGTGCGTCAATACCGGTCGCTTTCACTTTTTGCGTAATACCGACGTTTGCGTAAATATCCGCGATCTTGCCGATAGAAACAACTTCGCCATTTTTCTCATCAACCAATTTTTTCAGTATAGTTGGAGCCGGTGGCTCTACAGCCAGATCATGACGATTACCAGTACGCTCGAAATGACCTGCTTTCTCACCAACAAATGGGCGGGCAATCACGCGACCGATATTATAATCACCGTCAGTCAGCTCTTCACGGGCGATTTCGCACAGTTCGTACAGGCGATCCAAACCAAAAGTCTCTTCGTGGCAAGCAATCTGGAATACCGAGTCAGCCGAGGTATAGAAAATCGGTTTACCGGTTTTCATATGCTCTTCACCCAGTTTATCCAGAATGACGGTACCGGAAGAGTGGCAGTTACCCAGATAACCCGGCAGGTTTGCGCGCGCGACCAGTTTATCCAACAATCCTTGTGGGAAGCTGTTTTCTTCATCTTTGAAGTAACCCCAGTCAAACAGAACCGGTACACCGGCAATTTCCCAGTGACCTGACGGTGTGTCTTTACCGGAAGAGAGTTCGCTGGCATAAGCGTAAGCACCGATAATGTCTGCGTCTTTATCCAAACCTACAGGGAAAGTTCCACAAGACTCCTCAGCCGCTTTACCCAAACCTAAACGGCTTAAGTTCGGCAAGTTCAGAACTCCTTTACGGCCAACATCGGCATCACCACGGGCACAGACTTCTGCAATGTGTCCCAGGGTGTTAGATCCTTTATCACCAAATTTTTCGGCATCTTCACTGGCACCAATGCCAAAAGAATCCAATACCATGATGAATGTACGTTTCATAATTTTCTCCTGCGTCAAGTCACGCTAACAATGCGGAAATGCCACCGTTATTTAATAATAAGTATGGTTATTACTCGCTGATTTGGCGATAAACCATTGGTGTGGCTGGTTTAGCATCCATGCCCAGAACGATAGCTTTACGTACTGCCGCCGCCGCTTCCTGCCATTCGTTTTCATTGTTGGCATGAATAATAGCTAAAGGGGTATCTGCATTCACTTCTGAACCCAGAGCAACGATATGACTCAGCCCCACACTGTAATTGATAAGATCTGTTGCCTTACGGCGTCCCCCACCAAGGGAAACCACAGACATTCCCAAAGCTCGGGTATCCATATCTGTGATAAATCCATGCTGTTCAGCCAATACCGGTTGGCTGAAAACAGCGGTTGGCAAATAACGGTCATAACGCTCAACGAAATCAACCGGGCCTTTTTGTGCAGCAACCATGCGACCAAAGATTTCTGCTGCTTTACCGTTATTTAATACAGACTGGAGTTTATTGCGGGCATCTTCACGATCTGTTGCCAGATTACCGGATACCAGCATTTCAACACACAGTGCCATTGTAACTTCGAGTAAACGTGGATTGCGATATTCACCCGTTAGAAAGCGAACGGCTTCACGAACTTCAAGCGCGTTACCCGCACTGGACGCCAGAACCTGATTCATATCCGTCAACAGCGCAGTCGTTTTGCAACCTGCGCCGTTTGCGACACTAACAATAGATTCCGCCAGTTGTTCCGATTCTTTATAAGTCGGCATAAACGCACCAGAGCCAACTTTGACATCCATTACCAATGCATCCAAACCCTCAGCCAGTTTTTTGCCGAGGATAGACGCGGTGATCAAGGGGATAGAATCCACCGTCGCGGTAATATCCCGAGTTGCATAGAAGCGTTTGTCTGCCGGCGCCAACGAATTGGTCTGGCCGATAATCGCGACACCAACGTCCTGAATAATGTTACGAAAGCGCTTGTCATCAGGAAAAATATCAAATCCTGGGATCGCTTCCAGTTTGTCCAGCGTACCACCGGTATGACCCAAACCACGGCCGGAGATCATCGGAACATAACCACCACAAGCCGCCACCATTGGGCCAAGCATCAGGGATGTGACATCACCGACACCGCCGGTTGAATGTTTATCCACAACCGGGCCATGCAGATTTAAGCTTTGCCAGTTCAACACCGTACCGGAATCACGCATTGCCAGAGTCAGAGCCACCCGCTCTCCCATCACCATATCGTGAAAATAGATAGCCATCGCCAGCGCAGCAATCTGCCCTTCAGAAACGGTATTGTCACGCACCCCATTAATGAAAAAGCGGATCTCTTCTTCACTCAGTGGATGCCCATCACGTTTTTTACGGATAATTTCCTGTGCCAGAAACAAAGCATTCTCCTTATCATGATTAAAATCGGGAAAGGTTCAGCCATTACGCACCAACGGGTACGGTGTATGATTATCAGTAATTGCTGCTTTGTTTTTGCCCCTGATGACCCAGAGTGTTCAGCAAACTCCCCAGCAAGCTGGAAGCACCAAAACGGAAATGGCGGGCATCAACCCATTTATCACCCATAATGCGATCAGCCAATGCCAGATATTGTGCTGCTTCTTCCGCGGTACGCACGCCACCCGCCGGTTTGAAGCCAACGGTTTCACCCACTCCCATCTCATGAATAACCTTAATCATGATTTCAGCACTTGCCAGTGTGGCGTTAACCGGTACTTTGCCGGTGGACGTTTTGATAAAATCGGCACCGGCTTTAATTGAAATTTCAGCCGCTTTACGGATCAGCGATGCTTCTTTCAGTTCACCTGTTTCGATAATGACTTTTAGCAAAACACCCGCTTCCGCGCAGGCTTCTTTACAGGCTTTAACCATATCAAAACCAATTTTTTCATTACCGGCCATCAATGCGCGGTATGGGAAAACCACATCAACATCATCCGCACCATAAGCAATCGCCGCACGGGTTTCAGCTACAGCGATCTCAATATCGTCATTACCGTGTGGGAAGTTTGTCACTGTTGCAATACGGATTTCAGGGGTGCCCTGTTCACGCAGAACTTTACGCGCCAGAGGAATAAAACGCGGGTAGATACAGATAGCCGCCGTGTTACCCGCTGGGCTTTTCGCCTGATGACAAAGCGCCGTCACTTTTTCATCGGTATCATCATCATTTAGTGTCGTTAAATCCATCAAAATCAGCGCACGCTGCGCTGCTGCGGTTAAATCGGTCATAAAACTCTCCAACGTTATTATCGCGGCCGGCTTCACGCCGAAACCCCACATTTTCTTAAACGATTGTTTGTTGGCGAGCGGACTTGGTTCCTTGAAGACGTAGCAGTGGTATGCCCACGGCGACGGTTGAACTCCTTCTCACCGCACTATGCTCTCTTCGGCTTATGGTCCTTAATGCGAGCTTCGCCTTTATTCATACAATATCGGCATATTATTATTTGAACATTTAAACGTTCAAATAATCGTGCTAAACATCACACTAACACAATGTAATTTGCAAGATAGCAATTTCATATGTGACACAAATCACATTAAAACAGATTTGCCCTCTGATTTATCTGCAAATTGAGCCTTCTTACCAGCAGATGATACACGATAAAAAATATAACTCACTCCCAGACAAAAATTTTGGATATGGAAACATGTTTTTTCATTATTAATTCAGCCGAGCTGTACTTTTTTCATTCAGCATCCAAATTGTTTATTGAGTTTTTCGATTAAAAAATAACACAATAGATCCTTTTTTAATCATTTAACTTGGGTTATATTGCAGTCTTATCACTCAATATTAGGTAATAGTTGCTTTTGGTTAATGATTTTGGTTCAGAACGAAGTGGACTGCTCTTTACGTTCACTGCGGGCGATCTCCCAGAAAAAACATTTGCGGTGGCTGAATTCTCTTTACAGGAAGAATTATCCGAACTGTTTACCCTCTCTTTAACTCTGGTCAGTAAACGGGCGGATATTGATCTGGGATCACTGCTATTACAATCGGTGAAGTTCCAGGTGATTTTCAACGGCGTTGAACAACGTCAGGTCAGCGGCATTATTGCCCAGGCGGTACTGGGTGATTCTCATACTCACCGCACAATTTATTATCTCACCGTCCGGCCTGCGCTCTGGCGGATGAACCTGAGTGGGGGATCAGGAGCTTATCTGCATAACGAATTCAGTTTTATTTCCGGTTATAAGGATTGGCGAGCGCTATATCGCTACAAACCGCTGGCGGATGGTGATGAAGTCGCCACCGTGGTGGGCCCGGCAGGGGAAGAGATTTATGTCAATGAAGACGGTTGTATCCGCATCCATTTTCACTGGGATCGTTATGATAAGGCCGATGAAAACGCGTCTTGTTGGGTACGGTTCGCATAGGGTTGGAATGGCAGCGGTTACGGTTTTATGGCGGTTCCCCGCATCGGTCAGGAAGTGATTGTCTCCTATCTGAACGGCGATATTGATCGGCCAATTGTCACCGGCTGCACCTACAACGGCTTAAACCGGCCGCCGCTGAATTTACCCGCCGAAAAAACCCGTACTACCTTTAAAACCCGGACTCACAAAGGGAAAGGTTTTAATGAATTGCGCTTTGAGGATGCAAAAGACCAGGAAGAGGTATTTATCCATGCTCAAAGAGATATGAAAACTCAAATTTTAAATGATGAAACAGTCGATATTGCAAATAATCGGCTTCATCATGTGAAACACGATGTCCATTTACGTGTTGATAATGAATATCGTGTTTTAGCTAATAATGATATCTCCGTTTCGACCGGGAAAAAATTGCATGTCAAAGCCGATGATGCGGTATTAATGCAGGGAGGAAATGAAATTCATCTGCGTTCAGGAACCACCTTGGTCATTGATGCAGGCGGTGAATTAACTCTCCAGGCGGCAGGGCATTTTATCAAAATCGATGCGGGCGGTATCAGCAGTAGTGCAGGAATTAATTTTGGTAGTGGGGCACCGGGTATAGGCTCTGGTTGGGGAGGGAAATTGCCCGATATGCTACAAAAAGAGATGGAACAGGTGAGTGTCGATATTCCTGCACAAATACCGGGCAAGGGGCTGTGCATCAGTTGTTTGCTGAAAGCAGAACTGGAAGGGGCAACAACGATTATCAGGAAGCAATCATAATGTTGGAATTAAATGAAAAGCTAATGAGCTATCAGAAAGAACACCCTGAAACCCGGCTTTATGCGCTGGTAAATGGCCTGCAATATGAGCGCTATTTTCAGGCGAAAATTAAATATATTGCTGGGGTAAATAATCCGTTATTTCGGCACTACCCTGATTCAAAAATTGCGTTTGCAGGCCCTTGGTTATTTGATCTGGAATACGAACATCATTGGCGTGATAAATTATCCATGCTAGCAGATACCTATCCTTCTGTATCGTGGATATTGACACCTTTATCATTAGATCAATTGACCCGGCATCTGGTGCCTTATTTAAATGTTCAGTTGCCGACAAAACAAACCGCACTTTTCCGTTTTTATGATCCTCGTGTTTTACATCGAATTCGTGACATTTTCGATGATGAACAACGAGTGGCGTTTACGCATGGAATTAATCAATGGATTTATCAACATGATACCGCTTATTATTCAGTAACAGGAGTAATGTTATGATTGAATTTACTCAGGTACAAATCGATAAATTCAATAAATTAGAAAAAGATGAATTTATTGAAAAAATAAGAAATCAAATTTTATCTGAACATACAGATTTGGTTTCCGAACACGAGTCTCTCAGTCACCGACTGAGAGCGGCTTATGATTATTTATTGGAATTAAACTTTCAAGAGCAAAATATGATCCAGTCTTATTTATATCTGGTGGCCTTTAATCCCGATTTTCAGTATGTCTCATCAATTAAATCGGCACTCGAATCCCCCGGTCAGAAGCCAGAGCAGCAATTTAAGGACTTTCTTCGTATTGCAAAAAACAAAATGAATAGGAGACATTAATATGCCAATACCTTTACTGGCCCCTGTCGTGGTGGGCGCGGCTGAATATGCTATCAGTGCCTGTGCCGGGGTATTAATTGCCGTTGGGGTGATGGAAGCGGGTAAAAAGAGTTCAGTGGAAGAGGATGACAGCATTATTCGGCATAAGAAAACGGATTTTGTGATAAGCCCTGAAATCACGGATGAAGATCGAAATATTGTCTGGAGCGAGGAAGCCCATGCGGACTTTTGGGAAGATGACGACCTGGATGAGGGGCCGGTTGATACCTCTGCGGTTCAAGCCAAAACTGCCGCCAAAACAGAAGCTTGTGAAAGCACAGAAAGGCAGAAAGTGTGTGAAGCATGTCTGGCTATTCCGGTGACCAGTGAAAAGTATCGCAAGGTCAGTCGCTGGAGCACCATCACCATTAACTATCAGCGATTCATTGCCAAAACCCGCTATGACCCAGCGGCGCAGATGATTCAGGAGTTTCAGTGCCTAAAAGTAACATTTGATGGTTGGCAACCTACACGTTGTTTGTTTCTGGAAGCTAAGGCGCGGTATGACCAGTTTTTTGATAATGAAGGTAAACCTAAAAGCTGGTGGAAGGGTGAACGTTCCGGAGAAAAACAAGGTGCCCGGCAACAAGGGGTATGTAATCTATTAAATGGCACGCCTCATGTGGAATGGCATTTTTTGCAACCCCTCAGTTACCATTATTTTCAAAGGATATTTTTTAGACATAAAAATATTAGTGTTTGTTATACGCCATGTCCTGAGCTGAATGATATTATTTAAAAAGAGGTTAAGATGACAATAATTCGTATAGAAATCAATGTCTATTGTGAGCATAGTGAATCTATTACCGTTGATGCAGCGTTAACAGATTTATTCCATATCACTCGACAACTCGATACTGTTTTTAATCAGGAAAAAACATGGCTCTTGCAAGGTTATTCCAGAAAAGAAGCCCTAAAATATAAAGTCTTTGATGAGACGGGACCAACTGAGGTTGCAATAAAAGATTTTGAAAAGTCCTATAAAAAAGATTTTCCTTTGTTGATTGAAGGAATGTGGGACGGTGAAAAGGATGAAGTGTCTAGCGGAATTAGTTATCGTAAGATGGCAATTGATTGCCCTAATTGGGTTTGGTTAGCGCTTAATCTGAGAATTGACCGTAATCAGCTTGATGTTTGTCGGTTAATTGATTTAATTAAATATCTGGCTGTGACCCGTTATTCACCTTATATCCAAGTAGAGACAAACGAATACACATTGCGGAATAAACAGGTTTTTCCCGACCGTCTCAGTGTTGGCTGGATGCTGTATCAACCGAGAGTCATTGATAAATACTACCTTCCTATGGCGGAAGACGTCCTTCCCGTTTATCAACATGATGAGCAAATCGGCACATTGATTATCACCAAAAAGGGTATTTTTAACGGTGAAAATCAGGACGATATTGATAAATCCAATGACATTGAAATTCAGTTAGTGGATCTGGGATTGCTACCATTAATGACTGAAATTTAATGGTAACGATATTATTTGCCAATGGTAAAACGACGGGGAGCGTTAATGTCAAAAACCGTTATCTTGCTGGGTGATATGACTGATCATGGCGGTAAAGTGATTACCGCTATTGAGCAATATACTTACAACAGTATTTCTATTGCAGGTAAAGGAGATTGGGTTGAATGTCCCCAATGCAAAGGGGCTTTTCCTATCATAGAGGGGAGCAACGCGCTGCAATATAAAGGCAAACCCATTGCGCTTGAAGGAATGCAAACAGCCTGTGGGGCCACATTAATTGCCAGCCAGCATGAATTTACGCTTATCAGTTAATGAGAATGTCATTCGGGACATTTAAATTTCTAACCAAAATCCATAACCATAGCTTAAAGATTTTCTTAATCTTGGCAAAACAAAATGAATAGGAGACGTTAATATGCCAACATACACTGAACCTTAAACATTAAGCCTCTCGAAAATACCCTCCAACTATTGTCTTTATTGGATTTTCTTTGAGGCAACTTCAACGCATTTCTGGAGAGATATTTCAGGGTCCAATCCAGACGGTGTTCTATTTCCGACCCGGCATGATGAATCATCGCGCCCAATATCGGTAACATTTGACGCAGGCAACCAATGGTACAGTGTTGAAATAGATACACCAAGGTTTTTGGCAACGTCCCTGGGAGAATAGAGGTTTGAGGAATAATAGAACCAAAAACGCCGTCAAGCGGTCATTTTAAATAGCCAAAAATTAACCAGCCAATTTACATCGCTGATTGCCGTTTTTAGCCGCCTCATTTACGATAGCCAAATGATCTATACTCATTTTGGCTATCTGTTAGGGATTACAGTAATGTAATCTTTGACAAAATCTATCAACTTGCTATCACTAGTGATTAGTGGGATCTTGTTGTGTTTCGCCTGAGCGACAATCAATCGGTCAAACGGATCTTTATGTAAATTTTCCGGTAAATCACATACAACGAGCGTATGATCGCTTTTAATGGGGATTTCAATCAATCCAGCTTCAAACAGTCCATCCCTGAACTGTTCGGGATCTACGGAAAAATTAGGCTTATTCAAATTGCTTTTAATGACCACTTCCCATATTGACGCGGCACTAAAACAAAGGGTTTTGTCGGTATCTTCCAGAAGAGCAACAACACCCGTTTTCAGTTTTTCCGGTTCATATGCCATAAACAGCAAGATATTGGTATCTAACAGCAATTCCATTAAGAGTATTTTCCTTCGAACATGTCAACAATTTCGGCTCTGTTCATATCGTCAAAATTGGTGGGAACACGACCTTTGCCTTTGAGGAAACCCAGTTTGCGCTTAGGCTTCTCTTCTCTGTATGCGATGATTTTAACCAGTGCATGACCATTCTTGGCGATTATCACGGGTTCTCCAGTGCGAGTAACTTCCTGAACAATTTTGGATAGGTTAGTTTTCGCATCGTAGATGTTGATTTTTTCCATGACATCCCCTCTTGATATAGACACTTTCAATATATTTGCTTTCATTGGTCTAGTCAACTTGGTTAGGACAAATTATAGTTTGTAGTAGGTTATCTCAATATAATGTTTTCCCCGATCGTCTCAGTGTCGGCTGGATGCTTTACCAGCCCAGAGTGATTGATACATCCAATGACATTGAAATTCAGTTAGTGGATCTGGGATTGCTACCATTAATGACTGAGATTTAATGGCAACGATATTATTTGCCAATGGTAAAACGATGGAGAACGCTAATGTCAAAAGCCGTTATCTTGCTGGGTGATATGACTGATCAGTTTCCCCAAGGAGATCGGATGAAGATAAAACCGGAAGGAAAATGGATTGCAGGCGGGATTATCCCACCTGCATGTTGCAACAAAGTTACAGCGCCAAGAAGAAACCCGCAATGGTTGCACTCATCAGGTTGGATAATGTACCTGCTATTACTGCTTTCATCCCCAGACGAGCGACATCCCCGCGACGACTTGGGGCCATACCGCCCAACCCACCCAGCAGGATAGCGACAGAAGAGAGGTTAGCAAAGCCACACAGTGCAAAGGAGATGATGGCTTTGGTGTGACCTGACAGAACCTGTAAACCCGCAGCCGCAACCACATCATCCGATTGCAAATATGGTTTGAAGTTCATAAAGGCAACGAATTCGTTCACAACCAGCTTTTGACCGATAAAGGAACCGGCAACTGTTGCTTCATTCCACGGAACACCAATCAGGTAAGCAATAGGCGCACAAACCCAGCCCAGTACCAATTCAAGAGAAAGTTGTGGGTAATTCCACCAGCCGCCAACACCGCTAAGAATACCGTTTACCAACGCAATCAAGGCAACAAATGCCAATAACATTGCCCCTACGTTCAATGCTAATTGCATCCCAGCAGCAGCACCAGAAGCGGCTGCATCAATGATGTTAGCAGGGCGATCCTCTTCCGCTACCAGTGACATGGCATCAGCTGTATCACGGGTACTTTCAGTTTCAGGTACTATCAGTTTAGCGAATAGCAGACCACCTGGAGCCGCCATAAAGGAAGCCGCAATCAGATATTCCAACGACACGCCCATTGATGCATAACCGGCCAGTACAGAACCCGCAACCGATGCCAGTCCACCACACATAACGGCAAATAGTTCAGATTGGGTCATAGTGGCTATATAAGGACGAACAACCAGTGGTGCCTCAGTTTGGCCCACGAAAATATTCGCTGTGGCGGACAAAGATTCGGTACGTGAAGTGCCGAGAACTTTTTGCAAAGCACCACCCAATATTTTGATAACGAGCTGCATAACACCGATGTAGTACAAAACAGCAATCAGTGAAGAGAAGAAAACGATAATAGGCAGTACACGCAAGGCGAAAACAAAACCACCACCACCACCAAACAGTTCAAACATTTTGGGGGAAACTAATCCACCAAAAATAAAATCCATTCCTTTCTGACCATACTGGATAACACTGGAAACTCCCTCAGACATACCCATTAATATTTTCTTGCCTGCGGGAACATAAAGTACAAAAGCACCGGTAGCAACCTGAATCAAAAAAGCACCAAGGACGGTACGAAGTTTAATAGCACGATAGTTACTGGAAAAAAGTACAGCGATCAAGATCAGCACTACCATCCCGACCAGGCTCATAAAGAGTTGCATTGGAAGAATCCCTGTTCACTTAATAATAAATTAAATATGTCAGTTAGAGTGTAAATGTTCACTGACACTGTTTCGGCGCTGATTATACTCAGTCATCGGAATGAACAAGCTATCTACATCACAAATACCCACCGAAAAAAGCAATGGAAAAGCGATAAATGTGATGTAAATCACATAAAATTGCAGAAATAATCGGCAATAAGATAATCTAACCATCGGGATGGCAAAATAACAAACAATTAAGGGATGATTATCAAGTAAGCGTAGTTAAAGTTTTATGATATACCACTCAACTATTCAACCCAAATAACTCAACACTGTTACTATAAAGCTGAGCGGCGATTTCGTCAGGAGATTCACGGCGAAGCTCACATAATGAAGCAAAAACCCCGGCAATTCTTTCCGGTCGGTTAGGTTGTCCCTGAAACCCAAAAAGTGGCATATCCGGTGCATCAGTTTCCAGCACAAGAGAAGTTAAAGGAAGTTCAGCAACTGCGCGACGGGTTTTCTGTGCTCTTTCATACGTAATGGTTCCCCCTACCCCAATGTTGTATCCCAAACGGATAAAAGCCTCTGCCTGAGATAAACTACCGGCGAATCCATGTATCACGCCAGTACGAGGGAGGTCGATTCTTCTCAGGATCGCAGCCAGTTGATCATGGCTTTTTCTGGAATGAAGTATGACGGGTAATTCACACTGTTTTGCCAGCCGCAATTGAGCGAGCAGTAATGCTTTCTGTTTTTCAAACTGAGGGTCAGCCATATAGAGATCAAGGCCAATCTCTCCGACAGCCACCCGCTTTTCACTTTTCTGTTTCAGTAATCGCTCCAGATCCGCAAGATGCGATTCCTGATGTTCATCGATATAAAGAGGATGCAAACCCAGCGCCGCATAAATCTCTGGATAAACACGAGCCAGTTCAAATACCCGTTGCAAATTTTTCCCGCTAACAGCAGGAATAATAATTTTATCCACACCATCCTGTGCCGCCCGTTGCAGACTCCGCTGTTCGTCATCACGAAACGGGGGAAAATCAAAATGGCAGTGGGTATCAATAAACATGAAACTATCCGTTATTCATCTGTTCTGGCGACTCTGCCAACGTAGTTGGCGGTTGAACCAAAACGCTATTTTCTTCACTCCGGCGCAAAACATGACGGCTCAAACGATAATTTTTACGCTCCGCCATACCAAACTTATCACCAACAAATGCCTGACCAACCGTCGCCAGGAAATAGCGACCACAACGACGCCCAAGATGATAATCCTTATTCAGTGCCGACAAACGACTGCCTAATGCACTGGCCGTTAATGGCGCAGGCGGATAGATTTCGAAAATCTGTACATTATCAGGTGGATTCTCAATAAATTTCTGTGTGCGGTAATAGCTTTTCGCATGTTGCTGTAACATCCGTACCATCTTTTGCAGGCTGCTATCCCCCAACCAGCGTTCCATCCGTTTCATCCAATCAGGCGTGTAATAGAGCTGCGAAGGAACAGTGCGGATCACCACTATCGTATCAGCACCACGGCGATACGCCTCTTCCACAGGAATGGCGTCACTGATACCACCATCATAATAAACGACATCATCAATCGTCACACCATTGCGATAAAGCCCAGGAATGGCACTTGATGCCTTAATCACTTCCAGCCAATTCTTCCCGTCAGGATGAAAATAGGTTGGTTCAAAATTATCTGAACGACACGCGCACATATAAAATTCACATCCGGCGTCAAATTTGCGTAAAGCGGCGGGGATATCCAATGGAAGTTCCTGAAAAACGGTCTGCAAAAACCAGTCTAAATCAACTAAATGACCACCACGAACAAAACGCAGAGGGTTAAAGAAATCAGGTCTGGTCGTATAACGGCTGATAGCCCGCCGGGCATATCCACGCTGCCCGCAAATATAGGCCGAAAGGTTCTGAGCACCCGCAGAAGTACCAAGCAATAGATCAAACGGGTTAAATTCAACACGCATAAATTCATCCAGTACACCCGCAGTAAAAATGCCACGCTGTCCCCCACCCTCACAAACAAGTGCAACCTTTCCAGATTTAATATGCGATTTATATTTATGGGATAATAGATCAATATTTCCCAAAGTTATCGGTATACGTTTCCCCACACAGTCCCCCAAGAAAATAAATGACGGATAGAGAGCATAACTTGAGAAGTTATTATCCGTCATTATATTATGGTGCTACGTAGTCAATATTTTGATAAAAACCCCTGGTGAGGGCACATATCCGATTAGTACAAAACAAAATTATTTGAATGGAAAACAACCACCAAATTAGAAAAACATATTATTTTTTTATGGTCAGACCGTTTTGAATAGATTTGACCCCTTTCACTTTAGAGATAACATCCAACACTTTTCTGGATTGCTGCTCGCTTTTCACAAAACCAGAAATATAAACAACGCCTTTTTCTGTTTTTACCGCGATACCGGTGCTGTTGATACCTTTTTCCGCCAACAACTCACTTTTGATTTTTGCTGTGATAGCACTATCATCCATGTAACCATCGACGCTTTTCATGGAGTCATCGATTTTCTGACCAGCACTGTCAAGTGCTTGTGTCGCTTTATTTTTAAAAGACTCTTCCGCCAGCACACTACTGCTGACCAGGGCTGTACCCAAAACAACAGCCATCAATGTGTAAGTCAATTTAACATTCTTCATCTTATACCTTCCTTTTTGTCGGTTAGATTTCTGAATCTATAAAGCCATGCAAACTGTCTTTGCATAAAGACATCTAAACAAAACCACAATCCGCATTAGAATTAAAAATAGCTTATTACCTCCAATAACTAAGTTAAATTGGAAAATAAAAACATCAATACAGCGAAAGACGAAGAAATAATAACAGGAAAATTAAGCAAAGCGCTATAAAATAAGACCAATCTTACCGACTAAAATTATAAATTATTCTTGTGTTACATATATTTTTGTAAAGAAAAAGGCTAACCTATTGTTAGCCTTATAAAATATTAATGTTCCCGTGTCTTGCGGAAATTGACGTCAGGATAACGTTCACGAGTCAGATTCAGGTTAACCATAGTGGGTGCAATATAAGTCAGATTTTCACCCCCATCGAGCGCCAGGTTTTGTTCATTCTTACGCTTAAACTCTTCCAGTTTTTTTGCGTCATGGCACTCAACCCAACGAGCCGTTGAAACGTTTACCGGTTCATATAAGGCTTCAACGTTGTATTCACTTTTCAAACGGGCAACAACCACATCAAACTGGAGAATACCTACCGCTCCCACAATCAAATCGTTATTTACCAGTGGACGGAATACCTGTACCGCGCCTTCCTCAGAGAGTTGAACCAATCCTTTCAGCAGCTGTTTCTGTTTCAGGGGATCGCGCAGGCGGATACGACGGAATAATTCCGGAGCAAAGTTAGGAATACCGGTAAATTTCAGATCTTCCCCTTGAGTAAAGGTATCACCAATCTGGATTGTGCCGTGGTTATGCAGACCGATAATATCTCCTGGGTAGGCATGATCCACATGAGAGCGATCACCCGCCATAAATGTCAACGCATCAGAAATCACCACATCTTTCTTGGTTCTTACCTGACGCAGCTTCATGCCTTTTTCATATTTACCTGACACCACACGCATGAAAGCCACGCGGTCACGGTGTTTAGGGTCCATATTGGCTTGGATCTTAAAGATAAATCCGGTGAATTTATCTTCCTGAGCGGAGACTTCCCGCGCATCGGTCTGACGAGGCATCGGCGCAGGCGCCCATTTAACCAAACCATCCAGCATATGATTAACACCGAAGTTACCCAACGCGGTACCGAAAAATACCGGTGTCAGTTCACCTTGCAAAAATGCCTGATGATCAAATTCATGGGAAGCCCCCTGAACCAGTTCCAGTTCCTGACGCAATTGTTCAGCCAGATCTTCACCAATCGCCACATCCAGCTCAGGGTTATTCAGCCCCTTAATAGCGCGAACTTCCTGAATAGTATGACCCTTTCCGGTCTGATACAGATAAGTTTCATCAAGATAGAGGTGATAAACCCCTTTGAAATATTTACCACAGCCAATCGGCCAGGTAATTGGAGAACAAGCGATATTCAACTCATTTTCCACTTCATCCATCAGTTCCATTGGATCACGGATATCGCGATCAAGCTTGTTCATGAACGTCAGAATTGGAGTATCGCGCAGACGGGTCACTTCCATCAGTTTACGTGTACGATCTTCAACCCCTTTAGCGGCATCAATGACCATCAAACAACAGTCAACAGCCGTCAATGTACGGTAAGTATCTTCGGAGAAGTCTTCATGCCCCGGCGTATCAAGCAGGTTAACCAAACAATCGCTATAAGGAAACTGCATCACAGACGTGGTAATGGAGATACCGCGTTGCTTTTCCATTTCCATCCAGTCAGATTTAGCGTGCTGATTTGAACCACGGCCTTTTACCGTACCGGCTTTCTGAATCGCCTGTCCGAACAGCAACACTTTTTCAGTAATAGTTGTTTTCCCTGCGTCAGGGTGAGAAATGATCGCAAAAGTTCGCCGTTTAGCGACTTCCGGCTGAAAAGGGGAATTTGACATCAATAACAATCTTCTGCTTTGTAAACGGGCTTGTACTCAACATTAGACGCTTCCCCGCAAGGAAAACAGCTGCCAAACCCGTGGGTGAATGAAAAATTGGCGCTCATTTTCGCTGAAATTGGTGCTATAAACAATCAATCAATTTTATCGCACTTATTACGCAAATAACGGCAACGCCATGATGATGGCATCTTCTTTACCTGTCACAGTAGGATAGTAATTCTTACGGACAGTCACTTGATTAAAGCCTGACTGCTCATACAACCTGATAGCAGAGCAATTCGATTGTCTTACTTCAAGCCATAAAGTATTAATTCCCTTCCCCGGCAAAATGGTTATTAAATACTCCAGTAGCGCTTTACCATAGCCTTGACCTTGATAGTCGGGATGAACAGCAATATTAAACAAGGTGGCTTCATCTAATATCAATTGGGTTACAGCAAAACCAATAAGCTGTTCATTAATCACTATTTTATAATTCAGATACCGTTTGCCCTGATTACTGAAAAATGTTTTTTCACTCCACGGAAACGCATGACTGGCTTTCTCAACCAGAAAAGCGGACGGGAGATCAGCGGGAGTTAATAGAGAAATGTTGTTCATGTTGCGAAATCTGCCGCCAAAGGGAACGTTTTGCCTTCCCGTCACAATATAAATCATTTAATGCAGGGCTTCTCAAAGAAATTCCCTGCCATGATAGTGTAATATCCACCCCCAACAGCCAACATGGGCATTGAACCTGTTCCGGTAACATCGCAATATTATCCGATGTAATCCAGTAAACAGAGGATTTATCCAGCCCCATAGCTGTGAAAATATCTATTAATAATGAATTAGTTAAATCAATTTGGTCATTAGTAATAATCAGCAGACGGGTGGTATCGGGTAAGTGAACGGCTAACTCACCTTGCAAAACCGCTGGGTTACGCAAGCCCCATTGGGTAATTCCCAATTGAGCTAATAACCTGTCGCGCCGGGTTACCATATTTATTCACCTGCTGTAAAAAATAATCAGTAATATGTTATCAGAGGCCACTACCTGCGCCAATATTGGGCTGTAGATTTACCCGTCCCTGATACTTGACACAAAACATAAAACAGAACACAAAGGAGCTATAGACAAATGTCTGCGTTAACCCCCGCCAGCGAAGTTATTTTGCGTCACAGTGAACAATTTGGTTCTCATCACCTGCTACTCGCCGGTGATATCCAAGACACACTGGCAACCCAAATTGATGCTACCAGTGTGCGAGTACACACTAACCAGTATCATCACTGGCAATCACTGATCCGTACTCTGGGCGATAATGCCTTGTTTGGTTTGGTAGCAGAAAAGGGATTTACCCAGAGTTGTGACACACTGATCTACTACTGGCCCAAGAGTAAGCAGGAAGCTC
This sequence comes from Photorhabdus tasmaniensis, assembly GCF_011189505.1. Lineage (GTDB taxonomy): Bacteria > Pseudomonadota > Gammaproteobacteria > Enterobacterales > Enterobacteriaceae > Photorhabdus > Photorhabdus tasmaniensis. Next base: position 66,847 of record NZ_PUJU01000010.1, read on the forward strand.
GCTTTCAGTTACGCAGCTTGTTTTCTGTTCTGCCAAAAGATATTGATATTTTTGTTGTCGGTGAAAACCGTAGCGGAGTACGCAGTGTAGACAAACTGATGGAAGGAATGGCAACTTTCCGGAAAATCGACAGTGCCCGCCGTTGCAGCCTGTTCTATGGCCGGCTGGAACATGAAGTGCTGTTTGATCAGGAAAATTGGTGGAACAGTTATCAGGTGGAAAACGTTACGGTGAATACTTTGCCGGGGATATTCAGCCAGGATGGACTGGATGTTGGTAGCCGTTTATTACTCTCCACTTTTGACAAACCTCTCTCTGGCAACTTACTGGATATCGCATGTGGTGCTGGTGTTCTGGCTGCCGTACTGGGTAAGAAAAACCCTGAGTTAGCGCTCACTCTCAGTGATGTCAATGCAGCGGCTATCGCTTCCAGTAAAGCAACGTTAAAAGCCAATAAGCTGAAAGGTCATGTTGTAGTCAGTAACGTTTATTCCAACATTGAAGATAAATTCAACTGGATTATCTCCAATCCCCCCTTCCATGACGGGCTGAAAACCAATCTACAAGCAGCGGATGACCTGATCCGCCAAGCGCCTAACTACCTTAAACCCGGAGGCAAACTACGGATTGTCGCCAACGCTTTCCTGCCTTATCCCGATTTACTGGATAAAACTTTTGGCAATCATGAAGTCATTGCTCAGACGGGTAAATTTAAAGTTTACCAGGCAACGAAAAAATTCTGATTTGTTCAGCCTGCCCCTGGCCCACGGACAGGCTGTTTTAACAAAATCGTAAGGAGCGATGATTTTTACGGCAATCATGCGACGCTGTAATAAATAATGATTGACGCAGGCTGCAAAACCTCTAGAATTCGCCCCCATGCTATCAAGCGACTGGCTGGATAGTGTCTGAATTTGCGAGGGTGGCGGAATTGGTAGACGCGCTAGCTTCAGGTGTTAGTGTCCTTTCGGACGTGGGGGTTCAAGTCCCCCCCTTCGCACCAAATCAGACAACCGCTGATTAAATTCGGCAACAAGAAATGACAGTACCTGCGAGGGTGGCGGAATTGGTAGACGCGCTAGCTTCAGGTGTTAGTGTCCTTACGGACGTGAGGGTTCAAGTCCCTCCTTTCGCACCAATCTGTTCATTTTCTGCATTAATCTTCCTCCTCACCCGTTTTTCCTTCAACAAAACATCAAAAACAGCCAAACCGATGCGCCCCAGCTAATAAGACACACAACACAGCAAACCCCGATGGAATTAACAAAAAATGGCGTGACTTCTGGTTCAGCAACATAAATAAAGTCAGCAGCATTGCGACGACAACCCCAATTTTAAGCTGCCCAACCCCTGGATTGATGATGACGAATAGCATTCCGGCCAGACTGGATAACCCCATTCCCCACAAACTGGTGATTCCCTGCCAGAAAAACGATCTGTCTCTATCTTTAACCCTGATCATAACTTGCACCAAATCAAATGATAATGATTACCAATATCATATATGAAAAAGTGTCAAGCACAAGCCAGTTGCAATCATGAGATAAGAGGATTACTCAGCATGGCAGACAAGGTCACTTAATACAGCTAATCACTCTTTCCCTTAAATTCAACTTTGGGTACTCCAATCGGCTATGCGTAAGACCAGCTCTTATCATCATTTGTAAATAGCCCAATGCGACTGCTGAAGGGTCAATTACTTGGATTGGCGTTCCTATTGCTTCCATTTCTTTAGATAGATACTTCGCCATTCCCATCATCCCGGTACAACCTAAGACGATGGCTGTTACACGGTCTTCACTCACCATCTTTTTAATTTGAGCAAGTAGCACCTCTTCTAGCTTTCCTGGTACTTGATGCAATTCGTCAATAGGTTGATTCATACTACGAATACAGGCCAACTGCTGGTGAATACCAGCCAGAGTCGCAAGGTCTCTAATCAAACGTGCGCAAGACTGGGTAATTGTAATAATTCCCCAACACTTCGAAATCATTCCAGCACTTAACGCAGCAGGCTCGAATCCACCAACGATAGGAATATCAACTAGCTCTCTCGCAACAGAAATAGCTGGATCGCTTACACAACTCACGAAAACTCCATCATATCCTTCCTCTTCAGACTTGACGATCTTGCTGACAATCTCAGGTGTTGAATATATCTCATCGTAACGAGACTCGATCGAAGGCGAGCCAGACGCCAAATTAACAACAGTAACTGATACGTCCGGTGCAACATAGGGAGTAAGCTCTTCTTGTATTGCTGAATTATATTTTGATGTCAGCAGTGGAACGATAACTTTAATTCTCATAAATGATCTCAATAAAATAAATATCAATAAATAATCAGTGTCATTAGCAAGATAATTTAATTAACTAACATGTGACCTACCGTTAATTTCTCTACTTACATCTTCTCAAATCAATTAAAACGAATAATGAAAATAACAGTCCCACAGAGATTATCGATGATACTGTGATTGCTGAATTAAATAATTCTCCAGTAAATGCCCACCCAGAAATAAAGACACTGAGACTGAAGAATATAAGCCGAAAAAAAGTTAATAAGGATGAGGCAGTGCCAACTAATTTAGGATACAACGCTAAAGAACGAGAGAACACCATACTATATTGAAAAGCAGAACCAATACAAATAACGGCCATTGATAGCGTAAAAGGTATTGCAGACTTAGGATAAAGATGACCAAATATAATTAATAAACTGCAACCTATCAAACAGATTACAATACTTAAACAAATACAATTAACTGAGCCAATATTTCTATTCAAAGCACCTGAATAGAATCCAGCTACCGCTAAACATATTCCTAATATCGCTTGGTGTACTGCAAATACGTAGTAGCTCATTCCCATTTTATCTATATATAAGAAGGGGACAACAGATACATAGGCAATACATGCAGACACTAATAATCCAGGAGTGAAAGCATATATTAAAAAACGCATATTGAATATAAGTTGATGATAATCTCTCACAACGTCACTTACACTCAACTTTGTCGTATTATGATTTGTTTCAGGAATGATGAACACCGCTATCAGAGAAAGAAAGCTCAGTAAAGCTATTAAGTGGTAGACAGACCTCCAACTGTAATGCGCAACAATAAGAGAGCCCACAATAGGCGCTATAATGAGGGCCATTGAAATTGCTGAGTTAAGAATACCAAAAACCTGTACTGACTCCTCATCTTTATAGGTATCAGAGCAAATAATAAACCCCACAACCCAAATAGCACCGCACCCTACTCCTTGGATAAACCTAAATAAGTACAATTGGCTAAGATCACCCACAGTCGAACAGCCTACACTACCAATAAAGAATAGAGTGGCTCCAATTAAAATTATCTTTCTTCGCCCGTATGATTCTGAAAGGGGACCAAATATAGGCGTGAATATACACAACCCTAGGAAGTTTACAATTAAAGTCAATTGCACTGCCGATTCAGTGGCAAAAAAGAATCCCAGCATTTGAGGAAATGCGGGCAAAGTGATATCAACTTCTACAAATGATGGAACCATTCCAACAATAAGTACTATAGGGAGTAGCCTCAACATTAACGGCGGCATAAATAAGTTCACCTCTGATCATTGTTAGTCCTATATAATATAAACACAAAGAGCTGCCATCAAACAATACCTATAAACTAGATTTGTTGAATGGATGGCAGATCATGAAGATATTATATAAAGATCCAGATTATTGTGAATAAGAAACTTTCAATGAGAATAATTCACCAAAAACCGGAAATATTTCGATCTTTAAACCTTTATTGTATCGAGAGGATATGTTCAACACTTCCTTTTCTTCATCCTGTGCCAATTTAGGCCATTCCAAGGTAACTGTGTTAAATCCTGGCTTAGTGAGAAAGCTTGGGATAATTAACTTGTAATGGGACCATGCCGATGATGGCTCCATTTCTGCAAGCAACTCACCGTTCATTAAAAGCCTGATTTTACTTTTTTCGATATATTTCTGGACCCTGCTCGTAATCTCCATATTTAGATCATGACTACCGCTGGTGATCAGCGTAAATGATGATGTCGGCCACCACGATTTAAAGTACGGCAGGCATCTCCGTGTATTGACCTCAGGATCTACAGAAACTCTAATGACAGCACTCACTCGATCAATATATTGCGGTTCTGTCAAATCTATGCCGTGTTTAAGTTGGTCGATGTAGCTCTTTTGATAAAACTCTTTTAAAGCCTTACCATTACGGCCGTGCTTATCAAATATTTCACAAATTGCGTCAATAGTTTGCGCATCTGCGCCAGGCGACGCTTGAGCTACTGGAAAGTCGAGTGGAGAATTGACAAGTTCAAGTAACTTTTGCCCTGCTCGACTTAGACTAAATCCCTCACCTTTCTCACAACTTCTGGCTTTAACATAAAGCTCCATAACATCCAATATTTCTGCCGAGTACTGAACGGCTTTTTCAAATAATTTAACGATCCGCTCTCTTTCTGCTACTTCATCAAGTGGTCGATTTATATGGCTGTTGTATAAAGCGGTGTAAAAATAAGAAACCGCTAAATCATATGAGGATACGTTCAATTCAATGGCTTTTCCTGCCATTACCTCCCAGTTTGCGTCTGGCTTATCTTTTCCATGATTCATTAGCCATTCTGCTATAGGAGCCATCGCAACTTTGAAACCTTCTGGTGTCATATGGCAATAATCAACAAAAAGTGAATCATCCAGTACACTTGAGCCTAAATACTGAGAGAAATAATATTCCAGATCGATGATTTTAATACCGACGCGTTGTTGGATAATACGCTCTTTAACAAATGATGGGGTACCTGGGAATGATGTTACAAGATCATACATTAACGAATAACTGCATTCTGCATCCAGGTATGACTTAGCTTCTTCAGCACGATTCAATGCAATCAAGCTATTAGCCACAATACGGTTAGAAGTGGCTGCAATACCGCCATCAATATTGATCATATTTAGGCCCAATGCCAAAGCCTCAACATACTGTCGGTTCATTATTGCTTGTAATGCATTTCGGTATAATTCATACCATTCAGCAGTTTTGCCATTACCCAACCAATGAAGAGGTGTTTTACGCTCCCAATCTGCGTAATTTGATGCAGGTAAAGCAAAAATAAATTCAGCGCTGCTTTCTCTAGATATCGCCTCCATTCTATTTATTAATATTTCTGCATTCTTTTCTAACTTTTGCCTATACTCAACCGCAATGCCATTGGGGCCTGAGTTTGCAAGCACATTGGCATAATTTCTACGTCTTTCTAAAGGTGCATCATGCTCAAACAACACATCTGAAAACCAATTGTTACCAGCAAGAATAATCACATAGTCCGGTTGTAATTGTAAACTCGCCTGACAAGTCTCTAATAACCCGCCTGCATTTATGCAGCTTTTTGCAAGATCAATAACTTCCCATTCGATATCGGAATTCTGGTTAAGTAAGTGAGCTAATGTTTTAGCTGGCGTAGTATGGGGTGAGAAAAACATGCCTAACGCAGCAGATTCGCCGATAAGACATACCCTTTTCACCCCTGTTACCTTACCCACTATCAATTGCTGCCGTGAACTCTCCCAAAAAATGGAATCAGACTGCTCGCGCCTTATAAACGTAATTTCATCATCAATTTTCGTTGGATGCCATGTACCAATAGCAGTGTATCCGTCAATATTTTCATTACATTGAGGAATATTATTAAAAAGCGCCGTATTGTTATTTTCTTGATCCTTATTAATCAAATAAATCTGAGCCAATCGCATAATTTCCAAGGCGTTTTCTTTATTATCAGAAAGAAACATAGCTAACTTATCAGTGTTAACGTTAGATTGATTCATATTATTTTCCTAAACACTTAAGTTTATTTTAGATAAAGGTATAGATAGCTTCTATAGATTGCCCGGTGAATAGATCATGAGGCGGTTTAATTAAGCTAAACTCTCTTTCGGCCATCTTGGGAAATGCTTCGGAAAGCATAGAGCGATCAATAATAAAATCTTCCAGTACTAATACATCAATTCCTGAATTACCGAAACATCTTATCGCATCAAATGGGGTACAAACGATTGGCTCTCCTCTAATATTAAATGAGGTATTCACTAATATTGGACAATTCGTTGCGTTATAAAACGCTTTCAGGAGAGAATGAAACTTTGGATTAATATCAGCAGCGACGGTTTGTGGTCGGCAAGAACCATCAATATGAGTGATTGCGGGTAAACTTAAATCTGACGTTACCTGACAAGTTTCAAGCATGAATGGAGTTGGGATTGATAATTCAATATGATTCGCCGCTTCCTTTTCCAGGATGGCTGGCGCAAATGGCCTAAAACCTTCTCTCTTTTTAACCAATGCATTTAGCCGATCTCGCATGGCAGGATCTCTTGGATCCGCAATAATACTTCGTGCTCCTAAAGCACGTGGGCCGAATTCCATTCGACCTTGAAACCAACCAATAACTTTGCCATTTGTCAGCATTTCGACAATAACTTGTTCAAAACCCTCTCTATTTCCCCGAAAATCTAAAGTTTCAATTTCCATTGAAGTTAGCATTTCCAATATTTTTTCATTATCAAACTTCGGGCCGAGATAGGGGTTTGTAAATGGCTGGTAACTATGTCGTTTTCCGGTCATCTCAATATGAGCTAATGCAGCCGCACCCAAGGCGGAACCCGAATCTCCGGCTGCAGGGGGAATAAAGATATTCTTAAATAAACCTGTCTTACGGATGGCCTGTGTAGCAACACAATTTAGTGCCACACCTCCCGATAAGCATAAGTTTGTCGAATCGATTTTTTTACTCAAGTCATGAACTTGCTTGATGAGAATCTCCTCCAGAATAACCTGCAAACTTTTGGCTAAATCCATGTGATGTTGCAACATCACAGATTCTTGCTCTCTCGGAGGAAAGCCAATCAAATCGATAAATGCATCCGTATACATTCTATTCATCTGGCTAAAGTCAAAGAATTTCATGTTCAGCTTAAAACTAAGCTTTTTCTCCATACTGAACATTTCTCTCAACTTATCGGTATATATCGGATTGCCATAAGGCGCCAATCCCATGACTTTATATTCACCACTCAGTACTCTGAATCCTAGATAGTTAGTTATGGTGCTATAAAAGAGACCGACCGAATTTGGATATTCAATTTTACCGAACAAATTAATGTCATCGCCTTGAGCATACCCAAAAGTAGACGTCTCCCATTCACCGACGCCATCAGAAGTTAATATGGCTGCGTCAGTAAAGCCAGAAAATAGATAGCTTCCGGCGGCATGTGCCATATGATGATCGTAGAATTTGATCTCTTTCTCATATCCCAATATTTCAGTGATATCACGAAATGGCTTATGGCAATCCAGCCAATGAAGACCGTTGGCAGCAGAAAAATTAAAACCAGAAGCGAGTTGCCGGGATAGCTTTTTATACGGATTTTCATAATAAGCGATACAGTCGATATCAGTAATATCAATCCCACCCTCCTCTAAACAATACCTGAAAGCTCTAACTGGCAGTCTGGAATCATTTTTGAATCTGGAAAATCGCTCTTCTGAAACAGCCGCTATCAGTTGACCATCACTGATCAGAGCACAAGAAGAATCATGAAAATTTGCAGAAATACCAATTATATTCATAGCGTCATACCCTATTTTTGCTAGAGATTATTTTAATAAAACCGCTGTTTCATATCTTTTTTCATTTACAAAATTAAATCCTGGTGACATATTTGTTACATATCCTTATTAATAAAAACAAGAGTATGTAATAATTATATAAAATCAGCTCACGCTATTAATGATTCTAATCCATCAATTTATTTATTATCGCAGAAATAGCGTCAATATTAGGTTGGAACATCATCGACATATGATGACCATCAATATCTTCAATGATGAGGTCACCAGAAATATGCTGGCTCCAACCCAAACATCTTTCTTTAACCTCATTAGGAGATACCAACATCTCCTCCATATGTGAACTATCCTTAGCCCGGAAGAGAATAGTGTCAATGTTTACAGTATCAGCTGTGTATTTTGATGACACTTTGGAGTTGATCAGGCAAGTGTCAATCATGCGTTCAAGCATAGCTACATCAGCATCTGGAGCAAATCCACCATGTTCTTTAATGATATTTAATACAGCATGAAGTATCTCGTTGTTGGTCAGTTTACTCATGCTTTTTAAATCAACATCAATATGCATGCCAAATTGCCCAATAATTTCCTCCAAGCAAAGATTAAGAATTTTCACCATATTTAACTCTTTATGAACTTTACCGGGTGCCGCACTATCAAACAGAAATAGCTTAGACACTTCATGACCACTTGATTCAAGTTGCCTTGCCATCTCAAAAGCTATTATTCCACCAAAAGACCACCCTCCAAGCACAAAAGGGCCCTGTTCTTGAACTTTTAACATTTCATCAATGTACATTGAAGCCAGCACTTCAACAGTATCTATTGGTTCATGTATCCATTGCTTGTTAAGTGAGGGTGATTGGAAAGCATAAAGCGGACTAGCTAGCATTGTGGCTAATGGGATATAGCACATTGCGCTGCCACTCAGAGGATGAACGATAAATACAGGTTTATCATTAGACTTATTTTTAGTGAGAGGTATTAAAGTACGACTTGTATTATCTATATCATTTCCCTTTATTTTTAATGCCAGTGATTCAATATTTCCTCCATCATATAAAGTATCTAAAGATAAATGCTTGCCAAATTTTTTATTAATCTCAGAAAGTAAACGGACCGCCCGGAGGGAATCACCTCCACTTTCAAAGAAGTTCATATCTAATGTTGGATTATGAAATCCGACAACTTCTTCCCAAATAAGGCAGAGTGACAGCTCTACATGGTCTCGGGGATAACGTAAACAGCTACCTTTACTGTCTGGTTCTATTTCAATCTGATTTAGCTTATTTCTGTCTACTTTACCATTATTATTCAATGGTAAGACATTTAGGACCTTGATCATTGAAGGAACCATATAAGCTGGCAGATTTTCAACCAAGTATTTTCTTATGATACTTATTGGTACACTACGATGTCCTTTGTGAAATTCGATAAATGCTATTAGTCGTTTATTTCCAGGTGATTCTTCCTGAACTAAAACAATAGCAGCCTTTATCAAAGGATGCTTTCTCAACGTACCTTCTATTTCTCCAATTTCTATTCTAAATCCCCGGATCTTAACTTGATGATCAGTTCTGCCCATAAACTCTAGATTACCATCAGCTAAATATCTAACAACGTCTCCGGTACGATAGAGTTTATCAAATCGTTTGTCAGAACCTAACCTGTTTTTTAAGAAGTGGCGTTCCGTTAATTTTGGATTCTTCCTATAACCTTTTGACACTCCTGCGCCACCAATATATAACTCACCTTTGGCTCCGATTGGGAGAATCTTTTGCTCACTATTTAAAACATAAAATTGCGTATTCGTAATCGGCCTACCAATTGGAACCCTCTTCGCGTCTTTAACAAGCTTTTTAACATCAAACCATGCAGATGAACATGTCACTTCTGTCGGGCCATAAGCGTTAATAAAACCTCTTGGTGGCGCTTTACTTTCCAAAACAGATCGTGCTTTTGTCGGATCAAGCGCTTCACCACCAACAACGAGCAACTTAAGTCCCCCAAAACTTTCCGGCAACTCGGTGGCAATCGTATGATAAAGCGCTGTAGGAAGATAAAGCATAGTGACTTTTTGTTGCTTGATGAAAGCGGCAAACTCCTGAGGGATCAGCTTCATAGAATCGGGAACAACAGTAATAGACGCGCCATGCAATAGTGGTGTCCAAATTTCCCATGTGGAAATATCAAACGCAAAGTTATTAACTTTTGCAAAAATGTCTTCTTTATCACATTGCATATGATTAGTGTTACAAACTAGAGCGGCGACATTGTAGTGTTGAGTCTGAACTCCTTTCGGGATACCTGTAGATCCTGATGTAAAAATCATATACAGAATATTATCGGAAGGAATGGAATGTGAAGGAGCTGTTTCTTTGTACTCTTTAAACAACTGCTGCTCTTCGTCAAGCAATATTAGATTAATACCACAATGTGCAACTGCTTTAGCTAAAGTTAATTGAGTTAAAACAGCAACTGAGTCACTATTTTTCACTATAAAATCGATTCTAGCAGCTGGAAGAGTAGGATCTAATGGTACATATCCTGCCCCTGCCTTCACAATACCTAATAAACCGACGAACATTTCGATAGATGGCTGAACACACAATCCAACCAAATTGCCAGGATTGATACCAGAATGATTTAAATAGTGTGCCAACTTATTAGCCCTTTTATTTAACTCTTCATATGTTAAATATTTATCTGCAAACTTAACTGCAATGTTATTAGGATATAATTCAACCTGTTCTTCAAAGATCTCATGTAAGGCTTTATCTGTTGCCACAGGTCCTCTTACATTATTCCACTCTTTAACGAGCTTATTTTTTTCCTCATTATCAACCAATTCAATATAATCGATATTTTGTTCTGGATTCACTAAAATATAATCAATCACTTTCATATAATAACGAAAAAGTCGATTTACTGTATCTTCATCAAAAAGGTCTACCTTATACTCAATATACCCATTAATCGAACTTACATCAGAAAATAAGGCCAAACTAACGTCGAACTGAGCGTAACCTGGATCCAATAATAACCATTTCCGCTCTGTACCATCAATATTAAGATAGCTCCTTTTTCCATTATAAAGAGAAAAGAAAATATTAAATAATGGATTTTTATTTTTCTTACGGCCAGAGCATATTTCTGAAACGACTTCATCAAAGGGGATATCAGAATGTTCAAATATATCAGCTAATTTATTTCGTATTAATTCAAGATAATTGAGAATGGTCGTCTGTTTAAAATCATTATGTCTTGTCACAACGACATTGGCGAAATTTCCTATGACATTCTCGATAGCACTATGATGTCGTCCAGCCACAACAGTACCAATAGTGAAATCATCTTCACCGCTGACAATATGAATAAGAACCGAGAAGGCTGTAATCATAATCTCAAATTGGGTGAATCCATTGTTTTTCGAAAACGCATCAAGCTGAGTTATAACTTTTTCCGGTAATTTAAAATAGAATCGACAACCTTTATCACTGATATTAATCGGTGAAGCATTCCTTAGCGTGATATCAACTTCAGAAGGCGCACCTTCTAACTCATCACGCCAAAAATCTAATTTTTTAATACGCTTTGATTCATCCATAAAGGTATTATACCAGCGCATATAATCAATAGGTTGTATCTCAATCACAGGCAGAAAAATACTTTTTTCATTTAAATAGTAAGAATAGAGATTGCTAAGTTCATTGATAAATATGTTTGCAGAAGAGGTACCATCAGCAATAATATGATGAAAATTCCAAAAGAGAATATATTCATCATTATTAATCATCAGTAATACTCTGAATAAGCAATCTTTTTCTAAATTAAACGGCCTGGCTGATTCAGCCTCTATAAATTTTTTATATTCTTCTGAAAATTTTTGTTCAGAAATATTATTAAAGTATAAGACCCTAGGTTTAAATTCTGAAATTGGTGAAATTTTTTGATAAGGAACACCATCCAGTGCATAGAATGTTGTTCTTAAAGATTCATGGCGTTTAAAAATATCACTCAGTGCTTTCTCTAAACTATTCAAGCAAACCTTTCCCAATAACCGAACAGCTTCAGGGCAGTTATAAGCGGAAGACTGCGGATTGAGCAGGTAAAGATACCATAAATTTTCCTGTGTTCCTGATAAAGGAATCAGCCCCTCCCTTGAAGTCGAGGTCGGTTTTTCTATATAGATACTTTTCCCTTTTTCTTCAATAATTTTAGCCAATCCTTGTATTGTTGAATTTCCCAAGAAATCACTCATTTTAATATCTACTGAAATGATCTCTCTTAACTGAGTAATTACTTTGACAGCCGTCAGAGAATGACCACCAATTTCAAAGAAGTCTGTATGATCATCATTTACCTGTCTACCAAGCACTTCTTGCCATATATAGCGAACTTTGCCTATCGTTGAAGAAGTATCAATTTTTGAAGTTTCTATTTTACGCGAATCAACAATGTCTGGCAGAGCACGAATATCTAACTTACCTGTTGAAGTTAAAGGGAGAGCTTTTAGCTCTACAAATAAACTTGGCACCATCTCCTTTGGTAAATGTTCTTTTGCAAATTGTCTAAGCTGATTTTTATCAACTACCTCGTCTTCAAATGGAACATAGTAAGCAACCAAGAACTGATTTACTTTATCTTGATCATTGCTTCTTAACGCGACTCTGAGTTGCATGATAGATACGTGGCTTTCTAATACGTTTTCTATCTCTCCCGGCTCTACCCTGACACCATTGATCTTAATCTGCTGGTCAATTCTCCCTAAGAATTCCAGCCCACCTCCAGATATAAAGCGGGCTTTATCACCACTTTTGTACATGAATGAGTCTTCATCCTCTGTAAACGGATTCCTAATAAACCGGGACTCAGTCAACTGTGGTCTTAACAAGTACCCATTCGCAAGAGGCTTCCCTGCAATATACATTTCTCCAGGTACACCAATAGGGACTTGCTGCATATCATGGTCAAGTATGAATATCTGCCTATGCGGGCAAGGGAGACCAATATAAGTCGATGATTGTTGTTCACCTATTCTGCATTGCCAATAACTGGTATCAATAACTGCCTCAGTTGGCCCGTAAAAGTGATATAGGTTTACCTTTATCTTTGACTGTATCGCATCTCTTGCGTTATTAGGCAGCAATTCCCCACCAGTAATAATGCAGGTTAGAGAACTACATTTCTCAATATCTTTCTCATTGAGCAGCAGGCCAAGCTGAGTAGGCGGAATTTGAAGGTGAGTGACATCGTACTTAATCACCGTATCCACGACTTCTTTTGGATCCCAATTAAATTCATTGTCACCGTTAACAACCAATGCACAACCCGCCGAGAATGCGCCAAAAAACTCCCATATAGCAACATCAAAATTCGGTGCCGCCGAATATAACAATCTATCACTTTCACAAAGGTTTAAAATTGCCCGACGGTTTTCGAGTTGTAAACAAAGTGCACTATGGCTCACCATTACACCCTTAGGTTCGCCAGTAGAACCAGAGGTAAACGAAATATAGGCAATAGAATCGGGTGCAGCCAAGCTATTCATTGTGATAGAACTTAAGTTACCAGATTTCAATTCGCTATCAATTTCAATAACGTATTCGCCAAACTCTTTTGCAATATTTGCAAGTGAACTCTCACTAAGGATAATTGAACAATCAGTGTTAGAGACTATCTTTCTATTTCTCACCACAGGATGCCTTACATTAAGCACGACAAAAGTGGCTCCCATCTTAGCGATAGCTAATAAACTAGCTATTAAATAGGAAGTTCTCCCCATACAAAGGCATATAACATCACAAGCCTTTACGCCGGCGTCTCGCATAATAGCCACTATCTGATTCGTTTTTTTCTCTAATTGCTGATATGTAAGATTTTCATCAGAGCCAGCTAATGCTATACCTTGAGGATTTGATTCCAAGCATTGATGAAACAAATCAGATAATGTTTTATCCTTATTTTTAGAAATATTATTTGTCTCACTATATTTCTTAATTTCTTCCTTTTCGTTATCAGGGATGATGGGTAAATTTGCCACTGACCTATTTAGAATTTGAATTGATTCAATTAGTTCAATTAAATTGCCTGCTCGTCGTTTAATAGTATCTTGGCTAAAAGCATTAGAATGAATCCATGTAATTGAGTAATCATTATTTTTCTCTTCGAGAACAATACAAATGTCAACACCATTTAGATCTTTATATTGAGGGAAAAGTCCAATACAAAAACAAACTGTGGTTGTAGCCAATCTCAGTAATAGGGAATGACTCTCTGATTTCCCTATTACATCCACAATCGCTTCACTCGGAGTTGACCACTGCTTTATTTTACCGCTTAGAGTAACTAAGTTATTTTCAATTGAATCGTTAGGCTTATATTGGTAGGTAAAAAGACATGTCGAATTTTCCTTAGCATCGAAGATGAGTATCGATATAGATTCTTGATTAGAGATTCTGGCCAAAAATACAAAAAGCGAAGTCAGTATTACTTCTGCTGTAGATCTCTTATTTAATTTAGCTATTTTTTTAACTTCAATTTTTGTTTGCTCTTTAAGTAAGGTAGTTGTCCTACTTCTCGTCAATGTAAACGCTGAAGATAGCATTGAATCTTTTATAAGATTTACTAATGGTGCTCTATTTTCCTCGATATCATTATAAAATCTTTTCGCTTCATCAATCAATAGACTTTCTTCATTATTGAAATACTCCTTTGAAAGAAATGGATCAATCTTACTTAAATCTGTAGCGATTGTCTCGTCTAACGAGCCGATCTCAAAACTATAGTTATCAATCTTCTCTGAAATATATTTTATCTGACTCTTAGAGTTTGTTCGACTTAAGTTAATTTTGGCTGAGGTAAATTCTTTATCATAATTATCCTTTATCCAATCAATGATAGTGTCTTGCCTTGAAGGGCATCGATGCTCTATGCATGCATGTAAAATAGCCCAAACTGCAACTTGGCCAATATAATAATAAGCCGCTTCAATTCCATTCTCCTTAGTTTTGCACAAGCTTGTGATTTCATTTATTGATGAATACAGGCGGCCCCAAATTTCTTTAGCCTCAAGTTTTCCAACAAAATAAAATTCAGTTTCCAAATCTTTAGTCGTTAATCTTGCCCCCAGTTCCATTAACAATGTTTCAGTTGGCCCTTCACCTATTCTCAAAAATCGACTATCTCTAAGTAAACCAGATGCTACATTTCTTTCATCTAACCCTCGCGCTCCCATCAATTGAACTAAATTATCCGTAGCTTTCCAGGCAAACTCAGACCCTAGAACTTTCGCAGTAATACATAGGCTAGCAGGAACAAATACACCATGATCTAAATCGTCACATACTTGATCAGATAATGTCACCACACTTGTTATCGCATGAATTAACCAACTCAATTGCAATTCTGTAACTGGATTATTTATCAGCAATCCTGTACCAATTTGACGCTGAGAAGCAAATCTATACATCAATTGGGCACAACGTTTCATTACTCCAATTGTTAGTGAACTAGCTAGTGCACGCCCAGAAAATAAACTGCTCTCGGCAACTTGCATTCCTTTTCCCAATTCACCTAATAACTGAGTATTTTTCACAACAACATTGTTAAAAGTGACAGTACGTAAACCGAGACCTTGAACACCCAGGTTATTCTGCTCATCACCAACATCTATACCAGGAGCAGACGCTGGAATTGCAAAGCAACTAATTCCTGATTCACAGTCGAACTGATGTTTTGCAAATACAATAAACACACCAGCAAGAGAAGCCCCGCCTAACCAACATTTACTACCATTGAGTACCCATGAATCTTTATCGCATTTTATCAGGGTTGATTCCATACCTCGTGGATTCGAACCTGCAGCGGGTTCACTAAGTGCAAAGCATCCAATCATCTCACCAGTTGACATTTTCGAGAGATATTCCTGCCTTATCTTTCGACTGGCATGTTTGAATATTGAATGACTACATGAGTGCTGGAGTATAATGAAAGCCGCAAGAGTAATATCTATAGCCGCTAACTGCTCAATGACTTGAGAAGTTTCTGATACAGGAATATCGATGCCGTTGAATTCTGCCGGAATTTGCATCCCAAAAAGTCCAAGCTTCCCTGACTGATAAATAAACCACTTCGATATTTCTTTACTTTTGATTAGCTCATAATCTGATTTAGCAGTTAATTTTAGCCAGTTTAATAGTTTTTTCGTTTTAGGGTCAATCTGAACTCTATTACTATCTTGGCATTTTTTATTGATATCTTTTCCTACCAAAATATCTTTTGAAGATCCCAATTCAATAATATCTTCTCTTACTTTCATTTTTCACCTAACTCCTATTTGTACTTTTTCCCGAAAAACGGACATGAAAAAATCGGCAAATTATAAAATTATTATGAAAATTTAATAATCAGGAGAATCTCCAACACAATAGATTATGAAAGAGTGTCATTTCCTCTATCCCAAGCAGCATTATTTTGATTACTTTATATAGTGTGATTTTTATTTCAATTATCTGGGTGAATGATAAATCCCATATCTTCCATCAGAGGAATCATTTGCCATTCAAATATTTCAACTCCAGAAAAATCTAATGTTCTCACATCTATGTTAGAAATCTCTGCATTTCTCAGATCAGCTTTAAATATTGACATTCCATCATACCGTGATGGAGAAAAAATGGTATTGGTTAAGTTTGCACCTTCAAGGTTTGCTCTTGACAATACGACTGAAACTAAATTGCTTCCTGACAAATCGCACTTTTCAAGATATACCCCTTCAAAGTCTGAATACTTAAAATTTGATTTTATTAATGTTGCTGAACTGAATATCACTTTTCGACTGACTATTTTCGTAAAGTCAGCAAGTTCAAAATGACACCCCTGAGCCTGACATCTATCTATTGTTATATCGAATAACTCAGAACGATAAAAATTACTTGTTGAAATATCACAACAAAAAAACTTCGAATGACATAATTTTGCACTATGAAAATCACAACCTTTTTGACTCTCTTTATTATAAAATAATGTATTCTCAAATTCACCATTTGAAATATTTGCTTCACTAAAGTTGCAGTTAAATACTTGACAATTTTTTAACTGCAAACCATTTAAATCTGCACTTGAAAATTTCGAATCAGTGATAACACAGTTTTTAAATATCAAGTTTGGTTGATACTCATTACTCCAATCCAATTTATTAAATTTTCTACCTTCAATGACACCGGTTATTTCCGAAATATCCAACGTATATTCAAACATATTAAAACTTCTCAAATGCGATGATTCATAATAATTAATACGCACTCCAAGCCATAAACTGCATGACAAAAGCAAATTTTGATAAATGATTTTCCAATGAAATCCTCAACCCCGTATCCATTATCTTATCACCCTTCTCAATTATCTATATACCCTTCATCTTTCAAGTTGCTGCTTTGTTGGCTGCGTTCACTTGCCGCCGCGCTGCAACTTGAAATCTATTGGATATATATACATCAATTTGAGAGGGATGTATTGAATAAATTGAAGGAACTCATAAATACCACAGCTCACCACCATTCTCCTGATACTGTCTTTAGCACCAAACTAGAGTAAGTAAATCAACTCACCGTAAACTCAACAACCACCAACTAAAGTTGGTGGTTTTAACCTTTCATATGAAAGAATAAAAAAATCCTAAAGAAATCGAGCTTATGATGCTCCGATCAATACACAGCCAACCCAGCAAGGATTAATAGATTGCCAAAAACGATCAGACACACGGTGAAGTACGCTAAACACATTGGGTTATATAACTAATGAGAACTCATCTGATACTTTGCCTTTCTCTTGGTACGCTACCGCCCTTAGATTACCGAGGATCTAAATGCCGTATAAAGAATTTACTAATAACTTTTTAGTATTATGTAGGTTATCTGGATAATTAAGCTTAATCTCAATTAAGATCCTTTTTCAGCAAGGTCTTACTCTTGCTTAATACAACTAGGCGCCAGTTTTTTTATCTGTTATCCGTTTTTACCTTCTGAACTATGTAGATATTGCAAATATTCATAGCATGTTGGTAAGCCACTTATTATTTTTCTTGCTTTAACATAATGTTGTAATAATATTTCATCCGCTTTATCAGGGATCATTAATGATAATGCTGGTTTACTAGTCAATGGCCCTGAACCCAACCCTAAGATCATTGTATTCCACGAATATTCTTCAAAGCCGTGATAGAAAGGATAGATAGTATCTTTATCCAATAAGTGATCCTTAGCTAACATTATTTTTTTTAAGAGCTCTTTAGGTAATTCAATATTTTTCCATTCTTTCCAGTATAAAGTATCATTACGCTGTGCTAGCGAAAAATGAAGCAACAGAAACTCTTTAACACCATCAACGACGCGATTAACTCGTGTATTATATTCTTCAATTAGTGGTTCATTACTGCCACTTCTTGGAAAAAATCTAACGAGTTGTTCAATTCCATGTTGAATGAAAAAAATACCAGTTGATTCTAAAGGTTCAACAAATGCGCTTGATAATCCAATAGCGACACAATTCTTCACCCAAGAACGGTTGCTACGACCAATTCTCATTCTAATATGATTTGCCGCACAATCTGCGTTTTCATATGGAATTGATCTTCTTAGTTCAGCTTCAGCTTCTTCAGGGCTTTGATATTCATCACAATATACATACCCATAACCATTTCTTTTATATAAAGGAATTGTCCAACGCCATCCATTAGACATAGTACGAGCAGTTGTATACGGTTCAATATCACGAGTATCCTCTCTAGGTACTCGTAATGCTACTGCGCGGTTGTTTTTCAATACATCAGAGAAACTAATAAATGGTTCATTCAATGCTTGATTAATTAATAATCCTTTGAATCCGGTACAATCAATATAGAGATCAGCCTTAAGTTTTCCACGTATTTTTGTTTCCAAATACCCAATGTTTCCACTCTCATCAATTTCTACATGGGTAACATCATCTTCTATATGGCTAACACCTCGATTCATTGCATAACGTTTGAGAAAATTCGCAACTTCGTCCGCATCAAAATGATAGGCATATGGGAACTGAGCCCGCTGTTCTGCTAATGTTGATTGACCAAGCGATTTATCAGAAGATTGAGCAAAAAGCGAGCCATCTAGTCTTCTAGGAGATCGTTTAGCTTCACAAAGGTGAGGTGTCAAAAAAGTTGCATAATCAAAACCTTGGTTTGTCGTACTTTTTCTTAACCACCATTCAGAAATGGGAAAGCCTTTAACTGTTTCCCAACGTTCAAAGGGATGATAGAAATGATTATCTTGACCATCCCAATTCTCGAATCTAATTCCTAATTTATAACTTCCCGCACATTTAGCTAACCATTCACTTTCATCTAAACCAAGATAATCAAAGTAATGACGGACTGTACTGAATGTCGCTTCCCCCACACCTATTTTTTTTACTTTCTTCGATTCCAAAACTGTAATATCGACATTTTGAACGAATGCTTTCGATAAATAAGCCGCCGTCATCCAACCAGCTGTACCACCACCAACTATTAATACTGATTTTATCATGTTGTCTCTACTTATTAAGATATTCAGATAAAAGCATACAGAATAATAAATTCAATTATTTGAACTTATATCTGTAATTAATTTAGCAATAGAATCAAATTTGCTTCTGATTTTACATAAATTTTCAACTTATTATTTAGACATGAGTAATCCTTTTTTATACGCTTATTTTATTTAACAATATCAGCTTCGTATCAAAAATGTAAACCTTGTTGAGTTAATTTTGTGATCATTATTGGGGTTCCGGCTGAGTAGACCCGCCGGTTACCCGGTCGGGCCCGAGAGCAAGTAACCTGCCTGCTAATCAATAAATCTGGATCATAAGCAGGAAAATCAAAAAGACTAAACAACACCCGGAGAAATATTTCCGTTCCAATGAATGTATATGGATACAATACTTTATCCGATATATTTAATATCTTATAATTCGATGCTATATCATTTTCAGGTCAATATTATTATCATTAAATTCTAAAGTCAGTATCTTATTACCTCCACCTCGGTTATTGCCAGGGAGCTCTAATGCATCATCATAACTGAATGTTCTATTTAAAGAGTATTTAACAGCATTTTCATTCGGTGGATTCCAATAATCCTGAAATATCCAAATATCAATCTCAGATTTACATTCTCTTCCAGTATAGATATGAATTGCTTTATTGGGCTCATACTTATCACCTATCCAAGGAGCCCATAAATCACCATGCCATTCAGACATCTTATCCACAGTAAAATTCTTTCTGGCAATATATCCATGCTCAATTACAAATATGCAAGGCGTTTTATTATAAATGGATTTAATATTTGTTACTCCCGCGATAATACTAACAGCTGGTTTATTCTTAGTGTCAATTAATTTCTCTTCCATTTTATTCACCTATATTAATTAATAAGTTCAATAATAATCATGATAGGATTTCTAATAACATCATCCTTTCGCACACTCTCACCCAGCATTGGCTCAAATTATTCTCTAATGATAATTTCCTCCAGTGACATTATACTTTCAACAGCATACCACTTTTATTAATAACGCCAATGATCTTATATCAATGATTAGCCTTAAACTTAAATATAGCTCAAAATCGCTATTTTACCATTAAGGCTAGATCACATATCTATCGTTATTTTCCTTTAACTGTTACTGTAAGCATTATTCATTAAACTCTTAGAATCTCTTTTCAACACTTGAGCTAGCTTTCTTACATATATCGGTAATATTAGAGCGCTAATCATAGACAATATGAAAATAGGCTGTACGCTTTCAGCCGTAATCGCTTTACCGCTTAAAAAGATGGAAGAGAAGAAAAACACCACACCGGCACCCAAATTGGATAACGCCATCTGAAGGGCACCAAAACCTGCACGATTTTCAGGCGTCGAAGCATAAGAAGCCAGCACGTTGGCCGCCATAACCTGCACGTAAGTCGCGAACATAAAAAGGGCAAAGAATATATATCCATTCATTTTCCCCATCAATCCCAGAAGGATATTAACAATAAATAAAGCCGCCGCCACAATAGTTATTTTCTGAGGAGAATATTTATCACAAAGCTTTCCAGTCAAATAAGTGCCAAGCCAAGAAGCCAGACCACCAATAAAAAATACGAGTGAAACCCGCTCTTCCGGAACATAAAACACATTTGTTAATAGTGGAACAAGTATCGGAATAAGCATGAAGGGGCTAAAATTACTGACTCCACTAGCTAACCCGGCCAATGCTATTTTTTTGGTCAGCACAATTTTATTCTGGCTATTCTTTATCTTCTCTTTTCCTGGAATAAAGCAAAGGATCAGAGGCAAACTCACGATGCATAAAATAACGATCAATAAAAAAGGAATTTTCCAGGTGAAATTCGTCGCCAGATATAAACACAACGGCATACCTAAAATACTCACGAATGAAAAAGATGAAAACGCGATCGCTAATACCCTTCCCCGCATATTTTCTGGGGAGTTATTCAGTAAGATCCCAATCCCAACCCCCAATGTCACTCCACCAAACAGACCGGCAATCATACGCAGCAGAATAAGTTGGTATGGCTCTGAGGAAAAAATTGTCAGGAAAGTAATCAGACCAAGAAGTAACGTGTTTAAAATGAGAACCTTTCTTTTATTAAAGCGATCGAGAAAGAAAAAAGATGCCAGACCAGAAAAGACTGAGGCGAGAACATAAGTACCGGCAATCACCCCCGCCATAGTCACAGGCATGTGAAAATCATCGCACATATACACAAAAAGCGGAGTCACCATCATGTACTCCAACGCATTAATAAATTGAACTAATGCGACAACCATTGCAATAATAACTATCTGATTAATCTCAATTAACTTTGACATTATGAATTCCAATTTCAGTTGACGTAAATTTCATCGATGTAATGAGCAATTTACCTCACTCACCGATCAAAGCAAAGCGCTGTGTATCATCACAGTCGGTGCCTGATGTAGCCAGATTTCTGAAACGACACCGAGAATGGCAAAACAGAACCATCAAACAACGGCAATTTCAGGGACCCATTCATTGTGAGAAGCAAGTGACAAACTCTTAGCCTTTTTCCAATAGTCATTAATATTGATACTTAGCACCTATTGGGATAGGCAGTTAATCGGCGGGAATTGATCTCTATTATCATCCCCACTAAAGACCATAAAAAAGCGAAATATCTTGATTATTAAAAACAAGTGACAAACCTTGCGGAGGAATAATGGATAATGTAATTAGATATGGCGATACCGTAAAAATATTGAATAGCTATCAAAACTGGAATGGGGGATATCTCAGTGTATATCAGAATGATACTCGACCCGGAGCCAAACATAACGTGGTCACAGTAACTCCCTCTTATTCTAATCCAGGTGGAATATGGCGAATAGAGTCAGGAACAGGAAAACCTATCGGCAGTGAGATAATAAACAATGATACTATCTTGCTTCACAACCGCTATAACTGCGATGGTGGTTACTTAGCTTGCTATGGCAATGCTGATCCACAGAAGGAAATACCGGAAATCTATCGAGTCAACACCTCCGATATTAATCTCCACCCAAAATCAACTATGTTATGGTATATTAATCAGCATTCCATTTCTCAGGATGGGAAAATTACAGAAGCAGGTATTTACGCTCTCTTTAATCGATATGAAACAAGGGGATTCCTTGATACACATGGCGATGCTACCTTCCCGAATTCGAAATATCAGGTACTGACTTCTGGATCGACTCGCCGCTTACCTGGTACTGGCCTGTGGAAACTCGAGAAAGTCACTGATCCTTGCTCTCCTGACAAACCATCCAATTGTGGCGGAGAATGTGGTACCAATGACACAGGTAAATATTGTTTCCAGGTGCCTCAAAGTATCCGGTTTGGCCTGACAGCTTACGATAATACGAGCACTCATCAGCAAACGGTAAAAGTGTATATTGATGACCTTCTGATAGATACACTAACCGGCAAAGAAACGACCACCAAATCCTATACATCAGGTACAGGCAAAATCTGTATTGAAATTGAAGGAAATGGCAAACCATGCAAACTTCGTTATTCCTATAACACACTTGAAGGAAAACCAGGAGCAGTCATTATTGGTGCTGAAAATGGCACCAATAATAACTACAATGACAGTATGGTGGTATTGAACTGGCCGTTGTTGTGAATTAAATATTTTTTAATTAATGACATTATCGGTAACGCTAAAATTCATCAATAAATTGAGGCGGCATTATGCCGCTTCTTGTTATATCGAGAACATCATTAATATATAACCCAACATCACCTAAAAAATAAAAACACATCTAACAAAATTCCAACAGAAATATAAAATATCGCTTCAACCATTACCAGATAAATACAACTACGTCACTTGTCACATATTTATATTTTCGCAAAAAACCAACATAATTAAATCAATCAACAATCTATCAACATATAATCTTGCCTATAAGACACCAATGGGATTAATATCATAAACACAAACCTTTTTGTAACACCAGACATATAATAAACATAGTGAAATTAAAACAAAAAAAGTAGATTTGAACAACACGTTAAAGTCTAATTACCTCAAAGGACATATAATAATGGATACAAATACTTACCTCTTCCTCAATGCAGAAAATATTAAATATTATGATAATCCACAGATAAATAAAGGAACCGCTCCACAGCCGATCAGTAAAGATTGGCCCAACCTTCCTAACGAGTTTCAAAGGCATATTGACGATGTAATTAATTTAAATGGTTATTTGTATTTTTTTAAAGGCTCACAATACCTTAAATTCGATATAGCGAAAGCACAGGTGAGTGAGGGACCAAAACCCATTGTGGACGGATGGCCTGGATTAAAAGGAACCGAGTTTGAAAATGGGATAGATGCAGCCACAGAATGGGTGGACACAAAACAAGATATTGTTTATTTTTTTAAAGGAAGCCATTATGTCGGATATACCATCAGCTCACACACAATTAATATGAATACTATCTCAGCCGGATGGGGAACAACTGAAAAATACGCAGAGTACAGTAATAATCTGGATTCGGTTATTCTATGGAGAAATATTGCCGGCTCTATTATTTATTTTTTCAAAAACAATAATTACATCCGATATAATACGAAATCAGGCACCATTGATGGAGGACCTACACCCACCCAATCTGGTTGGCCTGGAGTAACCTTCAACAAAATTCAAGCCGCAGTATCAGTTGACTCAGATTTGCTAGGCAAGAAGCGGGACAATAATAGTGGAAATTGTGGTGTATGTGGTACCAATGACACAGGTAAACACTGTTTTACATTACCTCACAGTATCAGATTTGGCCTGACAGCCTACGCTAATGCGAGCCATCAGCAAACTATAAAAGTGTATATTGACAACCTTCTGGTAGAGACATTGACCAGAAGAGGAACAGATAATGTCATTGGCGTTAAAACCTACACATCAGGTACAGGTAAAGTCTGTATCGAAATTGTAGGGGATGGCAAACCATGCAAACTCCGTTATTTCGATAATATCCTTGACGGCAAACCAGGAGCGGTTATCATCGGTGCCGAAAATAACAACAGAAATAACTATAATGATAGCATAGTAGTATTGAACTGGCCGTTGTTGTAAATTACAAATTTCTTTGTGAATTTCACCACATATAGAAATAAAATTCATCAATAAATTAAAGCGGTATAATACCGCTTTTTTATTACATATCACATTTATCTCAACTCATGATTTATTTAAAGTTAGACAATCCTAATATTTCCAGTGTAACTATTCTTTCTCTGATTTAAATATGGGGCTAAGAAAAAGCCCCTTTGTATATATCACATAAGATGATTAATAACCAGATTCAACACGCCATCTTAAAAATCTTGAAAAAACATAGCACGATCAAACGGCGTTCTATAAAGCGAATTCTGTTGATCTATTGTAGTAGCGTCAGAAGACATTCCAAACATGATCCCAATCTGGCCTGACACAAGATTTCCAGTCATCAGCGCATTCATATTATATTGGCAAAGTTCTACCTTCCATTTATCTGCCACCGTGTTATACCACTCAACTATTAATGTACCGTTATTTTCAGCTAACAGTCCAATACGCCAGCGTGACCAAGCATTTTTCGGCCATTCATAACTCAGTGCAACACCAGAATGAGTATTACCCAATGTCGGTTGTCCTTTATAAATACCATCCGTTTGTTTGCCAACAAAATTTACTGACTGAATCAAATTAGCTGCTTGAAGATTCCAAACCATGGCATAAGGTGTCGCAGTGTCAATCGAAGTCCCTGACGAAATGTTTGTCGGCATCCATTGCGGCTTATTTTGATACTTTCCACTCAAGTGAATCGCCATATAGCCGTAACCAATATCTGCATATGTACCGCTTGCATGAGTTTGTTTAGATAGCACACACACTGTGATTTCAGGGTATGGATTACAGAATAAGTCAAGCTCACAATAACAGTGTTTGGCATTAATAGGTGTATCTGCTGCAATCCCAAAACATTGACCACCAGGGCTAGATTTAGTCAAAGTTTGTGACTGGAAAGCTCTCCTTCCTCCAACAGTAACTACATCCCAAGTACTCGTCACACGGGCTGAATTCTTAAACAATACTCCAGCTCGCGGTGTTGTAGCATCAACCCACCGACCCATTGGATATAGATTTGGCTCCCATACGGTTATTGGAACCGCGTTAGAGTTAGATGAATTTTCAATTAAGATTCGATGTTCATTTTGTTCTAATTTCATCATTAAAATATTCTCCTATAAAAGG
Source organism: Photorhabdus tasmaniensis (assembly GCF_011189505.1). Classification (GTDB taxonomy): domain Bacteria; phylum Pseudomonadota; class Gammaproteobacteria; order Enterobacterales; family Enterobacteriaceae; genus Photorhabdus; species Photorhabdus tasmaniensis. Next base: position 92,333 of record NZ_PUJU01000010.1, read on the forward strand.
CACAATTACACATTAACTTTTATCTCTCAGCGAGAGTTCACTGTTAATTCAAAAATAAACAAACACCTTCATATTTATTGAAAAACGAGTTAACCCTGCTTTGGTTAATAAACGGTAGATTCACATAATAAGTTAAACATCATTGAAGGTGATGTTATCAGGGCAGCATACACAATTACAAAATAATCAACAACATTAAATCTATTAACGAGTTACTAATATATAACCTTGCTTATAACCTATCAGAGACATTAAATTCAACAATATAAATTCTCCTATGCGCTAAACAGGTAAACAATATGACAGAATTAAAACAGAATATATTAAAATCACTCTTACCCTATTTCAGTTATAAGAAAGAAATTGAAATAACACACTAAAGTCTAATCACCATAAAGGATATATAACAATGAATACATCCAGTTATCTTTTTCTTAATGCAGAAAATATTAAACATGATGAAAAATCGTATGAAGCAGAGACCGGCTATCCCCGACTTATAAATAACGACTGGCCTAGTCTTCCTATTGAATTTAAAAGGAATATTGATGATATTATTAATTTAAATGGTTATTTGTATTTTTTTAAAGGCTCTCAATATCTCAAATTTGATATCGCAAAAGCACAAGTAGTCGATGGACCAAAACCCATTATAGACGGATGGCCTGGACTAGCAGGGACTGAATTCGAAAACGGCATAGACGCAGCAACAGAATGGCCTGATATAAAAAAAACAGGTATGACAGATGTTGTCTGTTTCTTTAAAGGCAGCGATTGTATTGAATATACTGTGAGTTCACATACGATTAGCAAGAAAACTATCGCAGACCGATGGGGAATAACAGAAGAATACTCAGAATTTAGTGAAAATCTGGACGCAGCTATTTTATGGGTAAACATTGGCAGCCCTTTTCTTTTTCTGTTCAAAGACAATGCTAACATTCGAATTAATCTGAAATCGCATACTATCGATGGTCAAGCACCTATTGCCGCTAATTGGCGCGGAGTCACCTTCAAAAGAGTTCAAGCTGCAATATCAGTTGATACGGATTTATTAGGCAGAGACAGCGATAATGGCAATGACAGTAATACAAACACCTATTTATTCCTTAATTCAGAAAATATTAAATACAATGACCCTTTAGATAAAATAGACACTGGTTATCCCCAACCTATCCGTAACAATTGGTCTAACCTGCCTGTCGAGTTTCAAAGACATATCGATGATGTAATTAATTTAAATGGCTCTTTGTATTTCTTTAAAGGCTCACAATATCTTAAGTTTGATATCGCAAAAGCACAGGTGAGTGACGGCCCTAAACCTATTATCGATGGATGGCCTGGATTGGCAGGAACTGAATTCGAAAATGGGATAGATGCCGCTACAGAATGGATAGATGTAAAAAGAGATATTGTCTGCTTCTTTAAAGGCAAAGATTGTATCAATTACACCGTGAGTTCACATGCCATTGACAAAAAAACCATCACAGAAAGATGGGGGATTACCGGGAAATACGCAAAATTCAGCGCAAATCTGGATGCGGCTATTTTATGGCGGAATGCCGGTCCTTTTATTTACCTTTTCAAAGGCAATGATTATCTTCGATTACATTTGATGGTGGATACTATTCGTAGTCAACTCGCCCCTATTCAAACTAAATGGAAAGGCGTCACTTTCAATAAAATCCAAGCGGCAGTATCGGTTGATGTAAATGCATTAGGCAACGAGAGCAGTGGAAGTTGTGGCGGAACATGCGGTACCAATCACACCGGTAAACACTGCTTTCAATTACCTCACAGCATCCGGTTTGGTCTGACAGCCTACGTTAATACTGCTGCTCATCAGCAAACAATAAATGTGTATATTGACGGCCTTCTGATAGACACATTAGCCGGCAAGGGAACAAGCCACATAATAAATGTCAAAACCTATACATCAGGTACAGGAAAAGTCTGCATCGAGATTACCGGAGATGGCAAACCATGCAAACTCCGTTATGCCGATAATACACTCGACGAAAAACCGGGAACAGCCATTATCGGTGCCAGCAATGGAACCAATAACAATTACGACGATAGTGTGGTGGTATTGAACTGGCCGTTATCATAAGATGAAAATATATTGTCTATGATTATCAATAAATTGAAGAGAAAAATTCGATAAATAAGTCAAAATAGCATTCAGAACAGCCATCTTTAAGGATATATACTAATGAATTCAATCACCTATTTATTTCTTAACACAGAAAACATGATATACAATGACACCCTAAATAAATCAGAGGCTAACTATCCTCAACCTATCAGTAACGACTGGCCCAATCTTCCCGTCGAGTTTCAACAAAATATTGATGATGTGATTAATTTAAACGGTTCATTATATTTTTTCAAAGGGTCACAATATCTTAAATTCGATATAGCACAAGCGCAGGTAAGTGATGGACCGAGACCCATTGCAGATGGATGGCCCGGATTAAGAGGTACCGGATTTGAAAACGGCATAGATGCAGCCACAGAATTGACAACAAATACCATTTGTTTTTTTAAAGGCAAAGATTGCATCGATTATACAATGAGTTCACATACAGCCAATAAGAAAACTATCTCAGACCGATGGGGAACCACTGGCAAATACTCAGGATTCAGTGAAAATCTGGATGCGGTTATTTTATGGAAGAATATTACCGGCTCTATGATTTATCTTTTCAAAGGCAATTCTTACATCCGATATAACACGAAGTCGAATGCTATTGATGGTGGACCTACCACCATTCAAACTTATTGGCATGGAGTGACTTTCAACAAAATTCAAGCGGCAGTTTCGGTTGACACAGATCTATTAGGCAGTAACAGTAGTGGAAACTGTGGCGGAACATGTGGCACCAATAACACCGGTAAATACTGTTTCCAGTTACCTCAAAATATAAAGTTTGGTCTGTCAGCCTACGTTAATACCGATATTCATCAGCAAACGATAAAAGTATATATTGACGACCAGCTAGCAGATACATTAACCGGTAAAGGCGTAAATAGCGTATTAGGCTTCAAGACCTACCCGTCAGGCACAGGTAAAGTCTGCATTGAAATTACAAGTAATGGCAAACCATGCAAGTTGCGTTATGCCTATAACACTCTTGACGCAAAACCAGGAACAGCCATTATCGCTGCGGAAACCGGGACCGCCAATAAGTATAACGATAGCGTAGTGGTGTTGATCTGGCCGCAGGCGTGAATCAAGAAACGTATCACTGCGGCAAATTCAGCAATACCAGTAGAAATGAAATTTATCCATTAATTGAAGCGACGTTATGTCGCTTTTTGCTGTGCTCCACGATAGATATATCAGTAAAAAGATGTTTCCTTTATAGCTATAGTGCACTGTGATAAACAGAAAAAATAATATTTCAACTTTTAGGTAATGTAATAAGCTGAAAAAAAACTGCTATCCGCCAAATAACGCCTCATTTGATAAAAATTAACTTTTTTATCTTTTCTTTTTCTATCTCCCATTGATATGAATATTTAGCAATGCAGGAATTCGACCCTATTTCAGGCCCACAAGGGATCACAGAAAAGGCGAGATAACCCGCTTGTTACGATAGCCAAATTCTGAAATGACACCAGAAATATATGCAGAAAATAGCATTATCGAATGGAAAGTAATTTCAGTGAGGTATCAATTATTCAAAGAAAAATAACATACTTGCCGAGGAAATGATGGAAAATATACTTAAATATGGAGATACCGTGACAATATTAAACAGCTATAAGAACTGGAGCGGTGGATATCTCAGTGTATTTGGCAACGGTAATAAACCCGGTACCAAATATGCCGTTGTAACAGTAGATGCATCTTTAGCGATTTATGGCGGAGCGTGGAGAGTTGAGTCAGCAACAGAAAAACCTACCGGTAGTGAGATAATTAATAATGATATTATCTTACTTCACAACCTGTATTACTGTGATGGCGGTTACTTACGGTACTATGATGTGGTGGATCAATATGAGCTATCAACGGAGATACACCAAGTCTACACCTCAGATATCCGCAAAAGAGCAACCTTGGAATGGGTTATTTATTGTGAAACAACACCGCCAAATGGAAATATTAGAGAAGGCGATAGTATCTCTCTTTATAATCAATGGGGAAACAAAGGTTTCCTTGATACCCATAATCATGCCGGAGACACCGGTTCACTATATCAAGTATTTATGTCCAATAATACTGCCCGTAAAAGCCATACCGGTTTGTGGAAAATGGCGAAGGTGAATGATCCTTGCCCTCCCCCTGATGTATTAACCAATATCATGCCATTGTGGCGCAAGATGCGGTAACAACAAGCATCGTTATAACTCAAATGAAGCTGGCAAGAGCGAATAAAACCGGCTTTTGGGCGTTTTAGCCAGCAAATAGACAGAGAGGACATTTAATCACTAAACGCATGAAAAATATCAATAAATTTTCTGAAAGAAGATCAAAAACGCCCCGATAAATACAAGCCTGATTATTTTCAGGCTCAAACCGTTACGTGGTTTCTCCACGGCCATCATTAGATTAATTTTTTATTCCTAGATTAATAAAAAATGAGCTTAACATAATAAGCTCCCGCACTATAAAGTCATCCCTCTATCAATTAGAAACACTTACCAAATAGTGAAGTGAATCTAATACCTAAGATAAATCATGGATTAGTCCATTATCATAAATTAATTTTTATAACGCCTTTTGCCATAAGCATACTGGATAGAATTTCTCGTGTAGGTCATTTTATCCATCCATGTACCATATTAAATGAATTAGCAATAAATAAGTAAAAACAGAAAGGAATACTTATGAATTGTCACACAAAGAAAAAGAGTGGACGCTGCAACGGGATATTGCTAATAACGAAATAACACAACTGGATGGCTGGCCGTCTCTCCGCACTCTATTATCAGATGTCCGATGCCACGCTGACAATAGATGCGAAAATCGCCACCTTATCACACGGTATGAACGACGATGGCCGGTTTGTTACCAATTTCAACAACAGTCGTTTCCTGCCTTTTGAAGGCAGAGAGGTGACAACCGGCACGCTGGCGCTCAATATTTTTCATGCCGGTAAGGAAGGATCGCAACATGATCTGGTTGCCAACTTGAGTGACATCATTGTGCATCTGAATTACATCATTAGAGACGCGTAAATTTCTTTTCTTTGTCTATCACAGGTCCCTGTAAAGGGCTAGTCATAAGGAGTATTTTATGCAGGATTCATCAGAAGTATCGGTTACAACGCTGTCACTCCCCAAAGGCGGCGGCGCTATCAGTGGTATGGGTGAAGCACTTAACGCCGCCGGTCCTGATGGAATGGCAACTCTCTCCCTGCCGTTACCTCTCTCTGCCGGGCGGGGTACTACTCCTGGGCTATCGCTGACTTATAGCAGCAGTGCAGGCAACGGACCTTTTGGTATCGGCTGGCAATGCGGCGTTACAACCATTAGCCGACGTACTCAACACGGCATTCCACAGTACGATAATAACGACACATTTTTATCCCCGGGCGGCGAGGTGATGAACATCGCCCTAAATGATCAGGGACAACCCGATATTCGACAGGACGTTAAGGCGCTGCAAGGCGTTACCCTGCCGGTTTCCTATACCGTGACCCGCTATCAGCCCCGCCAGATACAGGATTTCAGTAAAATAGAATATTGGCAACCGGCCTCTGGTCAGGAAGGACGCGCGTTCTGGCTGATATCGTCGCCGGACGGACAATTACACATTCTGGGAAAAACAGCACAGGCTTGCCTGGCTAATCCGCAAAATGACCAGCAAATCGCCCAGTGGTTATTGGAAGAAACCGTGACGCCGACCGGTGAGCATGTCAGCTACCAGTACCAGGCCGAAGATGAAGCTAATTGCGACGATAACGAAAAAACACGTCACCCGAATACCACAGCACAACGCTATCTGGTGCAGGTGAATTATGGGAATGTCAAACCGCAAACCAGCCTGTTTATATTGGATAACACACCACCTGCCCCGGAAGAGTGGTTATTTCATCTGGTCTTTGACCACGGTGAACGGGACACCTCACTGTATACCGTACCAACATGGGATACGGGTACAGCGCAATGGTCTGTACGCCCGGACACTTTCTCCCGTTATGAATACGGTTTTGAAGTGCGTACCCGCCGCCTGTGTCAGCAAGTGTTGATGTTTCACCGCACCGCGTTGCTGGCCGGAGACGTCGGTACAAATGACACGCCGGAGCTGGTCGGACGCCTGATACTGGACTATGACAAAAATGCCGGCATCACCACATTGACTGCCGCCCGTCAATTGAGCCACGAACCAAACGGCAATCCCATCACCCTGCCCCCTCTGGAGTTAGCCTGGCAACGCTTCGACCCTGAAAAAATACCGGCCTGGCAGCGGTTCGATGCGTTGGATAATTTTAATCCCCAGCAACGTTATCAACTGGTTGACCTGCGGGGAGAAGGGTTGCCGGGCATGTTATATCAGGAACGTGGTGCCTGGTGGTATAAAGCGCCACAACGTCAGGAAGGCACAGACAGCAATGCCGTGGCCTACAGCAAAATAGCGCCGCTGCCCACCCTGCCCAATTTGCAGGAGAATGCCTCATTGATGGACATCAACGGGGACGGCCAACTGGACTGGGTGGTTACCACCTCCGGTATTCGGGGATACCACAGCCAACAACCCGACGGTAAATGGACCCACTTTACGCCAATCAATGCTTTACCAATGGAATATTTCCATCCACGCGCCCAGTTCGCCGACCTTGTCGGGGCAGGCTTATCCGATTTGGTGTTAATCGGGCCGAAAAGTGTACGTCTGTATGCGAACCAGCGAGATGGCTGGAGCAAAGGTCAAGATGTGTCCCAATCCGCAGGTATCACCCTGCCGGTCAGCGGAACCGACGCCCGTAAACTGGTGGCATTCGGTGACATGCTCGGTTCCGGCCAGCAACATCTGGTGGAAATCCATGCTAACAGCGTCACTTGTTGGCCCAATCTAGGACATGGCCGTTTCGGTCAGCCACTGACCCTGCCAGGATTCAGCCAGCCCGAAAGCAGCTTTAACCCTGAACAGTTGTTTCTGGTCGATATTGACGGCTCCGGCACCACCGACCTTATCTATGCTCAATCCAACTCCCTGCTGCTTTATCTCAACCAAAGCGGTAATCAGTTTGATGCCCCACTAACATTAGCTTTGCCTGAAAGGGTGCAGTTCGATAACACCTGTCAGCTACAGGTTGCTGATATCCAAGGGCTAGGAGTAGCCAGCCTGATTTTGACCGTGCCTCATATGGCACCACATCACTGGCGTTGTGACCTGTCACTGACCAAACCCTGGTTGTTAAATGTGATGAACAATAACCGGGGCGCACATCACACCCTGCATTACCGCAGTTCTGCCCAATTTTGGCTGGATGAGAAATTACAGCTCACTCAAGCAGGCAAGTCACCAGCTTGCTACCTGCCGTTTCCGATACATCTGCTATGGCATACCGAAATTCAGGATGAAATCAGCGGTAACCGACTCACCAGTGAAGTCAGCTACAGCCACGGCGTCTGGGATGGTAAGGAGCGGGAGTTCAGAGGGTTTGGTTGTGTCAGACAGACAGATACCACGACGTTTTCTCACGGCACCGCACCGGAACAAGCCGCACCGTCATTGAGTATCAGTTGGTTTGCCACCGGGATGGATGAAGTAGACAACCAGTTAGCAGCAGAGTACTGGCAGGGAGATACTCAAGCTTACACCGGATTTGAAACCCGCTATACCATTTGGGACAATGCCAGCCAAACAGACAAAGTGTTCACCCCCAATGACACACAGCGTAACTGGCTGACCAGAGCACTTAAAGGCCGGCTGTTGCGCAATGAGGTCTATGGTCTGGACGGAACAGATAATCAAACAATCCCTTATACCGTCAGTGAGTCGCGCTATCAGGCACGGTCTGTTCCCGTCAATAAAGAAACTGAATTAGCCGTTTGGGTCACCGCCATTGAAAACCGCAGCTATCACTATGAGCGTATTGCCAGTGATCCACAACTCACCCAGCATATCCAACTGCAACAAGATATTTTTGGTCAGACGCTGCAAGCCGTTGATATTGCCTGGCCGCGCAGAGTAAAACCCGCTGAAAATCCCTATCCGCCGACGCTGCCGGATACACTGTTCGACAGCAGCTATGATGACCAGCAACAGTTGCTGCGTCTGGTTCGGCAAAAAAGTCACTGGTATCACCTGATTGACGGAGAAAACTGGCGGCTGGGTTTACCTGATGCGCAACGCAGTGATGTTTACACCTATGACCGGACTAAAATTCCGGCAGAAGGGATTTCGCTGGAAGTATTGCTGAAAGAAAATGGCTTGCTGACAGATGAGAACGCTGCTGTTTATCTGGGACAACAACGAACATTTTATACCGCAGGTCTATCAGAAACACCGCTGGAAAAACCGACACTTCAGGCACTGGTGGCATTCAGCGAAACTGCCATAATGGACGAAACTTCATTGCAGGCTTACAAAGACGTCATGGAAGAGCAAGAGCTGAATACCGCACTGACACAGGCCGGTTATCAACAAGTAACACGGCTGTTTAATACCGGATCAGAAAGTCAGGTATGGGTGGCTCGTCAGGGATATACCGATTACGGTGATGCGGCCAAGTTCTGGCGGCCTCAGGCTCAACGTAACTCATTACTAACAGGGAAAACTACCCTGAAATGGGATACCTATCATTGTGTAGTAACACAAACTCAGGATGCCGCTGGCTTAATCACCCAAGCCAGTTACGATTATCGTTTCCTGACACCGGTACAACTGACAGATGTTAATGATAATCAACACATTGTGATACTGGATGCACTGGGCCGCGTGACCACCAGCCGATTCTGGGGCACGGAGTCCGGACAAGCCACAGGTTATTCAACACCAGCAGAGAAACCCTTTACGCCACCAGATTCCGTTGATAAAGCGCTGGCGTTAACCGGTGCACTTCCCGTTGCTCAATGCATAGTTTATGCCGTTGACAGTTGGATGCCATCACTATCCCCGTCTCAGCTTTTCGGATCACCAGAAGAGGTCGAAACCCGGTGGCAGCAACTGCGTGCCACCCAGGTAGTCACCGAGGATGGGAAGGTGTATGCACTGGGCAGGAAACGCGCGGCAGACAGCCAGAAACTGACTGTTCATGAAGCCTCCTTATTGGCGGATATTCCCCGTTTGCCTCCACACGGGCTGATGATCACCACCGATCGTTACGACAATGAACCTCAGCAGCAGCACCAACAAACGGTGAGTTTCAGCGACGGTTTTGGTCGGTTACTCCAGAGTTCAGTTCGCCATGAATCCGGTGATGCCTGGCAACGGCAAGAGGATGGCGGGCTGGAAGTGGATGCTAATGGGAAGCGGGTCAGTGCATCAACAGATACCCGCTGGGCCGTTTCCGGTCGCACGGAATACGATGACAAAGGTCAGCCGGTGCGCACTTATCAACCCTATTTTCTAAATGACTGGCGCTATGTCAGTGACGACAGCGCACGCGATGACCTATTCGCCGATACTCATCTTTATGATCCATTGGGACGTGAATACAAAGTCATCACCGCGAAGAAATACCTGCGGGAAAAACAGTACACCCCGTGGTTTATCGTCAGTGAGGATGAAAACGACACCGCGTCAAGAAACCCATAATTTTACCCGTTGCCCCGCAGTACATGGCGGGGCAGTATCTATCAACATGAGGAATAGAAACATGACACTCTTTTTTAATCCGGCAACCTTTGCCGGTACTCCTACTGTCAACGTTCGGGACAACCGTGGCCTGACTATCGGTGAAATCAGTTTTCACCGCACCACCGCAGGGGGTGATACCGATACCCGTATCACTCGTCATCAGTACGATGCCTATGGATATCGGATCCAAAGTATTGATCCACGCCTGTATGACACGATGCAAACTGATAGTTCAGTGAAGCCCAATTTTACCTGGCAGTACGATCTGACCGGCAATATCCTGAGTACAGAGAGTGTTGATGCAGGCCACACTGTCACCTTCAATGATATTGAAGGCCGCCCGGTACTGACAAAAACCGCAACCGAAGTTATACAAACCCGGCAATATGAAGCCGCTTCCTTGCCGGGTCGCTTGTTATCAGTCACTGAACAGGTATCTGGAAAAGCAACTGCACGCGTGACTGAACGCCTTATCTGGTCCCGGAACACACAGGCAGAAAAAGACCACAACCTTGTCGGCCAGTGTGTAAATCACTATGACACTGCGGGACTAACCCAGTTAGAAAGCCGGTCACTAACCGGGACCGTCTTATCACAATCCCGTCAATTGCTGTCCGATAATTATCAGGCAGACTGGAGAAATGATAACCAAGACACCAACCAGAGCCGCCTGGACAGCGAGACCTACATCACACAAAGCGCCTTTGACGCTACTGGCGCGTTACTGACGCAGACAGATACGAAAGGCAATATACAGCATCTGACCTACAATATTGCCGGACAATTGAACAGCAGCAAGCTGACAGTAAAAGACCAGGGTGAACAGATTATCGTCAAATCCCTGAATTATTCAGCCGCTGGGCAGAAACTGCAAGAAGTACATGGTAACGGTGTGATGACCGAATACATTTATGAACCGGAAACACAACGTCTGATTAGCATCACCACCCGCCGCATCTTAGACAATAAAGTGTTACAAGATTTACGCTATGAATATGATCCAGTGGGTAATGTCGTTCATATTCGTAATAGTGCAGAAGCCACCCGTTTCTGGCGCAATCAGAAAGTGGTACCGAAGAATACCTATAGCTATGATTCTCTATACCAGTTAGTCGAAGCAACTGGCCGGGAAATGGCGAATATCGGCCAGCACAATAACCCGCTACCCTCACCTATTCTGCCTTCTGACAGCAATACTTACACTAAATATATCCGTACCTATACTTATGACCGTAGCGGCAATCTGACGCGAATCCAACACATTTCACCCGCCATCCAAGGCAGCTATACCACAAATATAACGGTTTCAAACCGCAGTAACCGCGCAGTGTGGAGCACATTGACCGAGAATCCAATGCTTGTGGATGATTCGTTTGACGCTGGCGGCCACCAGAATACATTAGTACAGGGGCACCATCTGAGCTGGGACACTCGCGGTCAATTGCAACAAGTGACACAATCAACTCTGGGAAACAACATCAATAGTAATAAAGAGTGGTATCGCTATGGCAGCGATGGGATACGATTACTGAAAATGAGTGAACAGCAAGCCCGGTACCCCACCTACCAACAGCGAGTCATTTATCTGCCAGGATTGGAGCTGCGAACAACTCAAGATAGCGCTATCATCAAACAGGACTTACAAGTCATTACCGTGGGTGAAGCCGGTCGCGCACAAGTACGGATACTGCACTGGGAAACCAAACCACCAACAGATATCAAAAACAATCAAGTACGTTACAGCTACGATAACCTTACCGGTTCCAGCCAGCTTGAACTGGATCACAAGGGGATAATTATCAGCCACGAAGAATACTATCCATTCGGTGGTACGGCTTTGTGGGCAGTGAGAAACCAAACTGAAGCCAGTTACAAATTTACTCGCTACTCAGGCAAAGAACGGGATGCTACGGGGCTGTATTACTATGGTTATCGATATTATCAGCCGTGGGTAGGGAGATGGCTAAGTGCGGACCCTGCCGGAACAGCGGATGGGGTAAACCTTTACAGGATGGTTCGGAATAATCCGGTGACATTACATGATCCGGATGGATTAACACCGGAACAGTGGCATACCCGGGAAGCATTTAAGCAATTACCTTTTAGCGAGCATAGTTTGGGTACACGCGATGAACTTGCACCAAAAATATCAGGCACGAACAGTTTATGGCATGAAGCTTATCGTGGGCCGACCAAGGAACGGGAAACATCGGCTCTCTTTAATGAATTACCTTTTGCAGAACCTAAAGTGGCAACGGCTGAAGAAATTAACCTGCATGGCATAACAACTGAAAACGTCACTGTTTATCGTGTGGAAGTGGCGCAACAATCAGAGAAGTTTCTTTATACCGGGATTACCGGTACCGGAGGCGTGAAAATAGCGATTCCCAACCGGAATAACGAACATGGCGGCAAAGAAGACTACCTGAATAAAACCATGCCAGGCGAGGCGCAGAAGAGAGGTGGATGGTATCACTTCTCTAAAAATTATATTGCTGCCAATAAGGGTAAATCCAGTGGCAATCTTGCATTCTATAATTTCGGCAACCCACGTCGGGCATTACAGTTTTACGAGCAAAAAACTGAAAACCCCAAAGAAAAACTGCCGTTTGTTATAAAATCATTCGAGATACCTTCCGCAGTGTTTAAAGCAATTGCAGAAGATGCCATTTTAGAAAAGGACTACAAAAAGCTCCCGACAGCACCCATGAATGTCGATGTTGCAGCATTTAACCAACTTGGCCTACAACCTCACCACGTTGATTTACTCGTTGGCTCTATTATTCCTAAGAGTGGAAGAGTCTATTCGGAAAGTGAGCATTGGAAGTTAATGGATAAGCCATCTCAGGTTACCCGCCGGCCACTGTTGCGTGGCAGACAATAACGAAATAGCCAGCTCATCCCAAAAAGTTTGAGCTGGCATCGTTGCAAATACGAATATTCAGCATTTCCGGTATGTTTTGCTGCCCTTATATAATCATGCAGGTCGCCTTCAAAGGAAACCTGCATACCCTCAGAATTAAAAATGAAACATCAATCCTGACTTTTTCTCTTGGTAAAAGCCGGGACAGGCTCAGGTGTCGGGACAGAGCTATCACAATGATAATGCTCTCCTGTCAGTCCTATTTTTTTACAGGCAATAGACAAAACATCATTAGGTGTTGCCCACTCAGCTTTCCAATTATTTCCGTCATAACGTTCCTTTTTAAACAGATCCCACATAATAAGGCCTGTTTTACCGTATTTGATCGTACCATCTAATATGCTGTTGAGCTTGGCCTTGGTGAGCGGTAAATTGCCGGTTGCAGGTTTACCCACTTCAAATCCTACTGTAATCGGTGGCAAAACCAATAACTTTCGCGGTTGAACTGATGCTTGAGCGTAATTACGCGCTCCTTTCAGTTTGACATGGAAAGTCACAACTTCATTACCTGATTTAAGCCAGTTAATATATTGACCATAATAATACTTAACTTGTCCGGGCAGGTCACAAGGAATATACGTTTCACCTCCGCCGATAAATCCACAGTCTTTTTCACTCAAATCATAAGTCATCACACCAATATAGCTGAGTCGGTTGATAATTTTGGGGTAACTCAGCGCGGTATTATAAATCAAACCATAGAGATTTCCCCCCCACCAGGCACCACCATAAATATCACTGTTCCTCGCGTTGGTTCCCCAGTTAGCGGACATATTCGGGATACCCCCAGTTGCAGGGCCGGCGGTACTTAACTGAAGCGATGGTTTAACCGCATTAATTGAGGTGTAAAAAGACGTTAAAATAGCGGCAAATTTATCCACGGTTGCAGGCATCGCGCGGGGAATTCTTTCTGCGCCAGGGACAATATTCATTGACGCATCATAAACATAACCACCTAACCCCTTTGACATTAACGTTGATGTCATAAGAGTTTCACTGTTATTAGAGGGAACCTTGATTGAGTCAGGCGTTAATTTCCAGCTTTTGGCATTAATATCAGCATGCCAAAACTCTTCGTAATCCACATCAATCCCTGCTACATCTAAATCAGCAGCCAAATTAACAATATTTCTATATGCATCATCTGCCGCCTTACCCGTAATACTACTATCAAAACGGGGAATTTTAGTCATTGGATTAGGGAAAATATCATAGACCGCACCCGGTTCATTACCACAAGCGTCTTTTTTCTTGGCGGTTATATCATAAATTTTCGGATAACAACTAAAGTTCCACCCGCCTACAGCAATATAAGTACCCACTCCATGAGATTTTAAATCAGCGATAATACCTTTTAATGCCATAAAATCAGACCTGGCATTTTCAGCTTCTCCTGTGCTAATAGTTTGACCAGAGATACAGGTATAACCAAACAATCCTGAACATTTCAGGCTGTTTTTCTCATAATTAACCAAACCAGGCTGGACAAAAGACAACACCAGCGTATTAAAGTTACTCTTGTTCTTGGCAATATCTCTGCTTAATTTTTTAAAATTATCCAGGCTGGCATAATATTCTTGAGTATCAACCTGTGCAGCAGGCCCACTCAGATAATATGCAGTTATTTTAGGATTGGCGGCAATAACATTTCCTGACATGAAAGAATATAATACCGTACTTGCTAATAAACATCGGTTTAATTTGTATTTAGACATACATCTATCTCCACTTGGTTAACATTACTTTTCTGACTACAGCCAATGAGTTACCATGACGTTTCATTGCCTTTTCATCATGAACGGTATACGTTTTTCCCTAATAGAGCGTTAATATATTCAGCGTGTTACTATCCACTGTGATGTAGTTACTGAACGGCTAAATTCGCATTAATTATTTCAATGCATCAATTTAATAATAGTGTAGTTTTAACCGTTGTCCACAAATGACATAGAATTAGTTGTAATAATATTCCACCCCATCTAAATAAAAAACATTATTATAGGATGATCCCCCTAAATTATATTTATTTTAATTATTGCAGAAAGAACCCCTTGGAGATAACTATTTATTTCTACAACTTAATGCCATTTGTCATTATATATCTCCCATAGTGTACACTTAATAAGAGTCTGGCATTTTTCTTTGTAAGTATGGCAATGAATTATTCCTTCGTAAACATGACTATTCTCTATAATTCACTGGCACAAGATACAGGGAGACAAACCTAAACACTGACGAAAAACAGTCGAACAATAGATTGGTCAATGACCAACAAAGCATGCCACATTAGCTATGCCAATGAATGTCCGGTTATTAACGACATCGCCTGAAACAATCGCTCATTAATCAACCATAAAAAACCATTGCCATTAAACCGACGATCCCTGTTATCAGGCAAACCATGCCAAAAAACTTCAACGGTTCTTCAACAAATTATAAAAAACCATAAAAAAGTATTATCTTAAATTTGCTGAATTAATGATCACAAACGTATACTCACTATGCATTAAAACAAATCTGGAATATCAAGTAGCTTGTTAGGCAGGCGCTAAAAATGTATCCCAGCAAATGAAACAACAAAGTTAAAACACAGGAAAATTATCATGACACGTTTAGGCTTATCTATAACTGCATTATCACTGTTATTCTCTGGCGCAGTATTAGCCGCACCAACCACATCTGCAACCCAATCTTCGGATACTCAGGTTACACCTTCCCATATGGAGAAAACTAAATCAGGCAAAGCCACTTCTAAAGAAGGCAAACAACATCCGCATCATAAAGCGACAAAAGAAGCAAAGAAAACCCACTGAGTTCTCCCATCGCATCTGAGGCAACCGCACGCTGTAGAGATGGTTCTTTCAGTTACAGCCAACATCGTAGAGGAACTTGTTCCCATCATGGTGGTGTCGATAAATGGTTATAACACGGGTTTGACAGTGTAATAGTCGTAAATTCAGGGGGGACAAATCCCCCCCTCTCAACATATTAAAGTAAATGGTTTAACAAGCACCTTCTGTATCGTCATCACCATAATATTTCACACCAATTCTGATAATATCCCGCCCATGAGACTTACGGTGTTTATTACTGTCACGCAATGAATAGATACAACCGCAATATTCCTGCTGGTAAAATCTTTCCCGTTTACTGATCTCAATCATCCGGGCAGAGCCACCTTGCTTACGCCAGTTGTAGTCCCAATATTTAACCCCCGGATACTGACTTGCAGCCCGTATTCCACAATCATTTATTTGCTGCATATTTTTCCAGCGGGAAATACCTAAAGAGCTTGAGATCATGCTGAAATTGTTTTCATAAGCATACAAAGCAGTGCGCTCAAAACGCATATCAAAACACATCGTGCAGCGAACACCTCTTTCCGGCTCCCATTCCATGCCTTTAGCGCGTTCAAACCAGTTGTCGCTGTCATAATCCGCATCCACAAATGGCACATTGTGTTGTTCTGCAAAGCGGATATTCTCTTCTTTGCGGATTAAATATTCCCGTTTTGGATGAATATTAGGGTTATAGAAAAAGACGGTGTAATCAATACCAGAAGCATGTAACGCTTCCATCACTTCACCAGAGCAAGGAGCACAACAAGAGTGCAATAATAATCGTTCCGCACTATCCGGTAACGTTAAAACAGGGCGAACAAAGTTTTCCATTGGGCAGGCTCCAAGAATTAATTATAAAAATAGTTATTTTAGCCGCAAATCTTTCGACAAGGAATTCATCCGATGGCTTACTTGTCTTTACAATAGTAGTAACTGCTCCCCGCCCTAAAGAGGGTTTACGGGGCAATTGCTAAATTATAGACAAATTCAGATTCTTTTAACCAAAATAATTTAAATGGAGACCACGATGCACCATACAATTTCCCTGCGCGACCTCTCTTTTCCGGCAATTATAGCCGGATTTGTCGCTGTTTTGGTTGGATATACCAGCTCGGCGGCAATTATCTTTCAGGCGGCGGAAGCCGCAGGAGCCACAACCATGCAGATCGGTGGCTGGCTGAGTATGCTGGGACTTGGCATGGGTATCAGCTCGCTGGGGCTATCGCTTTATTACCGCACACCAGTCCTTACTGCATGGTCAACGCCAGGCGCAGCGCTGCTGGTGACAACCATGCCAGGAACATCAATCAATGAAGCCATTGGTATATTTATCTTTGCTTCTGCCCTGATCTTGTTATGTGGTATTACCGGCCTGTTTGCACGATTGATGAACTATATTCCACAGGCACTTTCCGCAGCAATGCTGGCTGGAATTTTGTTGCGTTTTGGCCTTGATGCCTTTTCTTCGTTTTCAGTCAATTTTGTACTGACTGCCGGAATGTGTCTGACTTATCTGCTAACACGCAGATATTTATCCCGCTATGCCATTGTGTTAACCCTGTTATCAGGGCTAATTATCGCCTCTTTACAGGGCGATATTCATTTTGAACAACAATCAGCTGTCGCCTTTGCTATTCCTGAATTTATTGCACCTAGTTTCACACTCTCTTCATTATTGAGTGTAGGCGTCCCATTTTTCATTGTCACAATGGCCTCTCAGAATGCGCCCGGCATCGCCACACTGAAAGCCGCCGGATATCAAGTCTCGGTTTCATCATTGATAAGCTGGACAGCGCTGATCGCACTGATCTTATCTCCTTTTGGTGGCTTTTCCGTCTGTATTGCCGCCATTACAGCCGCTATTTGTATGAGTCCGGAAATCCACTCCGACCCTAATCGCCGTTATATGGCCGCTGCCGCTGCGGGTGTGTTTTACCTGATCGCTGGCCTGTTCGGTGGCTCAATCAGCATGTTATTCAGCGCACTACCCACTGCTCTTATTCATACCATCGCCGGATTGGCTTTACTTGGCACAATTTCTGGCAGCCTGCTCCAGGCATTGCAGAATGAGAAACAACGGGATGCGGCGGTAATCACATTTTTAATCACCGCTTCCGGCGTAACACTACTTGGCGTAGGTGCTGCATTCTGGGGATTAATCGGTGGTGTAATAACCATGCTCCTTTTATCTTTGCCTGGAAAAAACAAGTCCGCTCATTAAACGTACAGTAAAATTATAGTTTTCAGCACCTTATGATATTTATTATCCATAAAACTTGTGATAGTTTGCCGGTGCTTCTGTACTCTGAAAATGATGATGGGACATCAACAACCTTAATCTATCTACTCGCAAACCGAGTTTTCTATTATGAAACTTTTTGATATTAGTAAGTTAGCTGTTATTTCATCATGTCTGGCAATCCCTTATAGCTATGCGGATGACCGCCCCATTCTTTCTCTTTCTGTCAGCCAGTCCGGTGGAAGTCAAACGACTGCCGATGGTAGTTTATCCAGAAAACCAAATAAACAGGAATCACGTGTACTTCCTCTTTGGGGTGATGAGGCCAGAGCCAGAGGTTATGACTTACCGGAGCCTTTTGGTGCCAGTTACGGTTATATGAATATGCGACAAAATATCGTCGTAGATGAAATTAAAATTATTATACCGGACACCCCTGGATTTGAAGACATACTGGGAATTAAAACAGGCAAAACCAGAGAAAAGAATGAATCGCATATGCTCAAGCTAGATACTTGGGTTCTGCCTTTTCTGAATATTTATGGCGTTTATGGTTGGACAAAGGGTACATCGAAAACCAATATTGAGGGGATCAGCTTTCTTGGTTCTACTGTTCCTGGAATGAAAGATATTCCCTTCGCACTGGATTTTAAAGGTAAAACCTATGGTGGCGGTTTGACTCTCGCGGGGGGTTACAACCAGTTCTTCGGTACGTTTGATACCAACTATACCTACACCAATTTGGATATTCTCGATGGTAAAATCAACGCCTTGGTCGTCACGCCACGTATTGGTTATGAATTTATATTCCAGCCAATCATCCCAGGGCAAGGAAATACCAAATTACAGGTATGGACCGGCGGCATGTACCAAAGAATTACTCAGGAATTTGAAGGCAATATCAGTAATCTGAATTTACCCCCCATGTTTGACAGATTGGTAAGTGCATTTGATGATTACGATAGTATGAAGTTCAAAGTAAAACAGCATGTTGCTTCCCGCTGGAATAATACCGTTGGAGCAAGGCTGGAAGTCACGCGCAATTTCAATTTACTGACTGAAATTGGCTTTAACAAACGTAACAGCTGCTATATTTCAGGTGAGTTCCGCTTTTAATGAAAATCCGCTGTACTTTATATGGGCTGGCTTTAGCCAGCTTTTTTATTTCTGATTTCTCGTATGGTCAATTGCCACTTAGCAGGGAAAAAATCGACGGCTGGCTGGAAAAATTAGGTGGCAGTAATACCTATGACAACAGTAAAGCCATTGACTGGGGCATTTTGCCTGGTCCTTTTTATACCCCTGAATTAGGTGCTGGCATCGGTGTTGCCGTCGTTGGGCTTTACCGGCCAGATGATCACGACCATACCAGCCAAATCTCTTCCCTTTCCCTGAATGGATTTGCCTCTTCAACAGGTGCTTTTGGATTCACATTTGATAACTACAGTTTTTTTGCTGATGATCAATGGCGTTTTTTTCTTTCCGGCACACTGAATAACGTTCCTACCTATTACTGGGGAAGCGGATATGACGCAGGTAAGGTAGATGATAATAAAGAAAAATACCGATCACAGGAACTACGCCTGCAACCCAGAGTGCTCTATCGGGTTGCTGATTCCACCTATTTGGGCGCTGGCTGGGATTTTTCATCGCTATACGCCAAAAATCCTGATAATGGCGCGAAAAAACTATTCGCCGCAGAAAAGGACGGACAATCCATATTAAGTTCAGGTGTCAGTGCCTATTTCAGTTATGATACGCGTGATTTTCTGCCTAACGCTCATCGGGGACAAGTTCTTGATCTTACCCACACCCATTTTTCCCCGGCATTAGGCAGTGACCGCCGGTTTAACACCATTGATATGCAATACAGCATCTATTACCAATTAAATGAAAAATCAGTACTGGCATTCAATAATCATGGCCGTTTCGCTGATGGTCAAGTGCCGTGGAATAGGCTGTCGATGCTAGGTAGCAGTAACCGGATGCGCGGATATTATGAAGGAAGGTACCGGGACAAAAATGTTATCAGCACCCAACTGGAATATCGACGCAAACTGGACTGGCGACACGGATTTGTCTTGTGGGCGGGAGCTGGCACCATGAGCCATTACGCCGAAGATATTGGCTCAGGAAACTGGCTCCCCACCGTTGGGGCAGGATATCGCTTTGAATTCAAACCTAAAATGAATGTAAGACTGGACTTTGGGATCGGTAAAAAAAGCAACGGATTTTATTTTCAGGTGGGAGAGGCTTTTTGAAATTGCGTTTATGGATTGCTGCTCTAACTTTAGTTGCAGGATGTCAGGGAACTTTTTCACCAATTGTTCCAGTACAACCTGATCTCAAGAGTGAAACAACCGCCGAAGCAACCCGTGCATGGCCTGCTCTTGACCCAATCCGCTCTCCCGAAGGATTAAGAGCCTGCTGTGCTTTTGGTTATGATTTGAAAACACAATTATTGGCTATTCCAGTCCCTTTTTATCAAATAGCTAATGTGCTGGATGCCGATGATCTTGGCGAACATCATTATAACAATAGCTTTTTTGGCACCGTCGCTTCATTAACAGGAATCAGTAATGAAAAAGTAGGAATAATATATACTCGCAGAGGTGGATTCATTGATATTTCCCATGTGCGGGATACGGCTGATAATGCCGTTTTTCTGTTCAGCCAAATTTGGCCTCGTCTTGGGGAAGAGTGGCAAATAAAATTAGGCAACGAATTAGCATCACGCCGCATCCAGTTTTATCAATTCACACCACCAACTGCGATCGAACAACGTTATACCCTAAGTGCTTATCTGGCGGTAAAACTGGCTTTTGAACTTGCCGCATGGCATGAAATTGCCCAATGGTATGGTTACCAATCTGTACCGGGGTTTTCTGAAAAAGTCTCTGCGTTTTCTCCTGAAGATCTCTACTCTAATTTGCTGGGCGCGCGTCTTTCCCTTTCATTGATATTGGCAGGACAAGTACCTTCAATGAAGCAATACCGCTTATCAATGCAAGCTATTTTGCCGCCTGCACTGCATGAACTGAAAGCCCTCTCCTCTGATGAAACCCGGAAAATGTTTGAACAGATCGATGGTATCTGGTGGGACAGTAAACGTCGTGTGCCTGATAAGCGCTTAGTTCTTCAACGTGATTATCATACTCACAGCGATCGTACACCGAATAGGGTACCGTCAGAGCAGCAATATCCACTCAGGCTTACTTTGCCACAACAATATTCTGGCTACATATTATCTGAATTGGCCGAATTACAATTGTGGCCCAGCCACCAAATGAAAGAGCTTCCAGTGCCAGAACGCTACTGGACTGTTCTTGATTTCCCACAATTAGCAGAAAAAGCGAAAGAGCAGCAAGAAAATTATTGACCCATATATTTTTACTAACTGCTCCTCTTCACAAAGAGGAAAAAAACCTTAGATTACTATTTCTCAAATAATAATCCCATTTAACTATAATTGATTATTATCATAATGTCACATCACAATATAAAATCAACATCATCTATAATAAAAAAACCATACCAATCACAGTCAACAAAGAAAAGCTCGCATTAACAAGACATTATTTCATAAGATAAAAAAATCGTATTGAAATATTTACAAAGATAAAAATCCAATAACCAGATGATATAAAATAATTAATATTAAACAACATTTAAAAAATAAATAAAAAAATCACAAAAACATTAACTAACAAAACAAACACAAACACAAACACAAACACAAACACAAACACAAACAGAAATAAAATGCAAAAATACCAAAACAAACAGATTATAATTCCGAAATATATTCAAAAATAGAGTATTTTTGTTACTTTTACGATGTAAAAAGAGGTTTATTCTTAATTTGACTTAAATAATGCAAATGCCTTCTTAAATAAATCAAACCTGTCTATAATGTATATTCCCTAGTTATAAACATGCATGAACAATATCAGCTGCATCTAAGTAGATAAAATAATAAGTTACATTATAAAAAATTAAATTCACTCAAGCCAGCTTAAGTTACCGAGTTATTTTCAACCATATAATATATTGATTTTTATTTTAAACTTATAAAATCAAACTCATTCTATAGATAGATACAGGCATTATTTTTAAATCTTTCTAATGTATTAGGGGATTCAGGGCCCCTATCTTTGCCCCCTGATAAGATCAATTAAAGATATCCCTACTCCTGGAGAGGAAAAATGAATAAACTAGCATTATCCACTGCCGCCGCGCTTATTTTTACAGGCTCTGCTGTTGCGGCTGATAATTCTGCCGGCGGTACATTACATTTCTCAGGTGCAGTTACTGACGCCACTTGTACTATTAACGGTGGTGTCTCAGCTAATCTGACAATAGTATTGGCACCTATCTCAGTCGCCCAAGCCGGACAAAAAGAAGGCTTGATTGATTTTGGTAAGAAAGCGTTTTCACTGGAATTTTCTAACTGCCAGTCCAATGCAGTTGGTTTCGACCCAGCAACCTCCATGTTGAAAATCCACTTCTCATCAGCACACGCCATTGCTAACGATGGTAAATACCTGATGAACCAAGAACTGAATGCAAGTGGCAAACCTAAAAACGTAGGTATCGCCATTGCTAAATATGCAGAAGAAAATACCCCGATCATACTGAATAAAGCTTTTGATACAGGAATCAAGGGCTCTACTCCAGCGCCTGAAATTATCGATTTCTATGCGAAATATTATAAAGTAGGCACTGCTGATGCGGAACCCGGTAAAGTAATAACAACGGTGACTTATCACGTTGCTTATTTATAATCATTTACTACAACAAATAAAGCCTATTTATCCAAATAGGCTTATTTACTTTGACGAAAATAACGTTATGAAGAAATTATTTCTAGCTACATTATTCTCGGTAATAGCTTTATCTGCACATGCCAATATCGTTATTAATACAACCCGGGTTATTTATCTGTCCGGTAATAAAGAGGTATCTGTTCAATTATTAAATACAGGCGATCAACCTTCTCTGGTACAATCCTGGATAGATGATGGCGATCCTAATTCAACACCAGAAACAGCTAAAGTCCCCTTTCTGCTCACTCCCCCAGTAGTTAAAGTTGATGGCAATAACGGCCAGCAATTGAGAATAAAGCACACTAATAGCACCCTACCTACTGATCGTGAATCGCTATTTTATTTAAATGTTCTGGATATTCCCCCCATTGCAGAAAACATTGCCGATAAAAACGTCATGCAGATTGCTATTCGTACCCGGATCAAATTTCTCTACCGGCCCGAAAAGCTCTCTATTTCACCTCAACAGATCGAACAGCATGTTGCATTAAAACGCGATGCCAACCAACTAAAATTGGAAAATTCATCACCCTATATCCTGAATATCGTCGGTCTTAAATCTTCCAATACGCAACCTAATTTATTAAACGAAGGAACCATCATCAAACCGTTCTCTTCTCATTCATTCAGTACCAATGAAAAAGTAAAAGCAGGAGACAAATTAATTCTGGCTATTGTTGATGATTTTGGTGCTATAAATAAATTAACTTTACCATTTCAACAGTGATATTACTGGCATAGCATAGAACATGATACGAAAAAAAGTTAGCCCGTTAACTCTGATCATCACCACTATCCTGTATACAGATTGCTTATGTTATGCCGCAACATTTAATACTAGTTTTCTGGCCGGCGAATCTGCAAAAGCGGATTTATCCCGATTTTCTGCTGCTTCAGGACTCCCCGCCGGCCACTACGATATTGATATATACCTGAATAATGATTGGAAAGGACGATTTGATATTAATATCCAAAACGATGGCAAAGACATCTACTTATTAACGGAAGATCTGCCGAGACTGGGGATAAAAATTGATATAAATCAATTAACAACAGAAAATTTATCTAAAGGTGAAGTTCTTCTGACTAAAATAATACATGAGGGAAAAGCTAATCTTGATGTTCCTAAACTCAGCCTGCATCTGGTCGTTCCTCAAGCTTATATTAAAAATGAACTGAAAGGTTATATCGATCCTGCCTTCTGGGACAGAGGAATTCCAGGCGCAATGCTTTCCTATAATGCCAACTATTACCATACTCAAAACAGGAATAAACAGAACAGTCACTATGAGAATGAAGATAATGCTTACGTGTCACTTAATAGCGGTTTGAACCTATTTGGCTGGCAATTACGTGATCAATCCTCTTATTACTATACACGTTCAAGTGGCAATAAATGGAATCATAATACCCGTTATCTGCAACGGGGCATTTCATCAATTAACGCAGAACTTCGCATTGGTGATAGCTATACATCAAGTGATCTATTCGATTCTTTCCGTTTCCGGGGTATCAACCTGAAAACAGATATGCGCATGTACCCCGATGCCTGGCAAGGGTTTTCCCCTATCGTCCGGGGAGTTGCACAAACTAACGCTCTGGTAAAAATCTCTCAGAATAATATTGTTATTTATCAAGGCAATGTACCACCTGGCCCCTTTGCCATTGATACTATTTTACCAACAGGTTCGGGTGGAGATTTATTTGTCGAAGTCACAGAAGCGACAGGGCGTACCAACAGCTTTACCGTTCCCTTTTCATCTGTTCCTAATATGATGAAAGAAGGTCTTGGCAAATACGATATCAGCGCAGGTAAAACACAAATCGCCAATAGTCGTTATAAACCAAACTTTTTCCAAGCCAGCTATCAATATGGCTTTAATAATGTCCTGACAGGTTATACCGGCACCATCATCAGTAAAGATTATTACTCATTGCTGTTAGGCAGTGGTTTTAACCTACCAATTGGCGCTATCTCACTTGATATTTCACGATCCAGTGCCAAATTTGATAATAGCCCAACGATGAAAGGCCAGAGCTACAAAATGTCTTATAGCCGCTATATTCCACAAACAGGAACGAATTTCTCTCTGGCAGCTTATCGCTATTCAACTAAAAACTATCTGAACCTGATCGATGCCATTAATCTACATGACTGGATAAGCAACGGATATAACCAACAATACTATTCTCACCAGAAAAATACCTTCAATATCAATTTGAACCAGAGTCTTGGTAACGGTGCGGGTTCACTTTTTCTTTCAGGAACATTCCGTGATTATTGGGGAACAAAGAACAAAAACAGAGAGTATCAAATGGGGTATTCCAACAGTCTGGGGAAAATCAATTATACCCTGACGGCAAGCCGTGTCCGATACAATATCAATGAAACAGAGAATAAAGAGGAGCAGCGCTATTATCTGACACTGTCTGTTCCTTTTGAGCTGTTTGACTCTCCAGCCTATCTGACAAGTAATATCTCAATCAATGACAAGCATTACAACAACAGTGACTTGGGATTGAGTGGCAGCGCAGGCCAGAACAACCGCCTGAATTACCACGTCAATATTTCAGATCAGAAAAGTGGTTCCACAACAACCAGTGCAAATCTGACCTATAAAACATCCGCTTCCACACTGAATAGTTCTTATAGCCAATCCAAGGATTATCGCCAGATGGGGATGGGTGCAACAGGCAGTTTAGTCGCTTACCGGGGTGGAATTCTAGCCGCAAATCAAGTTGGGGAAACCTTCGCAATCATTGACGCACCAGGCACCGTTAACGCTTCTGTAAATGGTGATAAAAGCATGGTAACCAATAACAGCGGTAAGTTGCTGATACCTTATCTTTCTCCTTACCGTAAAAACGCCATCATGCTCGATACCAGTGAAGTACCAGAAGGGGCGGCTGAACTTATCGGTAACATCAGAGACGTTGCGCCCTATTCCGGTGCCATTACCCATCTCGGATTTAAAACAGACCAGCGGAAAATTTTTATTTTCTACGCCACTCAAACCAATGGTAAACCTCTGCCTTTTGGTACTGAAATTGTCGATTCAGAAGGTAACAGCCTGGGATATATTGGTCAGGGTAGTATGGTTTTCCTGCGAGTAGAGAAATTACCACAGCAAGTTTATGTCCGTATCGGTCAGTCAGGCGAAAAGAGCTGCATAATAAACAATCCACAACCTGAAATGGATTCAACCGCCAATATTTGCCATTAGGGGAAAAAATAATGAAACTTAAGCTATTGTATCTGACGGCTTTAATTACTCTGGGTGGCAGCAGTATCGCTTATGCGGACTGTAAACCCAATCATGCAATAACCGCACCGGCAATCACAATTAATATGACAGATAATCTCTATCTGAACAGTAATGAAACTTGGCTATTGCACACCCGGTATTCCGGCTATTTTACATGTACTAGAAACGCATTATGGAAACAAAACTCCGTTGCCAATGGTTCTCCTTTTACCAGAAACAAGGTTGTTTTGGGATTCAATGGTGGTAAAGATTATGTAGAAGTGGCTATCACAGATCTTTCTCCCAGCGGTACTATTAGTCTGGGAAACAGTAATATGACATATCCGGCCAGCAAATTACAGGCACAATTTACGCTTAATGTTAAGCTACTGAATGGCAGACCCGGCGGTAATAATATTCACGTCTTTTCCGGCAATAATGCAACATTAAAAACAGCTGTTATTGCAATGGACACCACTAATCTAGGGATCCTTGACGCCATTGTTCGTTTTGCTACAGATTTCCTAACCTTTATGCTCACCTGGGTGTGGCCAACTCATTCTGAAGATATCTATTATCAACCGGTCACCATGATTTTTGATCGTCAAGAGACAACTTGTAACTTCTCAAATGCGGGATTAACCGTGAATCTGCCGAAAGTTAACCGCACGGCACTACTTAACGGAACAAATAGAGGAGAAACACCTTTTACACTCAACTTTGCCTGCGATTATCTCAAAAACGGTAAAACCTCACGTTCAGTTAAAGCCTACCTAAGCAGTAATAATTTACTACCAAACGACAACCAAACGTTAATTGATAGCAAAGCAGGTGCCGCTAAAGGCGTTGGTATCCGTGTCTCTCAACAAGGTAATTCAACACCCATAATTTTCAGCGCTTCGCAATCTTCCTCTCGCGGAGCAACAGAGTTATTCAGCAAAAATGCCGGCAACGTTATCGATAAACACTTTACAATCGATTTTAATGCTTACTACCACGTTTATGATCCCCAAAACATCATAGCAGGGGAATTGAAAGCAACGTCTGTTCTGAACTTTGAATACAATTAACCCGAAGGCAAGGGAAATGTCCTCTATATCTCTCGGCTCAACCAAAAATTTATGTTTCAATAAGTAATAATGTGTAACAAAGTGTTTCTGAAAGAAAAGCTATTTACATTTACAACTTACTCAGAACTTATGTAACATAATGATAATTATAATATTAGATAATCACGCATACTCACTTAATTTCCTAATAAAGTGGTACGATTATCTGAAAAATAGAAAAAAACATATCATCATTTACCAAAAGTATAAAAAAACAATACAAAATCTATATCTTTAATTTTTATTTAAGACATGAAAAAACTCATAAAAACCTTTACATTTAAATATATAAAATGGATAACAATCAGGCAAAAAAACAATACAAATAATAATGAAAAAACATAAAAAAACATAAAATTAAACATATTAAAAATAAAATAATCAGTTTAAAATCAAAGGTATAAATAAAAAATAAAGAGATAAAAAAACAAGTCATTAGACATTGACATATTTATATTCAACACAAAAATATAATAAACACAAATTATTCGTTCGCAAAAAAATATAAATTATATTCAAAAAAACACTACCGATATAAAAACCAAGAGATAGATATTTATATTATAGACAAACAAATCATTAAAAAACCATTATTTTCATATATCCCTATATTATTGTGTTATATATAACATCTATCCAAAACAGATAATTGTAACACATTGTTACTTATTTTAACTTAACATTCAGAACCATATCGAATATCCTGCATCGCGCCAAACCAATGATAATGGGTATATTATAAAATCAACTCAAATCTGACAGATACAGCTCAACTTTAACTCACAGAGGAAAAACCATATCGGTAACAGGTTATCTTTTTATGAAAATGATACTTATTCTTATAGCGGCAATATTAATATCAATTAGTTTATTACTCGCTGCGGTGTTTTTACGATTGGCAGTACTGTAAATAAATGGGATCGAACTGAGTTCAATAATTTTGGATACTCTACCAGCTGGTTTACAGATCATTTTTCTTTTAGAAAAAATCTCTCAGGCATGAAATGAACAAAACAATCATTATTATACCTGATGAATAGCCCGGTTCAGGAAAGCAACGTTTTGTACAACAATGACAGATAACCATCTATAAATTAATAAAAAACTATAGAATAAATTAGCAAAATAACAACTTTCATTACAGAAAATAAATTTATGAATTACTAATAACTCTGGCTATGCTGGATTTATTTTGCTAGCATTAGGTTGTTTTTTATTCAGAGCAAACGAGGAAAAGCAATGCCCTCTCAAACGACGAGGACAACTGCCATCTTCGCTTTCTTTATTTCACTATTGTTTTCCGCTTTTAGTCACGCATCAACCAGCACCGCTAAAAGCATGGAGTATTCTCACAATGGCGCACAAAGCAATTTGCCAGATTTGCGAAAATACCCTTCGGGCATCCCACGTAAGAAAGCGTTTTTAAATGTAGTTGTCCCTGTAATTGATAAACACAATCAACGAATTATGCAGGAACGGAAATGGTTACTGGAACACCAGAAAGCCAAACATTGGTCCACTCAGGATATCAGGTTCCTGCAACGTATTTGCAAAAACTACAACGTGAGCTGTAGCAGCTCGCCTAAAAAAGTTAACTGGAACAAGCTACTGAGCCGTGTTGACATCATCCCAACCCATTTTGTCGCAACTCAGGCGGCAACAGAATCTGGTTGGGGAACGTCTAAACTTGCACAACAAAATAACAACTTGTTTGGTATGCGTTGCGGTAACAACTGTAAGAAGACCCGGGGTAAGATAAAAGGTTATTCCTCCTATCCGACTATCAATGATTCTGTCGAAGCCTATATGAGAAATATGAATACCCATAACGCTTATGAATCATTACGTGTTTCACGCGCTAAACAGAGGAACAGCCAGGAATCGCTGAATACCAGCAAACTGATTGATAATCTTGAAGGATATTCACAATTAGGTTCTACTTACAACAGCTACCTGCATAAAGTGTTTAACAGCAACAAAGGGCTTATTACCCAAGCACAAGAGTTCGCTAAAAACGACCATAACGAAGGTGTCAAATAAGTATGAACCCACAGATATAGCCCCAGAAGCCAAAATTATCCGTTTCATAACAAAGGTATGAAGCGGATGATTTTTTACGTTCACCAACATGTCTTTCTCATTGATAGAATATTTAGATTAGATATTATAATATCGCTCATTATTACCCTTGTATTGCGACAAGATGATGAGCCAGAGTTTAATATGAATTTCTTTTCTTTTGAGTTTCTTGGGTCCTTTGTTGGCCTCTTTCTCTT
Source organism: Photorhabdus tasmaniensis (assembly GCF_011189505.1). Lineage (GTDB taxonomy): Bacteria > Pseudomonadota > Gammaproteobacteria > Enterobacterales > Enterobacteriaceae > Photorhabdus > Photorhabdus tasmaniensis. The sequence continues at coordinate 121,542 of NZ_PUJU01000010.1, forward strand.
GTATTGGATGCTACAAAAAAGCGCGAAAGCACAAAACTACTTGTTGATAATCGCAAGTTATCTGTTTGTCTTTTCTTTTAATCCACTTTTCGCCGGCATCTTATTTGGCTATACGCTATTTATCTATCTTTTAACAAACATAGCTGGCAAATTTCTATCCGACCGTATCACATTTACCATTCTGACGATAGGTATTCTGGGATGCTTCACTGCATTCAAATATTACTCTTTCTTTCAGGAAAGCCTGCAACAAGCGTTTGCCAAATTTGGTTTATCCATAGATTTACCCATACTAACATTACTACTGCCTTTAGGTTTATCTTTCTATGTATTTCATTCCGTCAGCTATGTCGTTTCTGTCACAAGAAAAGAAATTCCCCAAGCATCATTCCCTGATGTCGTTTTATACCTCTGCTTTTTTCCCAGTATTGTTGCCGGACCAATAAACCGAGCTAAAGATTTTTTACCCCAAATACAGATTTCATCAAGAGTGATCATTGAACCATCAAGAGCAATATTGCTGATTGCACTGGCAATAACTAAACTATTCCTGTTCAGCTCTTATCTATCCGAAAATTATGTAAACCCAGTTTTTGATGACCCTGCCAGCTACAATGCCGGGCAAATCCTGGTTGGTATTTATGCCTATGCCTGGCATATCTATTGTAATTTTTCTGGCTATACCAATCTTGTTACCGGGTTAGCGCTACTCCTCGGATTCAGGGTACCTGAAAACTTTAATGCCCCTTATCTGGCGGAAAACTTACAAGCTTTTTGGCGCCGTTGGCATATTAGTTTATCTGAATTTATCCGTGATTATGTCTACATTTCTTTTGGCGGTAATAAGCAAGGATTTATACGTAAAAATCTTAATTTGTTTGCCGCTATGGTCATCTCCGGTTTATGGCATGGTGCCGGAATTAACTTCATTATCTGGGGAGCTATTCATGGGTTAGGATTAATTATCCTCAATGTTAAATATCAGTTATTTTCTTCAAAAAACAAAAAAAACGAAAACACGCCCAAAAATCCAGTAACCTCATTTTTATCCAGAGTGACCACTTTTCACTTTGTCTGTCTGGCATGGATTTTCTTCCGTTGCCCTACTCTGGATGATGCCCTGACATTATTAAATCAATTGATATCAACAGATTTATTTCACTCGATAATAGCCAACGGTGGGTTGTTACTGATGTTCTGGGGACTCTTTATTATTTATCCGTGGCTGATTAATCTAAAAATAGCCGTTGGGAAAATTCATTCTCAGATTTCATGGAGATACTACCCAATACCATTAGCGATTATTCTGACTTTAGTATTTATGCTTTCACCACAAGGAATGCCAGGATTTATCTATGCTAATTTCTGAATTCAAATCCAATTTAAAAACTGCCGGGCAAGTCATTTTTATCGTGGTATTAACCAGTCTACTGTTAATCTGGCTGAATCATCGTTCACTGGATAGATTCTGGCAACAGAAATACCACCAGCAAAGCCTGTGGGCAGCCTTACAAGGTAACCCACTCTGGGATTTAGGGGATAATCTGGAACAAGGCCTACTCGCTGCGGGAGAAGCGTTCATCTTACATACTACCGGCAATAACAGTGACAATTATCAGCCAACTTCCTTGGAAGCGAATATCATCCTTCCCGCAGGTTTTCAGATCGGGCTGAGACTCCTAGGTGGTTATACCTCTCCTATAGCAAATCTTCCGGCAACTTTCCCTGAATTATTACAAAAATCCCCTCATACTAATTCTGTCGGTTCATCGGTGTTCCACAATTCAGGCAATAATGTTCATTCCAGTCTAGTTATCACCAAAACCAATGTGACGCTGACAGCCAAGGATAAAGTGCTTTTTACCGGAGACTCAATGATGCAGGGCATTGCCCCCCATCTGAAACGTCGGCTCTATCAGGATTACGGTATTGCAAGTATTAATCTCAGCAAACAAAGTACTGGGCTTGCTTACCCCGGTTTTTTTAACTGGCCGGAAACTATCAATAAGGCATTGGAAGCTAACCACGATATCAAGCTGGTTGTTATCTTCCTGGGGCCAAATGACCCCTGGGATATGCCACCAAAACATGGAAGCACCTACCTGAAATTCGCAAGTCCTGATTGGGAAAACCTCTATCGCCAACGTATCGACATGATCCTTACCGAAACAAGTAACCACGGAGCTGATGTTATCTGGGTTGGCCCTCCCAATATGCGACAGAAAAAACTCTCTGCTAATATGGAATATCTAAGATCATTGTATCAATCAGAAGTAGCGAAAGCCGGGGAAATCTACGTTTCTGTTAACGACATTTTTAAATACCATACGGATGATTATTCTGATTATATTGGTGACAATAGTAACAAAATTAAACTCAGAAGCGGCGATGGTATACATTTTAGCTTGAAAGGCCAGCAAACTATCTCGGACAATATATTCTCATTGATTGAATTTATTCAGGAACCAGCCAAACATAATGGAAAGACTTAAACAACTCCTGCGGCGATATCACTCTATCGGCCTTGGTCTGGTCATCACGCTCTCTTTAAGTCTGATATCATGCCATAAACAAAAGCCAGAACCATTGTCAACGCAACAGTCGGCAAAAGCAAACCAGCAGTTAACAGACTTTGGTGAACCCAATCTCACTTTACTGGTAGATAAACTTCACAACAGCCGTCATAATCAACTGCATTTTGTTCAAATAGGTGATTCCCATACTGCCGCAGACTTTTTTACTGGCAAACTCCGCTCTTTATTACAACAACGTTTTGGTGATGCCGGTATTGGCTTTATCAGCCCAATAAATGTGCCCGGCCAACGTAGCTCAATAATCAATATGACAGGCAATAAGCGACAATGGGAACTCACGACCAGTCGCAAAGATAATCGGCCCGATTTCCCTCTCGGTGGTGCAATTGCAGAGCCCGATAGCCAAACAAGTCAATTAACGTTGGCGCTGTTTTCACTATCTCGTGATCGCTATCAACTTAAAACGTTATACCAAGCAACGGATGATTCTCAAATTCTGGTTCAGTCTGCAACCAAGAGAATACTTAAATTACCCGTAACTCACGGTCAATGGCAATTTTCCACTGAAGAATCGATCACGTTCCCGGTTAATATTATGGCGATACAGAATAATCAGTTAAAATTAGGCGGTTGGTTTATCAAACGGAAACAGCCAGGTATTATGTTGTCCGCTTTAGGTATTAATGGTGCAACTATTAGCATGATGGATAAATGGCAGCCACAATGGATGAATACATTAGCGCAAATGCACCCCGATATGGTGATCCTTGCTTATGGCACTAATGAAGCATTTAATGATTCTCTAGACTTATCAAATTATCGTCAGCAACTGGAAACCAAGATAAAACAGATCCGTCATCAGTTACCACAAGCAGTTATCCTTATTATTGGCCCAGGTGATTCCTTGCAAAACAGTCAAGCAGCGAATTGTACAACTCAACAACCCGCAATGTTGAATGATGTCATCCGTATTCAGCAAGAAGTCGCTCAGGAACAGCACACACTATTCTGGAACTGGCGTGAATATATGGGAGGAAAGTGCTCAATTAGAGGCTGGGTACAACAAGATCTTGCTCGCCCAGATTATGTTCACCTTTCAGCCACCGGTTATCAGCGCAGTGCTGAAGCTTTATATCAGCAATTAATAAATGTTCTCGATCAATAAGCAACAATGAAGCTTCATTGGGAATCGTACTAAATACCAATAATGAAAAATAAGTTTACACCATCTATAACACATAGCGTTAAAAAGAGTATTTAAAATATGACTTTTTTAAGAAAGTATCCCAGAGGTTCTGTAAGAAGATTCATTTCCGGTTGGAAAGAATGTAGTTTTGAACGTTACCAACAAGCCTATTCTCTTTATGGAGGTGGAATATCTACTCATCCCAATATTGTAAATTTTTTAAACAAAAAATCTGGGAATGGTTTCATCTTTTACGTTAAAGAAAACCCAAAAACAGAAAACGTTATCGAAGGTGCATACTTTACATGCAAAGATCATCATCTGGCAGCAAGTCATCAAAACAACTACCACTTCTTCACTTATGATGAAATTATCTTTCCTATCGCCAAACATCTAAAAACCATAATCCCAGGGAGATCTAAAACCATATCGCTCCTGCACAAAGAAAATTTTATCAACGTTTGCTATGGGCGGTTAAACAAACGAACAGTCTGTCTTGCTAAAGAGAATTTTTCTTATAAAACAAAAAGAAATCGAAGTAATGAAATTAACAAATTTAAACGTTCTGGCGGGGAAATACATCAAATTAACGATTTTACCTGTCAAGAGTTCGTCGATATTTACACGACACTGTACGAAAAACGCTGGACATATAAAACGCATAATGAAGAAGAGAAAGAAAAATTAATTGAATTATATACTGAACTCAAACAACATCTGTACGGGAATGTATTAACTATCAATGGTGCCCCGGTAGCCTACGATCTCGTCATAAAAGCAGACAGTCCCCAGTGGATTTCATTTGACGCAGTAGACGGTGGACTCGATCCCGAACATTCCGATCTCAGTGTTGGCAGTATTTTAATGTGGTTAAATATTCAGAACGCTTCAAATCTCTGCCAGCAACATCAAAAAACGATGCGTTATTCTATTGGCAGACCTTCTCTTACCTATAAAGATCGCTGGTGCAATCGTCATCCATTAGTAAGAAGCTTATTCTAGTTTCATCAATATCTTTAACACAACTAACCTATAATGGCCGTTTTCATAGAAAACGGCATTAATTCAACACCCCAAAAAAGTACTTTACGTTTTAGCTGGTAACATCTTCATTCTTATAACAGCACCTTAAAAATTCAGAAGGGCCATTACATCATGGCAAAGAAAATCATCCCAACAGCAGCTCCCGTTGTGCCAAGAATAGTTTCCATAATTGACCAAGTTTTCAATGTTTGAGATTCTGTCGCGCCAGTAAATTTACCGAACAACCAAAAACCAGAATCATTAACATGGCTCAATATCAGAGATCCCCCCGCAATACAGATTGAGAGAGCTGCAAGTTGGGCCCCAGAATACTCCAATACATCAACAACCGGCAGAATCAGACCAACAGTTGTCAGGCAAGCAACAGTCGCAGACCCTTGAATCACACGCACTATACCAGCAAGGATAAAACACGCTAACGCAATTGGTAGGCCCGCACCAATCAATGCATCCCCCAACGCCGGACCAACCCCAGAATCCACTAGCACTTGTTTGAATACACCGCCTGCCCCGGTAACTAACAAAATAATTCCAGCAGGCTGAATAGCCGAAGAGCAAATATCCATTACTTTTTCTTTACTCATCCCACGACGAATTGCCAAACCATAAATGGTAATCAGACAAGCAGCCAGAATCGCAGAAAATGGATGACCGATGAATTTAAGCCATAAATACAATTCAGAGCCTTGTTCAACAAAACGCTCACCAACAGCCTTTAATCCCACCAAACCCAAAGGGAACAAAACCAGCGACAAGCTCAAACCAAAAGAGGGCATCGTGCCTTGACCAAGACTTGGTTCATTTATATCAGCGGGTAAATCCAAGGTAACATATTCACTAACAAAACTACCAAAAATTGGGCCAGCCAGTAACATCCCCGGAATCGCTGCACTGATACCAATCAGGATCATCCAGCCAAAATCAGCATTCATCTGTGAAGCCAACAACATCGGAGCTGGACCGGGTAACAGAAACGCTGTGGCTGCCGCAACACCGGCAAACAAAGGAATAACCAGTTTCACTACGTTACCGCCAGTACGGCGCGCGACTGCAAACGCCACACCAATTAATAAAACAATCGCTACATCAAAAAAAAGTGGTAAAGCACAAACCAGACCAGCGATCCCCAATGAATAATGAGCACGGCTTTCACCAAAACTATTTAGTAATTTAATCGCAATCTGATCCAGCGCACCTGTTTCATGCAGAACCTTACCAAACATCGCTCCCAGTGCGACAACAATTGCCAGAAAGCCTAATGTTCCGCCCATTCCTTCTTGCATTGTTTCGGTAATTTTATCCAATGGCATACCAGAAAAAACACCCGCCCCCATAGATACCAGTATTAACGCAACAAAAGCATGTATTCTGGCCTTCATCACCAAAAACAGCAGTAAAAGAACAGAGCCAACTGCTGTCAGCACTAAGGTTAAAGTACTCATTATTTTTCCCCTGAAATGACACTATTAATTATTCTTATTGAGTGATTAATCACTTCATCAAGAGACGATCTAATATCAATCAGATAAACATCTTTTTCATCTCTACCCGGTTCTTCTAATGCCTCAAATTGAGACACCAGCATTTGAGGTTTAAAGAAATGATCTTTACGTGCTTTCAACCGATTTTCAATTAAATCAAAGTCACCTTTCATATAAAGAAATGACAGATTCTTATTATTATCACGCAGCATATCCCGGTAATGCTTTTTTAACGCAGAACAAACAATCAGGGAAACTGGATTTGTGCGTTGCATAGCAAAAACCGCATCATTTAGTGATTTCAACCAAGGCTTACGATCTTCATCATTCAGTGCATAGCCTTTAGCCATCTTATTAATGTTAGATCTCGGGTGTAAGAAATCACCATCCAAAAAAGCGGAGTCCAGTTTATAAGCCACAGCATTGGCAACAGCAGATTTACCACTGCCTGATACCCCCATAAGCACAAAAACGTGATTCGAATGCTGGGTATCTCTCATATAAATTCCTTAGCGCAGATATTTCACCCACAAAATGTTACCGGTAACTGTTATCGGTAACATTATCAGAAGTAGAAGTAAACTTCGCAACAACACGGAATATTCAAGAAATGGAAATGTGATGTTTTTCACAAATTAATTCAAAAAATGTAAATCCAGTTGACCGATTAAATACTTTCTCCTAAGGATAACTGAAAACCGATATCGATCATTTTCTGTGGTAAATGTTCACCTTTCAGCCGTGCCATCAATAATCCAGCAGCTTTCCGTCCCATTAAGTCACGAGGTGTCAACACACTGGCAAGTTTTGGTGTCATCACCTGACCAACATCGTGACCATGAAAACCAGCTATCGCAATATCATGCGGTACAGCTATCCCCTGACGTTGACACTCAAAAATTGCTCCGATAGCGAGGTCATCATTGGTACAAAACAGGCCATCCACATCAGGATACTTTGTTCGTGCTTCATTCAGTAGTTTGCCCCCTAAGGTGTAAGAAGAGCTGTCAGGTGTCATAACCTTACCTGGCTTTAAACCTACGCTTTTCATTGCAGCTTCATAACCTTCCAGGCGAATAATGGTCCTTTCATCCTGCCTTGCGCCAAGATAAATCACCCGCTGGCAACCACGCTCAATCATTGCCATGGTCATCTGTCGGGCTGCTTCAAAGTTATCAATACCGACTGCCGTGTCGATACAGGGAGAAACACAGTCCATCAGCTCAACGACAGGGATCCCGGCTGTTTCCAGCATCTTCAAAGTTCGCGGTGTGTGAGTACGTTCAGAAAGAATCAAGCCATCAATATTGTAGGAAAGCAGGGAAATTAAACGTTCTTCTTCCTTCTCTGAATGGTAACCATAGTGAGCCAGCATGGTTTGATAACCATTACGATCTGTCACATATTCGATACCACGGATAACTTCCGCAAAAACCTGGTTAGTCAAAGAAGGCAACAAAACACCGATAGCATGACTAGTAGAATTAGAAAGAATATCCGGAACTCGGTTCGGGATATAACCTAATTCATCCAAAGCATCAGCTATTTTCTTTCGCAATTGCTCAGAAACTTGTTCAGGGTTACGCAAGAAACGACTTACTGTCATTTTTGTAACACCAACACGATCAGCCACATCTTGTAAAATAGGACGTTTTTTCTTCATATTTCAATACAATACAAAATTAATAAAAAAGTTTAGGATAATAAACACACCGCTATGACATATTTATACACTATCAGAACACGCTTTTTTTGAGTTTAGTCTGGTAGTGGAACAGTGATCCCGATTTATTATCTATTCAGACTCTGTAGGATGATTTCCAATCAAGATATAATGTGAAATACAACGATAACACTTATCTACAATTCCAGCAAAAATGTAAGATTCAACAGGCAATGTTTTCTACAGTATTTGTCAGTTTATCCCAGATAAGACTAAAACACTAAATTACTGATTAACCTGCTGCCACTGGCATTATCAGGGCGAGAGCATGAACGTTCTTTACTCTGAAAAAATAATATTTTTTAGCAAAAATGTCTTTATTTTGTATAAAAATAAATATATCTGTCTGCATCAAAACCGTCATTTACCCACATTAAAAAGAGCATTCCGGCCAGAATATCAGTCCGTACTAATACAACTGTATTTCTAAATACTATTCTAACTAATCATACTGATGATAATATTTTACATAACCAGAATAATGACAAAACTGATTATTCCGGTTTTGGTTGTGATGAAAATGGAAAAATAAGTAATTAATTATCGTCTAGGACTGATTACAGTTTCTTTTCTATCAGCTTTAACATGCTGGTTTAAGTTATTTTTTATGTCTGCTACTGCTATAGCGTATTTTGATTATTAACATACTGATGGGCTACCTGTTGCCAAAGCGGCATATCCATCAGATGAAAAACTGGGGTCAGTCAGTCAATAAAATCATCCCCTAAAACGCAAAAACCCCCAGCTGACGCTGAGGGTTTCTACTTAAGATTAAAGCCTGGCAGTTCCCTACTCTCACATGGGGAGACCCCACACTACCATCGGCGCTACGGCGTTTCACTGCTGAGTTCGGCATGGGGTCAGGTGGGACCACCGCGCTATCGCCGCCAGGCAAAT
>NZ_PUJU01000011.1 GCF_011189505.1 Photorhabdus tasmaniensis
TTTTTACGTAGCAGGGCTTTCCCCGAATGATCCTGACAATGGACATGAAAGGAATGCTTGCCGAGATCGATACCAATCAGTGCGATAGTGTTCATGATGATAACCGCTTAAAAAAATAAATCACACGGTTTAAAGCGAAAGACAGTTGCTCATTAGTGTGGGGCACTACATACATTGGTGTGTATGCCGTTATAGCCGAGAACTATCAACTGTACTGCCAGCTGGCCCATTAATTTTTGATGCTGAGATATCAACGTCCAAATTGCGTCTTTAGCTCACCATTCAGAACAGCCGTCCGGGGGAAGCATTTAAATGATTGCCCCACAGTTTTTTATGCTCTCCTTTAATATCACCGATAACAGGCACGAAGTCAGTACCAAAGCGGATAATCTCTCCGGCTTGCTTACACGCCTGCGGTGACTGCTGACAAAAGGCTCTCTTTTTCTCCTCGTAAGCTTTGATTGTACCCAGTCTTTCTTTTTCTGCCGCAGACAGAAGGTGTGCCAGCGAATTATAGACAATGATGGCTGTCATGGATAAATTATTTGATGACAGCAGTGCGGCATCATTAAGATTAATCTCTTTTTCCGAGATAATATTTAAGTCGGTTTTAGCATTGGTATTGCCTAATTCGATTTTACCGTTAGCGTTTAAAGTGATATCACGCTGGTCACTGGTTAACTCTTTCAAATTCACCCCAACACCATCTTCAGTAGCCACCAGCCGGATTTTATTGGCATACATGCCGCCCAGCGCTTTGGTATCAATGGCTAATTGTGGTTTAGCGCCTTCTCCGGCGAGAGAGTTAACCGTGCCGTCTTTTAAGCTGATGCGGTTGGCTCCCTGCGTCAGAGAGAGTGTGTTAGCCTGAATTTTTCCATTTAGTTCCGTTGCCCGGCTGATGATATCGACATAATCCGTCGCTTTGCCGTCCAGCCCTTTGCTACCAATGGTGATCTGGCCCTGTTTCACTTCGAGTGCTTCCAGCGCACCTTGTTTATCAAACTGGGGTTTACCGGTGGTCAGGGTGGCGCTGGCAGTATTGATAAAGCCACAGCCATCACAGGTGATACCGTTAGGGTTGGCAATCATCACGTTGGCTTTATTGCCGACAATTTCCAACTGACCTTGCAGTTCAGAGCGTCCGTTGCTGGTGACTTCGTTAATAATCAGTTCCGCCGCGTTGCCTTTGAGGTTAGGGTTGGCGTTAAGTTGCCCGGCCAGTTGTGATTGGGCCGCCTGAGTGGCGTTATTGAGTACGGCACCTTGAGTGGCAACGTTAAACTCTTGATAGGTGTTATGGGATATCCCGGCGTCATTCGGTGTGGCGATATTAACAACCGGCACATTACCCTGATTTTGTACCTGTGTTTGGCTGTTATCCGGTGTTATCCCAGCCGCCATAGCGGGATGAAGCGGATAGACGGCAGTCAGATAAATTAGAAGATAACTCGTGGCCCTGACCATCGAGTTGTTGCGTTGCTCCATCGTACTCTCTCTTTGCTTAAGTTAATTTGGCTTTGGTGATAAGACGATAATATTCCCATAGGAAATATTGATAATTTAATAGTGACTTAATTAAACTATTCTAATATGAAATTATTTGCCCGTCCGAATGGACAGTATAAAATGTGATCAGGATCGAGTTGTTTAATCCTGGCAATGGGGAATGAGGTATATTAAATGCTAGAAAATCGCGATAAGGTTGGAGGTACTCTCTTCTTACATCCAGCCCAAATTCTTTTAACTTCCGCGTTTAGGGGGAGAATTCCGCAGTTTCGTTAAAAAAACAGGAAAGCTCCCGGAATGATAATCGCCTTACAGGCTTATCATATTTTTAACATTGTTCATTTTTACTTTTTTGGCGATCGCAAACTCCTTTTGCATAAGACACAGTATTATGCTGTGTCTTATGCTGGAATGAGATCGCGTTTTTCAACCTAAACGTATTAATTTCTCAGTAATAGATAGATATTTTCGTCACCGCGAAGAATATTCAGCGCGATTACCGGAGGTTTAGAATCAATAAATTTGCGCAGTTCGTTAATGTTCTGTACCCGTTCATTATTGATCCCAACAATCAGGTCACTTTTCTGTAAACCAGACATCGCCGCAGGTGAGTTTTGCATGACACTATCGATTTTCACACCGAGAGTCCCTTTCACTTCACCATTACTGAGAGTTGCACCTTGCAGGGCAAGCGTTAGGTTTCCTGCTTTGGTGGTTTGACCTTCACTATTTTCCAGAATAACGGAAACGTCCATTGGTTTGCCTTTACGCAATAAGCCAATTTTAATTTCTTTACCTGGCACAGTCGTACCAATTTTAGCTTTCAGTTCAGCAAAGCTATTGATCTTCTTACCATCAACAGAAACCAGAATATCACCGGATTTAATGCCTGCTTTCGCTGCTGCGGATTTTGGCAATACTTCACTGACAAATGCACCGCGTTGAGCATCAATATTGAATGCCTTGGCGATATCGGCGTTCATTTCAGTACCTTTAATACCGAGAATACCGCGTTTGACTTCACCATGAGCGATAAGCTGCTCACTCAGGGTTTTTGCCATATTACTTGGAATGGCAAAGCCGATACCGATGTTACCGCCGCCTGGAGCCAGAATTGCTGTGTTGATACCAATTAATTCGCCGTTCAGGTTAACCAGTGCACCACCGGAGTTACCACGGTTTATAGAGGCATCGGTTTGGATAAAATTTTCTAACCCTTCCAGATTCAGACCGCTGCGTCCTAATGCCGAGATAATTCCCGAGGTTGCAGTTTGACCCAGACCGAACGGATTACCCACCGCGACAGCAAAATCACCAACTCGGAGCTTATCGGAATCGGCTATTGTAATTGCCGTCAAATTCTTGGCATCTTTCAGTTGCAGCAAGGCGATATCAGTTTGAGCGTCGCGACCTAACAGTTTAGCTTCATATTCACGCCCATCGTTCAATTGCACACGGATTTTATCTGCATTCTCAATAACGTGATTGTTGGTTAATATATAACCTTTGGCAGCGTCAATGATGACACCTGAGCCAAGCCCCTGAAATGGGCGGGTACTTTCACGGCCCATTGGCAGATTCGGGCCAAAGAAGAATCTGAACTCTTCCGGTATACTCTGCTCTTGTTGTACCTGAGTACCGGAAACATGTACGCTGACAACTGCCGGCAATACTTTCTCAAGCATCGGTGCAAGGCTTGGCAACTCCTGACCGGCAATAGCAGCAGGCAACGCAGCGCTACTGATAGCAGGAACGGAAGCTATGGATAACCCAATACTGATTGCTAACGCACTAAGGAATAAGTTTTTTCTTTTCATCTAATTTCGTTCTCTTGTATATCTAAACCAGAAGGCTAATAAGTTAATTCAGGCAAGGTGCCATGATTACTCTATGACTGTTAATTATTAAGTAAAGTTCATCTGACAAACAGACTTTGCACGATTTTTTACAGGGATTTACATGATTGAAGAATAAAAAGACAAAACTTTTTGTGAATAGAGAAGAGATCTTGCATTTGGAATTAATGCTGTGGCACAAAACATGCCACAGCAGAAATATTTACTGGTTTTTTTCATTAACCGGGCGGAACAGGCCGGAAGCACCATCAGAGTAATCTCTTGGTGGCATTTTAACCGGAGCCTGATCATTATCTGCTTCTGATTCAGTCAGTCGATAATTGAATGGATTTTCTTGTACTGGCATATTCGGCATCAGCTCATGGGAGCTTTTGACCATATGCTGATACAACTGACGATAATCGCGGGCCATATTATCGAGTAATTCTGCACTGTGGGCAAAATGGCCGACTAATTCTTTACGATACTCTTCCAGTTCTGATCTATTATTCTCCAGTTCAGTTTGTAAGGCTCCCTGCTGGCGCAGCTTGGTGTTACCAAAGCGCATGACCAGCGCTCCAATAACAAAACCAACTACTAATCCAATCAGTGCATACTCCCAAGTCATAGCTACTCCTTCATCAACATCGTTGTTCAGCAGAATGTTTCACTTAATTATCGTCACTATAACCGTTAATCTAGCTAGAGTGGAATATTGATCATGATTTACATATTGTTTGTAGACCTTATTCTGAACCTTATTGTAGACAATTGATCCGGTGATAAGGTCAATCTGAATCATAAAAACGATAAAAAACGGGCAATTATTTTTTAAGGATTTTTTTGTCATGCCATCATTGATTATCCCTTCGTCATTCTATCAGAAAGCCCTTTCTAAAGGGGAATACCAGCCAGATGATATCCAACGTCTTGTTGTCGCTCAATTGGATGTTATTCACTACGCCCTGATTAATACTTCTCCCGGCAATCCAGCGAAGCGAAAAAGCTTGAAAGGGTGCCTGAGTAAACTATTAGGCCAGCAGACTTCAACGACCTGTACACCTGTTCAAGGGCTCTATATGTGGGGCGGGGTTGGCAGAGGGAAAACGTGGTTAATGGATATGTTTTACCAGAGTTTGCCGGGTGAAAGAAAACTGCGTTTGCATTTTCATCGCTTTATGCTGCGGGTGCATGAAGAGTTAAAGGCGTTACAGGGGCATGAGGATCCGCTGGATATTGTGGCGGATGGTTTTAAAGCAGAAACCGATGTGCTCTGCTTTGATGAATTCTTTGTTTCTGATATTACGGATGCCATGATCCTTGGTACATTGTTGGAAGCTCTGTTTGTCAGGGGGATCACGTTGGTTGCAACATCCAATATTCCTCCTGATGAGCTCTACCGTAATGGTTTACAGCGGACTCGTTTTTTACCTGCTATTGAGCAGATTAAAAAATATTGTGACGTCATGAATGTGGATTCAGGTATTGATTACCGGCTGCGTACTTTGACACAGGCTCATCTCTATTTCACACCGCTGAATGAAAATAATGCACGGGCTATGGATCGAATATTTATCCGTTTGGCGGGTAAAAGCAGTGAGCAAGCACCGGTGTTGGAAATTAATCATCGGCAGATGCCGGCAATTCGCAGCGCCGATGGGGTATTGGCAATTGGATTTAAAGTTTTGTGTGAAGATGCCCGTAGCCAGGTGGACTACATTGTTTTATCAAAACTTTATCACACCGTTTTGTTATATCAGGTTCCGGCGATAATGCCTGGTAATGAAAATGCCGCCCGACGTTTTCTGGCGCTGGTTGATGAATTCTATGAACGTCGGGTAAAACTGATAATTAATGCTGCGGTGCCGATGGAACAGATTTATCAAGGGGTTTTGTTGACTTTCGAATACCAGCGTTGCTTGTCTCGTTTGCAGGAAATGCAAAGCGAAGAATATCTGAAATTACCTCATTTGCCTTAATCTTGAGCTTATTTCTGTATATTTCGGACTAAAGTTGATTTTAAATAATTCAAATTGGGGTCGATTTTTATTTGTGACTTCTCTATAATCTTGCGACCCCACGTTACAGCAATGTTTTTTTTCCCAAAAACTTGCATAGTGCCGGCATAGGCTATTCGAAGGGGTAGGTTTGCTGGACAAGAGTCGTGTGAACCTCAGCAGTTTTTGAACCTTGAGTGTTCACCAACGTGTAACTTATTATTGGGTAAGCTTTAATGAAAACTTTTACAGCTAAACCAGAAACCGTAAAACGCGACTGGTATGTTGTTGACGCAGATGGCAAAACTTTAGGCCGTCTTGCAACTGAAGTGGCTAGTCGTCTACGCGGCAAGCATAAAGCGGAATACACTCCGCACGTTGATACCGGTGATTACATCATCATTGTTAACGCAGAAAAAGTTGCTGTAACCGGTAACAAGCGTTCTGATAAAATCTATTATCACCACACTGGTCACATCGGTGGTATCAAGCAAGCGACCTTTGAAGAGATGATTGCCCGCCGTCCTGAGCGTGTAATTGAAATCGCGGTTAAAGGCATGCTGCCAAAAGGGCCACTAGGTCGTGCGATGTACCGTAAACTGAAAGTTTACGCAGGTAGCGAGCACAACCATGCGGCACAGCAACCGCAAGTTCTGGACATTTAATCGGGATCATAGGCAATGGCTGAAAATCAATACTACGGCACTGGTCGCCGCAAAAGCTCTTCCGCACGTGTCTTTATTAAGCCAGGTAGCGGTAACATCGTCATCAACCAACGTAGCCTCGAAGTTTACTTTGGCCGCGAAACAGCACGCATGGTTGTTCGTCAGCCACTCGAGCTGGTTGATATGTTGGACAAACTGGATTTGTACATCACCGTTAAAGGTGGTGGTATCTCTGGTCAGGCAGGTGCAATCCGTCACGGTATCACCCGTGCACTGATGGCATATGACGAAACTCTGCGTTCTGATCTTCGTAAAGCTGGCTTCGTTACCCGCGATGCTCGTGAAGTTGAACGTAAGAAAGTCGGTCTGCGTAAAGCACGTCGCCGTCCACAGTTCTCCAAACGTTAATTTTTTGTCTTTATGGCAATTACTTAATGTTCAAACCCGTCTTGATGGCGGGTTTTTTACTTAATTATCCATACACTTCCCCCAAAATGTACAAAATCTGGTAAACTAGTGCCAATTTTTGCCTCATCCATTTATCTGCTTACTATCTGAACGATAGCCATTGTGTCGAGTAGCGTGTTCCGTATTCACCGTTGCGGCGCAGAAACATAAGGGGTGAGAATGAATGAGTAGGAATAGTCGTTATAGCGTGGGACTATTCATTCCTTTTTTAGATAAACTTGGAGGTTTTCATGGCTGTCGCTGCCAACAAACGTTCGGTAATGACTCTGTTTTCAGGCCCGGCCGACATTTTTAGCCATCAAGTGCGAATTGTACTGGCGGAAAAAGGTGTCAGTGTTGAAGTTGAACAGGTTGAAGCAGGTCATTTGCCACAGGACCTTATCGATCTGAACCCTTATCAGACAGTTCCGACTTTGGTTGACCGTGAGCTGACGCTGTATGACTCCCGCATCATTATGGAGTATCTTGATGAGCGTTTTCCTCATCCGCCATTAATGCCTGTATATCCGGTTGCCCGTGGCTCCAGCCGTTTGATGATGCACCGCATTGAGAAAGATTGGTATTCCCTGATGCACACTATTGAGAAAGGTAATTCTCAGGAAGCCAGTGCTGCCCGTAAACGATTAGCAGAAGAATTGCTGGCAGTGGCACCAATATTTAAAGAAATGCCATTCTTTATGAGTGAAGAATTCAGTTTGGTTGATTGCTATCTTGCCCCTTTGCTATGGCGTTTACCAGAGCTGGGTATAGAGTTACCGAGTTCTGGTACCAAAGATTTACAAATTTACATGCAGCGTGTCTTTGAACGTGATGCATTCCTGGCTTCATTAACCGAAGCTGAACGTGAAATGCGCTTGCAATCCAGGAACTGATTTATGGAGCTGTCTCAAATGTCTCCTCGTCGCCCTTATTTGTTGCGTGCTCATTATGAGTGGTTACTAGATAATAATATGACTCCATATCTGGTTGTAGACGTGACTTTACGTGGAGTAAATGTACCAATGGAATATGCCCGCGATGGGCAAATTGTGCTGAATATCGCGCCGAGAGCTGTTGGTAATCTTGAGCTAACCAATGATGAAGTACGCTTCAATGCCCGTTTTGGCGGTATGCCCCGTCAAATTAATGTACCAATGGTGGCGGTTATCGCTATTTATAGCCGTGAAAATGGGGCAGGAATGATGTTTGAGCCTGAAGCAGCTTATAAAGATGAATATCTTTTTGAGTCCACTTCCGGGCATGATAAAGCTGGCGCTTCTGCGGCAGATAACTTGGTATTAGTTACGGATACCCTCCGCAATGCGGAAGACGATAGTGGAACTTCACCCGATGATGAGCCACCAAAACCGACAAGAGGGCGTCCTGCTTTACGGGTAGTAAAGTAGTAAAATAAGCGCTAAAAAGGGGGCAACTTGCCTCCTTATTTTTTCAAATTTATTGATTAAAATTCCGCATTGTAGGCTTTCTCTAACTCCCAAAAACATTCTTCTACCCTGTTTTTAGCTTCGTAGTCTGTGATAGACCCTAAGCTCTTTCTGACTTTATTGACAAACTCTATTTTATTCTCTCTGGTCTCAAGTTCTGGTGGGATTGTACAGATATCAGCCAATGATATGTTGTTTTCTTTATCGGCAGTAATAAGGACATCAACAGGATTATTAATTAATGCCATAGAGAGTGCGTAACGTATCTCTTTGGAAAAATCCAGATGTATACTTTGAGTTAATTTAAAAGCCAGTTTTATCCAGTCACGGTCACCAGTAGTAATTTTGTGAGTGATTTCTTGTCTGGCTCCTGTTTCCCCTAATTCGGCAACGACAGAGTTGATACCTCTATTGATAATCTCTTTGTTAATATTATCGGGTGTAATGTTTCGTGACAAAGCAAGCGCCGGAAGATTAGTGCCAGTAAGCAACGCCAAAGACAATAAAATTAGAGATTTAATTAATTTCATTAATGTTTCCAAAGTTTATAGTTGAACAAGTAATAGCGCTATCTGATCCAGATAGTTGGTAAAATCCACGATAACAAGATGAAATACACTTAAATGTTAATTATGACAGCAGTAAGTACGGAATGTTCATTAAATACATTCACTCTTTATATAAAAATAGTCTAGCTAATATAAATTATCGAGATGGTAATAGGAAGGTTTGGGAGCTGGAAAGCTCCCTTCGTTTATTAGATGTTGAGGTGGTCCAGAATGCCCTGTGCAGCTTTACGCCCTTCGGCAATGGCTGTTACAACCAGATCTGAACCGCGAACGGCGTCTCCGCCAGCAAATATTTGAGGATTGCTGGTCTGGAACGGTATGTCTGAGAACTCAGGTGCAACGATGCGCCCCTGCTTATCTAGTGCTATTTTATGATCATTTAACCAGCTCATTGTGTGTGGTTTAAAACCAAATGCCATAATCACGGCATCAGCTGCGAGTAGATGTTCGGAGCCGGTGATAATTTCAGCCTGGCGGCGTCCATTCTCATCAGGTTTACCTAATTGGGTCCGTACCATTTTTATGCCACAAACTTGACCTGAACTGTTGATTTCAATGCTGAGAGGTTGCAGATTAAACAGAAATTCTACACCTTCTTCCCTGGCATTTTTCACTTCGCGGCGGGAGCCTGGCATATTAACTTCGTCACGGCGATAAGCACAGGTAACTGAAGCCGCTTTTTGGCGAATAGACGTTCTGACGCAATCCATCGCCGTATCGCCACCACCGAGAACTACAACCCGTTTACCCTGCATATCAATGAAAGGCTGTGATTGCAAGGGGGGATACCCCATCAAGCGCCGGGTATTGGCAATCAGAAATGGCAGTGCATCATAAACGCCATCAGCATCTTCGTTTGCCAGTCCCCCGCGCATTGATTGATAGGTTCCTACACCAAGAAATATGGCATCAAATTGCGCTGTCAGTTCAGATAGGGCGATATCTTTGCCTATTTCAGTATTGAGCCGGAACTCAATTCCCATCTCAGAAAAAATTTTATGCCGGCGTACCATCACCTCTTTTTCCAGTTTAAATGCAGGTATGCCAAAAGTGAGTAATCCGCCGATTTCCGGGTGGCGATCAAAAACGATGGCTTGTACGCCATTACGGGCTAATACATCAGCACAGGCTAGCCCTGCTGGGCCTGCACCAATAATCGCAACTTGTTTGCCTGTTGGCTGAACTTGTGACATATCGGGCTTCCAGCCCATAGCAATCGCTTTATCGTTAATATAGCGCTCGATATTACCAATAGTGACGGCACCAAACTCATCATTCAGGGTACAGGCACCTTCACAAAGGCGATCCTGTGGACAAACGCGTCCGCAAACTTCCGGCAGGCTGTTTGTCTGATGGGATAAATCAGCGGCTTCCATGATGCGCCCTTCATTGGCAAGTTTAAGCCAATTGGGAATGTAGTTATGGACAGGGCATTTCCATTCGCAATAAGGATTACCACAGGAAAGGCAGCGATCTGCTTGGGTTTGTGCCTGAATTGCTGAAAATGACTCATAGATTTCCACAAATTCTATTTTGCGGATCTTCAACGGTTTTTTAGGCGGATCGACGCGTTGTAAGTCGATAAACTGATAGACATTCTGGCTCATCTGGGCTCCTTATTGCGCTTGAATTCGCAACTCTGCGGAAGAACGACTGCGATGTCCCAGCAGGGCTTTAACATCACTGGATTTGGGTTTCACAAGCGCAAATTTGTTCAACCACTGTTGCCAGTTAGCAAGAATATCTTCGCCGCGCTGAGAACCGGTCAGGAGAACGTGTTCAGTGATAAGTCCTCTCAAATGTTCTTCGTGAATAGCTAAGGTCTCTACTGCCAGAACTTCTACCAGCTCTGGGTTAACCCGTTTGCGGAAATCATTATTTTCATCCAGAACATAGGCAAAACCGCCGGTCATGCCTGCACCAAAGTTTATTCCGGTACGTCCGAGAATGCAGACGATACCGCCTGTCATATATTCACAGCCATTATCTCCGATACCTTCTACAACCGTAATAGCACCTGAATTGCGAACAGCGAAGCGTTCTCCTGCACGTCCAGCGGCGTACAGCTTGCCTCCAGTTGCTCCATACAGACATGTGTTGCCAATGATGGTTGCCTGATGGCTTTTGAAGGCAGAACCGACAGGAGGGTGTATGACGATGCGGCCACCAGCCATACCTTTACCAACATAATCATTGGCATCACCGATAAGTGTCAGCTCCAGACCGCCAGCATTCCAGACACCAAAACTTTGACCGGCAGTACCAGTGAAATGAATTTTTATTGGCGCAGCTGCGACGCCCTGATCACCATATCGGGCAGCGATAAAGCCGGAAAGAGAAGCCCCGACTGAACGATCGGTATTACGGATATCAAAATAGAAAGTTTTACTTTGTTGGCTCTCAATATAACAAGAGGCATGAGCCAATAAGTTTTTATTCAATGTACCATTATCAAATGGCGGGTTATTTTCAGTGCAATATAACGTTTTGCCCTGATGGGGTTCAGCTGTTGCCAATAGCGGCTCAAGGTTTAACTTGCTCTGTTTTGCTGAAATACCTTCCAATACTTCCAGTAG
Organism: Photorhabdus tasmaniensis; assembly: GCF_011189505.1. Classification (GTDB taxonomy): domain Bacteria; phylum Pseudomonadota; class Gammaproteobacteria; order Enterobacterales; family Enterobacteriaceae; genus Photorhabdus; species Photorhabdus tasmaniensis. The sequence goes on from NZ_PUJU01000011.1 coordinate 11,044, forward strand.
TTCAGTTCGGCCTATTAAGTCAGTCAGATTTCTGACCCCTAATTCCGCCATGATCTCTCTGGTTTCATGGGCGATAAAACGGAAGTAATTCATTACCCGCTCAGGCAATCCGTGGTAATGGTCGCGGCGTAATTTCTCATCTTGCGTTGCAACACCGGTCGCACAGTTATTTAAGTGGCAGATGCGCAGATATTTGCATCCAAGGGCAACCATGGGGCCGGTGCCGAAACCGAAACTTTCAGCACCAAGAATGGCCGCTTTGATAATGTCCACGCCGGTTTTCAATCCGCCATCGACCTGTAAGCGGATCTTATGGCGCAATCCGTTGGCAACCAGAGCTTGCTGGGTTTCCACTAATCCCAATTCCCAGGGGCATCCGGCATACTTCACCGATGACAGTGGACTAGCGCCAGTACCGCCATCATAACCTGCGATAGTAATTAAATCGGCATAAGCCTTGGCAACACCTGTTGCAACAGTACCAACGCCGGGCTCTGAAACCAGTTTTACTGAGATCAGCGCATTGGGATTGATCTGTTTTAGATCGAAAATCAACTGCGCCAGATCTTCAATAGAATAAATGTCATGATGCGGTGGTGGAGAAATCAGTGTTATGCCTGGTACGGAATAACGTAGTTTTGCAATATACGGTGTGACCTTATCACCCGGTAATTGTCCGCCTTCTCCAGGTTTAGCGCCTTGGGCCACTTTAACCTGAATCACATCAGCGTTGACCAGATAAGCGGGTGTCACACCGAACCGGCCGGAAGCAACTTGCTTGATACGGGAAACTTTTTTTGTACCATAACGTGCGGGATCTTCTCCACCTTCACCGGAGTTGGAAAAGCCACCCAATGTATTCATTGCTTCAGCCAGCGCTTCGTGTGCTTCAGGGCTTAATGCTCCAATCGACATCGCGGCAGTATCAAAGCGTTTAAACAGCGCTTCGGCGGGCTCCACTTCTTCAATGGGGATAGGTTCATCTTTTGTCTTTATCGCCAGCAAATCTCGGATTGTGGTTACTGGGCGCTGATTAACCAAGCGGCTATATTTCAAATAATCGTTGTATTCGCCACTGTGAACCGCAGACTGTAGAGTGCTGATGACATCTGGGTTATAAGCATGGTATTCGCCGTTATGCACATATTTCAGGGACCCTCCCTGATCAACTGGATGGCGGGGAAGCCATGCTCGCTTGGATAAGTTTCGCAGATCCTGCTCAAAATCGCTGAAGTTAGCACCGCCAATCCGGCTGACAACACCATTGAAGCAAAGCTCAGTTAATTCAGAATGTAAGCCGACAGCTTCAAACAGTTTAGAGCAACGATAGGAGGCGATAGTCGAGATGCCCATTTTCGACATGATTTTATATAGCCCTTTATTGATGCCATTGCGGTAGTTGAGCATGACATCAGCATAGGGTTTATTAATCGTGCCATTATCGACCATTTTGGCCAGTGATTCGTAAGCCAGATAAGGATAAATCGCTGTTGCACCAAACCCCAATAGCACAGTGAAGTGATGCGGATCACGGGCACTCGCGGTTTCTACTATCAGGTTGGTATCACAGCGCAGGCTTTTTTCTACCAAACGGTGCTGAATGGCCCCGACAGCCATAGGAGCCGGTATGGGTAACTTCTCTGGCGTAATATTGCGGTCAGATAATACCAGCAATACTGCACCATCTCTGGCGAGCTGTTCAGCCTGGTCACACAATACAAACAGTGCATCTTGCAGATGAGTTTCCTGCGGGTTGAAAGTTAAGTCTAAACGTTCTGCACGATAGTGCGGACTTTGTTGGGTTGTTAATTGATGAAAATCAGAGTAGAGCAGAATAGGGGATTTGAAACTTAACCGATGTGCCTGTCCCTCAGCTTCACAAAATACATTCATCTCCCGTCCAATACAGGTAGTGAGAGACATAACATGCGCTTCACGCAGTGGATCAATTGGTGGATTAGTGACTTGAGCGAATTGCTGGCGGAAGTAGTCATAAATAATCCGTGGACGGCTGGAAAGTACAGCAAACGGCGTATCATCACCCATTGAACCTGTTGCTTCCTGTCCATTCTCTCCCAGGACCCGGATAATTTGATCCAGCTCTTCATTACTGTAAGCAAATTGTTTGTGATAGACCGCCAGTGATTGATCGTTCAGATCCCGGTGGCCGGCTTGCTCTTCCAATAACGCTTCAAATGGGATTAGGCGTTTGACGTTTTTGTCCATCCATTCTTTATAGGGATGGCGGCTTTTCAGGTCATTGTCTGTTTCTTCTGCATGAAGGATGCGGCCTTGGCGGGTATCGATCACCATGAGTTCGCCGGGGCCGACTCGTCCTTTTTCTACGACTTCATCGGGCTGATAATCCCAGATGCCGACTTCGGAAGCACAGGTGATAAGCTTATCTTTAGTAATGACATAACGTGCCGGGCGTAAGCCATTACGATCCAGATTACAGGCAGCATAGCGGCCATCTGACATGACGATACCGGCAGGACCATCCCAGGGTTCCATGTGCATAGAGTTGAAATCAAAGAAAGCGCGCAGATCCTCATCCATATCAGGATTGTTCTGCCATGCAGGCGGGACCAGCAACCGCATAGCACGGATTAAATCCATTCCGCCATTGAGAAACAGTTCCAGCATATTATCCAGCGAGCTGGAGTCTGATCCTGTTTCGTTGACAAAAGGAGCGGCAGATTGCAGATCAGGGATAAGCGGGGTTTTGAATTTGTAAGCCCTTGCCCGTGCCCATTGGCGGTTACCGGTGATGGTATTTATTTCACCATTATGAGCGAGATAGCGGAAAGGCTGTGCCAATGGCCAACGTGGGACAGTATTGGTTGAGAAACGCTGGTGGAACAGGCAGATGGCTGATTCTAATCGTAAATCAGCCAGATCAGGATAGAAACGGGGCAAATCTGTCGCCATGCATAGCCCTTTATAGATAGTCACTAGATTGGACAAACTACAAACATAAAAATCACTGTCGCTGATGCGTTTTTCTATCCGGCGGCGGGCAACGAATAAACGACGTTCTAAATCACGAGCGCGCCAGCCAGCAGGAGCATTAACAAAAATCTGTTCGATACAGGGGAGGCTGGAAAGGGCTATTTCGCCCAGAATATCCCTATTAGTTGGTACTTCACGCCAGCCAACGACTGATAGCGTTTCATTTTGCAGCTCCTGTTCGACTATTTCCCGACAGTGTTGAGCAATCTGAGGGTCCTGGCTGAGAAATAGCATACCGACCGCGTAATTGCGGGCTAAACGCCACTCTTGCTCTTGTGCGACCATTTGAAAAAAACGATCGGGTTTTTGCAGCAATAAACCGCAACCATCACCGGTTTTACCATCTGCCAGGATTGCGCCCCGATGTTGCATTCGTGCCAATGCATGGATAGCGGTACGGACTACTTTGTGGCTTGGCTCCCCTTCAATATGGGCTATCAGTCCAAAACCACAGTTATCCTTTTCTTGAGATTTGTTATATAGCATAGTGTGAACCTCCCCAGGTTCTGTCCGACTCTCACAGAAACTCACAGAAATTTGTGAGATTAATATTTTTACCGGCGTCTGAATTGCGCCCTCAATCAACCGCCACTTGTTTATTGACTATGAACAGGCGGTACTGAAATGGTATTGTGTCACTGCATAATTATGGTTCAGATGAGGATCTGACGGATGGTTTCTAGTGACTTCCCAAGTTAACGAGAAATGTAGATCAGGTCAAATATAGCCGGGATAAGATAAATACAGGCAAAAAATAGAGTTAATCGCATGATTTTTCAATAAAAAAGGTAATATGAAAGTTGTGTGATATAGATCATGTTAGGATTTTAATGTGAGTTATATCACTAATATTAGTGTGATATCTGTTTTATATATACTGTTAAATGTTTATTTGTTGGATTTAAATTCTGACAAATTAAAACTAAATAGAATTAATATATATTTTTGTTTATTTATAAGAATAAAGTTTTATCTTTTTGTGGTTATCAACAGAGTGAAAAAGAATTTTATGCTTATTTTGTCAATGAATTTGATTATTTATTCATGCTTAGATTGTGCGAAAAGACCGGCAGGGGTAAAAAGCCAGAATAATGTTTGGGAAATTATCATCAAAACTATTAAATAATACTATTGTTCTATCAGATCAACAATTCCTGTATTCCTTCAACGAAGTAGCTGGCTTTTTACGGTATGATCTGGGTTGGTCATAATTAACGGGAATCTTTATGAAATGAAGCTGCTCAGGGGCCTGGCCCAATATTATGTTGATTTAATGATGAAATTGGGGTTAGTACGCTTCTCATTACTGCTTGCATCTGCGTTAGTTGTTCTTGCTATGGGTGTGCAGATGGTCGTCACTTTTTTGCTTCAAGGAGGAGTGCAAAGTATTGATTTAGTTCGCTCAATTTTCTTTGGTTTGTTGATTACGCCCTGGGCGGTCTATTTCCTTTCGGTTGTTGTTGAACAGCTTGAAGAATCCCGCCAACGATTATCCAAATTAGTTGAAAAATTAGAAGTGATGCGTCAGCGTGATCGGGAACTTAATCAGCAATTAAAAGACAACATCATCAAGCTGAATCAGGAAATTTCAGAAAGAGAAAAAGCTGAACAGGCGCATCTGATATTGTTGGATAAACTAAAAGAAGAGATGAAGCACCGTGAACAGGCTCAGATTGAATTGGAGCAGCAATCTATATTGCTGAAATCTTTTCTCGATGCTTCTCCTGATTTGGTTTATTACCGTAATGAAGATAATGAGTTCTCGGGTTGTAACCGGGCGATGGAATTGTTGACGGGTAAAAGCCAGAAACAACTTGTCGGGTTAACGCCAAATGAGGTTTATGACAAAGAAGTTGCCCGCAAAGTGATGAAAACGGATGAAAAAGTGTTCCGCCATAATGTTGCTCTGACTTATGAACAATGGCTAGTTTATCCCGATGGTCGAAAAGCCTGTTTTGAACTGCGGAAAGTTCCTTTTTATGATCGGGTAGGAAAAAGACACGGGCTTATGGGGTTTGGGCGCGATATAACGGAGCGTAAGCGTTATCAGGACGCTTTGGAGAATGCAAGCAGGGATAAGACAACTTTTATCTCAACGATTAGTCATGAGCTTCGTACGCCTTTAAATGGCATTGTTGGTTTGAGTCGTATTCTGCTCGATACTGAACTGACCTCTGAACAAAATAAATATCTGAAAACGATTCATGTCAGTGCTATCACGCTTGGCAATATTTTCAATGACATTATTGAAATGGACAAACTTGAGCGGCGCAAAGTCCAGATTGATAATCAGCCCATTGATTTTACTGGTTTTATGTCCGATCTGGAAAACCTCTCCGGGCTGCTGGTACAGCCGAAAGGGATTAAATTTGTGATGGACCCCGAATTGCCATTACCTGCCAGGATCATGACCGATGGTACCCGCTTGCGCCAAATTCTGTGGAACTTGATTGGCAATGCAGTGAAATTTACTCAAAAAGGCGAGATTAATGTTCGAATCTGGTATGAAAAGGGTGAACGTTTGTTGTTTGAAGTCACGGATACGGGGATTGGTATTCCACTTGATGAACAAGATAAGATCTTTGCGATGTATTATCAGGTGAAAGGCAGTCATGGAGGCTGTCCGGCAACGGGGACCGGTATCGGGCTGGCTGTATCCAAACGTTTAGCTCAAAGTATGGGAGGCGATATTTTGGTGGAAAGTGAGCCGGGACGAGGTTCTCGATTTACACTATCTATCACTGCTCCTGCTATGGAAGAGAGCCTCCCATACCAGGAAGAGTCAGAAGATTACCCACTGCCGGCTTTGCATATCTTGTTGGTAGAAGATATTGAGCTGAATGTGATCGTTGCTCGTTCAGTACTGGAAAAACTGGGTAACAGCGTAGAAGTCGTGATGAATGGTAAGGATGCTCTGGAGGTGTTCAAGCCAGGGGAGTTCGATCTGGTACTGCTTGATATTCAGTTGCCTGATATGACCGGATTAGACATCTCCCGGGAATTACGTAAGCGATACGCCAAAAAGGATCTGCCCCCACTTATTGCACTGACTGCAAATGTTTTAAAGGACAAAAAAGAATATCTGGATGCAGGCATGAATGGCGTGCTGAGTAAGCCGCTGTCTGTGAATGCCTTAACTGCCATTATTGAACAATTCTGGGGAGAACAGTCTGTGCATCATATGAAGCCGGTAGAAGAGGAGTCAGGATTGATAAAAGATGAAGATTTACTTGATACAGAAATGCTTAATCAATACATCGAGCTGGTTGGACCTCAATTGATTCGCGATAGCCTAAATGTGTTTGAGAAAATGATGCCGGGATACCTGTCTGTTCTGGAGTCAAACATGACAGCTAAAGACCAGAAAGGCATCACCGAGGAAGCACATAAGATAAAAGGCGCTGCGGGGTCGGTTGGATTGCGTCATGTACAACTATTGGCTCAACAAATTCAATCGCCTGACTTACCTGCATGGTGGGACAATGTTCAGGAATGGGTTGATGAGTTAAAGCAAGAATGGAGAAACGATACGGAAACTTTAAGGGAATGGTTGGCAGGTGCTGAAAAAAAATAACCCCAACCGAGGTTGGGGTGCGCGAATACTGCGCCAACACCAGGGAAAACTTTTTACCCGCCTATCTGATGCATCTTTGTTGCGGCGAGTAAATGGGGAATTCTCCGTACGTCATACAAGTACCAACATAGCAAAGATAAGATTTTTTGTTACAAGATTCATTAAAATCTGTGATGAAGATTGGTGTTTAACCCCCTAAAGGGTTAAGCAATAATCTACGACAAATGGAGTGAGCTATGAAATCAGTTGCGGTTGTCTTAAGTGGATGTGGTGTATTCGATGGTAGTGAAATTCATGAATCAGTATTAACTATGCTTTCCTTAGATCGTTTAGGTGCTAAAGTGAGCTTTTTGGCACCGGATGAGCCACAACTTCATGTTATTAATCATATTAGCGGTGAAGAAACAGGCGGAGAACGTAACGTCTTACAGGAATCAGCCCGTATTTCAAGGGGAAAAATCAAGTCTTTGTCACAAGCAAATGCAGATGAGTTTGATGCCCTGATAATTCCTGGGGGATTTGGTGTGGCAAAGAATTTATCTGACTTTGTGGTTAAGACAGTTGATTGCGAAATAAATAAAGATTTATTAAGTTTAGTGAGAGCTATGCACAAACAACATAAACCTATGGGGTTCATGTGCTTTGCTCCGGTCATGTTGCCAAAACTACTTAATAAGCCAGTGAAACTAACTATTGGCAATGATCCTGAAACGGCTGCTCAAGTGGAGGCAATGGGAGGCATCCATATAATTTGTAAGGTAAATGATGTTGTTGTTGATTTGGAAAACAAAATTGTTACAACTCCAGCTTACATGCTTGCTGAATCTATTTCTCAGGCGGAAGTGGGAATTGATAAACTTGTCAGAAAAGTATTGGAAATGACTGAGTAACTGGATGAGAAATCCTTTGCAATTTTTATGGCGCTGGCTTAAAAAAATCGTAATCTCAGTTATTATCTTGTGGATAGTTTCCGTTGTTGCGTTTTCATTTTTGCCAGTGCCATTTTCTATGATTATGGTTGAGCGTCAAATTAACGCCTGGTTATCAGTTAATTTTTCTTATGTATGCCATTCTGACTGGGTAGGGCATGAACAAATATCGCCAAATATCGTATTGGCTGTTATTGCTGCTGAGGATCAAAAATTTCCACAGCATTGGGGATTTGACTTTGATGCTATTGAAAATGCCCTTGAGCATAATCAAAATAACTCTGGAAGGTTGAGGGGGGCTTCAACGATTTCTCAGCAAACGGCCAAAAATTTATTTTTGTGGGATGGACGTAGCTGGTTAAGAAAAGGATTGGAAGCTGGAATGACCTTTGCCATTGAATTAGCATGGTCAAAAAGCCGAATTCTGACGGTTTATCTTAATATTGTCGAATTTGGTGAGGGTATTTTTGGTGTTGAAGAGGCATCCAGACACTATTTTCATAAATCAGCCAGTAAATTGACTGCATCAGAAGCGGCTTTACTCGCTGCTGTATTGCCTAACCCGCACCGCTATAAAGTTGACGCACCTTCGGCTTATGTTTTACGGCGTCAACAATGGATTTTGCGGCAAATGCGGTTGTTGGGTGGGGTGAATTACCTTAAGAAAAACGAGTTATTGAAGAATAATTGAGGGAAGAGTGGTAAAAAGGAAAAAGCGCCCGCGCCAAAGAATGACGCGGCTTAATATATCCAGGGTAGATTTATGGTGCTATCCCCCTCAGTATTGTGTTAATTCAGATAAGTAAACGCAGTTGTTACCCGCTTAACACCGTCAGTTTCGCTGGCAATTTTCGCTGCGGCGTTACCTTCTTGTTTAGTCAGAATACCCAGCAAAAAGACCTCACCGTTTTCTGTAACGACTTTTATATTGGAAGACTTAACAGTATCACTAGCCAGAATTTTTGAGCGTACTTTAGTGGTAAGCCAGGTATCTTTAGAGGCGGTGCTTAATTGAACGGGTTTCCCTTGACGAATTTCATTGTACACAACATGAGCGCCATCAACACGCGACGCTATCTGTTTTGCGCGGTCTGAAAGGCTTGAATCCGGGCTTTGGCCTGTCAGCAAAACTTTCCCTTGATAAGCAGTGGTAATAACACGGATACGCTCTTTGATCTGCTTATCTTTGTTAAGTGCATTACTGATACGTGCTTCCAGCGTACCATCGTCAACCTGTTGACCAATAGTACGGGGATCGGTTGCGGTTTTAGTTGCTACAGCAGCAGAACCTATCACCGCTGCGCCAATACATCCTTGTAACATTACAGCGGCACAAACCGTAGCTAATAGGGAGAAAAATCGCATTATTGGCTCCTTAGTCATCCTGATGGGGAAAAAGTGTATTATCGATTAAGTCACACAGGCAGTTAACTGTCAGCATGTGAACTTCCTGAATTCGGGTGCTGCGATGAGATGGGATACGAATCTCCACATCTTGTGGCCCTAACAAGCCAGCCAGTTCACCGCCATCATAGCCGGTAAGGGCGACAATCGTCATATCGCGGGTTACAGCTGCTTCAACGGCTTTAACAATATCCCGGCTATTTCCATGAGTGGAAATAGCCAATAACACATCGCCTGGCTGACCTAATGCCCGTACCTGTTTAGCGTAAATTTCATCATGTTGTTTACTGCTTGAAATCGCGGTTATTACCACATTGTCTGCGTTAAGTGACAATGCTGGCAGACTCGGGCGTTCAGTTTCAAACCGGTTGATCATATTGGCCGCAAACCGCTGGGCTGTTGCAGCAGAGCCACCATTACCACAGCAAAGGATTTTGTTACCATTCAGCAATGACTGAACCATCATTATTGCAGCCCGAGAGATAGCATCAGGTAATGCTTCTGCGGCTGCAATCTGAGTTTGAATACTTTCTGTAAAACAGACTTTAATTCTATCCAGCACGTTTATAACCTACCCAGTATCATTTTAGCGAGCGAACTCATCTTGATTGAAAGCATTTGGCAACCACACAAATTGTTGACCAGTAATAGCACAAATATCAAAGCGACAAGAAGTGGTTTCAAAACACTCACCTCGTTGAAACAGCCATACTGCGGCAGCGTGCAATAATTTTCTACGCTTGCTGCGGGTCACGGTCGCCAGTGCATCGCCATATTGCCCTTGTTTGCGAAAACGGACTTCAATAAAAACCCAAGTTTGTTTGTCTTTCATAATCAGGTCAATTTCACCGCCATGAACTTTCACATTCGCAGCGATAAAAGTTAGCCCCTGTTTTTGCAAAAACAACTTCGCCTGTGTTTCGTAGTTGCGTCCCAGCAAATAACTTGTTGGCTTTTTTATTTTCATCCTGAAAAACGTTATTTGAATTTAATTGCCGCCTGATGACAAGCGGCAATTAATGCTTAATTAAATGGCAGTGATTTGTCCCTGACGATATTGCATCCAGGAGAGTTGCCTGAAAATCGCGCAGTTATCCTGAACAGACAGCATCCCTGAGGCACCATTGAGATGGAAATCGTTTTGAAACTGCACCTGACTGAACTGATTTGCTAATGACCAGGCATCAATACCCATAGCGTAAAGGCGCATCAAAGAGTAATCATTGGCAAATTTACCGGCTGCTTGTTGCATCAGTGGCAAGTTAGCGCCAGCGATTAATGGAATGTCGCTGAATTGCATTCCTTCCATCTCCAGACGGAAATCAGGACCGGCACCAGCTTGATTACTGCGGGAGCTTGCATAAAAGGCTGGTTTATTACGGGAACTGATTGCCATATCAATCATCGGTTTAATCAGAGTCAATTCATCTAAAGTGGAAACAATATAAACTGCGTCCACTGAGCCGCCGGCAGAAGTAGGAACGACATCTGTATTTAGCTGGGGAATTTCCAGATCACCAATAGTGGTTGATACAGGTTGATTGTTTGTTGCACTGATGGCTGTTCCGGTCAGGCGAATACCTGTGCCTTTATTAATTAACTGTTTCAGTTCGGTGGAAGAGCCAAAGGTTTGTTGCAGAACAGTATGCCCACCTTGTTTTTGCCATTCCTGTGCAAATGCCTTGGCAATCCGGTCACCAAAGGTACCCCGGGGAACGAGTATCAGAGGATTCTGTTTCTGTTGTTGCCAAATATGCTCCGCGGCATTTTTCGCTTCATCTTCTGGTGATAAAGAGAAATAACAGACATTGGGCCGGGGTTGCGCATTATCTAACTCGTTCAGCACCAGCATGTTTAATGACGTATTCATATGAACCAGTTTAACCACATTTGGTTTCAGTAATGGCCCGACAACTAAATTCACGCCGTCTTGTTCAGCCTGAATCAATAAATTTTCCAGTGGCTGGCTTGCCGTATCATAGATTTTGACCTGTTGTGTGTTAACCGGCACATTGGCTATGACGGGCATTGACTGAACGGCTGGTGTTGTTGGTTCAACGGGAATCTCTGCATTTGGCAGGGCATCGGCAGAGACCACTGCATCTGACGTATTATCGTTGATTGCTGTAGATAAATTTGCCGGATTTTCTGTTGGCAGTAGTGGGGCTGGCAAACCAGCCTGAGCATCAAGAAAACCCTGGCGGATTGCTTCGCCGAATACTTTTGCCTGACCGCTTAATGGCAGGAACAGTGCAATATGGATGTCAGTGCTTTGCGATTGGATGGCGGCTGGTTGTAGCTGGGTTGGGAGTGACTGCGCGGCTGGGTTTTGTGGATAACGAATTTTCCAGTCACGGACAGCTGCTTGTAGTTTGTCAGAGTCCTGTTTGTTATCCTGATAGGTACTGAGTAAGTCCAGCCAGCCTTGCAGAATATTTTCATCAGCGTTGATGACCAACTCACTGCGATTTTGTGGTGAAAGACGGGTCAGCGTTTGCCAGGTATCATCAATATTTTTTTGATGAGCGGCATTGTCTTTCAGAAGTGGCTCCTGAGCGATATAAGCACGGATGACATCCAGAGAAGGTTCGCCATTAGCGGCATCAATGATGGATTGATAACGGGCGATTTCTGTATTGACTTTATCCTGAGTTTGCAAAGGTTGTTGTCCCTGTTGGTCAGGTATGGAACACCCTGCGATGATCATAACTGCCAGCAGAGCTGAACAGACTAAACCAGTTTTGATACGCACAAAAATTGAGGAAAGCATACTGTATCCAGCGATGTTTTTTTCAAAGATGCTCAATTTTAAATCGGTCATTCGGATGAAACAATGAATCAACCCAATCGAGCAGTGGTTACGACATCCACGCTATATGTTGTGCCAACCCCCATTGGAAACCTGGGTGATATCACTCAGCGTGCACTTGAAGTTCTTGAGCATGTCGATCTGATTGCGGCCGAAGATACGCGACATACTGGCTTGTTGCTTCAACATTTTGCCATTAATGCGCGCATGTTCGCACTTCATGATCATAATGAACAGCAGAAAGCAGATCAATTAATTACAAAACTTCAGCAGGGGCAGAGTATTGCATTAGTCTCTGACGCGGGAACGCCACTGATTAATGATCCTGGTTATCATGTGGTTCGCCGTTGCCGTGAAGCCGGTATTCGTGTTGTTCCTCTACCTGGGCCTTGTGCGGCTATAACCGCATTGTCTGCTGCTGGTCTGCCATCAGATCGTTTCTGTTACGAAGGGTTTTTGCCAGCTAAGAGTAAAAGCCGGAAAGATACCTTACGGGCTTTGGAGCAGGAGCTGCGGACGTTAATTTTTTATGAATCCACTCATCGTCTAATCGATAGTTTAGAAGATATGGTTGATGTGTGGGGAATTGAACGTTACGTCGTTCTGGCACGAGAATTAACAAAAACCTGGGAATCAATTCAGGGGATGCCGGCAGGTGAACTTCTGGCATGGGTTAAGGAAGATGAAACTCGTCGCCGTGGTGAAATGGTATTGATCGTTGAAGGTTATAAAAAACCGGATAACGATGCTTTACCGCCAGAGGCATTAAGAACGTTGGCGCTCCTTCAGCAAGAGTTGCCGTTGAAAAAAGCGGCTGCTCTGGCGGCAGAGATCCATGGTGTGAAGAAAAATGCGCTTTATCGCCATGCTCTGGGAGAGCATGAAGAGTAACAATAATTGTTGATAAACAAGGCATATAATCAGTAAACGCCTATACATCGTTTGTTAAACCTCTTATAATCCGCTGCGGAGTTGACTAGACAGTCGCTGCTTTATCATTGTCCTTTTGGACGATAGGTAGGGGAGAGGAAAGTCCGGGCTCCACAGGGCAGGGTGCCAGATAACGTCTGGGGGGTGAAAGCCCACGACCAGTGCAACAGAGAGCAAACCGCCGATGGCCTGCTTATGCAGGATCAGGTAAGGGTGAAAGGGTGCGGTAAGAGCGCACCGCGCGGCTGGTAACAGTCCGTGGCACGGTAAACTCCACCCGGAGCAAGGCCAAATAGGGGTTCATTAGGTACGGCCCGTATCGAACCCGGGTAGGCTGCTTGAGCCAGTGCGTAAGTGCTGGCCTAGATGAATGATTGTCCACGACAGAACCCGGCTTATCGGTCAACTTCACCAATTTAGCCCCATTAGGTTAGTCCTGATGGGGCTTTTGCTTTTTCAGGCGGCCAGATCAATTAACAACCCTTGGAACTCAGTATCTGCTTTTAAAACCAGATGATTTTCTTCATGAATAAAAGCGCCATCTCCACATTTAATCAAAGCGTTATCCTTCGAATTGCCTTTTATTTTTATATTGCCGTTCAAGGATTGCAGATAAGCATTTTTTCCTTTTAATTGCAGATGGTGAGATTGGCTCTTATTAAGAGAAATATGATTTACCCACACTTGCTGGCGTAATTGCATACTGCCATCCTCTGCGGTTGGAGAGGCAAGCATAGTCAATGGTTGCTCTGGTAACGCCATCCGTTGCAACGGTAAGCTTTCCTGCTGAGGGAAGGCATTTAGCCAAAGTTGTAAGCGGGTCAGTGGCTTATTTGCACTGATATTATGTTCACTGTAGCTGATGCCTTGACGGGTAGAAAACAGTAAACATTCTCCCTTGCAGGCTCTGACATGATTGCCTTCACTGTCACGATATTCTGCTTCACCTCGCAGAATAATATTTAGTATATCCACATGTGGATAAGATTTAGGCTGGAAAGCGGCTTTTGGTGCGATAACTTCCTGATTCAGTACACGCAGAGCGCCATAACCTAAAAACTTTGGATCAAAATAGTGACCAAATGAAAATGTATAACGGGCCTGTAGCCAACCATAGTCAGCTTTTCCACATTGCTTTGCTGTTCTATTTATAATCATGATGGCGGTTACCTTCAAAAAACACACACTAACGATAGTAATTATCTGGACGGCGAAATGTTAGCCAGTTAATCTGGTCACCATATTCAAATTTCCTGATTGAGAAAAATATGAGCAAAGAACGAGCGCTTACACTGGAGTCTCTACGGGTCATGGATGCGATTGACCGGCGGGGAAGTTTTGCTGCGGCAGCCGATGAGCTTGGCCGTGTTCCTTCTGCACTTAGCTATACGATGCAAAAGTTGGAAGAGGAGCTAGATGTGGTGCTGTTTGACCGTTCGGGTCACAGAACCAAATTCACCAACGTTGGCCGTATGTTGCTTGATCGTGGACGTCAATTGCTTGAAGCTGCGGATAAATTAACCGCTGACGCAGAGGCATTAGCGCGGGGTTGGGAAACTCACCTGACAATCGTTTGTGAGGCATTGGTCCCTGCTTCTTCATTGTTCCCATTGGTGGGCAAACTTGTTCAGAAATCGAATACCCAGCTCTCTTTATTGACTGAGGTTTTGGCTGGTGCATGGGAGCGGTTGGAAACAGGTCGGGCGGATATTGTTATTGCACCGGATATGCATTTCCGTGCATCGGCAGAAGTGAATTCACGCCAGCTTTACAGCATTACCAATGTCTATGTCGCCAGCCCTGATCATCCTATTCATCAAGAACCAGAGCCTTTGTCTGATGTCACGAGGGTGAAGTACCGTGGTATTGCTGTGGCAGATACAGCAAGGGAGCGCCCGGTATTGACGGTTCAGTTGTTAGATAAGCAACAACGTTTAACGGTGAGTTCGCTGGAAGATAAACGTCGGGCTCTTTTGGCCGGGTTAGGGGTTGCCACTATGCCTTATCCTATGGTGGAACAAGATATTACGGCGGGTCGTTTGCGGGTGATTAGCTCTGAATACAGCCATGAGACAAATGTCATTATGGCATGGCGGCGAGACAGTATGGGAGAAGCTAAATCTTGGTGTTTGCGGGAAATTCCTAAATTGTTTGCTAACCGCTAAGATAGATGAAAAGCTGGAAAAATCCGTTATGATCTTCCGGCTTTATTTATTATCTCCCGTGGAGAATATCTTTGTCAGGTCAGAATTATATTTATATATCACATGTTATTTTGGTGCGCTCAATATTTCCAGAATAAATTAACCTTATATAATTGAAATGTATTCTCTTAGGTTTAATTAATTCATGAATGATGTAATCAGATAATTATTTGATTGCCATATTTTATATTTATTCGGTGAAAATAAATTACATTTATATAAGTGATGCATATATACTGAAAAATTCATTTCCATTAATAAATGGAGGGAATAAAAGATTATTATAAAACTTGGTGTTATTGTAGAGATGATTTTTGATTGGAAATAATTAACTCTATTTTGTTGGATTATTTTTGTGACTTTGTTTTTATATAAATGATTGATTTAAATCATTATTATTTTTATTTTCGGTTTTTTGGTCTACTTCATGTAATTAAATTAATGATATTGAGGAGGAAAAACTTAATATAATAATAGATATGATTTTAGGGTTATAAATTTTTTATTGTTTTTAATGTGAAATCTATTTTCCTAATTTTTATATATTTAACATAATTAGATGTTTTAGTGATTTTGGTAATGAAAAAAGATGCGGTAATTTATATTTATTGCAATGTAAAATTTTCATTACTTGATTAAATAACTTATTAAAAGTAGTAATAAACAGACTGAATATCCATTAAAACAGGTGTTATTATTCATCAGGTTATATTTCAAAACAAGCCGAAAGATTTTATGGATCCTCCGGCTAATTATTTACCTTTAGATAAGTTACCAATTCTTATTTATTAGACGGTCGATACTGAATTTACCTGGTCCCGAAATAGCCAATAACAAATAGCCGCCGCCGATAGTCAAATTCTTTAGAAACATAGTTTGGTTCATGCCTTCAGCAAAGTTGCTGTGGAAAAGCAGGGCAGTCAGCATACAGAAACTAAAAGTAAATAGCGCTGTTGTACGGGTTAAGAAACCGAACAGAATGGCCAAGCCGCCACCCAGTTCAAGCAAGATAGTCAATGGTAATAAAAAACCAGGAACCCGCATGGCTTCCATATATTGTTGAGTACCAGCATAGGCATCACCTAACTTTCCATAACCTGCAACAATAAACAGGATTGGCATCAAAATACGGGCTAATAGCAGGGCTCTATCTTCAAATTTTTTCATTAATGACTCCAGGGATACAGATAAATAATGATGATTTACTTAATGATTAGGCTGCACTAACTTGAAATAGCACAATTTGCTAATTATTAACAGATGGAATGTATACTAAAGAGAGGGGCGCTTAGTTGTAAGTAAGGATTATTAACAATTTTATACAAAGTTTTTGAATGTAAGTAATGTGGTTGATAATCAATAAGATATATTATGAAGAATAATTACTTCTTTTTTTTCAGTATCTTCAATGCACCAATGGCTCGGCGGGTCCAGCGATAGAATTTCACTGGGTGACGAAGACCATATAAAGAGATGGTACTGGCTCCGAGTAGCAGATAAGGTTTTAATGACAAAAGCTTTTTCCAGCCTTTGTCATAAGGCTCGGTGATATTTCGCCAGTGCTGGGTATCGTTAGAAAGTATCAGCCGTTGTAACAGGATACTTTTGAGTAATTGTTGTTTTTTCAGTTTTCTTTTTTGGCTTTGTTTACTCATTACTGTGATCCTCCAGCATCTCTCTATCAATCTTTAATTGCTCGCGGGTTGCGTTCAGTAATGTTGAATTACGGGATTTCCTGATAGTCCATATCAGGCCAATGAGCGCCAGGGTTAACAAAGTACCTGTGGTGACGGCTAATGCAGTAAGACGCCAGGCTGGATCGACAGCCCAAAAAATCAGAGCAAGCAGGCACATCAGGCCAAAAGCGGTAAATAGCAATGTCAGACCGGTCATTAATATCAGTTGTATCAGCGTTGCCTTTTCCTTTTCCAGTTCTACAACGATCAGTTGTAAGCGGGTTTCTACCATCCCGATAATGATGGTGGCAATGCGTTGAAGAGAATCAAGGACCCCTTTACCGGGGCCTTGAGATTTGGATGGGTGGTTCATATTAGCGTTTAGCCAACAATACACCTAATACGACAGCCACGGCGGCACCAATGCCAATACTTGTCCACGGTTTGTCGTGAACGTAGTCATCAACATGACGTGCCATCTCTTTTGTTTGCATAACGACTTTGTCACTGACAGTACCAAGTTTCATGCGAGTTTCTTGGAGTACGGCTTCTATTTTTCCGCGGATTTTTTCCAGTTCGACATCGGATTTATCACCGGAATTTTTGATCACTTCCTCTAGTGTTTTCGAGAGGGATTTTAATTCAATGCGTAAGTCTTCAGCAGTTTTGTTATGTACCATGTAAATACTCCTTATGTAGGTGTGTATATTTGATTTAGTCAGTCGATTTTCCAGAGGCTGGAAAAGACTATCCTTAAATATAGCTTATATTTTAGAAGGTGAATGAAAAACATTAGCGTTATTTCACTATCCTGCCGCAAACAATACTTTTGTCTGCGACAGAAGGGGATTTAAGGATTTTTCAGAATGAACTACTTTTTTTGAGGGGATTGACACGTTTTTTTACGTAACACAACTAACAAACTACCGCTAAAACCAATAATTAGTAAAGCAAGTGGCAGTAATATCAGGAAATTCATTACCAGATCTTCATACTGACGGAAAATAGGGGTTTTACCGAGTGCATAGCCCAGAGAGGTCAGGATAACGACCCACAGGAAGCCACTGAGCCAGTTAAAAAACTGGAAACGGCTGTTTTTCAGGCCCGTTAGACCTGCAAGTGTTGGTAACAGGGTTCTTATAAATGCGAGGAAACGGCCGATAAGTAAAGCAGACAGACCGTGGCGGTGAAAAAGATTGTAAGCTCTCTGATGATAATGAGCTGGGAGGTGGGAGAGCCAACTTTGTACTATCCTGGTATTTCCTAACCATTTCCCCTGAAGATAACCGACCCAGCAACCTAAGCTTGCTCCGGTGGTCAATATAACAAGTGTTACCGGGAAACTCATTGCACCTTTGGCAATTAATACGCCAACTAATATAAGTAAGCTATCTCCTGGTAAAAATGCAGCGGGAAGCAGGCCATTTTCAAGGAAGAGTATCAAGAATAGCATGATATAAATGGCCCATAGTAGGGATGGATTGGCCAGAGTTTCATAATCCTGGTGCCAAAGTGCATATATAAGTTCTTTTACTATTTCCATCAGGTGTTCCTAAAATGCCTTTGTTCGTTCATCCTGAAAGCATAAGGCTAAACCGATTAAACTGTATCCTGTTTTAGTTATTTGGCCGGTTATAACGCCTTTTCAATCCGTTAAGAGAGGCAAATGGTGCGGCCTGCGACACTGTAACAAAATCAAGAGTGACTAAACAGAAAATTTTGGTGATCAATTGAACATTGATTGGGGTGGAATAATAAATTGATCTGATGAGATCGGTTTATTGGATTTTTAATTTAAATTAATCGCTATTTTCTCACTGTTTTATTTGCAGTTTATTGGCTATTTCTATGAGTCAATATTTTTGCGGTGATGGATTGATTCTTGAGTGAATTTGATTTACTTTTCACCACAGCAAAGGGGAGTAACTTCCTTGCCGGTTTATCGTCATTACGATGCAATAGCATCCGGTAGCCGGGCAACCTTGAACTGATACCTGATGGTACATTTTTTGTGTTGTAAGTGAGACCTTGCCAGAAGGCGAGGGTTGCTTGCAATACATTCATCTCCATTCCGTGGGGAAGAAATATAGCAACGGCTGACGTCTTCTGAGACATCAGCCGTTTTTGTTTATGTAGAGAAAGAAAATGAACTCAGTGGGTAATCCTGTTTTATGGGGAAGTTTCGCCGTTTTAATTACGATTATGTTGTTACTGGATCTGCTCTTACAAGGGCGTAAGAAAGAGCAGACAATGTCATTTCGTCAAGCTGCTGTCTGGAGCGTAATTTGGGTAAGTTTGTCACTCTTATTTGCATTAGGATTGTGGTGGTATTTCAGAGAAACTGTAGGGGAAGCTGTCGCCAATAGTCAGGCAATGGCTTTTCTTACGGGTTATTTACTTGAAAAAGCACTTGCTGTTGATAACGTGTTTGTCTGGCTGATGTTGTTCAGTTATTTTGCCATTCCGGTAAATTTGCAGCGCCGGGTGCTCATTTACGGTGTCTTAGGCGCAATTGTGCTGCGTACTGTGATGATCTTTGCAGGGAGCTGGCTGGTTTCTCAATTCAGTTGGATACTCTATCTATTTGGCATCTTTCTGTTGGTTACTGGCGTTAAGATGGTGTTGGCAAAAGAGGATAATTCTCCGATAGGGGATAAACCTTTTGTCCGCTGGTTCAAATCGTGTATTCGTATGACTGATCATCTGCACGGGGAACGTTTCTTTGTTAAAAACAATGGGTTGTTGTATGCGACGCCATTGATTTTGGTTCTAATTTTGGTTGAAATCAGTGACGTTATTTTTGCTGTAGACAGCATTCCTGCTATTTTTGCAGTCACAACAGACCCTTTTATTGTTTTGACCTCTAACCTTTTCGCTATTTTAGGGTTACGAGCAATGTATTTTCTATTGGTAGGTGTAGCAGCGAAATTCACAATGCTGAAATATGGTTTATCCGTCATTTTGGTATTTATCGGTATTAAGATGCTGCTAATGGATGTTTATCATATTCCTATGGGTGTTTCTCTGGGGACTATTGCGATTATTTTGACAATAACAATGATTATTAATGTTTGGGTAAATAAGTATAAAGCTAAAGAGATCCAGTAATCAGGGAACTATTTTTTAACAGGCAACCTTATCTTCTTGTTCAGGGGGATAGGGTTTCTTATTGTCTTAAATTACTGAAAAATGGTTAAACATAAAAGTAAATAATTGTGCTTTGTAAATGTGTAAATTGCCGTTTTGATCACACAAATGTGAATGTATTGTTAATAAGTGCTGGCAAGGTTGTATATTTTAACTGTTTCTGCTTTCCACCATTCTTGGGTTCCCTATACTGAGGCAGCAAACACAAAAAATAGAGGTTCAGCTGAACTGTTAATAAAATGGG
This sequence comes from Photorhabdus tasmaniensis, assembly GCF_011189505.1. Lineage (GTDB taxonomy): Bacteria > Pseudomonadota > Gammaproteobacteria > Enterobacterales > Enterobacteriaceae > Photorhabdus > Photorhabdus tasmaniensis. Next base: position 30,973 of record NZ_PUJU01000011.1, read on the forward strand.
TCAATTATGGAAAAACAAGATCGTGGCTTCGTGCATTACATTGCACAGGGGAGCTTGGTTAAACAAATTTTGGTCGGTTTAATTGCAGGGATACTGTTAGCGTGGTTGGCACCTTCGGCTGCCAAGTCGGCCAGCTTGCTTGGGTCGTTGTTCGTTGGTGCCTTAAAAGCAGTAGCCCCGGTATTGGTATGGATTTTGGTTATGTCTTCTATTGCTAATCATAAAGAGGGCCAGAAAACCAATATTCGTCCAATTCTTGTCCTCTATATACTGGGTACTTTTTCCGCCGCTTTAGTTGCTATGGCCGGTAGTTTTATGTTCCCGTCACAACTGGTGCTGGTTGTAAATGATGTTCAGATGTCTCCTCCTGAAAACATTATGGAGGTGATTAAAGGGGTATTGGGTAATGTTGTCGCTAATCCGGTGAATGCGTTACTAAATGGTAATTATGTCGGTATTCTTGCCTGGGCTATTGGTTTGGGGATCGCACTACGTCATACGAAGGATTCAACTAAATCTCTGATTCATGATATGTCTGAGGCGGTGACTCAGATTGTTCGGGTAGTAATCCGTTGTGCACCTGTTGGTATCTTCGGCTTGGTATCTTCAACTATCGCAGAAACCGGCTTTAATACTTTGCTGGGATATGCCCAACTGCTGGTTGTATTACTGGGTTGTATGTTGGTTGTCGCATTTGTTGTAAACCCGTTGATCGTTTATTGGAAAATTCGTCGTAACCCTTATCCACTGGTATTTGCTTGCTTGCGTGAAAGTGGCGTGACGGCATTTTTCACCCGTAGTTCGGCTGCGAATATTCCGGTGAATATGGCTATGTGCCGCCGGATGAATCTGCATGAAGATACTTATTCGGTTTCCATCCCGTTGGGGGCAACGATCAATATGGAGGGTGCTGCGGTGACTATCCCGGTATTGACTCTGGCTGCGGTAAATACGCTCGGGATACCAATTGACCTGCCTACAGCATTGTTGTTAAGCGTGGTTTCTGCCATTTGTGCCTGTGGTTCTTCTGGTATAGCGGGTGGTTCCTTACTGTTGATCCCTCTGGCCTGTAGTATGTTCGGCATTTCCAATGAAATTGCTATGCAGGTTGTGGCGGTTGGTTTAATTATTGGTGTATTGCAGGATTCGACAGAAACCAGCTTGAACTCTTCTACTGATGTGTTGTTCACCGCTGCGGTTTGTCTGGCTGAGGATGACCGTCTGGCGTCGGATCAGCTAACTCAGCGTGATTGACTGACGTTTTCCGGTTGAAGTTAAGAGAGATGGTAATAGGTAAGAAGAATAAAACGTCCGCGCCAGGGAATGGAGCGGTTTGAGCGTTTACTGCATCTTGGCGGTCTGCCTGTGACCGCCATTATTTATCGTCAGATTTTAAGCCCCAATCGAGTGCCCTTATTGATAGCCCGTCGGGCATCCAGTTCAGCAGCAACATCTGCGCCGCCAATAAGGTGCACGATTTTTCCCGCCTGCTGTAACGGTTGATACAGTTCTTTCAGTGGCTCTTGTCCGGCACAAATAACAACATTATCTACGGCAAGACAGCTCTGTTCCCCGTTACAGCTGATATGTAATCCCTGATCATCTATTTTCAGATATTGCATATTGTTGAGCATTTTCACGCCGCGCATGTGCAGACGGGTTCTGTGTACCCAACCTGTTGTTTTACCTAATCCTTCACCTACTTTGGTCGGTTTACGTTGTAGCAGATAAATTTTTCGGGGAGAGGGTTCGGGTTTCGGGCCTTCAGGCGATAAACCACCACGATGTGCCAGATTCTGGTCAATGCCCCATTCTTCGCTGAAAGCGGTACGATTAAGGCGGGTGCTTTTTCCCGGTTGACTCAGATATTCAGCGATATCGAAGCCAATTCCACCGGCACCAATGATAGCTACATGCTGACCGACAGTTTTTTTGTCCCTGATAACATCTAAGTAGCTCAGTACTTTTTCGTGATGAATACCATCAATAGTGAGTTGACGGGGCACGATGCCACTGGCGATGATCACTTCATCGAAACCGGCGAGTATTTCTGTCGTTGCGGTCTGATTCAGCCGTACATCAACATGATGGATTTCTAATTGACGCTGAAAATAACGTAATGTTTCATGAAACTCTTCTTTACCGGGGATCTGTTTGGCAATATTGAATTGCCCGCCAATCTGCCCATGACGTTCAAACAGAGTGACATGATGGCCACGGCTGGCAGCCGTCACGGCAAATGACAATCCAGCAGGTCCTGCACCGACAACAGCCAGTTTTTTGGGCATGGTAACCGGTTCGGCAGCCATTTCTGTTTCGTGGCAGGCGCGGGGATTAACCAGGCAGGAGGCTATTTCACCGACAAAAATCTGATCCAGACATGCCTGATTACAGCCAATACAGGTGTTTATCTCATCAGCTCGTCCTTGTTGGGCTTTCAGAACAAATTCAGCGTCAGCTAGAAAAGGCCGCGCCATGGAAACCATATCCGCACAACCTTGTGCCAGCGCTTGCTCTGCAATTTCTGGATCATTAATCCTGTTTGTTGTGATCAATGGGATTGAAACTTTCCCCATCAGCTTTTGCGTTACCCAACTGAATCCGGCGCGGGGAACCATCGTGGCAATAGTTGGAATTCGTGCCTCATGCCAGCCGATACCCGTATTGATAATAGATGCCCCCGCTTGTTCAATAGCGACGGCTAATTGCTCGATTTCCTGCCAATCAGAACCCTCTTCGACTAAATCCAGCATTGAAAGCCGGTAAATCAGAATAAATTCCCGTCCGGTTGCTTGACGGACTGCTTTGACAATCTCCACGGCAAAGCGCATTCGATTTTCAAAACCGCCACCCCATTGATCCTGGCGGTGGTTGGTGCGGGTAGTCAGAAATTGGTTAATCAGATAGCCCTCAGAACCCATGATTTCTACACCATCATAACCTGCTTGCTGTGCCAATTGCGCACAGTGAGCGAAGTCAGCAATGGTTTGCTGAATGTCTTCTTCTGTCATTTCACGGGGCATAAATGGGTTAATCGGGGCTTGAATGGCAGTAGGGGCGACAAGATTCGGTTGGTAGCTATAACGGCCGGTATGCAGGATTTGCATGGCAATTTTTCCACCAGCCTGATGAACCGCATCTGTAATAACTTTATGATGGATAAGGTCTTTTTCATCTACCAAAAATGCTGTGCCTTTTCCTATAACACCTTGTTTATTTGGAGAAATTCCGCCTGTGACAATCAATGCTACACCTCCTGCTGCCCGTTCAGCATAAAAGTGGGCAAGCCTCTGGGCGCGATCGGGATGTTCTTCTAACCCGGTGTGCATTGATCCCATCAGAATGCGGTTTTTCAGTGTGGTGAACCCCAGGTCTAAAGGGGTGAACAGGTGAGGGTAGTGGCTCATTGCAATCTCCGTCGGGTGTTTGTCAATCATAACCAGATTATTGTTATTGTGTCCGAAACCACGAGGCAAAAACATCAGGTGGTCGGATGAGATAGTGGTTCAAATCTAGATGGAATAAGGTTAATTGGGAAAAAAATGTTAAATGAATGTGACGTGTATCATAAAATCTCGTTCTGCCATAGGTTGATTAAAGAGAGTGGGAATGCAGAAGTTGTTGATGGACTCCTTGATGATTGATTTTATCATTCTCAATGACAACGATGTTGTTGGTATTTTCTAAGATATCTAGCCGATGGGTAACCGCCAATAATCATTCTGCCGATGACTTTTTTACTATCGGTGATTATTAATAATAAAAATCTATTATTGAGTTTATTAATAGTGGTGGCGGATTATGCTTTTATATTTTTTCTAAGCTTGGTATATAACAATTAGTTATTAGCATTGTTATGAAATAATAATAATTATCAAAAAATCGGGAAGTAGAGTTCAGTATGATTTGTGTAAGCTAGATTTTATGGCGAAATGGACAATATAGAGGATGATATTCGATCCCATTGAGGTGTAATTATGTTGAAACAATTTGACCAGTTTGTGAACTACCCTGATTTTGCAAAGTTATTTCTGCGGTTATCACTGGGATGTTTGATGTTATTGCATGGTATTCATAAAGTTCAACCTGATGGACTGAAAGGCATTGAAGCCATGCTGACCAATGTAGAGGTTCCCACTTTTATTGCTTATGGTGTATTGATTGGTGAAATTGTTTGCCCGGTTTTAATTATCCTTGGTATTTTTACTCGTGTTGCTGCATTGATAGTTGCTCTGACAATGGGTGTCGCAGTAGTACTTATCCACGGTTCTGATATTTTCTTCCTGAACAATGCAACGGGGGGATGGGGTGTTGAAAGTGCGGGTTTGTTTTTCCTGGTCGCATTATCCATCATGTTCCAGGGTAGTGGGCGTTTTACTTTAATAAAAGATTAATTTCTCATATATTAACCCCATTCTGGTTTTGATTCTGGAATGGGGAGATGTCTTCTATACTTAACTTATTTATTAATACCAACGGTTATTATGAGAAAACAAATGACTGAATGGGTCACTCTGGAAGGTAAAGGGGTTATTCTTGAACCTTTGACGCACCAGCGGCATGATGAATTTGTACAGGTAATTGAAGAGGGGGAATTACATAGATTGTGGTACACCAATATTCCTTCACCGGCTGATCTGAGCAAAGATATTGATCGCCGTTTATTTTTATATGAGAGAGGCACCATGCTGCCTTTTGCTGTTGTTGACCACCGGACAGGCAAAGCCGTTGGAATGACCACTTATATGAATATTGATTCTCATGCTCGCCGGATGGAAATCGGTTCTACCTGGTATGCGCGTTATGTCCAGCGGACATATATCAATACAGAAGCGAAGTATCTATTATTAAAATATGCTTTTGAAGAATTGGGTTGTATCGCCGTAGAATTTCGTACTCATTTTCTTAATCATCAGAGCCGGAAAGCGATAGAACGGTTGGGTGCAAAACTTGATGGGATTTTGCGGAGTCATACGTTATCTAAAGATGGCAGTATCAGGGATACTTGTGTTTACAGCATTATTAGTGGTGAATGGCCTGCGGTTAAAAGCCATCTTGAATGGCAGATGGTTAAACCAAGATAGACGCCATTTCAAAAACCAGGCTATGCCACACTGGGTGGCGGCCTGATTCTGATTTAATTTGAAGGCAGAGAATCCTGCATTCCATTATCCAGCTCATCCAGTAATTGATAACGGCGACGATATTCAGCTCGTTTCTTACTGGCGATATCTTCAAGAGATTTTCTTTCAATGGTTAATGGCAGATGGAAATCTTTATTTTTCCCCCTTGCTCCACCTAATGATTCCCAGAAAGAATCGTAATCAGCAACTAATTTGTCTTTCTTTTTATGCCAATAGCGCAGGCTTTTATAGATGTGGGTATCATTGCTGGCTGCCAGAATTTGTTGACAACCAAAGTGGGCAGCAAAACGGCAAACAGATTCAAGCAGTAAGCGTTTTGGAAATAATCCGTAACAATCTTTCGTTGCATGGCGGATAATTTCAAGGGTTGTATCTTCTTTGGAACCTTGTAGCCCACCAATAAATAGTGTCTTTTTACCCGCAATGGTCAGTAGCGTAAAAGCACATTTTGCTAGCGTTTTATTATCTTCTGTCCCAATAAATAAGGTAAGCTCGCCTTCTTTGTTAAAACAGTCCATAGAGTCTATAAAAATAGTATAAGTTCCGCTTTTACCATTGATAACTGCTAATGGATATGCGTTGGAACAGAAAATTTTATTGATAATAGACGTATTTAGCCCGGTAAATAACAGCTGATAATGTTCATTTATTGCACGTAACGTTTGCCCTTTGTTGAAATTGATACTCAGATAAGGGCGATGTAGTTTAGAAGGCAAACAAGGTTGTTTCTTCAAAATATCCAGATAAAACGGTGTGTTAACTATCTGGTTTAATAGTTTTAGCGTCGATATTGGCATCAGAGCACTACGTAAAGCAAACTTGGTGCGATTCTGTGCAGAATACCAGTGAGGGCTTGGACTGATTTTTTTTCCGACTAAATCTGTAAATAGTCTGATACCCGAGTTGGCAGGTTGATACATATATTCCATTCTTTTCTAATTCTGATTACGACATGGCACATGGCAGGAAAATTACTTAATTTATCGAGTATACTACTTTGGTATTAAACAATACTTCAACAAGCTCCATTTGTGTTGTTTTTAACAAAATTGTAGATATTTATTAACTTAGATTTAATAATTGATGACGTTTTTTCGTTTTAAAAGTATACAGAAGATATAAGAAGATTGATTCAGTCTTGGTGATTTGCAACGAATTTGGCAGGTCAGTATTAACGGTATAATGAGTGCTGTTAGATATGCTCGCTTTTAGGATAATTAAGTTAAAATTATTAATAATATTTCTATAGGTCTATTAGCTATTAGTTATGTGCATTATAATAAAGTTATGTAATTTATTTTTATTTTATTATTAATATCATTTGGTTAAATTATTTAATTATATTTTCATTGAATTTGTTTGACATTCTCAGGGTATAAATTCTATTTTTATTGTTAATTTATATTTACTCATTTTGTAGATTCCTTCACTTCCAAAAGGTCATTAGCAATGGATGAAATGCTTATTCTTGTTGATAAACATGACAATCCCATTGGTTCAGCGGGAAAAATGGATGTTCACAAAAAAGGTATGTTGCACCGGGCCTTTTCTATATTTGTTTTTGATAGTAAAGGAAATTTACTCCTACAGAAGCGGGCGGTGAACAAATATCATTCGGCAGGACTTTGGACTAATAGCTGTTGTGGACATCCTCGAATCGGAGAAACGCTGGAGGTAGCTGCACACCGTCGGCTTGGTGAGGAAATGGGGTTTGACTGCCCATTGAAAAAGGTTTCGTCATTTATTTATCACGCAACACTACCTAATAATTTGATTGAATACGAATATGATCATGTTTTCATTGGGAGGTTTGATAAAGAGCCGATAATTAACGCTGACGAAGTATCTGATTATAAATGGGTTAATTCGCTGGAATTGAAAGCGTTAATTGATAAAGCTCCCTGGAAATATACAGTTTGGTTTAAAGAAATCGTTTATAGCCTTTCGAATCAAGGTGTTGAAGATTGGCAAAGGCAGCTCTGATGGCAATGTAATTTATCGGATAACCGCAAAATTGGATGATAGATCATGAGTATCTTAAACAACATGTTGTACACTGATATTGATCCTGCCCAGCCTTATCACATCATCCGTGGGGAAACCACCAACGATTATGAAAGCAAAGTAGTGCAAACTTATTGTGAAGATCCAGAGCGTTGGCGCAAAGTGATTGGTAATACGCTGTTATTTCAGTTTGGTGTTTATGATGATCCCGCTTCAAAACCACCAATTTCACTGGATGAATCAGGTATTCGTTATTTTGATCGTCAACTGCTATTGGCTGGTCTGGAGACAAAGATAGAGCGGCCTGCGATTCGGCGCATTTTGGATATTGGTTGTGGCTGGGGTTATATCTTGAAGTATCTGGCTGAACGCTTCCCGGAGTGTGCTCGCTTGGATGGGGTTAACATCAGCGAGCAGCAATTGCGGTATTGTGCCAAGTTTCATGCAGAACATGGGCTGTCCAAGCGTATCAATCTATATCTATGTAATGCACAGGATATTGATCGTTTACCTGATCCACAAGAGCTTTATGATCTGGTGATTATCCGTGGTGTCATTTCGCATTTTCCTAATTTGCTGTATGAAAAGACCATGCGTGCATTGTCCAAACGCATGGAGGTTGGTGGCCGGGTGATTATTTCTGACAATCTCTATAATGTGGATCTAGGCACCTATAAATCGGATACTCCTGACATCATCGATCGCCTCGCTTGTGGTAATCGTAAAGAGTCTGCTTATTTCAGACAAGTGTTAGAGGAAAGCGGTTTTATCATTAAGGATATGAGAGTATTGCCGTCTAATGCTGATGTAGTGCATTGGCTGCTGGATGTTAAGGCCAACATCGAACGAAATTTTCCTGAAGGTGTTAATGGTGCTTTAGAGGAGCTTCGTGTGTTAGCTGAAAATTTCTTGATCGGTCAGGTGAAAAACTATGTCTCGACCTATAGCGTTATCGCACAGAAACTTTAGCAAGCAGCTTGGTTCTTAAAGCGTTAGTTGCACTTTTAGAATTGATCCGTGCATTTCTGAAATAGATAACGGAAACGTAGCTAAGGCCATCGGGGTAACCTCCCGATGGCCTTTAACATTTACCACCTGTGATCAAGCTACTGTGCCTAATTTTCTACCCTTCATAAAACGCAATCAGATGCACGCAACGTCATCTGCGTCGCGCTCATGCTGCACAATCCCCACGAAATAAAAGTAAACCTGACGTAACGCACTACACCGCACCCGCCTGCACGTTTTGGATCAAAAGAGGATCACGAAGATAATTACAATGCAATGATATTAAAGGAAAAATTCTATTTTACGTGAAAAAGAAGATCACGAAAGGAAGCCGTGCTTTATCATAGAAATCAGGTAGAGCGCGGCTTTACAGGATATACAGAACTGAAATTATTTTATCCTTTTGCATTATGACAAGGAGAAAGTGAAAGTATTAAAGTGTGCTTAATTCATTAATAAGCGCAGGATTACGTTCAAGCATCTTAAGTAGTTTCAGTGATGAACCAGAAGGAATGCGGCGGTGCTGTTCCCAGCTTTGAATTAGAGATGCAGAAACGCCAACAGCTTCGGCAAATTCACTTTGTTTTAAGCCAAAGGTTTCACGTAAGTTTTTTACATCAGGCAGGCGATGGTAATGGATATTTTCATCAGAAACAGAAAGTTCGCCTTTTTCAATTGCTACCATCTGATTCATGCTTTCAACCAGATCGTTAAAAAGTTTTTTGTCCATAGTCTCTCCTGTTGTATGAACATTGCCGCGTATCTGCGCGGTGTTAATTACTGTAATTTGTTACTGATGGCTTTAAGTACCTCTTTTTCTTTTGGAGTTAAGTCATCTTTTTTATTTTTAGGGTAAATCAAAAGGAGATAGAGCCTCCCAGTTTTGGTTATGGCATAGTAGATAATTCTTACTCCGCCACGTTTTCCTATCCTTTCTCGCTGCCAACGAATCTTTTTACATCCTCCAGTAGCGCTGATGGTACTACCCTGCTCGTGATTCTTTAGTAAGTGATCCTGTAATAGCTTAAATTCATCATCGGTTAACAGTTCTGCTCGTTCTCTACTAAATACGGGAGTTTCAATAAAAACCAGATATTCCATAAAAAACATCCTTGCCTATATATGGAAATATGATATTCGTACATAGTACGACAGTCAAGATCAAATCGTATTGGAGACTAGATCTTAATGCACATAGAAAATTGTAGTTGATCCTCTGAAAACAATTTATTATCGTTTTATGCATGGGGACTCAAAACCTCAAGTAAGCGGTCAAAACCAACCCCGTTAGTGTTGGGTTTTTTATGCCTAATTTTTAATGGTAGCTATTCGGCTATCATCTCTCTGATTCAATGTTGGGAGGGCGACTAATACAACACCCGCAAGGGGAATAAGTCCGCGGTTTCTTACTGCCGTTTTGAGCCTCCCGACACCATATTCTTAAATGGTAAACCCAATTCTCAAAGAAAAGTAAGGAGTCAGCAATGGCTAGTCTATCCGTAACTCCATTCATTTTTGAAAATCAGCAAGTACGTACATTGATTAAAAATGGCAATCTTTGGTTTGTTGCACAAGATGTATGTGATGCTATATAGGCAGGGAGAAGAGTATTTCACTAAGTCAGCTCATTATTTGTCCTTATTGTCAGAAACCAGCCAATGTTTTAAGTACAGAAAAATTGCATAGACACAGAATTGAAGTCTTGGCAATTTGTGATTCTATTCGGTGTCCAGAACAAGCTTTTAAATTTGATCTATGTTTCTCGCATTATCTTCAAGAAGAAGCAGGAATAAGGGTAGAAAAAGTGATAATGTTAAGATGATGTTAAAAGGTTGATAAATAGCCTAACTTTCTGCTCAGAAATTGAAGCTGGCTAGTGTGTTTTCATCTGGGTAATGGCTTTATGAAAAAATCTCTGTCGCCATTTTGTCGCCACTGACTACCAGAAACAAAAAAGCCACTCTTGTTTGAGTGGCCTAATGCACTGATTTATCAGCGAAAATCTGGTGGCCCCTACTGGACTTGAACCAGTGACCAAGCGATTATGAGTCGCCTGCTCTAACCAACTGAGCTAAGGGGCCGTTGGATGGGAAGGATTATACGTACAGTTTTGCTTGCGGTCTAGCTTTGCAAACTCGTATGATCACTTTGTATACAAAATTAAGTTTTTATTAAGTAGTAGAAGGGGATAGCGGTATATATTGGTTGTTTTTATGGCTTATTTAACGTTTTTATAAATCATTGGATTAATTTTTAATAAGATCTTTGGCGTTATCGGGTCATATTATTATCCCGATGATCAATATATTTTTATATGTGATTATATTAATCATCTCCCTTTATAAAAAACAAAAGCGTCCGCCGAAGCAGACGCTTTTCAGTTAGCATGACTTAAAATTGTTGATTATTCATCAAGGAAGCTACGGAGCACTTCAGAACGACTTGGGTGACGCAGTTTACGCAATGCTTTCGCTTCGATCTGACGGATACGTTCACGGGTGACATCGAACTGTTTGCCGACTTCTTCCAGTGTATGGTCAGTATTCATATCGATACCGAAACGCATACGCAGTACTTTTGCCTCACGAGCAGTCAGGCCCGCCAGAACATCGTGGGTGGCTGAACGCAGGCTTTCTGAAGTTGCAGAATCCAGCGGCAGTTCCAGCGTTGTATCTTCAATAAAATCACCTAAATGTGAATCTTCATCATCACCAATCGGGGTTTCCATTGAGATAGGTTCTTTGGCGATTTTCAGTACTTTACGGATTTTATCTTCCGGCATTAACATCCGTTCTGCCAGTTCTTCCGGTGTTGGTTCACGTCCCATTTCCTGCAACATCTGACGGGAAATACGGTTGAGTTTGTTGATTGTTTCAATCATATGAACGGGAATACGAATGGTACGTGCCTGGTCGGCGATTGAACGTGTAATCGCCTGACGTATCCACCATGTAGCGTAAGTTGAGAATTTGTAACCACGACGGTATTCAAATTTATCAACCGCTTTCATCAGACCGATATTACCTTCTTGGATCAGATCCAAGAATTGCAGACCACGGTTGGTATATTTTTTGGCGATTGAAATAACCAAACGTAAGTTGGCCTCAACCATCTCTTTTTTCGCACGGCGAGCTTTTGCTTCACCGATGGACATCCGGCGGTTGATATCTTTCACCTGTTCAATGGTTAAACCGGTTTCTTCTTCAATCTGACGAAGTCTGTTCAGACTACGTTGTACTTCTTCTTCAACTTCAAGTAATTTTTCAGACCACGGTTTGTTCATTGCTTTTGCAGCAGTGAACCAAATGTCACTGGTTTCATTACCGGAGAACAGAGTGATGAAGTTTTTCTTCGGCATTTTGCACTGCTCAACACACATTTTCATGATTTGACGTTCTTGAAGACGAACGCGATCCATCATAGAACGCATGTTGTTGACCAGATAATCAAACTGTTTTGGCACCAGACGGAACTGTTTGAAAACTTCTGAGAGCATTAAGATTTCAGCAGCCGCATTTGGATGGTTACGGCCATTTTTCTTAATTTCCTGACGGGTGATCTCATACTGTTCTTGCAGTTCCCGGAATTTCTGGCGAGCTAATTCCGGATCGATGCTGTTGTCATCATCACTATCGCTATCTTCGTCACTGTCTTCACTTTCGTCGTCTTCATCATTATCAAGTTCTTCCTGTGGGAGCTCAGAACCAACGTGAGTAGCGGTAGGTGCGAGGTCTTCTTCTGCGTTCGGGTCGACAAAACCGGTAATAAGATCTGACAGGCGGGCTTCACCTGCTTCTACACGATTATACTGTTCCAGTAAATAGGTGATTGCCTCAGGATATTCAGCAACAGAGCACTGTACCTGATTGATGCCATCTTCAATGCGTTTAGCAATGTCGATTTCACCTTCCCGGGTCAATAACTCAACGGTACCCATTTCACGCATGTACATACGTACTGGGTCGGTGGTACGACCGATTTCAGATTCAACGCTAGACAGGACTTGCGCAGCAGCTTCCACAGCGTCTTCATCTGTGTCGTTAGTGGTTTCTGCTAGCATCAGATCATCGGCATCAGGTGCTTCTTCCATTACCTGAATGCCCATGTCATTGATCATCTGGATGATATCTTCGATCTGATCGGAGTCGACGATATCTTCCGGCAGATGGTCATTGACCTCAGCATAGGTCAGATAGCCTTGCTCCTTACCACGGGTGACAAGTAGCTTTAGCTGTGACTGCGGGTTTTGCTCCATAAGACGGTATCCACACTTCAGAGTATTTGGGTTGGTGTCGGTCGGCGAAACTAATCTGCCAACAATAACTTTCAGGGGCGTTTTCGTTGTATTGCCGCTGCCCACTTATCGCGGCAAAATGTAGGGTTATTTCCCTACCTAATGCGGCATTTAAGCCGTGAATTCAGTGTTTACTTTCTGGCACGGGATTCATTAATCAAGCGAACTTCTTCGCGCTCTTCCGGTGTCAGGCCTTCGGTTCTTGCCCTGGCGATAAGAATATCTAAACGTTCTTCTAACGCTGAATCAACGAGATGATCCAACGCGTCACGAAATGTATTTTCTGCTATTTCTTCTACTTGTATATCGTTCCATGCAGCTAATTTTTCAAGTTGTTTACTAAATTTATTATCACGATATTGTTCTAGCAGCTGTCCAGTTGTCAGCCCTGGCTGAGTAAGACAAACCTCTACAAGCTCCATAAACAATGGCAAGCCTGCAATTTTGGCCTGCATAATTCCCTGCAACGGGGGAACTAAAGCCGCTAAGTGTGGGTTTTGTACCAACAGTCCTATAAGTATACGCATAGTTGTCGGTTTTAGCTGCGGCATCTGATAATTATTCCCACTTTCCAAACGCTGTGGTAATAAACGTTCCAACTGCACTGCATCGGGAATACCTAACATATTGCCGAGTTCTTGCCTCATATAGAGGCGCAGAGTTTCCCCTGGAATCTGGTTAATCAATGGTACCGATAGTGAACTGAGTTTTGTTTTCCCTTCAGGATTACTCAAATCAACTTGTGGCAATAACGATTCGAATAGAAATTCAGACAATGTGTGAGATTGCCCCATTCTTTGTTCAAATGCTTCACGGCCTTCTTTACGAACTAGTGAATCAGGATCTTCGCCATCAGGCAAAAACATAAAACGTAACTGCCTACCATCATTAAGATAAGGCAGTGCTGTTTCCAATGCTCGCCATGCTGCGTCACGTCCCGCTCTGTCGCCATCGTAACAACAGATAATGTTGTCAGTAGCACGGAAAAGTAACTGAATATGTTCCGATGTCGTCGAAGTACCTAACGAGGCAACGGCATAATCAATACCAAATTGTGCCAGAGCCACCACATCCATATAACCTTCAACCACTAATAACCGTGAAAGGTCACTGTGATTTTGTTGCGCTTCATAGAGGCCGTATAGCTGGCGACCTTTATGGAAAATTTCAGTTTCTGGTGAGTTGAGATATTTTGGGAGTGCATCTCCCAGAACCCGCCCACCAAATGCAATCACGCGCCCCCTACGGTCACGGATTGGAAACATGACTCGTTCACGGAAACGGTCGTATGTACGGCCATTATCATTAGATACCAGCATACCGGCGTCATTTAACTGTTGACGATCTTCCGTGCTGCGGGCAAACCGTTTCAAAGCGTTATCCCAGCCTGCGGGAGCGAAGCCAATTGAGAAACGGTGGATAATCTCTTCACTAAGTCCACGTTGAGCCAGGTATTGCCGGGCTTGTTGTGCAGCGGAGCTATTTAGTGAATTCTGATAGAAGCTGTTAAGCTTATCCATCAGCTGATAAAGATTTTGTCTTTGGTGGCGTTCTATTTGACTGCTGCCGGAGCCTGCTTCATAAGGGACTTCCAGCCCATGCATCGCGGCCAATTCTTCAATAGATTCGACAAACTCAAGTCTATCGTAATTCATCAGAAAATCGATAGCGTTGCCGTGAGCGCCACAACCAAAACAATGATAAAACTGCTTATCGCCATTAACAGTAAATGAAGGTGTCTTTTCATTATGAAACGGACAGCACGCGTGGTGATTTTTACCCTGTTTTTTAAGTGGCACACGAACATCGATCAGGTCGATAATATCGGTACGAGCTAATAAATCATTGATAAATGCGCGCGGAATTCGTCCAGCCATAAGCCCTTTTTACGCCTGTTGATGAACGACAATAAGCCGCGCTCCCTTTCGGAAAGCACGGCCTTTATCTGCAACTACTGTTGTCTGCAAATTCAATCACTATGCGGATCAACCGCAAGGATTAGTACAGACGAGTGCGGCGTGCGTTTTCACGAGCCAGCTTTTTAGCGTGACGTTTTACAGCAGAAGCTTTAGCGCGTTTACGTTCAGTCGTTGGTTTTTCATAGAATTCACGACGGCGAACTTCTGCTAACACACCTGCTTTTTCGCAGGAACGCTTAAAGCGACGCAGTGCTACATCGAATGGCTCGTTTTCACGTACTTTAATTACCGGCATGTGCCTCTCACCTCAATAGAAATCGGTCTTGCTGGCGTGGGATGCCAGCCATCTTAAAATGGTGCGGAATTTTACTTCAATGAACATGGCTTTGTAAAGCGCAGAAGCAAATTGAAACAACAACATTACAATGGTGACTTGCAGCGAAATTTGCCAATCAGTTCCGTAAATATTGATGATAACCACACAGGGATTTTACATAGACTACTGATTATAGACTAAACAGTAAAAATAGTCAGCATGTAAACCGCGCAAATTATCTTATTAATGATAAACTGATTCTCTTCTGTGGAATATAGGTAGTGTAATGCGAGTTTTAGGTATAGAAACGTCTTGCGATGAAACCGGAATCGCAATTTATGACGATCAAGCCGGTTTATTAGCGAATCAATTATACAGTCAGATTAAATTGCACGCTGATTACGGCGGTGTTGTGCCTGAACTGGCTTCACGTGACCATATCCGCAAAACAGTTCCCTTAATTCAGGCTGCTTTGAAAGAGGCAGGATTAACCCGTAAAGATATTGATGCAGTGGCTTATACCGCAGGTCCTGGTCTGGTTGGTGCATTATTGGTGGGGGCGACTATTGGCCGTTCTCTGGCATTTGCCTGGGATGTTCCTGCGATTCCTGTTCATCATATGGAAGGGCATTTATTGGCTCCGATGCTGGAAGATAATAGCCCTGAATTCCCGTTTGTGGCTTTGCTTGTGTCCGGTGGTCATACTCAGCTTATTAGCGTAACCGGTATTGGTGAATATGAGCTGCTTGGTGAATCGATAGATGACGCCGCAGGTGAAGCATTCGATAAAACAGCTAAATTACTTGGCCTGGATTATCCGGGAGGTCCGTTACTCTCCAATATGGCGCAGAAAGGGGAAGCCGGGCGTTTTGTGTTTCCTCGTCCGATGACAGATCGCCCTGGGTTGGATTTCAGTTTTTCGGGGCTGAAAACTTTCGCATCTAATACGATTCGCAACAACAGTGATGATGAACAGACCAGAGCAGATATTGCCCGCGCTTTTGAAGATGCGGTTGTTGATACATTAGCGATTAAATGTAAAAGAGCGCTTGAACAGACCGGGTTCAAGCGGCTGGTCATGGCCGGTGGCGTCAGCGCCAACTTCACATTGCGTGCCAGAATGAAAGAGGTCATGGCAAAATTGGGCGGCGAAGTATTTTATGCGCGTCCTGAATTCTGTACAGATAACGGCGCTATGATTGCGCTTGCCGGTATGATCCGCCTGAAAGGCGGAGTCAGCGACGCTCTTGGCGTAACGGTTAAAGCCCGCTGGCCACTGTCTGAATTACCTGCATTATAAATCTTTTATACAGTGAAAATAGAAAACCAGTCACTCAATCAGTAGCTGGTTTTTTATTTGGCAATATTATTAATCTTCTTTTCCTTGCTCTGCCTGAATTTTTTCTTCCTCAGTCATCTCTTTTTTCTTTTTGAGCTTGTTCCAGATACGACTTTCCTGGCCGCGCCACAGGCGTTGGATATTATCATGGTGACGGAGCAGTACCAGACAGCAGAGCATGGCAACCGGAAAAGTAAATTCAGGTTTAAACCACCAGACATAGAAAGGGGCTATCAAGGCGCTGACAATTGCGCCTAGAGAGGAATAACCACTCAGTAATACTGTCAACAGCCAGGTACCTGTCATCAAACCCATCAGATCCCAGCCAATTGCGGCAATAGCACCAAAAGCCGTTGCTACTCCCTTACCGCCTTTAAAATGGAAAAAGATCGGATAAATATGGCCGAGACAAGCCGCTATTGCCGTAATTCCCAGATAAAAAGGGGGAACATTAAGCTGATAAGCCAGCCAGACTGGGACCATACCTTTCAGAACATCACAAATCAGTACCACTGCCGCAGTACTACGGCCACCAATCCGCAATACATTTGTCGCTCCTGGGTTACCTGAACCATGCTGGCGGGGATCCGGCAGCCCAGCCAGACGACAGATAAGTATTGCGCTGGAGATTGAACCGCAAAGATACGCGAAGATAATCATGCCAAGCGCGATAGCACTCATAATGTCTCTCCAATAATAATGGTCGTTTTCTTAGCCTAGTCATGGATAATACGCATATTTAGTCGGAAGTGGTATCCGACAAGTTGAAAAACAGGAAAGCGACGTGATGGATATCGTATTTATTGAGGAATTAGCTGTCATCACCACCATTGGTGTTTACGATTGGGAACAGACCATTAAACAGAAGTTAGTGTTCGATATCGAAATGGGATGGGATAATAAACGCGCATCTTCCAGCGATAATATCGAACATTGCCTGGATTACGCCGAAGTTAGCAAAGCGATTATCAACCACGTAGAAAATCAGAATTTTGCTCTGGTTGAAAGAGTCGCGGAAGAGGTGGCTGATCTGCTATTAGACCGCTTTAATTCGCCATGGGTACGGATAAAAGTCACTAAGCCGGGGGCAGTGGCACAGGCTCGTCAGGTCGGTGTTATTATTGAGAGAAAAAAATAATCCGATCAGCAGTGAATTCAGTTGTCATATTATTGTCATTATTCTTGCATAGGCTGGCATACATCATTGCCAGGCGTGATAATTATGTCAATTGATTAATGGCAATGGAAAAATGGTAGCTGGATCCATCTGTGCTACCTGTTTTGGAGATTTATTTAATGGAGTGCGATCTCTCTATATGACTGACTTTTCTACCTTGTTTCATGCATTTATTCTTGGTGTTGTTGAAGGGCTGACGGAGTTTCTTCCTGTTTCCTCAACGGGCCATATGATCATCATTGGTCATTTGTTGGGGTTTACCGGCGATAAAGCTGAAACATTTGAAGTCATTATCCAGCTTGGATCGATTCTTGCGGTGGTAGTGGTATTTTGGCGTCGTTTGTTTGGGTTAATTGGTATTCACTTTGGTGAAGTTCCTCACGAAGGTAAAACCAACGGTAAGCTGAAACTGAGCCACATTCTTTTGGCGATGTTACCTGCGGTGACACTTGGGTTACTGTTTCACGATACTATTAAATCATTGTTTAACCCACAGAGTGTTATGTACGCCTTGATTATTGGTGGTGTGTTACTGATTACCGCAGAAATTCTGAAACCTAAAACACCGAAAGCAGAAGGGCTGGATGATATTACTTATCGTCAGGCTTTTATGATTGGTTGCTTCCAGTGTCTGGCATTGTGGCCGGGATTCTCTCGTTCAGGCGCGACAATTTCGGGTGGAATGCTAATGGGGGTTAACCGTTATACCGCATCAGAGTTCTCGTTTATTCTGGCAGTACCGATGATGATGGGGGCGAGTGGGCTGGATTTATATAAAAGCCTGCATTTTTTGACCGTTTCTGATATCCCAATGTTTGCTGTCGGTTTTATTACTGCATTTATTGTCGCATTGATCGCAATTAAAACCTTCCTGGCATTGATTAAACGTATGTCTTTCCTCCCATTTGCTATCTACCGCTTTATTGTCGCCGCCGCTGTTTACTGGGTATTTATGTAGTGAATGATTCCCCTGATATCGATTTAATTCAGATATCATCCAACGTTTGATATCAGGGGATGCACCGAATATTTGATCTTTCAGACAACAATACTAATCTTGTTGTTGCTTCCATTCAGCCAACGCTTGCTGACGCTGGCGTCGCAACTCATCACCAATATCCGCACCACGCAAGCCGCTGTCTACAATACTTTTCACCTGGACTTGGCTGGCAACCTTAAATGCCTGTTGCAGATAATGACCTTGTGGATAGGGGGTATCTTCAAAACCGGTACGACCCCGCGCATCTGCTTCACTGGTGATAATCAACTGATCTATTCGCTGAGGTTTACGCCACGCATCAACAGAATCAAACAACTTAAGCAATGTTTTTGGCCGCAATTGATCGACGGTATGCACTAAGTCATGATATTGAGCGACCAGTTTTGCCAGATCACGGGCAGAATTAGGCACACGCAGACGTTGGCACAATTGATCGACTAACTTAACGCCTGCTGGCCCATGTCCATAATGATGAGGCCACTGTTCCGGCGGTGTCAATCCTTTGCCAAGATCATGGCATAGAGCAGCAAAACGGCTATCTACTTCATCTGTCAGCTCAGCGACAACTTTCAACACCATCAATGTGTGAATACCGGTATCAATCTCAGGATGCCACTTTTCCGGTGCGGGAACGCCAAACAGATTATCAATTTCAGGAAACAGTACCGCCAATGCACCACAATCACGTAAAACCTGAAAAAAAACTTGCGGTGAATGGGTGGAAAGGGCTTTTTCTGTCTCTTTCCAGACACGCTCGGGTGTGAGTGCTGATAACTCTCCGTTGGTTGCCATTTTTGACATTAACGTTAATGTCTCTGGTGCGATGGTAAATCCCAAATGGGCGAAACGGGCGGCAAAACGGGCGACTCGTAATACTCTCAGTGGATCTTCTGAGAATGCATTGGAAACATGGCGTAAAATACGATTATTTAAATCATCAACCCCACGGTAAGGATCGACAAGCTCGCCTTCGAATGTTTGAGCAATCGCGTTAATGGTCAGATCACGGCGTAGCAAATCATCTTCCAGTGTGACATCCGGCGCGGCATAACAGGTAAAACCCGTATATCCCGAACCGGATTTTCTCTCAGTGCGTGCCAGCGCGTACTCTTCATGATTTTTGGGATGCAGGAACACCGGAAAATCTCTGCCAACTTGCTGATATCCTTGAGACAATAATTCTTCCGGAGTCCCACCAACAACAACCCAATCCCGTTCTTTCACCGGAAAATTTAGCAGGCGGTCGCGTACTGCACCGCCAACCAGATAGATTCTCACCTGAATATTCCTTAAATTAACTCATCCAACGGTCATTACGTTTACGACGCGGAACCATGTGTGGCAGTAACAGCCCTAAAATTAAACCTGCACCTGCAACACCACCGCCGTACATAAACCATTGCAGAATGATATTGCGTTGTTTGTCATCAAGTTGCAGATTCGCAGCATCGAGTTTTTTCTCTGCCACAATCAGTTTACTTTTCAAGTGTTCATTTTCTTTTTTCAGTCCTGCAATAACGTCATCGCTGTTTGCAACTTTTTGTTGCATATCGGCAGTACGCTGATTCCAGCTATTGTCTATATTGGCTAACTTATCCGTCAATATCTTGATTTCCTGCGCCATCTCCGGGAGGCGGGTGCGCAAGCTCGGTTTATCACTGAGTTGGTTAACGGGCAGCCAGACAAGACGGCCTTTATCATCCTTCACCTGAGCGTAATTACTGTCTTGGTTGATGCTTATCAATGTGACTGCATCACCAGCATTCAGCGTGCCAGCAATACGATATTTGTTACCCGGCCCAGCGTGTGTGTAGGTAGATAACTCATCAGATACATAGCGCTTTTCTTCCGCATGGGCAGTAAGCGAAAAGCTCAGGCTGAATAGCGCTGTAAGAAGTAAATGTAATTTTCGCATTGTCATTTCAACTATTCTTTATCTATGGTGAGTTTAGAGCTTGATAGTAAAGAGTTAAGTTTGCTAGAGCAAACAGTAAACCGAAATAGGAATTATCTTAACGGGTCGAATACGGGGTTTACGGGTTGTTTGTTTAACAGCACGTGTTTTGCCAATTACTATCATAACTTTCAGCAAAGAGAAAATGTTAATTTTTTCACTTAATCATAGAAAAAAGAGAAAGCAGAGTAAGATAATAACCAAAAATTGCCATCAATGGTGCAGATATGAGTGTTGAAATTGAATTAAAACTTACCGCTAAACCACGAGCTATTCCTGTCATCCGTCAGCAATTATTGTTATTTCCTCATCACTACTTTGCGCCGCAAAAGTTGACCAATATCTATTTTGAAACGGCGGAGAACCAACTGCGCGGTCTTGATATGGGATTGCGTATCCGTGGTTTTGACGACCAGTATGAGATGACAATCAAAACCGCCGGGAAAGTGATCGGTGGGCTGCATCAGCGACCGGAATACAATGTGCCATTGTCAAAACCGGAACTGGCGTTGACATTGTTTCCTCCTCATATCTGGCCTGAAAACTGTGATGTAGAAGCGCTGCAATCTCGTTTAAATGCGTTATTCAGCACTGACTTTATGCGCGAGAAGTGGGTGGTTACTTACGGGCAAAGTGAGATTGAAGTTGTGCTTGATCAGGGAGAAATCATTGCAGCAGACGGCAAAGAGCCAATCTGTGAGTTTGAGCTGGAGCTGAAACAGGGAACTGTCACGGATGTATTAGCGTTGGCCGTTGAGTTGGCAAAGTCAGACGGCTTGCGACAGGGAAATAAAAGTAAAGCGGCTCGTGGTTATCAATTAGCTCAGGGGAAACCAAAGGCCGTTTTGACTTCTGTTCCAACAGAAATTGATATGCAGCAGCCATTACCTGCTGTACTTTCGTCAATATTGACCCATTGGCAAGAGCAGGAAGAGTACTGGCTGGCTGGCTTATCAGAAGGTCGGCATGGTTTGAAGCAAGTACTCACTTTAGTTCAGCGGATGATCGACTATGTTAATGAACCGATAAGCAGGTCGGAACTGTTGGATAATCAATGGATGGCTATTGACCAGACATTATCAGCAGCGGAAACAGTGGCTGAAACGCTGTGTTACAGCTCGAGCTATTTGCAATGTAAGTTAGCACTGACTATGTGGTTAGTTCGTCTCACTGCTTGAATAACAGGAATTCTCTATGTTGCCACTTTCGACCCCGCTTCTGGCTCAGTTACAGAGTGTGGCCAAGCATTTTCAGGAACTGGCTTTGCGTGTTAAAGATCTTGCTCCTCATGAGCAGGCTGTGTTGTCACTGAGTGATTTTGTTGTTGATAATCTGCAAATTCACCCAGAATGGTTAACCGAAATCCGCCAGAATCCACCGCAAGCGCAGGAGTGTCATCAATACGCGGAATGGCTGCAACAGGGACTTTCATCAGTAGAGAATGAAAATACCCTGATGCGGGTTTTACGTCAGTTCCGTAACAAAATTTTGGTCAGAATCGCCTGGTTACAGGCGTTGCACCGCAGTACGACTCAGGAGACGTTGCAACAGCTCAGTATGTTGGCTGAAACGCTGATTATTGCTGCTCGTGACTGGTTGTATCCGCGTTGTTGTCAGGATTGGGGAACCCCTTGCAATGATCAGGGCGAACCACAACCCCTGTTAATTCTGGGCATGGGGAAACTTGGCGGTGGCGAGCTGAATTTCTCTTCCGATATTGATCTGATTTTTGCCTATCCTGAAGACGGTATTACCTGCGGTGGCCGCCGTGAAATGGACAACGCTCAGTTTTTTACCCGTTTGGGGCAGCGTCTTATCAAAGTGCTCGATCAGCAAACGGTGGATGGTTTTGTTTATCGGGTTGATATGCGTTTGCGCCCATTTGGCGACAGTGGTCCACTGGTATTCAGTTTTGCCGCATTGGAGGATTATTATCAGGAACAGGGACGTGATTGGGAGCGTTATGCGATGGTCAAAGCGCGAATTATGGGCGCTGGCAGCGAATCGTATTGTGACGAATTACGCCGGATGTTAAGGCCGTTTATCTTCCGCCGTTATATTGATTTCAGTGTGATTCAGTCTCTGAGAAACATGAAAGGGATGATTGAACGTGAAGTTCGTCGCCGTGGTTTGAAAGACAATATCAAACTGGGGGCGGGAGGTGTCCGTGAAATTGAATTTATCGCGCAAGTATTCCAGCTTATTCGTGGTGGCCGTGAGCTGTGTCTGCAATCTCCGGCGCTGTTACCCACGCTTCAAGTAATAGAAAAATTGGAGCTTTTGTCGTCATCACAGGTAGAACAACTTGCTGACAGTTACCTCTTTTTGCGGCGGCTGGAAAATCTTTTACAGTCAATTGACGATCTGCAAACTCAGACGTTGCCGGAAGATGAACTGAACCGTTCACGGTTGACGTGGGGAATGGGATTTGAAAGCTGGGATGAGTTGATGATTGCATTGAACAGCAAGATGGGCGCTGTTCGGGTCATCTTCACGCAATTAATTGGTGATGACAGTGATAACAATGAAGAAGAAGCGGGTCATGTGCCATTTAAGAGTTTATGGCTGGAAAGTCTCGAAAAAGAAGAGCTAATCATGCTGGCTCCGCATTTGGATGGATCAGTTGCACAGCAGATATTACATATCATTGCTGTATTCCGTCAGGATGTGGGAAAAAGAACCATTGGCCCTCGCGGACGTGACGTCCTTGATCATCTGATGCCACGTTTGTTGGCAAAAGTTTGCTTGCGACAAGATACCAATACGGTGCTGGAGCGGGTTATTCCGCTGTTGTTGAGCATTGTCAGCCGCACAACTTATCTGGAACTGATGTTGGAATCAGAAGCCGTACTAACACACGTTATCCGGCTGTGTGCGGCTTCACCGATGATTGCCACTCAGCTTGCCCGCCACCCCTTGTTGCTGGATGAACTGCTTGATCCCCAATTTCTGAATAAACCCTTACCACTGACTGCCTATAAAGATGAGCTGCGGCAATATTTGTTACGGATACCAGAAGATGATGAAGAGCAGCAATTAGAGGCTCTTCGCCAGTTTAAACAGGCGCAATTACTGAGGATTGCGGCGGAGGATATCACCGGCGTGTTACCGGTGATGAAAGTGAGTGATCATCTGACTTATTTGGCCGAGGCAATTATTGAGGCGGTGGTTCAACAGGCGTGGGGACAAATGGCAAAACGCTATGGTATTCCATCACATCTGAATCAGCGGCAAGGGTTGGGATTTGCTGTAATTGGTTATGGCAAACTGGGGGGATGGGAACTGGGTTACGGCTCCGATCTTGACTTGGTTTTCCTGTTGGATTGCCCGATGGATGTCATGACTGATGGTGATCGATCGATTGATGCCCGGCAATTTTATTTGCGTCTTGCCCAACGCATTATGCACCTGTTCAGTGCCCGAACTTCCTCTGGTGTGTTGTATGACGTAGATGTCCGCCTGCGACCTTCGGGCGAATCAGGAATGTTAGTCAGTACCATCGGAGCGTTTGCTGATTATCAGCGGAATGACGCGTGGACTTGGGAACATCAGGCATTGGTCCGCGCCCGTATGGTCTTTGGCGATGAAAATTTGCATCAGGATTTTGAGCGGATACGCCACCAGACGTTATGCACGGGCCGAGAACCGGCTTTATTACGTCAGCAAGTCAGGGAAATGCGGGAGAAGATGCATAAACATTTAGGCAGCGGCCATTCAGATCAATTTGATATTAAAGCTGATCCGGGTGGGATCACGGATATCGAATTTATTGCACAGTATCTGGTACTGCGTTACGCCTCTGAAAATGAACGCCTGACGCGCTGGTCGGATAATGTACGGATTTTTGAGTTAATGGCGGCTTATGGAATTATGGATGAAGATGAAGCTGCCGCGTTAACTCAGGCTTATGTCTCCATGCGTGATGAATTGCATCATTTGGCGTTACAGGTGTTTTCCAGCCGAGTACCCGCTGATTGTTTCCGAAAACAGCAGGAGCGGGTAGGTCATAGCTGGCAGCAATGGTTGGGTGAACAATAACGGGTTATAGCGGTTTGGTGCATGGATTTTACTGGCATTTTCCTGAGCTATGGTAATATTTATCACCAGTTAATATCTGATATTTGGAGTAGGGGATGAAAGTGACACTCCCGGATTTTCACCATGCGGGTGTTTTAGTCGTTGGTGATGTGATGTTAGACCGCTATTGGTATGGGCCAACCAGTCGGATTTCACCGGAAGCGCCGGTACCTGTAGTAAAAGTAAATACCATTGAGGAACGTCCGGGAGGGGCGGCCAACGTTGCTATGAATATAGCTGCTCTTGGGGCGAATTCACATTTGGTTGGTTTGACAGGGATTGATGACGCGGCGCGTGCACTGGATAAAAAACTGAGTAGTGTTAACGTGCGCTGTGATTTTGTTGCTGTGCCGACTCATCCGACAATTACCAAACTGCGGGTACTTTCCCGTAACCAGCAGTTAATCCGCCTGGATTTTGAAGAAGGTTTCGATAACGTCGATGCGCAACCGATACTTGAGCGCATTGAACAGGCGTTACCTCATATCGGCGCATTGATTTTATCTGACTACGCCAAAGGCGCGTTGAGCCGGGTCCAGAAAATGATCAAACTGGCGAACGATGCTAACGTGCCGGTGTTAATTGATCCGAAAGGGAGTGATTTTGAGCGTTATCGTGGTGCAACTTTACTCACGCCGAATTTGTCTGAATTTGAAGCGGTCGTGGGCCACTGCAAAGATGACGACGAATTGGTTGAGAAAGGCACTAAACTGGTTAAGGACTTAGATCTACAGGCATTACTGATCACCCGTTCTGAACAGGGGATGAGTTTGTTGAGCGTTGATCAGCCACCATTACATTTGCCAACACAGGCGCAGGAAGTGTTTGATGTTACTGGTGCCGGCGATACGGTGATTGGTGTGTTGGCAACCGCGATTGCGGCTGGAAGACCATTGCATGAAGCTTGTTTTCTGGCGAATGCCGCAGCGGGTGTTGTGGTTGGCAAATTGGGAACCTCGACGGTTTCGCCAATTGAGTTAGAGAATGCTGTTCGGGGCCGTGCTGAAACGGGTTTTGGTATTATGAGTGAATTTCAGCTTAAACAGGCCATTGCTCATGCTCGTCAGCGTGGCGAAAAGATTGTGATGACCAATGGTTGTTTCGACATTCTGCATGCTGGTCATGTTTCTTATTTGGAGAATGCTCGTAAACTGGGTGATCGGCTAATTGTTGCTGTTAATAGTGATGTTTCTACCAAGCGGCTGAAAGGTGAGACTCGCCCTGTTAATCCACAAGAACAGCGAATGATTGTGTTATCTGCTCTGGGAGCTGTGGATTGGGTTGTTCTGTTTGAAGAGGACACACCGCAGCGATTGATTGCCGATGTTTTGCCGGATGTATTGGTGAAAGGAGGTGATTATCAGCCTGAGGAGATCGCTGGCAGTGAAGAAGTTTGGGCGGCGGGTGGTGAAGTCAAAGTGCTGAACTTTGAAAAGGGTATTTCAACAACCAACATCATCAAGGCGATTAAAAAGCAGTGAATGACTCGTTATAAAACAGAGCTTGTTGGGAAATAAAGTACTGGCCGGAGCATGCCGATTGGAGTGAAAAAGAGAACACTCCAGCGGCATGGTTTTGTGAGCAGGGCAGGGCGGGATTTAACTTTGTTTATCTTGCCATATTTAATTCATTTACCCGTGATTTTACACACGATTTATTTTACATTTACCTAACCTGCCATGAGTATTTAAAAATGCAAGTGAAAAGGTATTAAAGCTTTTGGCTTTTTTATCAAGGTCGGATTTAACTCGGTAAATGCGAGTTTTTAGCTGCGGATTTAATGGTATTTAATCGGAAATGATTAACCGTTAAAAGAGAGTTGAAAAGAAATCCACATATAAAAGAATATTATCCGAACGGAACAGGTATTAAAGCGTTTTATCGACGGTTATTTTACGAATAAAACCCTAAAAACAATGCAATAAAAAAGGGATAAAACGGTTAATGTGGCAGGATTTAAACTCTGAAAAAGGTGGGTAAAACAGCGTTGGTAAAGATAAAAAGTGGAGAGGTTTAAGGTTTTATTAGACCACTACAGTTAAACGTAAAACATGATAGCGGATGATGATTAAACTTAATAAAAAGCAGGCGTTAAAAGGGGTAAAAAAACGGTTAAAACTTTATACCGATTAAAATCATCAGTTAAAAAAATGAAGTTTAATAACAGTTTAAAGCCTGCCTTGTGTTTTGTGGGTATTTTAATTAATGGCTTTGGAGTTTGATCTTTATGACCGTACCTTTAATTGACAGGCTCCGGTCGGGCAACCAATTGTTGTTGGTTTACCAAATCGAGCCAACAAGGTGCGCATTATTTACTTCAGACACGCACAGCGGTACTCAATGATGATTTAAAACCCGATTTGAGCATTGGTATCCGGGAATAAAATTAGGTGAAGAAATGGAACATTATTTGATAGAGGCGGTTGCCGTATAAGTTCCTCACACATTTTTATGCCATCGGTTATTTTTTATAGACTAAAATAAAATGTTTGGAGTTTGTATTTTCTTTTGCAGGAAATTAATGTCAATTATTGTCCTTTTTTAATGATTTGGTTGATGATGTAGTCACTTTTTATGTGGATGTGTTATATTGATTTTTTAATTAAAAATGGAGATATTGTATGGATGAGAAAGATGATTTGATGCAAAAAGTAAATAATATCATGGTTAATAGTTCAGTGAGACCTGAGGATAAATTGGCTGTAATGATGATGTTCTGCTTTAAGTTATTATCAGTAACTCAAACTGAGATGATTAAAATGCGTGTTTCGAATGGTAGAGAGTTAATATTAAAATTTGAAGAAAGCAAAGTTAATCATTGATTGAGGTTATATATGGAATTCGATAGTAACAGCCATGAAAATGCTATACAAGAAGCTCAAAGAATTTTAAAAGAAGCTCAAACTGATTTTGCTTTAAGATTAGAAAAGGCGGTTGAAGGTGTAAGGGAAGTTGCACAGGAAACAATGCACACCATAGGAAAAGGAGGGCAGAGGGCTTTATGGAGAACTTCATATTTTTTTGACGGTTATGATGATGTAAACCAAAGAATAAATAGAGAAGATGCGAGGATTTTTCTCGCGGCGCGGTCGGTAGCCAAAGGAGGTTTATTTGAGAATAATGTTATAAAAAAGTTTGTTGATATTTACATAGATAAATTATTGGAGCCTCATGAGCATGATCAGGCTTTTCTAAATGAACTGCATGAAAAATTAGTTCGTTCGTCTGCCAATATGATGTATTTAGTAGCTAAATTTAAGACATCAGGGTTGGCAAAAAATGCTGTTGTTTCTGCTATAACAGAAGCTATTTATGTAGCAGTAATTAAAAAAGCATTTATTAGGGAAGGCTTTAAGAAGCTTGGAATGTCGATCACTTTAGCGTTTCAATTTTATGGTTATTTTGATAAGTCAGCTGTATCTGCGAATAAGTTAAAAAGAGAATGTCCTGTTTTATATTGGTCTTTTTATGCTAATGAGATAGAGATGTTGTATTTTATTTTTGAACCTTTATTTAAAGAAGGCATGACTGCAATACAAAAAGGAAAAGGGAGTAATATAGATGATGTTTATTTGGCTATAATGGAAATCGTTGGTTATAACTGAACTGTAGGTCATGTTAGTTAGGAGCTAAGATATGTTTAGTAAAGGATGGTTAAGAAGAGAAATAATGTCATGGCTAAAGGAGGTTTATTCTTATATAATATGGTCTTTTATTCCAACTTTATGTGTTTTTAGTTGGTCTCTTTTTGTGTTTATTGTTTTCCCAAATCATTGGGGCTTGTTAACTGTGGTAGGTATCATTGTTGTTTTATTATTTACTGCTTATTTTGCATTTAAATCTAACTAAGCATATTTTATATGCTTAGTTAATGTTTTTAATAAATTCGTTCATTCCATATGCTATAAGCTGATGTTCCGGCTGTTATATGATTCCATGTGATAGATTTATATTTTAGCTGTACTTTTTCATATGGCATTTTTTCATTATTGTTTATTGAATTTGGGTAAACACAAGATATATCAACAATTGTAGCTTCTATAATTTTTACTTCATAGAACAATTCCAATTGCCCTGCTTGACTTGTTCGGAGGAATATAAATTCGCCATTCAATAATTCGTTACAATCTATAGACATAGCCAATAATGGAGATGATTTATCTATTGGTTTTATGAATTGTATTGGGTGATGACTAACATTTTGATCTCTAGTTATCGAGTGGTCTAGACTCAATATCTGTATTTGGTCTTCGTGCCATTTTTGATACCGATTCCCTATAGAATCAAGTGTTGAACACCCTGCGGAGATTAAACCTTGCTTCTTGCCGTTTAAAGTTAAATAGATCATGTATGACATAAAGATTACCATCCTAGTTTTTTATTCAAATGATGTTAACTCAATAGATAGGGGTAGAATCAACAGTTACACTATGAACCGCCATTTGATGGAAAGCTAGTACTGGCGCAGGTTGACGCAAAACACTTGTTTTCCGGTGCCCACTCGCCAGAGCCTCATCTCGCACCGCCAAAAATACACGGTAAACCATGTCGGATACTTTTCTAACCGGAAACCTCATATTGGGAGTTTTCCGGTGGCAACATGGCGGCTGGTGACTCAACTGTTGGGTCTACCCTTAATATGAGGTTCGGTATTAATTCTTGTAAGCATAATTTAACATATTAAAAATAATATCTATAGTCGAATCCGCCCTTGATATCTTTCTCAGTTGGTATAGAGAAGCTGATCGCTATTTCTGACATTATTGGTTTCCAGAATTAACCTGCTTAACAACCATAAACAGTTGGCTTTCATATAAAATTGCCAATTTCCCCTCAAATTGATATTTATCCACCAGCATTTTTAATCTTTCAATAAATAACTCACCGTGGACAGCTAAAGCACGTTGCACTTGAGTCGATGAACGACTCATCCCGATAAATGCTTCGCCGGGAATAGGCATACTCCAGCAGGTATTGAGTGTAATATGGAGGACATTTTCATGCAGGAATGCAGTATTCAATTCCTGCACATAATCAAAATCCCGATAGTGACGGCTATAGTTAGGGCTTAATTCTTCCAGCAGATTTTCATACTCATTCAGAAATTCACTATGCCGGTAATCTCGGTTATTTTGCAGGATCGCTATGATGCCATTATCTGCCAGACTGTTTCTGACCAGATTTAATACCGTTGCTCGATCCATCCATTGAAAAGATTGTGCTGCTATGATCAGGTCAGGATTACCCACATTGGTTAGATGCTGTTCAGCACGGCCATGTAACCAACTGACCCATGGCAGTTTCTGTTTACCGGTGTCAATCATATCCTGCGAAATATCAATGGCAGTGCAGTGGTGTTGCTGACCAAGCAGATTTGCCAGCCCTTCGAGAGCAATGCCGGTTCCTGCACCAATATCGACAACAGACAGTGCCCTGTCTTTAGGCAGCCAGTGGCAAATTTCACGGAAAAGTGCCTGCGGGTAACGAGGGCGGTAGCGATCATAACTTTTAGCCAAACCATCAAATTTTTCTTTATGCTGTGTCATATTATCCTCTGCTCCTTCCCTTTGAGTGATGGGTTTTCGGGCAATTGATTAAGAATGTAATTGAGTCGTCCACCTGCGCGGACAACAACCAACATTTGTTCAGATGGTGGATAAAAATCCGCTAATGACGTTTCAGCGATAAAACGGCCTTCGTGAATTAAGCATTCAACAGCTAATCCTTCACGAAAACCTTTAATGTCGGCTTCAATCGCTAACAAGCCAAGATTCCATGCGTTGCGGAAAAAAATCCGCCCGAAAGCAGGAGCGATAACCATAGATATACCTACGGCTAACAAAGTGCTCACCGCCTGTTCCCTTGAACTGCCAATACCAAAAATATCATCACAGACAATGATATCTCCAGGTTGAAGTGTAGAGACAAACTCAGGAAACCGGTTTTCAAACAGATGAGTTTCGTTATCTGAATTTTATGACCATAAGATCACGATATTTATCCTATTAACATAAAAAAATGTGACATGCATCACAAAAATAGCCCATTAATCACTCCCCCTCG
The DNA here is from genome assembly GCF_011189505.1 of Photorhabdus tasmaniensis. Classification (GTDB taxonomy): domain Bacteria; phylum Pseudomonadota; class Gammaproteobacteria; order Enterobacterales; family Enterobacteriaceae; genus Photorhabdus; species Photorhabdus tasmaniensis. The sequence goes on from NZ_PUJU01000011.1 coordinate 61,268, forward strand.
TATGGAATGAATAAACATCACCGGATGTTTTCGCCTAATTCGGGGGAAATTTGAAACGCCGAAAGCGTCAGGATATTAATCCGGTGTGTTAGAGCTGATGATATATAGCTTTGAGTGTTTCTATTTGAATTTGGTGACCGTTTTAACGATCACCTTTAATTGAATGGCAATGAGATAAAATGGTGTCGAGGTTAATTGGCAATTAACTGACTAATTACTCTTCCTTGACCGTGTTATCAGCAGATGGTGTATTTTTACCTTCAAGCTTTGCTTCAAGTTCACTTAAACGCTGTTCCATTGCTGTTAATTTCTCACGAGTACGGAGCAAAACTTGAGTTTGAATATCAAATTCTTCGCGGTTAACTAAATCAAGTTTGCCAAGCTGGGATTGCAAAATCATCCGTAATTTTTTCTCTATATCGTCACCAAACTCTTTAACTCCCTTTGGTAAGGAATCCTGGATCTGGCGGGCGATTTGTTCAATTTTTTTGGGATCGAGCATGATGCATCCTTCTTTATGACATAAATAATTCCCGATAGTGTAATACCAGATGGTAAAACCACAAACCATTGTGAGCCAGGTTTCACATCTGATTTTGTTGATTGCCCCCGGTAAATATTAGCGTTATAGTTTGCTGGCTTATCTCAGGGCGGGGTGAAAGTCCCCACCGGCGGTAAACATCAGGTCATCTTACGGGTGACTGGGTGAAGCCCGCGAGCGCTCCGTTTGTAGTTATCTTTATGATAAATCGGAGGTCAGCAGATCCAGTGTAATTCTGGAGCCGACGGTTATAGTCCGGATGGGAGAGAATAACGGCATCTGTCGGGCTTTTTGCCCGCCTGTTGTTCCGGCTATGGCATACGAACATTGTATTAATAACATTAATGTTGCGACCCAGTGTCATAGTGAGAACTCCTCAAGACTGCCCTGATTCTGGTAATCCATAAATTTTAATGAGGTTTTTTACCATGAATCAGACGCTACTTTCTGAATACGGCACATCATCAGAACGTGTTGAACGCGCGATTGACGCTTTACGTGATGGCGGCGGTGTGATGGTGCTGGATAATGAAGATCGTGAAAATGAAGGTGATATTATCTTTGCGGCCGAAACGATGACCGTAGAGCAAATGGCACTGACTATCCGTCATGGCAGCGGTATTGTCTGCTTGTGTCTGACCGAGGACAGCCGGCAGCAATTGCAATTGCCCATGATGGTGGAAAATAATTCCAGCTCGTTCCAGACGGCTTTTACTGTAACCATTGAGGCGGCTCAGGGGGTGACAACCGGCGTTTCTGCGGCTGATCGTATCACTACCATTCGTGCAGCAATTGCGGATCATGCGAAGCCCAGTGATTTGAACCGTCCGGGCCATGTTTTCCCACTGCGCGCTCAACCTGGCGGTGTTTTAGTCCGTCAAGGACATACTGAAGCAACGATTGATTTGGTCAGTTTGGCGGGTTTTAAGCCAGCAGGTGTATTGTGTGAATTGACCAATGATGACGGTTCAATGGCGCGTACTCCTGAAGTAGTGCAATTTGCGAAATTGCATCATATGCCGGTGGTAACCATTGAAGATTTGGTGGCTTATCGCCAGGCAGTAGATCTGAAAGCCAGTTGAAACGTAATTATCTGATAATTGGCTGAAATATCGGTTATAACGTACATGCATTTACCAAAACCACAGTTCGCACAAGCTGTGGTTTTCAGTTTTTTTGAATAACTCAATCACCTTTGGCACACTGTTTTACCGGTCTGAAAGGCGTAATCTCTCTACAAGTATTAAAATTATCTATATTTGGTATGGGAGATCATTATGAATATTTCCAGAATGCCAGCATTGTTTATTGGTCATGGTAGCCCAATGAATGTACTGGAAGAAAATCGTTATACCAACGCCTGGCGTGAGCTTGGCGAAAGACTGCCTGTCCCCAGAGCGATTTTGGTGATTTCTGCTCATTGGTACACCAATGGCACAGCGGTAACTGCCATGACTCAGCCGAAAACTATCCATGATTTTCGCGGTTTTCCACAGGAATTGCATGAAACTCAGTATCCGGCTAAGGGATTACCTGAGCTTGCCGCTTTAGTGCAGGAAATACTGGAACCTGTGGAGGTTTATGCCGATCACCATCAATGGGGATTAGATCACGGCACTTGGGGCATTCTGATTAAGATGTATCCTCAGGCCAATATTCCTGTGGTGCAGTTGAGTATTGATGATGCCAAACCCGCGACGTATCACTATGAATTGGGGAAAAAGCTGGCTGCTTTACGAAATGAAGGGGTGTTGATCCTGGGAAGCGGTAATGTGGTACACAATCTTCGTGCCATGAAGCGGCAAGAACTTAATGCTAAACCGTATCCTTGGGCAGAAACATTTAACCATTATGTACGTGATAACCTTACCAGTAATGAACAGCCTTATCCTTTGGTTCATGCATTGGACAGAGAAGATGGTCAGTTATCCAACCCATCTCCTGAACACTTTTTGCCATTGCTGTATGTCATGGGAACGTGGGATAGAAAAGAGGTGGTTTCTATTCCTGTAGATGGCATTGTATCCGGTTCACTGAGTATGTTGTCTGTGCAGGTTGGTTAAATAGTCAATTTTTGTGCTGTATTGTTAGCATGTGATTTACTGTATTGACAGGCAAAATGATAGATGCGCTCCAAATCATTTGGTGGCATAGTTATTGACCATTATAGCATCAATAACGGTCAGATTCTTTACTTTTTAAGGTTTAATAGCTGACCGATGAGACAGGGATTGTGTGAAAATGCATTGATGTTTCGTCACCAAAAATTTCATTGGTTTAATTATCTTTGTGTTATATAAAAAGGAATCGGTTTCGTGAGCAGCCTAATAGAATGAGGTGGTGGATTCACATGATAAGTGCAACGTTTTTTCATCGGATATTTAAGGGAGGAATTTTTGGCGTTTTTACTATCTTCCTCATTCCTCCCTTGTTTGGATATTAATCCAAAATAATGTGCGGATAGAAGCGGGATAGATCCTGGGTTATCAGTTCACGGTCTTCACGCAAACCAATACCACAAGGTTGATCATTGATCAGCCAGCTACCCATCAGCGTATAACTGTCACCGAATTTTGGCAGTGTATGGAATTGCTGAATGATCATGCCTTCTTTACCGTAAGGACCATCAGCACGGGCAATTTCCTGGCCATTCTCAATAATGCGAATATTTGCCCCTTCCCGTGAGAACAGCGGCTTAATAACATAGCTGTCCATTGCTGGATGGTTATCATCAGCAAAATAAGCGGGTAACAGGTTTGGGTGATTCGGAAACATTTTCCACAACATTGGCAGTAATGCTTTGTTAGAGATAATGCTTTTCCAGGCAGGTTCTAACCAGCGAACACCCGCATCTTCCAGTTTGGTGGCGAAAATCTCACGGAACATCATCTCCCAAGGGTAGAGTTTGAACAGATTGCTGATCACCTGGTCTTGCAGATCAGTAAACTGGCCTTTCTCACCCAGACCGATCTCTTCGATAAACAAGAATTCAGTCGGAACACCGGCTTCCTGCGCGCAATCCTGTAAGTACTGAATAGTACCGCGATCTTCTTGCGTATCTTGACAGCAGGTCATGTGCAGTAAGCCAAAACCCTGTTCATCACGCAACTGAGCAAAGCGTTCAATCAACTGCTCTTGCATGCTGTTGAATTGATCGGCATGGGCTGGCAGTAACCCAGCATTCATCTGATCTTCCAACCAGATCCATTGGAAAAAAGCAGATTCATACAGTGAAGTTGGCGTATCGGCATTATTTTCCAACAATTTTGCTGGGCTTTTACCATCGTAAGCCAAATCCAAACGGGAATAGAGTGACGGCTGGCTGGTAATCCAGGAACTGCGGACAAAATCCCAGCAATGTTTTGGGATCTGGAATTTAGTCAACAGCTCTTCACTATCGATGACTTTCTCTACTACCTGCAAACACATCTGATGCAGCTCGGCAGTGGTATTCTCGATTTCTTCAATTTGAGCAAGAGAAAACTGGTAATAAGCATCTTCACACCAGTATGGTTCACCATGCATGGTGTGAAAATTAAAGCCATATTCTGTCGCTTTCTCGCGCCAGTCCGGGCGCTCAGTAATCGCAATGCGTTTCATCCGTGATTAGCCCCCCATTGAACGTGAAGTAGAACTAGAAGAAGAACTACGTTGCATGGTTGACTGTTTTGCAACAGAGTTACCGAAGCCGCCACGGGTGATGGTTGTTGTCGTTGCCGGCTTTGGCGCCATAGCGGTTTTAGGCACTGTCATGGAACGGCCACCGGCAGTCGCAGGGCCATAGCTTTTGCCTGTCGCATCAACAAATTTACCGTTTGCCGGGCTGGTGGCTGATTTGGAGCTAAACAGCGGTTGTGAGGGTGCTGCACCGCCGCCCATCAGACGCCCCATCATAAAACCTGCCATCAGAGGCATCCAGATGCTGCCACTTTGCTGCGGTTGGGCTTGTGCATTGCTATTCGCTGTTGTGCTGGAGCCATCCGTGGTAGATGTGCTGCCAAGGCCCGCCTGTGCCGGAGCCTGAGTACATTGTGCTTCACCAAACTCAGCGATACAGTCTTCTTTGGTCGCATATTTAGGCGCTGTTTTTTCCGCTTCTTTCAACGCGTTGTTGTAAGTAAGGGTGCATTGTTCACTTTGTGATGGGTTTGTCTGAGAACAATCATCTGCATTCATGTAAAGAGAGACGGTTTCATCACTCTGTTCACAGGCAGATAACATAAAAACTGCACTGACAGCGATTGCCACAGGGGCAAGGCGATAGTGACGCCAAGCCTTACGGAATGCGTCGTGATTAATATTTTTGGTCCGTTTTATTGTCATAGTCGTATACCCAGATTTTAGGTGTCTGTGATTCTTTAATGAAATAGCTCTAAGGATAGGGGAAAGATGAACAAAATTAAAGCATAAACCTTCGAATTGATAACCTAATTTTTTGTCTGACAAAGCGGCTGCTGGATATTGATTATCTGGTATTCCGTTAAATCTGGTTTTAATGTTGTGAAATATTAAAAATCAGTGCTGTAATTGATATTTTGTGGTATTAATCCTGCCCGTATAAATTCCGGTAAATTAAGGATAATTAAACGAGTAACGTTATGGTGTAAGTGAATTTACTAATTACAGCATCTGCTGTTTTAGCGACAAAAAATAATCTCAGCAATATAATCTTAAATTAGTAACTAATCATTATTATATTATTGATGTTGTATTTTCTATTTTAATTAAGGAATTAAGTAGTATGGATAAAAGCCAATATTCGGAAAAATGGCAGGCGCGTTTTGCATTCTATGAACAATACGGTTCTCCTCAAGCACCTGAGCATAAAGCTGCCATGAAAGCAGAACCATTTAGGCGCCGTATCTTGTTGAACATGAATTTTATCGCCTTCTTTTTTGGTTTTATTTACTTCTTTGTTTTAGGGTTATGGCGGAAGAATCTGACCTTATTGGGCATCGCTGTTGTAGTGAGTACGCTATTAGTGATTATTGCAAGTGCTCTGAATCTTGAGATCTCTCAGGCTGTGAGTACGGGAGTTAACTGTGGTTTTGCGGCAATATGGGGAATGACGGCTAATTACGCTTATTATCTGAAAGAAACGGTGAATAGCCAGAGTTGGAATCCATTTGAAGGATTTTTCTGATTTATATATTTCCTGCATTAAGATAAATATCGCATTTTCTTTCAGAACAAGTTGTCGTTGGCAGGAAAAAACAGCCCGCTTTCTGGCGGGCTGTTATTAGTGAAGGTTGAAGAGCTGAATTAGTTACGGCCAGACGTTGCGGGTGCGTTTGTTTCCCGAACAATACTGCTGGCTGATGTTGAGATCTGTTTATCCAGCGTATTATTCAGAGCCGCTAAATCGTTCTCATTTAGCGTGCCAAGTGCGTGCTGAATGTTCAGTTGATTAATCAGATAATCATAGCGAGCGTTGGACAGTTTTTGTTTGGCATCGTACAACGTTGTCGTCGCATTCAGCACATCAACAATGGTACGTGTACCGACCTGATAACCCGCTTCCATTGCATCCAGTGAGCTTTGCGCGGAAACAACAACCTGCTTGTAGGCGTTGATACTGCTGATGGAGGCAGATATGTTGTTAAAAGAAGAACGGACAACCTGTACAACATTGCGATAGGTGCTTTCCAATTGTTCGCTGGCGCTGACAAAACCATATTGTGCCTGTTCAACACGGGAACTGGTCGCCCCACCGCTGTAAATGGGGAGGCTGAGTGTTAGACCAACACTGTTTTCGCCATTATAGGCATTGCCGGGTTTTCTATTTAGCTCATAGCCGGAGCCATGAGACTGGACGTTTGAAACGCCGGTAGAAGCGCTTAGATCAATTGTTGGCATATGACCAGTTTGTGCTGCTTTGATTTGCTCACGGGCCAGATCCTGACCTAAACGGGCAGATAACAGGCTTAGATTACGTTTCTCCGCCTCTTTCACCAGAATATCCACTGCTTCTGGTTTATGTGTTTTGAAGCGATCAATATTCAGCGAAGATAACAGAGGATAATAAGTACCGGTTACTTGACGCAGAGCTTCCAATGCATTATCCAGATCGTTGCGGCCGACCACTTCCTGAGCGAGTACGCTATCGTAGTTAGCCCGGGCGTTTTGCACATCAGTAATGGCGACCAGACCGACATTAAAGCGCTGAGTGATTTGATCCAACTGGCGGTAAACAGCCGCTTTTTGAGCTTCGATGTAGGAGAGTGAATCAATAGCACGCAGTACTTTGAAATAGGCCGTTGCACTATCCAAAATCAGTTTTTGTTCACTGCTCTGATAGCTAACGTCGGCAATACCCGCCGTTTTTTCTTGTAAGTTCAACTGACGCCATTTCGACATATCAAAAATGGTTTGAGTCAGCTTAAGCGACGCGCTCAAGGCATTGTTTTCTGTGTCACGCGTATCGCGGTAACCACTGTTATAGGTATATCCCGTATTTAATCCCAACTGAGGTAATAATGGACTACGGGATTCATTAATTTTTTCAAAAGCCGCATTACGCTCTGCCATTGATTTACGTAGTTCAGGATTACTTTCTTTTGCTTGCTTATAAACCTGCAAAAGATTTTCAGCCTGACTGACAGAGCTAAATCCCGCTAGGCTCATAGCGATAAAAAGGGAGAGCAGTTTCTTCATTTGCATTCCTTGTTGTGCAGCTATTTTGCTTGTTGCCTTGATGAAAAACGAAATATCACTGATTCTAGCAGAGTATGCTATCAGCTGAAGGTAGCCGTTTGTGCCATATTGCCTTAATTAAGCTTAACTTTACACCACCAAAGGATGAATTTTTTAACTCTGCTTGATTAATATCATTTGGTGACGAGTAAATTAAGAAAGTATTTAGGAGAATTTTGTGAATAAAAAACTGTCAATACCTGTCGTGCTGGATAAACAGGATGTGGAAATTATCGCGAAAAAGAGTTTGTATGAAGGATTCTTTAAACTGACAAATTATCGCTTCCGTCATCGTCTGTTTGCGGGTGGCTGGAGTGAAGAGGTCAGCCGTGAAGTTTTTGAACGGGGACATGCGGGAGCTCTGTTACCTTATGATCCGCGTCGGGATGAAGTTGTGCTGATAGAACAGATACGAATTCCGGCGATAGAAACTAAAGCAACGCCGTGGTTGCTGGAAATTATTGCCGGTATGATTGAAGAGGGCGAGGATGTGGAGCATGTGGTGCGCCGCGAAGCGGTGGAAGAGGCAGGAATTGAAGTTAAACGTTGTAAACCGGTATTGAGTTATCTCTCCAGCCCTGGAGGAACAACTGAACGCATCTCTGTCATGGTAGGTGAAGTGGATGCCACTACCGCCACCGGTATTCATGGATTGTCGGGTGAACATGAAGATATCCGAGTACATGTGGTCAGCCGTGAACAGGCTTATCAGTGGATGGAAGAGGGAATTATTGATAATGCCGCTTCAGTGATTGCGATACAATGGCTGGCATTGCACCATGAAAAGTTAAAAAAAGTGTGGAATTAAGATAATTCCTGATTTTTAACTGAGAAAAGGGAAGTGTGTGCCAGTCAGCAGATCTCTTGCGTTAAAACGGGTTATGATGCCCGCCAATGTTTATAGGACAAGGAAACCATTTGGAAAGCCAGTTTGAACTGCCTGTGGTAGAAGGAACCACAGCCAAAATATTGCAAATAACAGATACGCATCTTTTTGCCGGCAAAGAAGAGACTTTGTTGGGTATTAATACTTATCGCAGTTATCACGCGGTGCTGGATGCCATCCTCAAACAAAATGCTGATATTGATTTAATCGTTGCGACAGGTGATTTGGCACAGGATCAGTCGCTGGAAGCCTATTGGCATTTTGCAGCGGGTATTGCCCGTTTGCCTGCGCCTTGTGTCTGGTTGCCCGGTAATCATGATTACCAGCCTGCTATGGTGGATGCCTTGGCGGCTGCGGGCGTTTCTCCGTCGAAACAGATTTTGGTCGGTGAGCACTGGCAACTCCTGATGCTGGATAGTCAGGTACCGGGTGTTCCGCACGGAGAGCTGTCAGAATATCAGCTTGAATGGATGAAAAAGTGCCTGGATATGTATCCTGAACGTTACACGGTGATCCTGCTTCATCATCATCCATTACCATCGGGTTGCACCTGGCTGGATCAGCATAGTTTGCGTAATTCACACATCTTGGCTGAGTACCTGCAAGGTTATACCCGGGTTAAAGCGATGCTTTGTGGGCATATCCATCAGGAGATGGATATGGATTGGAATGGCATCCATATGATGGCGACACCATCAACAAGCGTGCAATTCAAGCCACACTGCACTAATTTTACGCTTGATACCGTCGCTCCGGGGTGGCGTTATCTCGAATTGTCTATTTCTGACCGTGGTGAATTTGGTTTGACAACTCAGGTCCACAGATTGGAGAGCAATGAATTCTGCCCTGATTTAGATTCGGATGGATACTAGGTTGTGGTTGTCTCCTTGTGCCGCTGTGTTACCCTCTGCTTATTGGGTCTGCCAAGCCTCACAATTTGTGGCTTATCGCACAGGAGCATAGCGGCCAGTGGTATTTACGCACAATTGAGGGATACAGCCTGATGTCAACATTACTTTATCTGCATGGTTTTAACAGTTCCCCGCAATCCGTAAAAGCAAATGCCCTGAAAAAGTGGCTGCATCAGCATCATCCTGAAATTGACATGCTGGTGCCTCAGTTACCGCCTTATCCTGAAGACGCAGCTGAATTGCTGGAAAATCTGGTGGTGGAACGTGCCGGTGATTTGGGTATTGTTGGCTCTTCTTTCGGCGGTTATCTGGCGATATGGCTTTCACAATGTTTCAGTTTGCCCGCAGTGGTTGTCAATCCGGCGGTTCGCCCGTTTGAGTTACTGCGCGATTATCTTGGGGAAAATATTAACCCCTATACCCATCAACGGTATATTTTGGAACAGCGACATATTCATGATCTCAAAATCATGCATATTGAACCGCTAGAGTCACCGGATCTTATCTGGTTGTTGCAGCAAACCGGGGATGAGGTGCTGGATTATCGTCAGGCTGTTGCCTATCTTGTATTATGTAAGCAAACTATTGAATCTGGTGGTAATCACACTTTTATCGGGTTTGAGCACTATTTCCCGCAAATCATCAACTTTCTTGGGTTTTCCAGTGATGGCGAGAAAAAACTTGCCAAAAATGTTTGAACGACTGGTATTATCAACAGTATACAAAACTGATTAGCCCTTTAATCAAGAAGCAACCGACAGAATTACAACATGACTCAATCTAGTTACAACGCAGATGCCATTGAAGTTCTCAGTGGTCTGGAGCCGGTTCGCCGTCGTCCGGGAATGTACACTGATACAACTCGTCCGAACCATTTGGCGCAAGAAGTGATCGATAACAGCGTGGATGAAGCTTTGGCGGGTCACGCTAAACATATTGAAGTGATCCTTCATAGCGATCAGTCACTGGCGGTCATTGATGATGGCCGTGGTATGCCGGTTGATATCCATCAGGAAGAAGGGGTTTCAGCGGTTGAACTGATCCTGAGCCGTTTACATGCCGGTGGTAAATTTTCTAATAAAAACTATCAGTTTTCCGGTGGTCTTCACGGTGTGGGGATCTCTGTGGTTAACGCGTTGTCCAAGCGGATTGAAGTCACCGTCCGCCGTGACAGCCAGGTTTATCAAATCGCTTTTGAGAATGGCGATAAAGTGCAGGAGCTGGTAGTGATCGGTAGTTGTGGTAAACGCAATACCGGTACCAGTGTTCACTTCTGGCCTGATGACAGTTTCTTTGACAGCCCGCGTTTCTCAGTTTCTCGTTTGACGCATCTGCTGAAAGCGAAAGCGGTTTTGTGTCCGGGGGTGGAAATTGTTTTTAAAGATAAAATCAACGATACCGAGCAAAAATGGTGTTATGCCGATGGTCTGACCGACTATCTGATGGCGGCGGTTAATGGCCTGATAACATTGCCGGAAACCCCTTTTGTCGGTACTTTCAGCGGTGAAACCGAAGCGGTTGACTGGGCGCTGCTCTGGTTGCCGGAAGGGGGAGAACTCCTGGCTGAAAGTTATGTGAACCTGATCCCGACGATGCAGGGGGGGACCCATGTAAACGGGTTGCGTCAGGGGTTACTGGATGCCATGCGTGAATTTTGTGAATTCCGCAATATCCTGCCACGTGGTGTGAAGCTTTCTGCTGATGATATTTGGGATCGCTGTGCTTACGTTCTGTCTGTAAAAATGCAGGACCCGCAATTTGCCGGTCAGACGAAAGAACGTCTCTCTTCCCGTAAATCCGCTGCCTTTGTTTCTGGTGTCGTCAAAGATGCTTTCAGCTTGTGGCTGAATCAGAATGTTCAGGAAGCCGAGCAATTGGCGGAATTGGCAATCGCCAGTGCACAGCGCAGAATGCGTGCCGCGAAAAAGGTTGTGCGTAAAAAACTGACCAGTGGCCCTGCGTTGCCGGGAAAATTAGCTGACTGTACATCACAGGATCTGAATCTCACTGAGTTATTTTTGGTGGAAGGGGATTCTGCGGGCGGCTCGGCGAAGCAGGCTCGTGATCGTGAATATCAGGCGATCATGCCGTTGAAAGGGAAAATTCTGAATACCTGGGAAGTCTCTTCGGATGAAGTGTTAGCGTCACAGGAAGTCCATGATATCTCAGTCGCTATTGGCATCGACCCGGATAGCAGTGATCTCAGCCAGTTACGCTATGGTAAAGTCTGTATTCTGGCGGATGCCGATTCGGATGGCTTGCATATTGCGACGCTGCTGTGTGCACTGTTTGTTCGCCACTTCCCAACATTGGTTAAGAATGGCCATGTTTATATGGCAATGCCGCCGTTATATCGTATCGATTTGGGTAAAGAAGTGTATTACGCACTGGATGAAGAGGAAAAGAGCGCGGTGCTGGATCGCCTGAGCCGCAAACGGGGTAAGCCTAACGTACAGCGCTTTAAAGGGTTGGGTGAGATGAACCCGCTGCAACTGCGTGAAACGACGTTAGACCCGAATACTCGCCGTCTGGTGCAATTGACTATCAATGATGAAAACTACCAGGAAACCTTCTCGGTGATGGATATGCTTCTGGCGAAGAAACGTTCAGAAGATCGCCGTAACTGGCTGCAAGATAAGGGTGACACTGTGGAAATTGAAGTGTAACGCCCACAGCGATAGTCAAAGAAGATTCTGAGGAAATTAACGAATGAGTGAGATAACTCACGATGGCGTGGAGCGTTTGCCGCTCCATTCATTTACTGAAAACGCTTATCTGAACTACTCCATGTACGTCATCATGGACAGGGCGCTGCCTTTTATCGGGGATGGTTTGAAACCGGTTCAGCGCCGTATTGTTTATGCCATGTCAGAGCTTGGGCTGAATAATACCGCTAAATTTAAGAAATCCGCCCGTACCGTAGGTGATGTATTGGGTAAATACCATCCACATGGTGATGGTGCTTGTTATGAAGCTATGGTGTTGATGGCGCAGCCATTTTCTTACCGTTATCCGCTGGTGGATGGACAAGGGAACTGGGGGGCACCGGATGATCCCAAATCTTTCGCCGCAATGCGTTATACCGAATCCCGTCTGTCCAAATACGCAGAGTTGCTGCTGACGGAATTGGGGCACGGCACCGTTGACTGGGTGCCAAACTTTGACGGCACGTTGCAAGAACCGAAAATGCTGCCAGCGCGTTTGCCTAATATTCTGCTGAATGGCACCACCGGTATTGCGGTTGGTATGGCGACAGACATTCCACCTCATAACGCTCGTGAAGTGGTCAATGCACTGGTAACGCTGCTGGATAAGCCACAAAGCTCCCTTGATGAGCTGATGGAACACGTTAAAGGGCCTGATTATCCGACCGAAGCGGAGATCATCACGTCGCCCGAAGATATTCGTAAAATTTATAAAAGTGGCCGCGGTTCGGTACGGATGCGTGCTGTTTGGTCAAAAGAAGATGGCAATGTGGTGATCACTGCGCTACCACATCAGGTTTCTGGCGCCAAAGTGCTAGAACAGATCGCCAACCAGATGCGGGCTAAAAAATTGCCTATGGTTGATGATTTACGTGATGAATCTGATCATGAAAACCCAACCCGCTTGGTGATTGTTCCGCGCACAAATCGGGTGGATTTGGAGCAGGTCATGAACCACCTGTTCGCGACAACCGATCTGGAAAAGAGTTATCGCGTCAACCTGAATATGATTGGATTGGATAACCGACCGAGGGTAAAAGGTTTGGTTGAAATCCTTTCCGAATGGCTAGTATTTCGCCGGGAAACGGTCCGTAAGCGTTTGAATCATCGTCTGGAAAAAGTCCTTAAACGCCTGCATGTGCTGGAAGGTTTACTGATCGCGTTTCTCAATATTGATGAAGTCATCCACATTATCCGTAGTGAAGATGAGCCAAAACCGGTGTTAATGGAACGTTTTGGTTTAAGTGAGACTCAGACAGAAGCCATTCTTGAGCTGAAATTACGCCACTTGGCAAAACTGGAAGAGGTGAAAATCCGTGGCGAACAGGATGCATTGGCAAAAGAGCGTGATAAGTTACAGGCAATTTTAGGTTCTGAGCGCAAGCTGAACACGTTATTGAAGAAAGAGATTATTGCTGATGCGGCGACTTATGGCGATGAACGTCGTTCCCCAATGAGAGAACGTGATGAAGCCAAGGCCATGAGTGAACACGACATCACACCTTGTGAGCCGGTGACCATCGTCTTGTCAGAGATGGGGTGGGTGCGCAGTGCAAAAGGTCATGATATCGATCCGGTTGGGTTGAATTACAAAGCAGGCGACAGCTTCCGTGGTGCGGCTCGTGGTAAGAGCAATCAGCCGGTGGTTTTTATTGATACAACCGGGCGTAGTTACTCTCTTGATCCACGGGATATGCCTTCTGCCAGAGGTCAAGGGGAGCCACTGACGGGTAAATTGATGCTGCCCGCAGGTGCAACCGTAGAACATGTACTGATGGCACCGGATGAACAGAAATTTTTGATGGCATCTGATGCCGGTTACGGTTTTATCTGTACCTTTAGTGATCTGGTAGCTAAAAACCGGGCCGGTAAAGCACTGATTACATTGCCGGAAAATGCGGGTGTCATGACGCCGCTGGAAATAAATAACGCGCAGGATGATATGCTACTGGCAATCACCAGCGCAGGTCGGATGTTAATGTTCCCGGTTGCGGATTTACCTCAGCTTTCCAAAGGGAAAGGAAATAAGATCATCTCTGTTCAGTCAGCGCCAGAAAATGATCTATTGAGTTGGTTATTGGTACTACCGCCACAATCGTCTATTACACTTTACTTTGGTAAACGTAAACTGACACTGCGTCCTGAAGATTTGCAGAAATTCCGTGCAGAGCGTGGGCGTAAAGGAACATCTCTACCTCGTGGGTTGCAACGTATTGAGCGGGTTCAGGTTGATACACCACCCTCTGCTATCGGTGTAACCAAATAGTAGGATTAAATGAAACTAACGGGCTTGAGTGAGGGCCCGTTAAACAAGAGGCGGCTATGTTAGCTATTATTCGTGGCATTATTGTTATTCTGTTTTCGATTGTAGTGTGTGTCTGTGGTGGTATTTACTGTTTATTTAAACCCCGTAATCCGGACCATGTCATGGTATTTGGTAATATGTTTGGTCGGTTGTCGAAAATATTTGGCATCAAAATAATTGAGCGTATTCCTGCTGACGCCAAAAATTATGGTCCGAGTATCTATATAGGCAATCATCAGAACAACTATGACATGATAACCATGTCCAATGCGGTTCAGCCGGGCACGGTGACGGTAGGTAAAAGAAGTCTGGTGTTGATCCCATTTTTTGGTCAGCTTTATTGGCTGACAGGTAATATCCTGATTGATAGAAATAACCGAGCTAAAGCACACGGCACTATTACTCAGGTTGTCGAGCAGATTCAAAAGCGCCGTATTTCTGTCTGGATGTTCCCGGAAGGAACGCGCAGCCGTGGCCGTGGCTTACTGCCGTTTAAAACGGGGGCTTTCCATGCTGCTATCTCTGCGGGAGTGCCGATTATCCCGGTCTGTGTCTCTTCCATCACGAATGGCAATATTAAGTTGAATCGCTGGAATAACAGCACCGTTATTGTGGAAATGTTGCCACCCATTGATACTTCTGGATATACCAAAGAACAAGTGCGTGAATTGGCAGAGTATTGTCATCAAATGATGAAAGACAAAATAGACGCGCTGGATGAGGAATTAGCTGCAATGAAAAAGCAGGGTAAATACTCATAATAAGTTATCTTGTTTGCCCTCTTTTTTGTAATAAAGAGCGGACCTGACAAAAACGAACGTACTTTAATCCTCACATATCTGGCATATGTGAGGATTTTTGTCTGTTGTCCGTGTCCACAATGTATTGTATAGAAATGATATGTACTGATCGCTTACAGAGATAGATTCGTGTAATGCATTCGGATAGTTTAATTCCCTGTCTATTCGCGTTATGATGAGCGCTTGATAAATAATACTTTTGTTAAATGCAATCAAAAGGATAATAAACTTTAATAACTTCAATAATGAGTTATTAGCTTCCAGGTGAATGATTGCAATATTTCAGGTATTTCTGAGACACATAATACCCGGAATTTCATTAGGTTTGTCGCGGAGAAAATATGTCATTTAGTCGGCGCCAATTTATTCAGGCATCAGGCTTGGCAATGTGTATCGGAGCCGCTCCTTTTGTAGTTGGGGCCAGCAAAAATCAGCAAACTGCCTTGCCGATTCCCCCTTTATTGGAATCCCGTGGGGGGCAGCCGCTATTTCTGACTTTACAAAAAGCGCACTGGACTTTTGATGGACAATATAAAACCAGTGTGTGGGGGATTAATGGTCAATATCTTGGCCCGACGGTACGGGTTCATAAAAACGATGATGTCAAACTGATATACAGTAATCGGTTGGCGGAGCCGGTTTCAATGACCGTCAGCGGATTGCAACTACCGGGAACGCTGACCGGCGGGGTTGCCCGTCAAATGGCTCCAGGGGCTGACTGGTCGCCGGTGTTGCCTATTCGTCAGCAGGCGGCGACGTGCTGGTATCATGCCAATACCCCTAACCGGATGGCACCCCATGTTTATAACGGTTTAGCTGGTATGTGGCTGGTGGAAGATGAAACCAGCCGTAATTTGCCATTGCCAAAACATTATGGTGTGAATGACTTCCCGGTTATTTTGCAGGATAAACGGCTGGATAATTTTGGTGTTCCTGAGTATCAGCCTGTCGCAGGTGGTGGGTTTATCGGTAATACACTGTTGGTGAATGGCGTACAGAATCCTTTTATTGAGGTATCTCGTGGTTGGATCCGTCTGCGTTTACTGAATGCATCCAATGCCCGCCGATATCAGCTACAGATCAGTGATGGCCGTCCTTTCTATATGATAGGCACCGATTTGGGGTTGTTACCTGCGCCGGTCGCTGTTCCGCAACTGTCCCTTGCGCCAGGTGAACGGCGTGAAGTATTGATTGATATGTCAGAGGGGGATGAAGTTTCTGTTACTGCGGGTGAATCAGCTGGCATACTTGACAGGCTGCGTGGGTTGTTTGAATCATCTACTATGCTGATTTCCAGCACTGTTCTGACCATTAAACCGACAGGTTTGTTATCTTTAGTGACAGATGCTTTGCCATCCCGTCTGGTCGATGATGTTATGCCGGTTTCTAACGTCATCCGTAACCGGGAAATTTATCTTGATGGTAATACGCCGGGAATTAACGGCATGTTGTGGGATATGAACCGGGTAGATATTACCAGCCAGCAGGGAACATGGGAGCGTTGGATCGTAAATGCAACCTTCCCACAGCCGTTCCATATTGGCGGTGTGCAGTTTAAAGTGATTAATCACAATGGTGAGACGCCTCAGCCACAGGATTATGGTTGGAAAGATACTGTCTGGGTTGATGGACGCGTGGAATTACTGGTTTATATGAACCAACCATCTTATAAACACTTCCCATTTCTGTATTACAGCCAGATCTTGGAAATGGCCGATCGCGGCTCTATTGGACAATTAGTGACCATACCTGCCAGTTAATAAGTGAAAACCGAGGTTGGTGATAATGGTTGGGTAAAACCGAAGCGCGGTATTGATACTGCGCATGTTCTCACCCTTTTACCCATTATCACCATATGAATTCAGTACTAATTATCAAAATCAATATAATCAAGCAAATGGCTGAACTCACTGAAATCAACGAATGTCTCAGGGCTTGGTCCCAGACGTTTACCGATATCCAGTGCGGTCATCGCGGTCAGATCTTCTTTGTCCAATTTAAAGTCGAACACGTCAAAATTCTCTTTGATTCTTGATAACGTGCTTGATTTTGGGATCACAATCATACCGTTATCAATATGCCAGCGGAGAACTATCTGAGCCGGTGTTTTGCTATACTTTTGTGCCAGATGTTGAACCAATTGATTATCGAATACACCTTCACCACCTTGTGCCAGCGGACTCCAGGATTCGGTAACGATATTGTGAGTGGCATTCCAGGCATGAAGCTGGCGTTGTTGCAGTAGTGGGTGTAATTCAATCTGATTAATCACGGGATGAACGCCAGTTTCATTGATCAGCCGTTGGAGGTGCTCGGTATGGAAGTTAGAAACCCCGATACTGCGGATAAGCCCTTCTTTCTGTAATTCAATAAATTGCTGCCAGGCTTCTACATATTGATCCTGTGGTGGAGCAGGCCAGTGCATGAGATAAAGATCAATATAATCCAGTTGCAACTTTTCCAGACTTTCTGTCAAAGCGGCGCGAACATCACGATGCCGGTCATTCCACAATTTGGTTGTGACAAAGATATCTTCACGCGGGATATCTGTTTCTTGTAGCGCTTTGCCTACTCCTTTCTCATTATTGTAAATCGCGGCGGTGTCAATTGCCCGATAACCGATATCCAGAGCAGTATGGATTGCTACCGCTATCTGTTGATTATCGGCGGCCCATGACCCAAGCCCCAATTGGGGCATATGGTTGCCGTCAGCAAGTTTGATGATTGGTTGATTGTCCATGACTACCTCCTAAAAGATAGATTTAAAATATCAGCTAAAATGAATAATGCAGCCTCATAACAGGGTGGTTGATATTAAATTGATGTTAAAGGTAATTGAAGAAAGTAATACGACGGGCGTGATCTAAGCCATGTATTTTGACTAAGATATGGCTCAATACATGAATTGATCGGTTTTATGGAGCAGCGACACCAGGAATATCACCCATTGACTGGGCCGCGGTTCACATAATATTGACGCATTAAGTTAAGAATAAAAATCCTGTTGCAGCTTGTAAACCACAATGACTTTTATTTACGTTTTACCGCAGTGATTTTCCTGTGGCGGCAGTACATCAACAGAGAGGCAATTAAACCACTTAACAGCAGCACAATGGGTAGAATGATCAAAATGTTTATCACCAGATCTTGGTGGTTTTTAACAAACGGGATCTGATTGAGGAGATAACCAAAACCGACCATGATGACCACCCATAGTAAGCCACTCAGCCAGTTAAAAATTTGGAAACGCTTACTGTTGAGCCCGGATATACCTGCCAGTGTTGGTAACAGAGTACGGACAAAAGCCAGAAAACGGCCAACTAGCAAAGCGGCCAGGCCATGCTTGAAAAACAGCATATTGGCCCGTTGGCGGTACTGAATAGGAAGGTGTGCCAGCCAACCTTTAACCCGCTTAGTATCACCGAGCCATCTTCCTTGAAGATAGCCGAGCCAGCAACCGATACTTGCTGCGGTTGTCAGAATGAAAACGGTTGGGATAAAACTCATTACCCCTTTGGCAATCAACGCACCGGCGAGGATTAATAGCGTATCACCTGGCAGAAAAGCGGCGGGTAATAAACCATTTTCCAGAACCAGTGTTACAAACAGAATGCCATAAATAATCCAGAGAACATCGGGGTTGGCAAGTTTGGAAAAATCATGCTGCCATAATGCTTGCATGATCTCGTTTAGCACTTCCATTGTTTATCCTGTGACTGTTATAAGTGAATTTATTGCAATTGCATTATAAAAGTCAGTTTACCGCAAAATCTTAAGCATGGCTTGATTTGATCCCTTACTGGGGAAAACTTATGGTTGGTGTTCATCAATAAAGGTAGATAAGTGTGGTGAATCGATCGATTCTTTTGAGAGTGAATTCCAGTCATCTGGTGGGCGTCCAGCGTTAAGCATTTCACCAAATACTTTGCAAGTGTCATGTTGATCACCATGTACTCTTTTTGTTCTCTCATCATTCACCCAACCGAAGATAATCATTTTACTTTCGGTGTGAAAACGGAAAAAGCGTCGATATTTTTGGATAAATTTTGCTCTGAATCAGTGTTTTCTTTTGCCACCTAATGTATGACTCAAACGAAAGGCTATATTAGTTGGGTCACTAGGAATAATTTCAGTAATGAGTTTTATGATTGCAGCCAAACGTTTTGTATCATTTTTTTTAGATAGTTATTTGGATATTTCTGTTGGAGTTGTTCGAATTTATCTATTATTTGTTTTAATTGTTCTATAAAACCCGGATGGGTAAAAAGAGCCCATCCGTTTATTACACATACTCGATCGTACATAATCATTTACTCATCGTCAGCAGATAGTGGGTTATTTAGAACTATGTCTATTCCTGCGGTAAGTGACTTTGCCTGGTTGATGAGCTGTTCACTTAATTGTTGTATTTGTTCAGGATTTTCCTTAATGTATTTATCAGCGACGTTATCCTTCGCTTATTTTACATTTACCTGTCCTGTCATAACCATTTAAAAGCACGAAAACAGATGTATTAAAGCTTTTATATAAAAGACGGATTTAACTATAAGTGCAATTTTTTAAATGACATTAACCATTAATAGAAAACTTAAAATAAATCAGCGAGAAAAAGAATATTATTCGAAAAAACATAACGGGGTATCTTTATACCACCAAGCTATTTACGGATTGATTTATGAAGATAAAAGACTTATAAAAACTGTTCATAATTGCCAGTAAAACAACGCCAGTAAAGATAAAAAACGAATATGATTAACATTGGTTAAACGTAAAACATGAATCATACCCGGTTTTTATTGTTATAAATCAGCCAGTAAATAGTCTGATGATATAAAAATATCTCTTTATGTTTTTTCGGATAATCTCGTTTTTTTCAGGGCTTAAATACGGAAAAATTAACCGTTTTATCTACTTTTTATGGCTTACTTTGTAAAATAACGGCAAGAAAACGCTTTAATACTCATTTATTGATTTAAATCTACTGGTTAAATAAAGTTTTTAATGATTTTTAATCTTTTTAAAATGTTTTCATGTTTTTTTACGGCTAATTTTTTAATGCGATTGATCCTGTTAAATTTTTTAATATAATATCATGTTTTTGTTATTGGATTAACGTTGTCATTTTTCGCCTTATTAATCAATTTAAAACCTGTTTTTCCTGATGTTTTTTCTTTCAATGCCAGCAGAACATCGGATCTTTTACCCGCTTTAAAAAAACTTAATCACTGCTTTTTACTTTTAATAATTAAAGTTTTCACCTGTTTTTTCATGATGTGCTTGTTCTTTTTTTCCAGATTTTAAAACCACATTGACAACCGAAAAACAGCTTTTCTTAACCGCTGTTTTATCACATTTAGATAAAGCGTGTGAAATACCGTTTAAATAAGGTTCAGTGACTTAAACATTATTTAAATCTCAGTCATTAACGGTAGTAATCCTAAATTCACTAACTGAATTTCAATATCATTGGCTTTATCAATATCGTCCTGATTTTCACCGTCAAAAATGCCTTTTTTAGTGATAATTAATGTACCCAATGGTTCTTTATCATTAGAAACAGGCAAGATTTCTTTTGCCATTGGTAACAATGAGGGTTCTATGACCGTGGGTAAATAAATCATCCACCCTACACTTAACCTGTCGGGGAAGACCTGGTTTCGCTTCAAGGTATAACCGTTAGTTTCTACTATAATATAAGGGGCATTACGGCTGAAAACCAAAAAGGTGATAAAATCAATCAACCGTGAAAATTGAAACTCTTTTTCGTCAATCTTAAGATTTATTGTTATCTCAGTTTGTCCTAACCTGTCACTACGATAGTTCTCATAAAATAGGGAACAGGCAAAATCATCATCTTCTCCATCCCAAATACTTTTTCCTATAAAAGGGAAATTTTCTTTGTAATTTTTTTCGAACACCTGAATTGCTTTTTTCGTCGGGTGTTTTCCTTCAAAAACAGGATGCTCCAATGCTTCCTTACGAGTATGGCCTGTCAGATACCAGGTTTTATGACAGCCAAAAAAGTGATCGATTTGTTGAGTAATTCGATACAAATCAGCCAGTACTACTTGTGGAGTCAAAGGTTTTTTCAGGTCAAAATACAGTTTTATTTTTGTTGATAAAATAGCCATAAATTGCCTCACACTATCCGAGTAAAGGGGTATGAAATACTTTAATATTGGAATACTTAGAAAACTCTTCCAAATAGTAACCAGCACTTACAGGTTCCATAAAATGCCAGTGTGAACGTGGGATACTGTTCAATGAAGTGCATACTTCTTGTTGCCGCCCTCCTTGGTTTTTCATTGAATCTTTTCCCGTCCACCATTCCATTGGTTTTCCCTTCCTAAAAAGCTGATCATATTTAGCCTTAGATTCCAGAAACAGGCAGGCTTTTGGTCGCCAGCCATCAAAACTGACACCCAGACGTTCCCATACTTGTATGAGTTTTGCGTCTGGTTTGTAAACGGTTTTGGCGATCTGGAGTTGATAATCAAGGGTAACCTGCGAATATGAGCGGGTACTTTCCCAGCCAGGATTCACTTTTTCAATATAAGCATCGTCCTCTGCATCAATAAATTTATTGAACTGTTCCTGAGTGAGTTTAATCATGACGTAGCTCTTTAACCATAAGCTGTTATTACTTATATTGGGTCTTTGCTCTGTATGCAATTTGTGCCAAACGATCACACGAGAAGCAATAATGCTGTTTTTTAATCAATTAAGGCAATAAAATCATTCGATATTGAGTAGAAACAATAAAGTTTGGCTTCAAGAAAGATGAAGTTTGTGCATGTACCTGTGTTTAAGCAGTGCTGAGGTTAATGAGAGAAGTTTTTTAGTTGAAGTGTGGGAGAAAATACCTTTATTGCGTGCAGATTATTTGTAGCGAATTTAAGGTTCGGGTATACTGCTTTCCCGTCCTGGTTGTATCCATCATCTTTAAACCTAAACTTTCAGGTTCAGCATGAAAACTAATTATATTTTTGTGACCGGCGGGGTCGTATCCTCTCTGGGTAAAGGCATTGCCGCAGCCTCTTTGGCCGCTATACTCGAAGCCCGTGGACTCAATGTCACTATTATGAAACTGGATCCGTACATCAACGTCGATCCGGGGACGATGAGCCCAATCCAGCATGGGGAAGTTTTCGTTACCGAAGACGGCGCTGAAACTGATCTCGATTTAGGTCACTATGAGCGTTTCATCCGTACTAAAATGACCCGCCGTAATAATTTCACCACTGGCCGGGTTTATTCCGAAGTTTTGCGTAAAGAGCGTCGTGGCGACTATCTAGGCGCGACCGTTCAGGTTATTCCTCACATCACCAATGAAATCAAAGATCGCATCATCAGCGGTGGTGAAGGTCATGATGTGGTGTTGGTAGAAGTCGGCGGTACCGTCGGCGATATTGAATCTCTGCCATTCCTTGAAGCGATTCGTCAAATGGCTGTAGAAGTTGGCCGTGAACACACTCTATATCTGCACCTGACGCTTGTTCCTTATCTGGCTGCGGCTGGGGAAGTCAAAACCAAGCCAACCCAACATTCTGTAAAAGAGTTGCTTTCTATTGGTATTCAGCCGGATATCCTGATTTGTCGTTCAGATCGCGTCATTCCTGCTAATGAACGGGCAAAAATTGCCCTTTTCTGTAATGTGCCGGAGAAAGCGGTTATCTCCCTGAAAGATGTTGATTCCATTTATAAAATCCCAGGGCTATTGAAATCTCAGGGTTTAGATGATTATATTTGTAAACGATTCAGCCTTGATTGCCCGGAAGCAAATTTGTCCGAATGGGAACAGGTCATTTACGAAGAAGCGAATCCTGCCGGTGAAGTGACTATCGGCATGGTAGGTAAGTATATTGAATTGCCTGACGCGTACAAATCTGTGATTGAAGCGTTGAAGCACGGTGGATTGAAAAATCGTCTGACGGTTAATATCAAGCTGATTGATTCTCAGGATGTTGAAACCCGTGGCGTTGAATTACTCAAGGGGCTGGATGCGATTCTGGTGCCTGGTGGTTTCGGTGGTCGTGGTGTGGAAGGCAAAATCATGACAGCCCGCTATGCCCGCGAGAATAAAATCCCTTATCTGGGGATCTGTCTCGGTATGCAAGTGGCATTGATTGAGTTCTCACGTCATGTTGCGGGTTTGGAAAAAGCCAGCTCAACAGAATTCGAACCTGATTGCCGGTTCCCGGTTGTCGGCCTGATCACCGAATGGCGTGATGAGGAAGGTAATTTAGAAGTGCGTAGCGAAGAGAGTGATCTCGGTGGAACGATGCGTGTAGGTGGTCAACCATGCCACCTGACAAAAGACAGTCTGGTTCATACTTTGTATGGGGCAGATACCATTGTTGAGCGCCATCGGCATCGTTATGAAGTTAATAATTTGCTGTTGAAACGTATTGAAAATGCCGGTCTGCGGGTAGCCGGTCGTTCAGTAGACAATAAATTAGTGGAAATTATTGAGATCCCAGACCATCCTTGGTTTGTAGCTTGTCAATTCCACCCAGAATTTACTTCCACTCCTCGTGATGGTCATCCGCTGTTTGCCGGTTTTGTTAAAGCAGCCGGTAAATACCAGAAAGGCCAGCTCAAATAAGATGTGCAGTAAGTGGCGGTATAGGTGTTCCGTCACTTACCTGAAATGTAACTTGTACTGAGGAAAACCTAATGTCCAAAATCGTTAAAGTGATCGGTCGTGAAATCATTGATTCTCGTGGTAACCCAACCGTAGAAGCAGAAGTGCATCTGGAAGGGGGCTTTGTTGGTTTAGCGGCTGCGCCATCTGGCGCATCTACCGGCTCCCGCGAAGCGTTGGAACTGCGTGACGGTGACAAATCCCGTTTTATGGGTAAAGGTGTACTGAAAGCTGTTGATGCAGTAAATGGATCCATTGCCCAGGCAGTTATCGGTCAGGATGCTAAAGATCAGGCTAACATCGACAGAATCATGATCACCCTGGATGGTACTGAAAACAAATCTAAATTCGGTGCTAACGCGATTCTGGCGGTTTCTTTGGCTAGTGCTAAAGCAGCGGCAGCGGCGAAAGGTATGCCGTTGTACGAGCACATTGCTGAACTAAATGGCACTCCAGGTAAATTCTCTATGCCGTTGCCAATGATGAACATCATCAATGGTGGTGAGCACGCGGATAACAATGTTGATATCCAGGAATTTATGATTCAGCCGATTGGCGCAAAAACGCTGAAAGAAGCAGTTCGTATCGGTTCTGAAGTGTTCCACAACCTGGCTAAAGTTCTGAAAGCGAAAGGGATGAGCACTGCCGTTGGTGACGAAGGGGGTTATGCACCTAACCTAGAATCTAACGCTGCCGCGCTGGCCGCGATCAAAGAAGCGGTAGAGCAGGCAGGTTATGTTTTGGGCAGAGATGTTACTTTGGCGATGGATTGCGCCGCTTCTGAATTCTACAACTCAGAAACAGGTAACTATGAACTGAAAGGTGAAGGTAAAACTTTCACTTCTCAGGAATTCACTCATTACCTGGAAGATTTGACCAGAAAATACCCAATCGTATCTATCGAAGATGGCTTGAATGAATCTGACTGGGACGGTTTTGCTTACCAAACTAAAGTGTTGGGTGAGAAAATTCAGTTGGTTGGTGACGATCTGTTCGTGACCAATACTAAAATCCTGAAAGAAGGTATTGAGAAAGGCATTGTTAACTCTATTCTGATTAAATTCAACCAGATTGGTTCTCTCACTGAAACGCTGGCCGCGATCAAAATGGCAAAAGAGGCGGGTTACACCGCCGTCATCTCTCATCGTTCCGGTGAAACTGAAGATGCGACCATTGCTGATCTGGCAGTAGGTACAGCAGCAGGTCAGATCAAAACGGGTTCTATGAGCCGTTCTGATCGGGTTGCTAAATATAACCAACTGATCCGTATCGAAGAAGCTTTGGGTAATCGCGCTCCTTTCTATGGTCTAAAAGAAGTAAAAGGCCAAGCTTAATCGGTAATCAAAGCTAAAAATGATTGATATTAACAGGAGGGGTAAAACTCTCCTGTTTTTTTATGTCTGCAAGCTTGCATAAAATGCAGTGACCGCCTATACCTAAAAAGACGTAATAGTGTGATGTAAAAACAAAAAATTGTATAAAATACCATCTGTTATGATTTTATTAGTCAATTCCAACGTTTTAGATCCCAAAATGCAAAGAACTGCGTTTTCTTCCTAGAAAAGACTCCTTATATTCACACGCCTTGTATTTTTTTAACAATTATAGCAATGGTGGATAAGATATCACCGGTGCTAATGGAGTCACCATGGATGCTTCTGAATCTTTAACCCCAGCCATTAGGTCAAATTTCTCAAATAAAAAAGGCTTAATCATTCTGGCTGCTGATATTGTATTGCTGTTTATTCTGCTCAATGTCTTGCCGTTTGATGAAAAAGCTAATGCGGGTTTGGCACTGATGGTATTTGTTGGCGTGCTATGGCTTACCGAAGCTATCCACGTCACTATTACTGCGTTATGTATTCCGCTTCTGGCGGTTGGCATGGGATTGATGAATACGGGAGACGCGTTGAAATCTTTTGCCAATCCTATCATCTTCCTGTTTTTTGGTGGTTTTGCACTGGCAACGGCACTGCACATACAAGGATTGGATCGACTGATTGCTAACCGTCTGCTGATGATTGCCCGTGGACGTTTGTCTGTCGCAGTGATGTTGCTGTTTGGTGTGACTGCCGGTCTTTCTATGTGGATCAGCAACACAGCGACCGCCGCGATGATGCTGCCATTAGTATTAGGTATTTTGTCTAATCTGGATGTACGCACTGAGCGTCACACTTTTGTCTTTGTATTGTTGGGTGTGGCTTACAGTGCAAGTATTGGTGGTTTAGGCACGCTGGTTGGTAGCCCGCCGAATGCGATTGCGGCAGCTCAACTGGGTATCGATTTTTTCAGTTGGATGAAGTTTGGTATTCCACTGGTTGTTATTTTGATGCCAATGATGATCGGCTTAATGTATCTGATGCTACGTCCGAATTTGAATCATAAATTCGACATGAAGCTGGAAGAACTGGATTTTACAGGTAAGCGACTGATTACCATGATAATTTTTCTGTTAGCTGTGTTCTGCTGGATCTTTAGCTCGGTGATCGGTTCTGCTCTGGGGGGCGTGAAAGATCTGGATACCATTATTGCAATCGGTGCGGCTATTTTGATTGGTATAACCGGTGTAGCGAGTTGGTCTCAAATTCAGAATAACACCGAATGGGGTGTATTGATGTTGTTCGGTGGGGGCCTGACGTTAAGTGCCATTCTGAAAAACTCAGGTGCCAGTAAGATCATGGCAAACGGTATGGCCGCTACTTTCGGTGCCAGCCACTGGTTTGTGATTATTGTTGCGGTGGCGGCGTTTATCATTTTCTTGACTGAATTCACCAGTAATACCGCAAGTGCCGCTTTGCTGGTACCGGTATTTGCAACGGTTGCGGAAGCGTTGGGTATGCCAGTAGTGACTTTGACACTGATTATCGGTTTCGGGGCATCCTGTGCCTTTATGCTACCGGTTGCAACACCACCTAATGCGATTGTTTTCGGCTCCGGTTATATCAAACAGGCTGAAATGGTAAGAGTGGGTATAGTGCTGAATATGGCCTGTGTCGCGATCATTTCGTTGTTTGCCTGGTTTTTCTGGCTGTAACTGAAAATTTGATCAACGCCCTCTGAGCCCTACAATGTATAACAACCCTGCCTGATGTTCCGGCAGGGGGATAAAGCCAGAGGGCGAAGTATTCATACCGAAGAACCTGCCGAATTTCCGCAACGAGTCAGCCAGAAATCTAATATTGTTAATGTAAGACCGATAACCAATCCTACCGATAATACAACCATTGCAGCGTGTGGGCCTGCTGTGGCTAGTCCTGTCATGGCTAATGGCACTAAACTCAAAATGCTCAGATTATTGAATGTTTCTGCAAAGGCCAGAACCATACCTTTATTAGCACTTGCTCTTGTCACCAAAACCACTGTACTTGAAGGTGCTCCAGCACCAAGTGCGATTCCCCAAAATATCAAACATCCCAATGAACCGAAGAGTGTAATTGGAACGAGCATGAAAACTGAGATCACACCAGTTAGTAGCAGACTGATAACGACTAAAGTCGCTTCTTCTCGACCACAAAGCTTGCGAAGCCCACCAACTGAGATATTCCCTATCCCCAGACCGACGCCAAAGGCTATCACGGTCAAGCCGATTTCGGTTGGACCAAATCCGTACCGTTGACGCAAAACTTCTCCCGACAGAAGAAAAGCCGAGACGCCAGCACCATTCCACGCCCCTTTTGCAATGAGTGGTCTGATGATTGACCATTGCCGAAACCAGACTAATTGCCGGCTTATAAGCTCTTTTGACGCCATTGGCGTCGGAAGACAGTAAAATCCTGCGATAAATGTGACGGTGCAGCCAAGCGAGCTAAATAAAAATGGTGCTTGCCAACTAATGAGGTCAGTAAGTATTCCCGCTAAAGCTGGACCAAATGCAATACCGAAAGTCATACCAATCATTACGCTGCCCATAGCGCCCGCTTGATGATTATAAGGAACGATATCGGCGATCAAGGCAAATACTGTCGGTATGATGACCGCTGATGCTATACCGCCAAAAATCCGCAGTGCGATTGCGATTTCAAGAGTAGGTGCCAGAATGATAGCGAGACCATCTACGGCGAAAAACAATAAGGAACTCAGAAGCAATCTGCTCCGATTAACACGATCTGAAAAATATCCGAGTACCGGGGCTGCCAGAGCATAGGAAAATGCATAACTAGACACTAGCCAGGATGCTCCGACGGTGGTCGTTCCGAAGGCTACTGATAAAGGGGTAAGCATGGACGATAACATGAATTCGGTCGCGCCAACGAAGAAAACGGTGACTGAAAGGATAAATAAAAACGTATAGTTTGTATTCTGTCTTAACGTTGGTGGATGTTGTGTTTTATTTTTCATAAATTCAATTTTACTCCGTATGGATATAAGGTTTATTTCATCTATTTCTTGCGATAAAGCCTGATGGACCGGTGACAGAGAAACGCTATTGTGAAATACGCAGAAGGGAGGAAATACCAAGCCAAATTAGAAAGGATAAAGGAGTGATAGTGAAAGTATTAGGTACTACAAGAGCGGTTGGGAAAAAGGAGGGTATAAGATTGTTAGCAATATACCGGGCAAAGAAAGCTTGCACTTATTAGTCGAATCCGCCATTTATTTCAATTAAAATCTATTTAAGAATAGTGATTTCAAAGGATTGTAAATTCAGACTCGATCTTCTAAGGTTAAAAGTGTAGGTAAATAACCTGACTGTCATTTTCAATAAAAATATTATTATACAACTGTGTTGTGAATTTTGACTAATTGAATCCTTCTCAATTAGATAATGTTTTCTTTGAATTATATTTTCCTATAGTGATGACTATTTTTTCTTTCACTTTTTTATGAATTAATTTGTTGTTGAAATTATTATCTCCTAATTATATCGTTAAAAAACAACAAAGCTTCCAGAGGTTTTATTATAAAGTTGCTGCAAAAGCTGAGTAATGGAATTATTTATATGAGCCGGATATTTCCTGGTTTTATTTTTATAATGTCCAATCTTCAAGGGGCAAATCCGGTATCATTGAAAACGCTTTATCGTTCGTTACCATAGTGATCCTTCGGCTAAGTGCGTGAGCGGCGATAAGTTGATCGAGTGCCCCCATAACTTTCCCTTTCTTTTCCATAGCAGCTTTTAGAGTGCCGTAGCTTGCCGCAGCTTCACTATCCCAATCATAAACTTTAATGGAATCTAAAAAGACATGTACCGTGGCTTTCAGCACTCTATTTTGATGTTTAGCAATACCGTAAAGTAATTCAGCTTCAGTAATACTGGAAATGCATATTTCTGACAGTGGCGTACATTTCATTTTTGCTATAACTTGTGGATGTTTCCGGTATAGATAACTAACTGTATTTGTATCCAACATATACATTATTATTTCACTCCAGCAAACGGATCACGATCTGCTATTCCTTGCTGCCGTTCATCAGCATCTAGAAATGTTGAAGGTACAGTTGTCTTTTCAAGTAAATTGAAAAAATGCTCTAAATTATCTGGTTTGGCTGGTTGTTTTGACAGGATAATATTACCGTTATCGTCTCGACGAATATATACACGGTCTGTATCAAACTCAAATTCGACGGGTAATCTTACCGCTTGATTCCGGCCATTTTTAAATAGTTTCGCGATTCTTTCCATCGTAATCTCCTTCTCTAATCATATGCTAAAGCATAGGCCACAAGTAGGCATATGTCAAAGCATATGTTTTAGTCTGCTGGGTCGTGCCTCTTACGGTTGAAATTTATGAAGAAATGGCCCTGAGGGAGGGCCATCTATTATATTTCTTTAACAACAAACACTTGTCGGAAAAGGCTTTATGCTTCATCATAATATTCATAGATATAAAGCGTTAGTTCAATTCCTGGTTTTATATCTGTTGTTTTTATGCCATCGTTCCAGTTCATTAAATCCTTAATGTTGATACCGTGACGTTTAGCAATACTGGCAATTGAATCACCTTGACGGACACGGTAAATAATAGCGTTGTTATTATTTACCCTTAATATTTGTCCAATTTTCAATAACCTGGCCGTTTTTAGGTTATTCATGCGTTGTAATTCACGGGGGGAGACATTAAACCGTTTTGCAATAGCGGATAATGTATCTCCTGAACGAACTTTGTATTGGCTTCGTTTATTCAGTCGTCGGTTGTTCTTCGCAACTTCCTGACGCATATTGCCCAGAATAGTTTCATTTGCCAGCGAATTTTTAAACTGATCAACTTTTGCCTTTGGCAGCATGATGTAATGTGGACCGTTAGGTGATGTGACTCCCCGTTTATATCCAGGGTTATATGCCTTAATGGATGTCAGGGACATGCCCGCCATTTCTGCGGCTTGAGACAGTGTGATTTGCTGACCAACATCAATCTGATCAAGTGCTCGTTGATCATTGGATTTTGGCAGTGTAATACCATATTTATCACTGTGACGGATGACATCACTGAGCGCTAGAACTTTAGGGACATAGCGCGCAGTTTCTCTTGGCAGCGATAAGGACCAAAAATCGGTTGGTCTACCTTTTGCCGCATTTTCTTTCATTGCGCGCATAACACGGCCTTCGCCGCTGTTGTAAGCCGCAATAGTCAATAACCAGTCACCATTGAACATTTTATTCAGGCGTTGTAACAGATTCAGGGCGGCAGTTGTTGATGCGGCAACGTCTCGGCGTGCGTCGTACCATTTATCCTGAGTGAGACCGTAATTGCGACCCGTATCCGGGACAATCTGCCACAGACCTGCCGCTTTAGCGCGTGAGGTAGCATGCGGGTTAAAAGCACTCTCCACTATGGGTACCAGTACCAGTTCCATGGGCATATCGCGCTGCTTGATTTGCCTGACTATCCAGTACATATACGGTTCAGCCCGTAAAGTGACATCGTGGAGATAGCTCTTGTTTTTCAGGTAATAATTTCGTTGTTCACGAACCCTGTAATTATCAGGGATCTGCATCCTCAACTCATCACGGATGTATCTCCACAGCTCCTGTTGAGCGCTGGGATCGCCATCCTTCCAGGCAGCAAACTGATTGGTGCCATCAGTTGCTGCTATCTTGCCTGTTTTTAGATTCGTTGAAGACGAATTCTGTACCCGTTGCTTGGCTGTCGTCGACCAATCAGGTCCGGATTGACAGCCAACCAGCAAGACAGATGCGAACAGAATCGCTTTTGTCTTCATAATTAATTTTTATAGTTGCTTAAAAGACGAGCAATAATACTTATCTTGGCTTGATATAGCAACTATCTAAATCAGAATTGATCTTTTTGTATTCTTAGCTGACGGAAAACGCTGGAAAGCGGTTGAGAGTGCGGTGTGATCCCAATATTTCTTTGTAAATCAATATCATCACATTTTAAGAAAATATTGATTTTTTTCTCAGTTTGTAACGTGGTTGGTACTGTTGGTTGATTATTTTCCCTCATTTTAGTTACTTTTTGCTGGTATTCGCTGATAGTCTGATTGGGCAAAACAGCATGAGCGAACTTCATATTAGAAATGGTATATTCATGGGCGCAACAGATCAGTGTGTCATCAGGCAATTCAGCTATTTTTCCTATAGAGGCGTACATCTGTTCTGCGGTGCCTTCAAAGAGACGTCCGCAGCCACCAGAGAACAATGTATCCCCACAAAAGAGATAAGGGGCTTGATAAAAAGCAATGTGTCCCAGAGTATGGCCTGGAACATCAATAACCAGAAAAGAAAAACAACCAAAATTGATGCTATTACCGCCACGTACTATTATTGTGGCACCTTTGTTCTGGGTTTCTTCTGGGCCGTATACTGGCAGATCAGGGAATTGATCAATAATCCCAGGGACGCCACCAACATGATCGTGATGATGATGGGTAAGTAAAATTGCATCGGGTATCCAGCCACGGGATTTCAAGGTATCAAGAACCGGTTGTGATTCTGCCGGATCAATAATTACAGTGTGTCTATCTTCATCACAAAGTAACCAAATGTAATTATCCGAAAGGGCCGGAATGCTGATAAGCTCCATTGTATACCTCTTATTAACAGCGGTTTATTAAGGAAAAGAAGCCATGCAATCTGCACAGACAACACAGAACATGAATCCCCCGGCTTCTTGGTCTGATTTACCTTGGGGGGAGTATTACCGTGCTGCGTTGGAACGTCAATTACAACCCTGGTGGCAGAAAATATTTGGTTTCCATTTGTTGAAAATCGGTCATTTGAGTGCTGAAATTGACAGCAAGGCGTGTCCGATTTTTAATCAGATTAATGTGGGTAAGGAAGGAAAGAATATGCAGGTGATTACTGATCCTTATCATCTGCCGTTTGAAGGAAAGTCTGTTGATGCTTGTTTGCTGAGTCATGTGTTGGCTTACAGCGCTGATCCTCATCGTCTTTTGCGGGAAGTTGACCGGGTGATGATTGATGATGGCTGGCTTATCATCAGTGGTTTCAATTCATTGAGTCTGCTAGGTTTAGGGAAATTAGTACCAGGATTATGGCGACAGCAGCCCTATTGTAGCCGTATGTTTTCCCTGATGCGTCAACTTGATTGGTTGAGTCTGCTTAATTATGAAGTGATGTATCGTGGGAGTTTTCAAGTACTACCCTGGCGAAATGAAGCCGGCTTTTTTAACCGGCATTCGCCTGTATTTGGTTGTGTAAGCCTGATTATTGCCCGTAAGCGGACACTGCCATTAACGCTAAACCAGATAAAAATGACGCTATTAAGGCCCAAACTGGGGGGGGCCGTTGGTGCAATAAAATGTTACCGAAAGCGCGATTAATCTGTATTTTCGACATACCCGGTATCGGTTTTGGTTGGTGAGTTTGCGGCGGTTCGAGCCAATTCATCACAACGTTCATTTTCATCATGCCCGGCATGGCCTTTAACCCATTGCCAGTCAATATCGTGGCGGGTAATTGCCTGATCGAGGCGTTGCCATAAATCGACGTTACTGACAGGCGATTTATCTGCTTTACGCCAGCCGCGCTTTTTCCAATTATGGATCCATTGGGTAATGCCCTGGCGTACGTATTGGCTATCGGTGGTTAAGACAATTTTACAAGGACGGGTTAGGGTTTCCAGGCCAATAATTGCGGCCATCAGCTCCATTCTGTTGTTGGTTGTGCGATAAAAACCGTCACTGAGGGTTTTTTCGTGTTGTTGATAACGTAATAAAACACCATATCCACCTGGCCCTGGGTTTCCAAGACAAGATCCATCGGTGAAAATTTCTACCTG
This sequence comes from Photorhabdus tasmaniensis, assembly GCF_011189505.1. Classification (GTDB taxonomy): domain Bacteria; phylum Pseudomonadota; class Gammaproteobacteria; order Enterobacterales; family Enterobacteriaceae; genus Photorhabdus; species Photorhabdus tasmaniensis. Next base: position 93,956 of record NZ_PUJU01000011.1, read on the forward strand.
CTTGCTCATATCTGGTAGACTCTTCTTATTCAATCTAAAACCTTAAGTCTGACATAAAAAAGCGTTATGAGCACTGCGATTACACGACAAGTTGTCCTCGATACCGAAACCACCGGTATGAATAAGTTAGGTGTTCACTATGAAGGACACAATATTATTGAAATTGGCGCTGTAGAGGTTATTAACCGCCGTCTGACAGGCCGCCATTTTCATATCTATGTTAAACCGGACAGATTGGTCGATCCTGAGGCGTTTGAAGTTCATGGAATCAGTGATGAATTTTTGCAGGATAAGCCGATATTTGCTGATATTGCAGATGAATTCATTGAGTTCATTCGTGGCGCTGAGTTAATTATCCATAACGCTCCCTTCGATATCGGTTTTATGGATTATGAATTTGGGAAACTGGGCCGTGATATCCCACCAACAGCTGATTTCTGCAAGATTACCGATAGTTTACAATTAGCAAGAGCGTTGTTTCCGGGAAAAAGAAACAACCTTGATGCGTTGTGTGATCGTTATGATATAGACAACTCTAAACGCACCTTACACGGAGCGTTACTTGATGCTGAAATATTGTCTGATGTCTATTTGATCATGACCGGCGGGCAGACTTCTCTTACATTCTCAATGGAAGGGGACGTTTCTGGCAATGCGGGGGGTTCTGAAGTGCAGCGTATTATCCGGCCTCAAACTGCGTTAAACGTTATTTATGCAGCGGATGAAGAACTTGCCGCTCATGAATCCAGATTGGATTTAGTTGAGAAGAAAGGCGGGAGTTGTTTATGGCGTACAAGTTCTGGACAGAGTTAAAATAAAATTGCAGATAAATCACCTTTAAGGGTGAAAAGTTGATCAGGCGCGCCACTTTGTAATAAAAAATATTGACGGGATGATCCTGGGTTCGTAATATCTACCTCGTTCTCAACCAGAACGCTGCGCGGTGCGGTAGTTCAGTCGGTTAGAATACCGGCCTGTCACGCCGGGGGTCGCGGGTTCGAGTCCCGTCCGCACCGCCAAAGATTTCGAAGCCCTGGGTAATCGCCCGGGGCTTTCCCGTTTATGTCATGCAGCAGTCTCTTTATTGGCAATGATGAAATTGCATTAAAATAAGACATAGGGAAGCTACCAGCTTTCTATATTTCTTGTTTCTGCAACCTTTATCAGGAACTTATTTTCTTTACCAGGTCTATAGCGTGATGGCCAAATAGCCGATGGATGTAAACCCAATTCGGTGGCGATTAACGCTTCTCCCTTTGGCCATGGACGATGCAATGCATTACTCAGTGTCGATGATGCCAAACCTGCTTTGCGGGAAACCGCTGAAAGGTTTGTTCCTTGTTTTCTTAAGGCTGCAATAATATCCGCTGGATGCCAATCTTGAATATTCATCATAATCTCCTAGTTTTAATTATTAGAAAACACTGATAATAGATAAATTATCAATGTTTTTACCACTTGGTGGTAATTAGGGGACAGATTATTAATGAGGATTAATTAAAGAGGCTATCGAAACGATTACGTAATAATGGTAACGGTTATTTTTTAACAAAACGAGATCTATATATTGAAGGTGTTTCTGCCGGATGTAAAGGTCATAATTATTATATGTTGAAAATATTCTTGGTTTAATAGCTCGATTGGCTAATAGTTTCTTATTGGTACTTTTAACGTATTTTTCTACAGTATGATATGAAATTTTCACTCCATTATCGGTACATTTTTCTAATATCACAGTATAATGGGAAAATAATTACCCATTATTCCTATGTAGGTATGTTTTTCACGGAAATAGAATGTGGGGTTTTTAGGATTATTGCTGATATATAATAATTTGAATTTAAAGGTAATGTTTATAAGTAAGGAAATAAGAATCTTTCTGGTATATAAGAATTGAAATTATTTATCCGGCAATATTCCTCCAGTTGATAATAAGAATTTACTTTTAGTTTTTGATATGTTTTTTCTATATTATTTTCAATAGATTGATAAGGAATGTTAAGTATTTGACTGATTTCCCTTTTGCTATGTTTTGCCAGAAAAAGAAAAATAATCTCCCATTCTTGTTGGGATAATTGCTCTGAGGGAGAACAGAACATAATAGAAGATGGAAGTTTTCCATTGAAAAATTGCTTTAAAGAAAGTGCTTCTGCTTTCCGTCCATGAAAAATTATGCCAATACATTCATTGCCTTCACTATAAAATGGGAATTTCTCGAAAAAATATGAAGAAAGATGTTTTTCTTTACCAAATATATGTGTTTCTAATGAATATATACTTTTCTCTAAATGCATTACTGTTCTATCATGTCGTTGAAATTGTTTTTCAAAGACTGCTCCCGCCCAAGGTAACTCGCAATCAAAACGCCCCTCAACGTTCAAATCAAGGGGAATATCTTGTAGCATAGCCATTGCTTTATTTTCATAAATGAAACAAGTGCTTTTGTCTTTAATGCCCCAAGGATCGGAGCTATTTTTCATGGTATTTATTATCTGTGATGATATATTATGTATGGTTTTCATATGTTTTATTTGTATTTATCATATTATATAAACATTTTACTTCCTGGCTTTAAAAATCTCTTAGGAACATAGAGGTCAAAATCATTAAGGCGGCAATATTCATCCAGTTGCTGACCAGAGTTAATACCAATTTTTTTGTATATTCGTAACATATGGGTTTCTACAGTGCGATAAGAGATATTGAGTTTTAGCCCGATTTGTTTACTGGTGTATTTCTGTAAAAATAAGAAAATGACATCCCATTCCCGTTGAGTAAATAACTCAGAAGGCGGCTGAAACATGATAGAAGCAGGGAGTTTACCGTAAAAAAAGCGTGTCAGAGAAAAAGCTTCGGCTTTCCATGCATGGAAAATAACGCCAACACATTGATTATCTTCATTATAAAATGGAAACTTTTCAAAGAAATAGGAGGAAAGTAATTTTTCTTTACCGTATAAATGTGTTTCTAATGAACATATTCTTTGTTCTGATTGCATGACGGCTCTGTCATGTATTTGAAATTGTTCTGCAAAAGCTGCGCCATTCCAAGGCAAATCATTGTCGAGACGCCCTTCGACATTAAAACCAACAGGAAGATCCCGCAACATAGCCATTGCTTTATTTTCATAAACAAAGCGAGAGTTTTTATCTTTTATACCCCACGGTTCATGACTGGTTTCCATAAGGTTGATAATTTGAGGCGATACTGTTAAATTTTTGTAATTCATAACAAAATTCCTGTTTTGTTAGAAAGATGTTTGAGTTTTTGTTTCTGGGAAAAAATTTATAACTCTCTGCTGCCAGTAGCGATAAATCTTGACTGGCAATCTTTAGCGCCCAAAGGTTCATGACTTCTTTCCCACATACAAATTAATTTCGGAGTGATATTATTTTGCTTGTTTTTTATATTTAACACGGGGTCGCCCTAATTGTTAATTAAATGATTATCTGAATGGCTATTTTTATTATAATATTTAAAATAACCTGATTATATAATGGATTGCAATAGTTAATTCGTAAAAAAATAATGTTTTTCTGTTTTATCTATATTGGTTAATTAAGTTTCTTATTATTTCATGTAAAATATCGTTATGTGGGAAAATATAACCACAATTATTATTTTATTTTAAATAATTTGTTGACATGACAATGATAGGGATGTTTGAAAAGCATTTTTTCTGGGTGTGAATTTTTTATAAATTAAATAACTGATGGGTCATGGGTACGTAATATATATTTAATATGAACAATCGATGTGGTAGTGGGAAATTGCCACCAATTAAAAGTGTGTTTCCGTTTAATTGGGTATTTTATCTATCACTTTGCGCCTAATCGTTATGTTTAATTCAATGATCTCTCTATAGCGTAATGAGTTTGTTTATTACTCTGATAATGATGAAGTTCATGCAAACCAGTAACGTAAATCAAAGAATTGTTGTTCAGGTGAGATTAAGATAGTTTCCTTAATATCTGGCTTTAAAGATTGCGGTTTGTACGCTGGGCTGAGAAAATTATCCCCCTAAACGTTTTTATCCCACTTGGAGTAGAAAATGACCACTCGTAAAACCCTTGCTAATGCTATTCGCTTCCTTAGCATGGATGCTGTGCAGAAAGCAAAATCAGGGCACCCTGGTGCGCCTATGGGAATGGCTGATATCGCTGAAGTTTTATGGCGTGATTATTTAAATCATAACCCAACTGATCCACATTGGGTCGATCGTGATCGTTTTGTATTGTCTAACGGCCATGGCTCTATGCTGATTTATAGCCTGTTGCATCTCACCGGTTATGACGTTTCTATTGATGATCTGAAAAATTTCCGTCAGTTACATTCCAAAACTCCAGGCCATCCTGAGTATGGTTATGCGCCAGGCATAGAGACAACGACCGGTCCTTTGGGGCAGGGGATTGCCAATGCGGTAGGTTTTGCGATTGCTGAACGTACTCTGGCTACGCAATTTAACCGTCCTGGTCATGATATTGTTGACCATAACACTTATGTGTTTATGGGGGATGGTTGCATGATGGAAGGCATTTCTCATGAAGTTTGCTCGCTGGCGGGAACGTTAAAACTGGGCAAACTGATTGCTTTCTATGATGACAATGGTATTTCTATTGATGGTCATGTTGAAGGCTGGTTTACCGATGATACCGCAGGTCGTTTTGAGGCTTATGGCTGGCATGTGGTTCGCGGCGTTGATGGTCATAATGCAGATGCAGTCAAAGCAGCGATTGAAGAAGCGCGTAAAGTTTCTGATAAACCTTCATTGCTGATGTGTAAAACAGTGATCGGTTTTGGCGCGCCAACCAAAGCGGGTACGCATGATTCTCACGGTGCCCCACTGGGTGACGCAGAAATTGCTGCAACGCGTGAAGTGCTGGGTTGGAATCATCCCCCCTTTGAAATTCCAGCGGAAATCTATTCTGCGTGGGATGCAAAAGAGATGGGTAACGCGAAGCAAGCAACCTGGAATGAGAAGTTCGCTGCTTATGAAAAAGCGTATCCTGAATTAGCCGCTGAATTCAAACGCCGTACCGGTGGCGAATTACCGGCAAACTGGGAAACCGAATCAAAAGCATTTATCGAACAATTGCAACAAAATCCTGCCAATATTGCCAGCCGTAAAGCCTCTCAGAATGCTCTGGAAGCTTTCGGTAAAGTGCTGCCTGAATTTATGGGGGGGTCTGCTGACCTGGCGCCAAGTAATTTGACGATGTGGTCTGGTTCTAAGCCATTGAACGAAGATCAGGCAGGTAACTACATCCATTATGGCGTTCGTGAATTTGGCATGTCCGCCATTATGAACGGTATTGCTCTGCATGGTGGTTTTGTACCTTATGGCGCAACTTTCCTGATGTTCGTTGAATATGCCCGTAACGCCGTGCGTATGGCGGCACTGATGAAAATTCGCAGCATCTTTGTTTATACCCATGACTCAATCGGTTTGGGTGAAGATGGTCCGACTCACCAACCGGTAGAACAGATTGCCAGTTTGCGTGTGACGCCAAATCTAAGCACATGGCGTCCATGTGATCAGGTTGAATCCGCAGTGGCGTGGAAATACGCTATCGAACGTAAAACCGGTCCATCAGCACTTATTTTCTCTCGCCAGAATCTGGCACAGCAAGAGCGTACTGCTGAGCAGTTGGCGAATATTGAAAAGGGTGCTTACATCCTGAAAGATTGTGAAGGTCAGCCAGAGTTGATTCTGATCGCAACAGGTTCAGAAGTTGAATTGGCGGTAGGGGCTTATCATCAATTGACTCAGGAAGGCCGTAAAGTACGTATCGTTTCTATGCCGTCTACTTATGCTTTTGATAAGCAGGATGCAGCGTACCGTGAAGCGGTATTACCCACTGCGGTTTCTGCGCGTGTTGCAGTTGAAGCGGGTATTGCTGATTACTGGTTTAAATATGTCGGTATGCATGGCGCTATCGTGGGCATGGAGACATTTGGTGAATCGGCTCCTGCTGATCAGCTGTTTAAAGAGTTCGGTTTCACGGTAGAGAATGTCGTCGCTAAGGCTAAAGCTCTGCTGAAATAATGAATTAGTCTAGAAGTGAGCGCATCCGGGGTAAATGTTGATCGGGTGCGCTCTTTTACTTATGCCTCGCAGATTCCGGGAACGGCTAGTTTTTGAAATATGTGCGGTGACCCGGTTATCCCATCGGGATACTTGGCGAGCTTCGCCTGAAATTCTGGATTAGTGAATGCAGCGCGAAAACACTCCAAATTTTCCCAAACAGCATAGTTCATGAACGTACCACTGCCAGCGATCCCGCGATGTAATTGTGCGGAAATCAGGCCGGTTTGTGCCAGCATATACTCCGCATCTTCCTTCCAGGCCGCCTCCAGGATGTCTGCCTGTGCGGGATCAACATGAAATATGTTCATCAGTACTATGGAACCATCGGTGTTCGAAAATAATTGTTCCCGCATGGTCACGTGGGTGTCCATTTCTTCTAGCTTTAGCATCTTTATCTCCTGAAAGTGACTTGTTTGTATTTATGTTTGTTTTACTATTCTGCCGGAGTGAGCCGTGCGATTCATGCGGTTCACAACGGCGACATGCCAACATAGGTATGAAGGTTGTGCAGCGATCCGTTGGTGCGTAGTACTGTTAGTCGAATTCTTTGTCGTGATTGATAAACCAATCCTCAGTACTGTCTGGCATCGATGGATCTTCCAGTCTGGCCTCCAGGCTGAGTAATGTGTCCAACGTCACTTTCAGCTCGTTGAGTTCAGTGTCTTTCACGAGCGATTCCATCCATTCGGTTTCAAGCGACGTCGCCATATCAAAGGTACGCTGACCAAGCTCAGTGAGTCGATAGAGCGGTGAGCGTTCGTGTCGGGGATTAATGATAGCTTTCACCATTCCTGCCTTCAATCCAAGATTCAGTTGTTTCTGCGCACCTTGGCGTGTGATGCGCATCGTTGCGGCAATCTGCGGCGCTGAGAGTGGATGCGGTGCGAGTGCAATCGCACTGAGCACCTGCCATATCGCGCTCGTGATACCCAACGGGGCAACGAGCTTATCCCCTTTAGAGAGCAGTCGGGCATTGAGCCGGAATACCGCCAATGTGATTTCGTTGAATATCTCAGACGCCGGAGTTTTCCTGATCGACACGATTTACTTCCTTTCCTAGACTTCAATAAACGACAACCAGTTTCCATATATTGAAGCTGGTTGTCAATATTTGAGCGAATGGTATTGATAGATCAATGTATTGGGTTTGATTTATATCAAATACTGTCACAAAAAAGTGACAGTTGATTGTCGTATTCATCATTTGTGGATTAAGGTCGTTGTTTAATCTATGCAGGCTCTTATGGCACGTTTTCCATTTCGTGAGTTTACTATTGCCATCAATCTACTTTTCCCTTAATCTCATTGTCAGTAGCTGAATCGTTTCATTTTGTTGTCTGGAGAGGTTTTTTGTGCCACAGTTTTAGCAATTTTGTGATAAACAATCAGTACATTAGTGATTGAGTCAGTTATCCTAAACGGTTGCGTGGTAATAACTATATTCAGGGAGTAACATGACAATCAAGGTAGCAATAAACGGTTTTGGCAGGATAGGGCGCAGTATTTTACGTGCTCTTTATGAGTCTGGGCGTCGGGCTGAAATTGCTATTATTGCTGTTAATGAGTTGGCCAATGCCGAAGGGATTGCTCACTTGCTGAAGTATGACTCCAGTCACGGTCGTTTTGCCTGGGATGTGCGGTTGAATAATGATTTGTTGCAGGTTGGTGACGATAATATTCGTCTGTTTCATCAACCCGATATATCGGCATTGCCCTGGCAAGAATTGGGGATTGATATTGTTCTTGATTGCAGTGGGATATATGGCAGCAGAGCTGATGGGGAAGCGCATCTTGCCAGTGGCGCAAAAAAGGTGCTGTTTTCTCATCCGGGTGGTAATGACTTAGACGCGACGGTGGTTTATGGTGTGAATCAAGACTTACTGACAGCGGAGGATCGCATTGTATCCAATGCCTCTTGCACCACCAACTGCATTATTCCCATCATTAAATTATTGGATGATGCATTTGAGATTGAATCTGGCACAGTGACAACAATACATGCCTCAATGAATGACCAGCCTGTGATTGATGCCTATCATCAAGATTTACGGCGTACCCGGGCTGCCAGCCAGTCTATCATTCCGGTGGATACTAAACTGGCCGCAGGGATAACCCGGATTTTTCCAAAATTCTGTGACCGTTTTGAAGCCATCTCAGTACGCGTACCAACGATTAATGTTACTGCTATTGATTTGAGCGTGACAGTAAAATTTCCAGTGAATGTCAGAAAAATCAATGAATTAATGCAAAAATCAGCTGCAACTTCATTTCGTGGTATAGTTGACTATACCGAATTGCCGTTAGTCTCAACGGATTTTAACCACGATCCCCATAGCGCGATTGTTGATGGCACACAAACGCGGGTCAGTGGGCAACATCTGATTAAGACATTAGTCTGGTGTGATAATGAGTGGGGTTTTGCTAACCGAATGTTGGATACAACGTTAGCAATGGCTGCTACGGGTTTCAAATGATCTGTTGCTGACAGACGGTGCATAATAATAGATCTGCACACGGCACAAGATTAAACAATTTAGAGAATCAACGAGAGGATTCACCATGTCTGTAATTAAGATGACCGATTTAGATCTGGCGGGTAAGCGGGTTTTGATCCGCGTTGACCTGAACGTTCCGGTAAAAGATGGCAAAGTCACCTCTGATGCGCGTATCCGGGCTTCTTTGCCGACCATCGAAGCAGCATTAAAACAGGGCGCTAAGGTTATGATCACTTCTCACCTCGGCCGTCCTACTGAAGGCGAATATAATGAAGAATTCTCGCTGAAACCAGTAGTCGATTACCTGAAAGAGAAATTATCTTCCCCGGTTCGTCTGGAAAAAGCGTATCTGGAAGGTGTGGACATAGCGGAAGGTGAGCTGGTTGTTCTGGAAAATGTTCGCTTTAATAAAGGTGAGAAGAAAGACGACGAAACTCTGGCTAAAAAATACGCTTCTCTGTGTGATATTTATGTCATGGATGCATTCGGTACGGCGCATCGTGCTCAGGCTTCTACCCACGGTGTGGCTAAGTTTGCTCCTATTGCCTGTGCAGGCCCTCTGCTGTCCGCAGAACTGGAAGCATTGGGTAAAGCGCTGGATAAGCCGGCCCGTCCAATGGTTGCTATCGTGGGTGGTTCTAAAGTTTCAACCAAGCTGACTGTATTGGACACCCTGTCCAAAATCGCGGATCAACTGATTGTGGGCGGAGGTATCGCGAATACTTTTGTTGCTGCGGAAGGCCACAATGTGGGTCGTTCACTGTATGAAGATGACCTGATCCCAGAAGCGAAAAAACTGCTGATAAGCTGTGATATTCCAGTGCCAACTGATGTTCGGGTGGCAACAGAATTCTCTGAAACTGCGGAAGCCACCTTGAAATCGACCGGCGATATTAAAGATGATGAGCAAATCCTCGATCTGGGAGAGGAATCCGCTCAACGTCTGGCAGATATCCTGAAAAACGCTAAAACTATTCTGTGGAATGGCCCGGTTGGTGTATTCGAATTCCCTAATTTCCGTCAAGGAACTGAAATTGTCGCCCGCGCAATTGCTGATAGTGACGCATTCTCTATTGCAGGTGGTGGCGATACGCTGGCAGCGATCGACCTGTTCGGTATTGCTGACAAAATTTCTTACATCTCTACTGGTGGTGGTGCTTTCCTTGAATTTGTCGAAGGAAAGAAACTGCCTGCGGTTGTGATGCTGGAAGAACGTGCAAAACAGTAATTAAGTCATGACGGGCAGTTTTATCTGCCCGCTCTAAACAGGACCCACGTAACATGTCTAAAATTTTTGATTTCGTAAAACCGGGTGTCATCACTGGTGATGATGTTCAAAAAGTGTTCGCAATAGCCAAAGAAAACCACTTTGCGTTGCCGGCGGTAAACTGTGTAGGTACTGATTCAATCAACGCAGTGTTGGAAACGGCCGCCAAAGTTCGTTCTCCTGCCATTATTCAGTTCTCTAACGGTGGTGCTGCTTTTATTGCCGGTAAGGGTGTGAAAGCTGAAGGTCAGCAAGCGGCTATTCTGGGTTCAATTTCGGGTGCTCACCATGTTCATCAGATGGCTGAACATTATGGTGTGCCTGTGATCCTGCATACTGACCACTGTGCGCGTAAACTGCTGCCGTGGATTGACGGCTTGTTAGATGCAGGTGAAAAGCATTACGCGGCGACGGGTAAACCGTTGTTCTCTTCCCATATGATCGATCTATCAGAAGAATCGCTGGAAGAAAATATTGAAATTTGCAGCAAGTATCTGGCTCGTATGGCAAAAATCGATATGACGTTGGAAATCGAGTTAGGTTGTACTGGTGGTGAAGAAGATGGTGTTGATAACAGCCATATGGATAGTTCCGCTTTATACACTCAACCGGAAGACGTGGCTTATGCTTATGAGAAGCTGAATGCTATCAGCCCACGTTTTACTATTGCGGCTTCTTTCGGTAACGTTCATGGTGTTTATAAGCCTGGCAACGTTAAACTGACACCAAAAATTCTGCGTAACTCGCAGGACTATGTTGCTGAGAAATTCAATTTGCCACACAACAGCCTGGACTTTGTTTTCCACGGCGGTTCCGGTTCGACAGCGGAAGAGATCAAGGAAGCGGTCAGCTACGGCGTTGTTAAAATGAATATTGATACCGACACCCAATGGGCGACTTGGGAAGGTATTCTGAACTATTACAAAAAGAATGAAGGCTATCTGCAAGGCCAGCTGGGTAATCCGGAAGGCGCAGATAAACCCAATAAGAAATTCTACGATCCACGGGTATGGTTGCGTGCCGGTCAGGTTTCTATGATTGCCCGTCTGGAACAAGCGTTCAAAGAATTGAACGCGATTGATGTGTTGTAATTAGAATTATTGTCGTAAATAAACAACCCCTGGAAGAAATTTCAGGGGGATTAATATTTATAGCTAATTTGATTATTTATTTTGATCTAAATAATCTAGCACTCTTTTGGTGACATGATTTAGAAAATCTAACGCGGTAGTCTCCCATAACTCTGGATCAAAGTCATATTGATACCGATCTTTGAACTCTTTCTCTAAATCTTTAGCATTATGAATAAAATCTTCAATCTCCTCTAATAATTCTCTTTTCATCCCCTCAGTTGTCGTCTCAAGATAGTCATTTATTGTGTCATCAATTTCTGGGCCAAATATAAATTCGCAATCTTGATTAAAGTAAGCGCCGATCAAACGATTGAGTTCCATTTTTCTTTCCTATGTTTTAGTTTCTGATAATTTAACATATTTAGCTAAAGTATGATTTCCTGATTTTAATCCTGCGGTTGATTCATGCAATTAATTGAAGAAAATGAGAACAGTACCGCGATATCAATGGTGAGCTCTATAAATTAAACGTCCTTGTTTAGCCTAATTGAATTATTTATTTTGATCTAAATAATCTAGCACTCTTTTGGTGACATGATTTAGAAAATCTAACGCGGTAGTCTCCCATAACTCTGGATCAAAGTCATATTGATACCGATCTTTAAATTCTTTTTCTAAATCTTTAGCATTATGAATAAAATCTTCAATCTCCTCTAATAATTCTCTTTTCATCCCCTCAGTTGTCGTCTCAAGATAGTCATTTATTGTGTCATCAATTTCTGGGCCGGATATAAATTCACAATCTTGATTAAAATAAGCGCCGATTAAACGATTGAGTTCCATTTTTCTTTCCTATATTTCAATTAAATTTTGGAAACGCTGTCAATATATAGTATGGTTGACCATTATACTCAGAATGAACTAAAACAACTCTGATTTTATATAATTTTTCCGCATTTTGTGAGCCTTTAATCACACCAATGCCGACAGGCGTATGTGAGATGTAATCTATCTCTAGCCTTAATTCTTTTGGAGCATATTTTAGCATGGAGGTTATTCTAAATTGATTCGATTTTAAGGCTTTTGAAATTGCTGTCTCTGCTGTTTTTATATCATAGAAAGAACTTGATGCTCTCATTGATTTAGATGCTAAAAGTCGAGCTTTTAGTTCCTGCTCTGATAATCCAACATGCTTAAGCAAAGTATGGCCTCCTGGCTTTAACCCAGTCTCTGATTCATGTTCAATTAATTTAATTCTGCCTACCCGTACAGAAGCAACTCTAACCGCACCTACCATTGAAGCAAATGAGAGCGGTACAGCGATATCAACGGTGAGCCCTATTTCAGACGCGGTGTAGTCATCAGCACCAAACTCTTTCGCTAATTCTACCGCCTCTCGATAAGTTTCGGTCATTGTTTCTCTACCGGTTATCATTTGATTGGCAGAAGCATTCATTACATCAAGACTGTGTGCCCCGATAATAACGCAACCAACTTTGGTTAATGTTGTTGGATCAGGTGCAATGCAAAGCCCTCCGGCACCAATGAGCTCAACCACTCCAGCGGCTAAACCCGCTCCGCCTAATATTCTATTACTCCAAGTTTCCTCTTCTGTAATGGTATTATCCGACAGAATTGCCGCTAGCTGAACTGGCGATAAAACAATGCGTAACCCATTTTCAAATTCTGAGTCAACAGCGTCATCAGTTAAGTAATTGGTATTATTCACGTTAATAAATCCTGTCATCTCAGCGGCGGTAAGAATCTATTGAGCGGCGATATAGCTAATTCTCAGGCCTTTTGTTGGTATCGAATGTATCAAGGATCGTCACCAGTGTAGATCAAACCTTGTTTTTCACCTTTTCAGTGTTGAATAAAACATATTTTTCATACTGGTTGCTCCTTATACTGGATTTGTCTGATTTTGCTTCGCTTCTGTGGGAAAATCAATCAAAAATTTATAAATTTAAAATAATTTACATTAGTGAGTAAGGGGAGTTAAGAAAGAAACAGGGTCAAGAATGCGATTGATACTATTCAATATCATGTGAATCCACCAAATCATTTTCTGCAATTATGTTTATCTCTATATTAATTGATAGCTATTTTGTATAACTTAATTTTACCTCATAAATAATTCTGTATAACAGCCCCTCTGAGCCAAAAATGAGCCATTGGTTTATCCACGTATAGCGTTTAATCAGACTCGGGGAGCAGGTATACGGTGTTCATTTATTTATTGCTATAAATTGGACATTAATTCATTGGATATATTAATTTTTTTATCAAGTTTAGATGATATGTTCTCGACCTTAATCCTGTGGAATCAGGTTCACCTGCTTATTGGGTGTTTTTATCTATTTAATAAATATGGATATTTTTAAGAAATTTTAGTCATTAACATCGGGCTAATTCATATTCATGTTGCTTTATTTATCAAATAATAATAATTTTTATTATCATTTGTAATCGTATTCTTGTTGTAGCTGATAATCTAAACTTTATGGAAACTAAATGAGAGAGCTAACGACCATGCAGGCCGCTTATTGGATTGGCCGGCAATATGAACAGACGTTGGGTGGTGTTACCGCCCATTTGTATGCAGAGTTTGATGGTACTGAACTTGATCTTGAGCGGCTGAAAGCTGCCGTACAGTATCTCTTTGATATCCATCCGATGTTGCGACTACGCGTTACACCGGATGGCATGCAAACCATAGAAAGTCTGTCTTCCAACGATAAATTGCACATCGATGATGTCAGTATCTATGATAAAAAAGCCATTGCTGATTTTCTGGAAAGTAAACGAAAAAGTAAAACCCACCAGAAACTGGATCTTGAACAGGGTCAGTCTATCGATTTGAGTGTCAGCCTTTTAAAGGATGGAGATTTTCGCTTGCATATCGACCTGGATATGATTGCAGGTGATGCGCAAAGCTTTCGTATTCTCATGGAGGATTTGGCCCGATTTTATCATCAGCCTGACCATCAACCGAAAAGTGGAGGAAGCACTTATTTTCACTATTTGGAGCGAATGAAAGCTGATAAGTCTTTATTAACTTTACGTGAACGCGATAAAAAATGGTGGAGTACGCGTATTGCGCAAATTCCACCAGCCCCTAAACTTCCTCATATTCATCGCCCTCTCCCACAGGGAGAATACTTTAGTGATCGATTCGCGGTTCAACTGACTAAAGAAGACAAATTGTCGTTAAAGACAACCGCCAAAAAATATCAGATTACGCTGTCAACATTATTTCTGTCTCTTTTCGCGTGTACGGTAGGGATTTGCACGCAGTCTGATAAATTCAGATTAAATGTACCGACATTCCAGCGAGAAAGTTACCTCCGTGATGTGGACAAAATTGTGGGTGATTTTTCAGATTTATCTATTTTAAGTGTTGAATTACAGCGTCATGAGCCGGTGATTGCGTTATGCCATCGTTTTGCTGATCAAATCGCTTTACTCCTCTCTCACCGGACTTACCCGGGCGTCAGTGTTATGCGGGATCTCTCCAGATACCACGGTAACATGCAAATCTCGCCTATCGTTTTTACCTCCGGTTTTGGTATCAGTGACGATAATTTATTGTCCGAAAATGTAACCCGTGCTTTCGGTGAAATGGTCTTTGTTATTTCTCAAGGGCCACAGGTTGCCTTGGATGTTCAGGTTGCGCCAGCTTATGAAGGGATTTTGGTTAACTGGGATGTTCGTCTGGATGTTTTCCCTGAACCGTATATCCGTAGAATGTTTGATATCTATCGCTCTTTAATTCGGATGATCATTCATTCGCCTGAGTTGATAAACCAGTCTTTGGACTATTTTTTCTCATCTCATTTTTCTGCTTCACATCAAGATGTGGGGACTGAAAAGGTGACATTCTCTTGTGTTGAGCAAATGCTGATTCTTCTGCTGTCCCGGCTGACGAACGAAGAAAATATCAACGCCCATACTTCTCTTTCAGCATTGGATATTGATGCTGATGTCGCAGAAGAATTAACGGGATTTATTAACAAATATATCCCACAGGCAGGACTGATAATTGAAGATATTAAGGCTCATCAAACAGTAAATGCACTGGCACAGACGATGACATTAAGATCGCGGGGAGCGGCTGAAAAGACGGCTGAGGCACTAGTGAAAATCCTTAATCGACAGAAGTAATCTTTCTTTTTGAAAGATGCTAAATGTTTAGCTTGTTAATTAATTAGATTCTGTTCTTTCTCACAATCGAAAATTGAGGAAATATCATGGATACCGCACTGACACCATTACAACGCGCGTACCTGCTAGGACGAAGTGAATTGTTACCACTGGGTGGTGTTGCCATGCATGATTTCAGGGAATTCAGAGGTCATATCGAGTTTTCTGTTATTCAGTCCCGGCTCACCAGATTAGTACAGCAATATGATGCGTTACGTACCCATATAGATGAAAGTTCATTGGTTCAACATGTCTCCGATGCCATTATCCTGAATCTTGATGAAATTGATTTCACGGCTATCCCGCGTTCAGCGGCTTATCAAAAGATAGATGAGATGAGGCAGGCGTATTCTCATAAGATCCACGATCTTTCTCGTTCTCCCTGGCATATTTGGGCTATTAAATTGGCAGAGTCAGAAGATGAGGATAATGACCTTTTTACGACCGTGGTGTTCGTGAGCTTTGATGCACTGATTTTGGATGGCAGCGCTATCTCTCTCATCTTGTTTAAATTGTTTGAAGAGGATGAGAATCAGCAGAAAAGAGCCAGGCCAACGGGAAATATCGCTCATTTGCTTCAACCGCCTTCGGTCTCGAAAAAGCAAAGTGATACTGAATATTGGTCAGAAAAGCTAAAAGAATATCCCGGCCCACCGGCATTGCCTTGGAAGAGACCACCAGAATCGATTAAATCCTCTCGCTACAGAAGAGAGAAGGTCACCGTTCCCAGCGCGACGTTGAATCATTTGTCTAAAATCGCTTCATCTTATGGCCTGTTTCAAAATACGATTTTATCCACCATTATTCTGGAGATAATGTCATTTTGGACCCAAGATAGTCGGTTATGTATCGGTATTCCGGTTGCTATGCCCACCCAGAAAATGCAGTTTAGTAATGAATCTTCATTTGTCGCTGTTTGTTTTAAAAGAGACCAGACGCCATTTTTAGAAAGAGCAACCGCTTTTCAAAATGATATTTTTGCCTCTTTGGAACATCTGGATTTTTCCGGCGTTGATATTAACCGGCTGATATTCAATCAACATCAGACAGGTTTAGCGCTACCTGTTGTGTTAACGAATGGTTTGTCATGGAAAACATTGCCTGCATCTGGTGATGTCTCTTTTTATGATGGATTAACGCAGACACCGCAAGTTGCAATGGATATTCGTTTGTCCCTGGATCAGGACAAAAATCTGGTGTTATCCATTGATTATGCAGAAAAAGCGCTGGAAAAAAATATCGTGCAGGATATTTTACAAACCATCACCCAGGCAATCGCGCTGATCTGTTGTCAGGAAAAACTCGCTGTGGATTTTTCTGAGGTGATTGATTATCACCATTACAAAGATAACGGTAATGACAGTGATTTTATCTGTTCAAATTTCCTGGCTCGTATTGCGGATAACCTATTGACGGGAAAATTAAAAAAATCCGCTATTATCTGTGGGGAGCAGCAGATTACATATTCTGAGTTGGGGGCGTGTGTTCAAAATATAGTGAATAACCTGAATCGCTGTGGGATGCGTAAAGGCAGTGTAGTCGCGATTTGTTTGCCCCGTAGTCCTGAGCATGTGATGGTGACAATCACCTGTGCGCTTTTGGGGATTATTTGGGTGCCTATTGATGTGAATTCTCCCTCTGAACGTCTGGATTATCTGCTAACCAATTGCGATTCTGATCTCATTGTGAATACCGGACAGTTTAATCGTGATAAAGCCATCACATTGGAAACACTGCTCACCTCAGTTTCTGAAAACGTTTTACTCCCTTTAGAGACTTTATCATCACTGAGTCATAGCATTGAACCGGCTTATTATCTGTATACTTCCGGAACAACGGGTAAACCCAAATGTGTGGTGCTCAATAACAAAGCAACATCTAATGTTATTGGGCAAACCCTGAATAAATGGGAAGTTAAACAGGATGATGTGTTTATTTCCGTTACGCCATTACACCATGATATGTCGGTTTTTGACCTCTTTGCATCACTGACTGTTGGCGCAACACTGGTTATCCCTGAACCCCATGCAGAGAAAGATGCTATCCATTGGAATTGGCTGGTTTCGAAGCACAAAGTTTCTATTTGGTGCTCAGTGCCTGCGATTTTAGAAATGTTAATTGCGTGCCAAAAGGGGGATTCTCTCTCTTCCCTCAGACTAATAGCGCAGGGCGGTGATTATATTAAGCCTGCTCTCATCAAGGAAATTAGAACAACTTATCCTGATACCCGATTGTTTTCTTTGGGAGGGCCGACTGAAACGACGATTTGGAGTATATGGCATGAAATTACGTCGGCGGATGTCAGCCTTATTCCGTATGGTAAACCCCTGCCTGCGACTCAATATTTTATCTGTAATGATATCAATGAACATTGCCCGGCATTTGTGACTGGCCGGATTTATACTACAGGAGTCAATCTTGCCTTAGGTTATCTGGAAGAGGGTCTTGTTGTGCAAAAAGATTTTGTCACGATCACCTCGCCTACAGGTGAACAATTAAGAGCATTCAGAACAGGGGATCAGGGCTATTACCGAAAAGATGGCACCATCATTTTTGCCAGCAGAGTAAATGGTTATATCAAAATTCGGGGGATTAGGGTCTCTCTGCCTGATATTGAAAGTGAATTATGTAAGCACCCACAAATCAATAATATTGTCGTCGTTGATTATCCAAATGAGCAGAATGGCGATGCAACATTAGGCGCTATGTATACGACGCTAAATGGTCAGGAAATTCCCGCCTCAGAATTGCGGGATTATTCTCACGGGCTTTTACCCGTTTCTCATATACCAACGCGTTTTGCTCATATTCAGGTGTTTCCTTTGTCTGCAAACGGTAAAACGGATCGACATCAAATCAGGGCGTTTTTTACGCAACCGAAGTTGGATAATTTGGCTGATAAGAAGTCTGTTATACCGGAGAGCCAAAGAGTCAATAACAGCGCAGAGGATGAACATTACCAATCGATCCTCGGCATTTATTTGCATACCATTGGTGCGCAGCCGTTAACTGGTTTGAATGAAGATTCTGAATTTTTAGCGCTGGGATTAAGGCCCTCTCATCTTAAAGAAATCGCTCGGCGTCTCACTGAAAGGTTTGATGTTATTCTGACGCCTCAGCTTTTAGTTAAATGCAGAAATGCCCGGCAGGTTTCCTCTTTGCTTTCACAAAGCATTTAACCTGTTTTTGTTAAAGAACCGGGGTCAAACTCCGGTTCAGATTACTGACTTTTCAAATTATGATTTATTAACCTCAGCTCTGCTTAAGAACAGAGATTTCAGAAGCACGTAGATTCAGACTCGATCTTATCGCTTGGAATGTAAATGTGCCGCTTCTATGCGTTTCGTGCATTGACTCAAGCATTTTTATGCCGATAACGTATCAATAGTAAGTTTGTCAGACATTTATTCAAGCTCAGTCCGGGGATTTTCATCACCGTTTCACGGTCGATACTTATACTTCGGTGACTGTTCTGACAGTCACCGTAAGATCCTCTTTTAACATGAACCATTGAATACTGATTAAGAACTCTCAGCACGAGTTAGTGGCGTATTTGCTCAAGTTCGTTCTGGCTCAACCCAGTTGTTTTCATTATCGTTTCACGGTCGATACCCATGTCGATCATCGCCCACGCGACTTTCAGGATCCCCTGCTTTTCGCCTTTATGCAATCCTTCTTGGAGTCCTTCCTGACGCCCTTCCTGCCGCCCTTCAATAAACCCTTTCTGGCGCCCCTTCTGCTCCAGTTTCTGCGCTATTGTCATCAGTACCTCCTCATACCTCGGGGACTGTTCTGCCAGTCGCCGGATAAAACCCTCTGGATCGGCGGTATCTCCCGCCTGTAATAAGTAGTTTAGCACGCTTTTTAGCTGTTCATCCGTATAGTAATCATACGCCAGTAGTATGACCAACTCTTGCAACAGCTCCGCCATATCTCGCTGCCGGATATGCTTTTGCACCATTTCCAGTAGCGCGACCCGTTTATGCGTCAGGATTTCATCATCCGAAATTACCGTCACATCTACCAGCGGGAATGGACCGGAATAGATTTCCTCCGCCAGAGCCGGATCATCGAAGCAGTCGAGCCAATGGGTACTCCAGGGATACGGCTGGATTTTCCCGTGATAAAACAACACCGGAATGACCAGCGGCAATTTTTCATGTCCCTGCTCCAGATGCCGTTGCATGGCTGAAATACTGTAGCGCATTAATCGAAATGCCATCATCTTATCCGGGGAACTCTGGTGTTCGATCACGCAATACACGTAACCGTCGCCCCGCGTTGTTTTCAATGAATACAGAATGTCGGAATAATGCGCCCGCAGATTGTCTTCAATAAACGACCCGGATTCCAACCGCAGTGTATCCAGATCACAAACGGCCCGTAATGTCGCGGGCAAATGTATCTCCAGAAAGTCTCTGGCCGTATCAATATGACCTAAAAACTGTTTAAAAACAGCGTCATGTAGCATTGGTGTATTTTTTTTCTTCATCGGCGAATGGTAGCATATTTTCTTTTATATTGAAGGAATATTAAGCAAAAAACCAAGCGGACTGAGATGTCTTGCATTTTCTTTGACAAAAACGTTGATCGCATCTCAGAGACTTTAATTTCCTTCTTAAGCGAAGTTCAGGTTTATTATGATTATGTATCCAACTCTGGATGAATGCTATTTTAATTATCGGCGTTCAGCGGTGTTTTATAACACCTACCGTTGGCTTAAATTGGTCGGCGTCTCTGGGGCATAAGTATAAAACGGAATAAATCAGAAAATGAATCATCGTATCCATTATCAATAATCGCATTTTCCTGTACTTCGGCTCCCTATTTAAGAAATACCCTATTCAATAACTTTCATACCATCAAAAAAAGCAAAAAAATATGCCAGCTTTATCACGCAGGATAAGGCCTTTTAGATTTCATCCTTATTATCCTATAAAAGATATAACTAACCGGTGTGTTATTCCATAATATAACCGATATGACATGGCTTAATTGAATGTATTCTCATTCGCATAGATTTATTGATAATCATTCTCTTTTTCACCCATCAAATTAAGCATGGTTTATTTATTATTTAGTTAATTGAAAAATAGTATAAATTTAAAAAATATAACCGATCTGTATCGAGCTGAATTACCCGGATAATAACAAAATAGATAAGTCGTTATCATTTTATAAAAATAAATACAATCTTTTTTTGAATAAATGCTAATTCGTTTAGGTTGGGTTTATATTTTATGTTTTTTTTATGCTGTAGGTTGGTTTTTATGACCAATTGATCTTGCACAAAAAATGCTATAGGGTAAAAAATGTCTTGATTTTAGATAAAACTGTTTAGAAAATCGACCTGGTTAGGAAATGATCTGCTCGGTAAGTGTGTTTATTTATTGCGGCAGATCTTGTCGGTGTTCTCTTATTTACTGCTCGGTTAACGGCCTGCTATGAAATATCTGAATCCGTTTTTTGTTCCTGAAACTTATCGGGCATGACTCTCATGTCGGGCGTTATTTTTTATTGCTGAGGAGCCGATTATGGCCCAGAGTTTTCAAAACGAAGTTCCCAAATCGCGTATTAATATCAAGTTAGATTTACACACCGGTGGTGCGCAGAAAAAAGTTGAGTTGCCGCTGAAATTATTGGTGATGGGCGATTACAGTAATGGGCAAGAACAGCGTCCACTCTCGGAAAGAGAGAAAGTTTCTATTAACAAAAACAATTTTGACAGCGTGATGGCTGAATTCAGCCCCGCGCTTAACCTGACGGTTCAAAATACCCTGGCTGAAAATGGCAGCGAAGAAAATATCGCACTCACTTTCCAGCAAATAAAGGATTTCGATCCTGAGCAAGTGGCCCGCCAAATTCCCCAACTGCGGGCGTTACTTTCTATGCGTAATTTATTGCGCGATTTGAGATCCAACCTGCTTGACAACGCCACCTTTCGCCGGGAGCTGGAGCACATTCTCCAGGATGACACGTTGAACGATCAATTGCGGGCTGAACTGGCTGCGTTGGCACCGAAAGCCATCTGATGATGACGGTATTTTAGTCAGGAGAAATGTTATGACTGTACAAGAACAAGCCGCTTCTGCTGCGGCAACCACAACCTACGCCGAAGGCGGTGTTTATCAATCATTGTTTGAAAAAATCCATTTACAGCCGGTAGAACGACTGAGTGATATCGAACGCTTTCAGTGCAGCGATGCGCTGGCTGATGTCACGGTGGATGAACGGGTGACCGCAGCGGTCAGCGTTTTTCTCAATCTATTGAAAGCCTCAGCGCGAAAAGTCGAGCGGCTGGATAAAGCCTTGTTAGATAACCACATCTGCGAACTGGACCACCAAATCAGCCATCAGTTAGATGTGGTGATGCATCATCCGGCATTCCAGCAAGTTGAATCCGCCTGGCGTGGCCTGAAATTTTTGGTTGACCGGACGGATTTTCGTCAAAACGTCAGCATTGACGTACTGGATGTCACTAAAGACGACTTACGGCAGGATTTTGACGATGCGCCGGAAATTATCCAAAGTGGTTTCTATCACCACACTTACGTTCAGGAATACGATACGCCGGGCGGGGAGCCTATCGGCTCGGTGATTGCCAATTACGAATTCGATGCCGGCTCGCAGGATATTGCCTTGTTGCGTAATATCGCCAAAGTATCAGCTGCGGCGCATATGCCTTTCATTGGCGCTGTCGGACCGGCCTTTTTTGGTAAAAAAACCATGGAAGAAGTGGCGGCGATTAAAGACATCGGCAGCTACTTTGACCGCGCTGAATACATCAAGTGGCAAGCGTTCCGCGCCAGCGACGATGCCCGCTATATCGGCCTGACGATGCCGCGTGTGTTGGGGCGTCTGCCCTACGGTCCGGATACTGTGCCGGTACGAACTTTTAACTATGTCGAAGAAGTCACCGGGCCGGATCACAATAAATATTTGTGGACCAACGCCGCGTTTGCTTTTGCCGCCAATCTGGTCAGGAGCTTTGTCAGCAATGGCTGGTGTGTGCAGATCCGCGGACCGAAGGCGGGGGGCGCGGTCACGGATTTACCGATCCATCTCTACGATCTGGGGACCGGTAATCAGGTCAAAATTCCGTCAGAAGTGATGATCCCGGAAACCCGCGAGTTTGAATTTGCCAATCTGGGTTTTATTCCGCTTTCGTACTACAAAAACCGCGATTATGCCTGCTTCTTTTCGGCCAACTCGGCGCAAAAACCCGCGTTGTACGACACGAATGAAGCCACGGCCAACAGCCGTATCAATGCGCGTCTGCCCTATATCTTTCTGCTGTCACGGATTTCCCACTATTTGAAGTTAATCCAGCGGGAGAACATCGGCACCACCAAGGACAGGCGTCTGCTCGAAATTGAATTGAACAACTGGATCAACATGCTGGTTACTGAGATGACCGATCCTTCAGATGATGTGCAGGCGTCTCATCCTCTGCGTGAAGCGCAGGTCATTGTTGAAGATATTGACGACAACCCCGGTTTCTTCCGGGTCCGGTTGTACGCAGTGCCCCATTTTCAGGTGGAAGGGCTCGACGTCAATCTATCTCTGGTTTCCCAGATGCCGAAAGCCAAGGGGTAACAACATGAAAATTGATCGTCCGCTATGGGTGACGGGGACCATCTTGTCGCCCCAACAGTTTCAGCAACAGGCCCGCTGGGAGGCGTATACCCATGAATGCGTTGCCCGACTTGGGGGGCTTCATCCCTGGGGCGTGCTGACCGCCACGTTTGACAAAGCGATGCTGGCGTTGGGGCAGTTGAAAGCCGATCACCTGTGTGTGCGCTTTGCTGATGGATCGCTGATTGATACCGATCAGGCGGATCACTTACCCCCGGTGCTGGAACTGGCGACGATGTTGTCGGCAGAAACGCGACAGGCCACGGTCTTGCTGGCGTTGCCGCACATGTATGCCAATGGTGGAAATTGCCTTAAACCGGATGAACAGGCTGACCGCCCGGTGCGTTACCGGCAAGAGTGGGTGCCGGTACAGGATGAATTCAGTGACCGCAGTGAATCCATGGCGGTGGCCCGTTATGCCGTCTCGCTGCGCTTTGATGGGATGGAAAACAGCCAGTATCTCACCTGTCCCGTTGCCCGTTTGGTGCGTGACACGCAGGGAAACTGGACCTTTGATACGCAGTTTGTGCCGCCGTTACTGCGGCTGAGTGCGCATGCCGGGCTGATGGGCCAGCTCGATCGGTTGCTGACGCAGTTGCGGGCCAAACAGGCCCGGTTGATGGGAATGCGTCGTGAAAGTAACGAGCGGATGGCGGATTTTGCCGTCGCGGATGTGTCGCTGTTCTGGTTACTGAATGCACTGAACAGCTATGAGCCGGTACTGAGTGATTTTCAGGCGCACGGGGAGGTGCACCCGGCGTTGTTTTATCGTGAGGCGGTCAGGCTGGCGGGCAGTTTGCTGACGTTTTCCCTGGACCATGACGCTGGGGGTATTCCGCGTTACCAGCACGACAACCTGACGGCGGTGTTACCGCCGCTGTTTGAATTGCTGATTAAGTTACTGGAAATCAGCTTGCCATCGAGGATGGTGGCCATTGAGCTGACAAAATCGGCACAGCAATGGACAGGGACGCTCCACGATGCCCGCTTGCGTGAAGCGGCGGATTTTTATCTTTCCGTCTGTTCCTCCGTCCCCGCACATCAGTTGCAAACCCAGTTTCCGCTGTTGTGTAAAGCCGGGGCACCGGATGAGGTTAACCAGATGATTAACCGGGCGTTGACCGGGATCCCGCTGGTGGCTATGCATCACGTTCCGGCTGCCGTCCCATTGCGCCTGGAGAACCAGTATTTTGCCCTTGACCTGACCCATCCGGCGGCGAAAGCCATGCTGGAGGCGGGAACCTGTGCTTTCTATATGCCCGATGTCCTGGGCGATATTCAGCTTGAACTGTTTGCGGTATTGAGAACATGAATCAATCACACTTATTCACTAAAAAATCGCCACTGGATATTGATGCCCTGTTGCAGAACAGCTATCTGCTGGTGGTAGAACTGTGCCGAGGCGTGCAGGTGAAGCAGGGCGATGTGGTATGGCAACACTGTACCAACGAGATAGCGCGGACCCGGCAGACGTTGTATGACGCGGGTGTCAGCGAATCTGCTGTTGAACACATCAGCTATGCCCAGTGCGCCTTGCTTGATGAAACCGTACTGACACGGGCACCAGACGAGGGCTATGCAGCCTGGCGCTCCACGTCGTTACAAGCCCATTTCTTTGGCACCGCTGAAGCGGGCAACCGGTTATATGAGCGGATACGTACAGTTCTGGATGAACTGGCTCCCGATCAGACGGTCCTGACCTGTTTTCACCGGGTGTTGCTGCTGGGGTTCCAGGGGCGGTGTCAGGAAGATACCGCATTGATACGTGAACAACTGATAACCCGCTTAAATCAACAGGCCGTCCCTTTCGGCACGCTTTCGTCATCGTCTGTGCTGGCCGGAGCCTTACCGTCCTGTGCCTGGCTGCGCGCCATTGGCGGTTCGTTGCTCATGACAATAATCGTACTGGCCGGTGTCTGGTGGGGATTTGGCCGGTATTTGGCAACGTTGTTTCCGGGGTTGGGGCAATGAGTGTCATGTTGAAACGGATGCTCTGGGGCTGGGGGAGCGGATTGGCACTGCTGCTTTGTCTGGTCTGGTTGCCTTTATCACGGGCAGGTCAGTGGGTGGGCGTGGTCATTATCCTGCTTTTCACACTGGCAGGACTGCTTTATACCGGACTTTTCCGCAAGCGGGAATACCTCGACAGCTTGTCGGCAGTGTTGCCACCGGAAAGCGATCGTCGCCCGGTGGTGCTGGTATGCAGTCACGTTCAGGACAGTCTGTTTGGTGAAGAACTGCTGCGTCAGACGCCACAGGGCTACTGGTTGTACTTATCGCCGGGCACTTCCCTGTCTGATGGGGTGACGAGCCTGCTGGCTGCCCGGCCCTCTTGGGGCGAACAATTGAGCGTGATGGCGGTGATAACCCCGCAGCAATACCGTGATGCGGCGGTGCTGGCTGGTTGGATGCGGGAATTGCGCTGGCAACTTTCTCAGGTGCGTCAGCGACAGGGGATCCGATTACCGTTACTGCTGGCGGGCTACTTAGCCAATGCATCCCAATCCCCTAATTCACCGTGGTTTGAGTGGCTGGCGGGATGGTCCACCGTGACGGTCTGGCGTGAAGGCGCCTCTTTTCAACCGCTGGCAGATTGGCTGACACAAGGCGCAGTCGCGGAACAGACCGCCCGTTTTCAGTATGGGGTTGAGCTGACCAGCTGGGCTGACTGGATGAAAACATATGTATTACCGGTTTGCCTGACTCCGGAAGACGGCCTGCCGCCTTGTCCGCCACAGGCGATGGTCCTGACCTTTGTCCCGGCATTACCTCACTGGTTAACCGGCCATCTCTGGCAACAGTGGTTGCAGACCAAAACCGCGCTGAACAGGGCCGGTGACCCGGTAAGTTCACCGGATACGGGTACGCCTGTCCTGCCTTTCCCTGACCACATATTGCGCCTGTTACCCATGAGTAAGGTATCGATACCAGTGCAACGGGCATTGGGCAGGGCGTTGGGCCTGTTCCTGCTGGCAGGGATAACCGCGTTGGGTTGTTCGGCCTGGCATAACCGCCAGTTATTACGTCAGGTGGAGAGTGACTTACTGAACGACCAATCTATCGCTATGACTGATGAGAGCGGCAAAGCGCAAGCGATGGCGGTCCTAAAGGACGATTCCGCCCGGCTTGAGGGATATTACCACGACGGCGTGCCGTGGCGTCTGGGATTGGGGTTATATCAGGGGGAACGATTACGTCTGCGGTTGCAGGCGGTGATTGCCGGTTACCACCCTGAACATCGGGAAAAAACGCCGGTGACGCCCTCGGTACCCCAGACAATCAGCCTGAATAGCCTGGCCCTGTTTGATGTGGGGCAGGCGAAACTGAAAGCCGGTTCGACCAAAGTGTTAGTCAATGCGCTGATAAACATCCGCGCCAAACCGGGCTGGATGATCCTCATCACCGGCCATACCGATTCCACCGGTGATGCCGCGAAAAATCAGGCGTTATCACTGGCGCGGGCTGAAGCGGTACGCGATTGGCTATTACAAAGCAGCGATATGTCACCGGCTTGCTTCGCCGTACAGGGCGAAGGAGCAACGCAGCCCATCGCTGCCAACACCACCGCTGCGGGGCGTGCTGCCAACCGCAGGGTTGAAATTCATCTAATACCTCATGCGGCCACTTGCCAGCGACCGCAACAGGTGCCCGTTTTTTAACCCGTGTTGCCAATGTAGGTGACATGATATCAACAACAATAGGAGTAATATTATGGCGATCCCCGCTTATTTATGGTTGAAAGATGACGGCGGTGCCGACATCAAAGGCTCTGTCGATGTTCAGGGCCGGGAAGGCAGTATCGAAATTGTGGCGTTGGAACATGCATTGCATATCCCGACGGACAACAACACCGGTAAGCTGACCGGTACCCGAGTGCATGCCCCACTGGTGTTCACCAAAGAAGTCGATGCGTCAACCCCGTATTTGTATAAAGCGGTCACCTCCGGTCAAACCCTGAAATCGGCTGAAATCAAGTGGTACCAAATTGATGACGCCGGTCAGGAGAAAGTCTATTTCATCACCAAACTGGACAACGTGAAGGTGGTGAAAGTGGCACCGTTGATGCATGACATCAAAGATCCTGCCAAAGAGAAACACAACCATCTGGAACATATTGAGTTCCGCTACGAAAAAATCACCTGGACTTATCAGGACGGCAACATCATTCACTCCGATTCCTGGAGTGAACGTTCGACCGTGTAACGTGAAGGGCGGACGGGGTTAACCCGTCTGTCATTTTTTTCTTTTTTTACATGATAGCGGGTGCTATAGGCCCCGCTATGAAAACCCTTAACAACAAAATCATGACCTTATGGGCTTCGGTATACAGCTATGGGCGGTAGCGTACCCGAAGCGACAGAGGAACAGGATGGAGAAAACTGTCATGGAAAATCAGTCAGCCATTTTACTTCGCCGGTTAAATCCCTATTGCGTACAGGCGCTGGATGCGGCGGCTGTACTTTGCCGGACACGGGCACAGGGTGAAATTACTGTGGAGCATTGGTTGCTCAAGCTGCTTGAAATTGGGGAAGGCGATATTACCGTCATTGCTCGGCATTATCAGTGGGATATGAACACGCTGTGGCAGGCACTCCTGGCTGCCTTGGATCGCCTGCCGCACAACATCAATCATCAACGCCCGCTGTTGTCAGACCGTCTGTGGCGTTTATTACAGGTCGCCTGGGAAGTGGCTTCTCAGGACGCGGGCAATGAATTTATTCGATCGGTGCATCTTTTGCAGGCTCTGCGCGGTCAGCCGGACTGGTTACATACTCATGATGCCTGTCCGTTACTGAACTTGAGCGTGACACAACTGCAACGTCTGCGCCCGTTGTTGGATTTCCACTCAGATGAATGCCCGGAGAGACAGGTTACAGCGCGTTTGACCGAGGTAGGATCGGCTGTTGACTTGGCGGAGACCGATGCAGATAACCCCGAGCTCAATCCTCACGCATTATCATCGGCTTTGCAAAGCGTGTTGGACAAATTCACGCTGGATATCACAGCCCGCGCTGCTAAAGGTGGCATTGATCCGGTCTTTGGTCGTGACAATGAAATCCGCCAGATGATCGACATCTTATCGCGTCGGCGTAAAAACAACCCGATTCTGGTAGGAGAGCCGGGCGTGGGGAAAACCGCGTTGGTGGAAGGGTTGGCATTGCGCATTGCAGAAGGCAATGTCCCCGATAGCCTGAAAACCGTCAGTATCAGAGGGCTGGATCTGGGCTTGTTGCAGGCGGGAGCAGGGGTGAAAGGCGAATTCGAGCAACGACTGAAAAACGTGATTGAGGCCGTACAACAGTCACCGATCCCCATTGTGCTGTTTATTGATGAAGCTCACTCGCTGATTGGGACGGGTAATCAGGCAGGCGGCACCGATGCGGCTAACCTGTTAAAACCGGCTTTGGCACGGGGCGAGTTACGCACAATTGCCGCCACCACTTGGTCGGAATACAAGCAATATTTTGAACGGGATGCGGCATTGGCGCGCCGTTTCCAGCCGGTGAAAGTTGATGAACCGGACGATGAGACGGCTTGCCTGATGCTGCGCGGATTAAAAACGCGTTATGCCCGTCATCATGGCATACATATTCAGGAGGCTGCGGTCAAAGCCGCTGTCACCTTATCTCGCCGTTACCTGACCGGGCGCCAGCTTCCGGATAAAGCGGTGGATCTGCTCGATACCGCCGGGGCGCGAGTGCGGATGAGTCTGGACACCGTACCGGAGGCGTTGACGCAACTCCAGGCTCAATTGACCGCACTTGGGATAGAGCAACAGTCGATACGGGAAGATAGGGCATTGGGGCATGTTCATCACGCTGACCGTCTGGCGCAGATTGACGTGCTGCGCAATGAACTTCATCGGCAACAGCAACAGCGGGATGAACAGTATCAACAGGAAAAACAGCTCACTCAGCAGTTACTGGCGATCCGTCAGGACATCAGCAGGCAGGATGAACTGTCCGCATTACAACAGCGACTGGCGACCTTGCAACAGGGGCAGCCGTTGTTATCGCCGGATGTGGATGTGCGTACCGTGGCAACAGTGATTGCTGACTGGACGGGCGTCCCGTTAAGCAGCGTATTGAAAGACGAACAAATCGGCCTGTTGCATTTGGAACAGCATTTGGGGGAACGAGTGATTGGTCAGGCTGCGGCGTTGCGGGAAATTGCCCAACGTTTACGTGCGGCCAACACCGGTCTGACACCGGAGCAAGGGCCATTAGGGGTTTTCTTGTTGGTTGGGCCGAGTGGGGTAGGGAAAACCGAAACCGCGCTGGCATTAGCGGATAGTTTATTTGGCGGGGCGCGTTCACTGATCACCATCAACCTGTCGGAATATCAGGAACCGCACACGGTTTCCCAACTAAAAGGTTCACCACCGGGTTATGTCGGATATGGTCAGGGCGGGATACTGACAGAAGCGGTTCGTAAACGTCCTTACAGCGTGCTGCTGTTGGATGAAGTAGAAAAAGCCCACCGGGACGTGCTTAACCTGTTCTATCAAGTATTTGATCGCGGTTTTATGCGTGATGGTGAAGGGCGCGAGATCGATTTTCGCCATACCGTAATTGTGATGACATCTAATCTGGGCAGTGATCAATTGATGGCGCTATTGGCGCAACAGCCTGACGCTCCGAATGCTGTGTTGCATGAGCTGTTACATCCTGTGCTGCGAGATCACTTCCAGCCCGCCTTGCTGGCCCGCTTTCAAACGGTGATTTACCGCCCGTTACCGGCTGAGGCTCTCAGGCGTATTGTCAACATCAAACTGGGGCAGGTGACCCGGCGACTCAATACCCATTATGGCCTGACCTGCGTTGTGGAAAATGGCCTCTGCGACACCCTGACGAGTGCCTGCCTGTTGCCGGACAGTGGTGCCCGCAATATTGACAGTTTGCTCAACCAGCAAATCTTGCCGGTGTTATCACAGGCGCTGCTGGAACGTTTGGCCCATCACCCTAAACCGACTGGGGTGATATTGGGCACCGATGAAACCGGTGATATCACCCTGACATTCACTGAAACAGAGAAAACGGAGAGCCCGTCATGAACAACACAACCCCGGCGATCATCTTTGATCACAGCCGCTACAAACTGAACGTGTGGAAAAATACCGCGCCACTGGATGTGGTGGCGTTTAGCGGGCAGGAATTCTTAAGCCGGCCTTTTCGTTACGCCATTGAATTCACCAGCCCGGTGAAGGATATCAAACCGGCGCAGATGCTGATGCGGGACGCCGCGTTTACCCTGACATCGGCCGCGATTAATCCGGGAATGCGAGGCATGCCGGTGATACCGCCGGCACCGTTGCGCACAATCTACGGTGTGATCAGTGGATTTAAACTGTTGTCCACCTCGCGGGATGAAAGCCATTACGAAGTGACCCTGGAGCCGCGACTGGCCCTGTTGTCACGAAGCCACCAATTCGCGATTTATCAAAAGATGTCGGTACCGGAAATTGTGGAAAAAATCCTGCGTGAACGTCACGGTTTTCGTGGTCAGGATTTCTTATTCACCCTGGCGTACCCCTGCCCGAAGCGGGATCAGGTGATGCAATACGGTGAAGACGACTTACATTTTGTGCAACGCCTGCTGGCGGAAGTGGGGATCTGGTACAAACTGA
>NZ_PUJU01000012.1 GCF_011189505.1 Photorhabdus tasmaniensis
TGATGAAAAAGCGATGAGTTTATTTTTTCCGCTGAAAAAGCAAGAAAAAGTCATACACAATAAGGTCATTTATTGGTGAGTGCAAAATTGATCTTATTTTTTGTATTGAGAGTTTTTAGAGGTTCCCTGTTGTCAATTTATGTGGCAATGGCTTCAACATGTAAAGGTATTCATGGAACGCCGCATCATGACAACAGCAAAAATCGGGAAGGGTAAAAATGGGTGTATCACTATTATGAAAACCTATTTAACCTGTTATCGGAAATCGTTTTTTACTCAATGGATTTAATTGTTATAAAGTTTTAACCGTTGTTTTACCCCTTTAACACCTGTTTTTTATTAAGTTTAATCATCATCGGATATCGTATTTTATGTTTAACGAACACGGATTATATTCACTTTTTATCTTTTTTGATGCTGTTAAATAACTGGCGAGAAAGCGCTTTAATATCCGTTTATTCGGGTGATGTTATTTTACGTGCGACTTCTTTTCAACTTTGGATTTAATGGGTATAAAGTTTTAACCGTCGTTTTTACCCCTTTCAACACCTGCTTTTTATTAAGTTTAATCATCATCGGATATCGTATTTTATGTTTAACGAACGTGGATTATATTCATTTTTTATCTTTTCTGATGCTGTTAAATAACTGGCTAGAAAGCACTTTAATATCCGTTTATTCGGGTGATGTTATTTTACGTGCGATTTCTTTTCAACTTTGGATTTAATGGGTATAAAGTTTTAACCGTTGTTTTTACCCCTTTTAACATCTGATTTTTGTTAAGTTCAATCATCATTGGATATCGTGTTTTATGTTTAACGAACGCGGATTATATTCACTTTTTATCTTTTCTGATGCTGTTAAATAACTACTGGGAAAGCGCTTTAATATCCATTTATTCGGATAATGTTATTTTACATGCGATTTCTTTTCAACTTTGGATTTAATTAGCATAAAGTTTTAACCGTTGTTTTTATCTCTTTCAACACCTGCTTTTTGTTAAGTTTAATCATCATTGGATAGCGTGTTTTATGTTTAACGAACGTGGATTATATTCACTTTTTATCTTTTCTGATGCTGTTAAATAACTGGCGAGAAAGCGCTTTAATATCCGTTTATTCGGGCAATGTTATTTTACGTGCGATTTCTTTTCAACTTTTGATTTAATGGGTATAAAGTTTTAACCGTTGTTTTTACCCCTTTTAACATCTGATCTTTGTTAAGTTTAATCATCATCGGATATCCTGTTTTATGTTTAACGAACGCGGATTATATTCACTTTTTATCTTTTCTGATGCTGTTAAATAACTACTGGGAAAGCGCTTTAATATCCATTTATTCAGATAATGTTATTTTACGTGCAATTTCTTTTCAACTTTTGATTAATGGTTAATGATTTTCTATTAAATACTATTAACAGAAAACTTAAAATAAATCAGCGAGAAAAAGAATATTATCCAAAAAAACATAACGGAGTATCTTTATACCACCAAGCTATTTAAGGATTGATTTATGAAGATAAAAAACTTATAAAAACCGTTCATAATCACCAGTAAAACAACATCAGTAAAGATAAAAAGCGAATATGATTAACATTGATTAAACTTAATAAAAACCAAGTGTTAAAAACAGTAAAAACAACGGTTAAAACTTTATTATACCAATTAAAACAAGAGGTTTAAAACCTACCCACCATAAATCTATCAGTGAAAATGAGAAAAAGCATTGGCTTTATTAATGCTTATATACCCTGTAAAAAGACACATAATAATATATAATGGATTAATCAGGCAGCATATTAAAAGAAGAACCGAATTTAATAACGCTTTCAACCGGAGAGTGAATTCTTTATCAGCTAGTTAAATAATTATTCGTTAAACATAGGAATAACAAAATCTGCAAATAAATGATTTAATCGAATGCGAATTTGTCTACTCGCAGAGTAATTATATCAAAAATATATTAACCTTAATATCCATAAAGATAATAAGAACTCACCATTCATGGCAATACAGCGGAAAAAAATATGCTCTTACTAAGCGACATTTCTTAATAAGAGCCAATGATTAAGGACGAACACCCAGAGTATGACAAATTGCATAACTCAGTTCCGCACGGTTTAAGGTATAAAAGTGGAAATCCTTCACACCTTCACGACTTAAAATTTTCACCATATCCATTGCGATAGAAGCACCAACCAGATTAGAGCTCTCAGGATCATCATCCAACCCCTCAAACATTCTGGTCATCCAGCTTGGAATACGAACATTGGTCATTGTCGCAAAACGTTTTAGCTGACGGAAGTTGGATACCGGCAAAATACCCGGTACGATTTCCACATCAATTCCGGCGGCAACACAGCGGTCACGAAAACGCAGATAACTTTCCACATCAAAGAAGAATTGAGTAATCGCACGGTTCGCACCCGCATCAATCTTTCGTTTCAGGCAAATCAGATCAGCCTGAGAATTTTTCGCTTCAGGATGAACTTCAGGGTAAGCAGCCACTGAAATATCAAAATCAGCTTCTTTCTTAAGTAATTCAACCAGATCAGCCCCATACATTTTGGGTTTTTCACTGTTATCAGGTAAATCACCCCGCAGAGCCACAATATGACGAATACCATTATTCCAATAATCACGGGCGATTTCGCACAATTCATCGCGGCTGGCATCAATACAGGTGAGGTGCGGAGCAGCCTCAAGACCGGTTTTCTCTTTTATTCCTTTGATAATGCTATGGGTACGGTCACGTTCACCAGAGTTAGCCCCATAAGTAACAGAAACAAATTTAGGCTTGAGGGTGCTCAAGCGACCAATGGATTTCCACAGGGTTTTTTCCATCTCAGCTGTACGCGGTGGAAAGAATTCAAATGAAACACGGATCTGCCCTTCCAGTTCAGCCAGATTCTGATTTAGCGCTTCTCGCTGATTAGCGTGAAAAAAACTCATACCCTGTACCTCGTTAAACAAGCGGAATAATTTCCTGTCTTATAATTTGCCAGTTACTTTTATTTAAACATCTAAACACCTAACCACCTAACCACCTATACGTTTAGACGTCTAAATAAGATGAAGGATTGGGATTTTTTAGTCAACAATAAATTTGAGCTAAGAGAATGAGTAATATTCATACTGAATCGGAAAAAAATTCATCAGAGAATATTTAACTTTGTTTATATCGAGTTGGCAGATCAAGATGCCCAAGGCAACGATGAAGAAGGGTGTCTTTACCAGAACACGCTTCCTCTCGCTACCTCAAATATCAGGCGAAGGAAATCACATCAGATAACAAATGAGGGTTTTGCAACCTAAAGCAGTTGTGACAAACGGTTAAGATCAGACTGAATCGCGCCGGCGGTGACATCACGACCAGCACCCGGCCCACGGATCACCAGCGGATTATCACGATACCAACGGCTCTCAATTGCAAATACATTGTCGCACGGTAACAAGGAAGCCAATGGGTGATCGGGACGTACCGCTTCAACACCGACTTTAGCCTTACCATTCGCATCAAAACGGGCAACATAGCGCAATACCATACCCATTTCTTGTGCCGCAGCCAATCGCTGTACCATTTGCTCATTGATAGCACCGCTGTTATCAAAGAATTGCTCAATAGAACCTGATTTCGCTTCTTTCGGAACTAATGACTCAACACGCACCTGCTCTGGCTCAATCTCATAGCCAGCTTCACGGGCGAGGATAATCAGTTT
The DNA here is from genome assembly GCF_011189505.1 of Photorhabdus tasmaniensis. Taxonomy (GTDB): domain Bacteria; phylum Pseudomonadota; class Gammaproteobacteria; order Enterobacterales; family Enterobacteriaceae; genus Photorhabdus; species Photorhabdus tasmaniensis. The sequence goes on from NZ_PUJU01000012.1 coordinate 3,719, forward strand.
ACGCATGACATCCTGACCAGACAGATCAATACGTGGATCAGGTTCTGTCAGTCCCTGCTGCCACGCCTGTTCAACCAAATCACTGAATGGCACTGAACCATCAAATTGCAGAAACAACCAGGATAACGTACCGGAGAAAATACCACTTATGGACAAAATGGTATCGCCACTCTCGCGTAAATCTCTCACTGTATGGTTGATCGGTAAGCCTGCACCAACAGTTGCATTGTAAAACCAGTGACGACCGGTTTTGGCAAATGCATCACGAATAAGACGATAATCGTTACTACTGGAAGCGCCAGCAATTTTATTAGCACTGATAACGTGGAAACCATAACTGGCAAAATCACTGTAACATTGAGCCAGTTCTTCACTGGCTGTCACATCCAAGATCACCAGATCGTCATAAGGGTGTGCCCGCATCCACAGGAACAACTCATCAACATCATGCTCTGTCGCTTCAGTATCAAAGAAAGCTAATGCCCGGCTGGCATCAATCCCCTGATAGTCGAGTAAACTCCGGCGACTATCCGCCACTCCTGCCAGAATAAATTCAAAATCACTGCGGGCAGAAATATTTTTCTGCTCACGGGCAAATAACTCCAACCAGCGGGAGCCAATATTCCCTTTACCAAACAAAATCAGGCCAATTCGCTTTTCAGCACGGAACAAACTCTGATGCAGCCCCTGAATCACATGTTCCGTCTGATTGGTCCGCAACACCGCGACAAGACTGATACCCTCCTCCGCGTGCCAGATAAATTCTACCGGCTGATCTTTAAGCTGCTGATAAAAACGATGGCAATGCAATGGATTCTTACAGACACCCGCCCCAACCAGCGCCACCAACGCCAATCCTTCTCTCAGGGAAAGTTTCCCCGGCAGCGTAGCATCTTCCAAAACCTCCAGTGCGCTATTCACCACTTCGGAAGTGTAGCAGAGCTGAATCAGATTACAGTCCGGATGGATACCGGTTGCCAATGGGCGGATTTGTCCCCGTTTTAACAACAGATCAATATCTTTATATATCTGTTTAAAATCATTATGAGCAGCCACATGCAACTCAATCAGACAAACGTCATCATGGCTGGTGACAATTTTTGCCCCAGTCCCGGAAGCCAAAACCCTTTCAATACGGGTGGAACCCTGCTCCGGCTGGTAGCTGCAACGCAGCAGTAAATCAATATCACTGACAGAAACAGGCTGTAAGGTACGAGTATGCAGCACAGGTGCGGCAAGACGAGCAAGTTCACTCGCTTCATCCAAACGTAATAAAGGTAACAGACAAGCGTCCTTTACTTTTCTCGGATCAGCACTGTAAACACCAGCGACATCACTCCAGATAGTTACCCGTTTAGCCCCTGCCAGAGCACCAACCTGCGTCGCCGAGTAGTCACTGCCATTTCGCCCCAGTAAAACCGTTTCTCCATCATGATTACTGGAGATAAACCCCGTTACAACCAGTCGCTTATTAAGATTTTGAGTTAACAGCTGATTCAGTAATGGCTGAGAAAGGTCAACATTAACTTGAGGTTGAGCCGCCCGTTCCGCGCGTAAAAACTGACGGGCATCCACCCAGTCACTGGCGATGCCCTGAGCTTCAAGTACCGCTGACATTAAACGTGCAGACCAGATCTCTCCATGACCCACAACTTCTGCATAAGTCACATCACTTACCGGTTTATCCAGTAATGCACTCAACCTTTCAAGATCGGCAATAAAACGCTTCACCAACTCTTCAGCAACAGTTTCAGGCAGCAAACCTCTGATAAGATCCTGCTGATAACGGCGCAAAACCTGCTGTACCTGATGGGCAGAAATACGGTCGTTCTGGCTGAGTTTAAGCCAGTTAATTAACTGGTTGGTTGTGCTGCCTGCCGCAGATACCACCATCAAATCACCAGGTTGGCTATAATTAGCCATAATCTTGGCTACCCGTTGATAACATTTCACATCCGCAAGACTGCTACCACCAAACTTATGTAATTGGCGGCCATTTTCCGCCCCTGCTACTGCCAGTGCACTCATGGTTACTCCTTTAATACTGCCTGAAATGCATTTTCTAAATCAGCGATTAAATCCTGACTATCTTCAATACCCACAGAAACACGCAACAGTGAATCCGTAATACCCGCTTCCGCTCTTGCCTGTGCTGACATTCCCGCATGAGTCATGGTAGCCGTGTGGGAAATCAATGTTTCCACGCCTCCCAACGATTCCGCCAAAGTAAATAATTTCAACTCAGACAGAAAACAGCGTATTGCCGATTCATTGCCATCTAACTCAAAACTGATCATGGCGCCAAAACCGGACTGTTGCTTACAGGCAATTTCATGCCCTGGATGATCTTTTAAAGCAGGATAAAAAAGTTTCTTCACTAACGGTTGCTGTTGAAGATAATTCACAATCTCCCGCGCATTATTTTGCTGTAAAAGGATCCGTGGCGATAAAGTACGCATCCCACGCAACAGAAGATAACTATCAAACGCCGCACCGGTCACACCAATATTATTCGCCCACCAGGCAAGCTCCGTCGCGATATCTTCATCTTTTGCAATAATGGCTCCGGCAATAACATCAGAATGTCCGTTAAGATATTTAGTACAGGAATGAACAACCAGATCTGCCCCCAATGCCAGCGGTTTTTGTAATACAGGACTCAGGAAAGTGTTATCAACAATCACTGTCGCACCGACCTCATGGGAAAGCCGGCATATATGGGCAATATCCACGATACGCAATAAAGGATTACTTGGCGTTTCAATTAATACCAACTTTGGCTTTCTGGACAATACCTGCTTTAACGCCTGTTCATCACTCTGATCGACAAAAACCACGTCATAAGCACCACGTTTACTCTGGCTGTCAAACAAACGGTAGCTGCCGCCATAACAGTCATGGGGAGCAACCAACAGATCACCCGGCTTAAGAAAAACCGTACATAACAGGTGAATCGCTGACATGCCGCTGCTGGTCATAACAGCGCCGACTCCCCCCTCCAGTTCAGCCAATACCCTCTGCACCATATCGCGGCCTGGATTACCCCTGCGGGAATAATCATGTGTTCTCGGCTGATTAAAATCTGTAAAATTATAGGTACTGGAAAGATAAATAGGCGGAACAACACAGCCATACTGCTCATCATTATTCAACCCACTGCGAACTGCTATTGTTGCCTGTTTGCGTGTCATATCAGTCACCACTGCCTGCCATAAATTCAAGTCAAGGAAGAATACCCGCCACCACAATAGACGTCAACACATCTAGACATCTAAACCTCTTTACGGTTAGATTAAGTAATGGGATAATTATCCATTACAACTATGCTGCTTTTATTATTAGTCGTCATTATCTTATCGCATATACTATAACTGTATAATTGATAAGGAAATCACGATAAAATGGCAATATTTTGCAACGAAAGCGGGTTCTGTTATCCGACTTACTTTTATGATTTCACGACTATTTAAGGTACCCCATGGCTGAGTGGAACGGTGAATATGTCAGCCCTTATGCTGAACATGGCAAAAAAAGCGAACAGGTGAAGAAAATCACAGTTTCAATTCCTTTGAAAGTGTTGAGGATCCTCACTGATGAGCGCACCCGCCGCCAGGTAAATAACCTGCGTCACGCGACTAACAGTGAATTGCTGTGTGAAGCATTCCTGCATGCATTTACCGGGCAACCACTGCCCGATGACGCTGATTTACGTAAAGAGCGTAATGACGAAATCCCAGAGGTTGCCAAAGGGATCATGCGGGAATTAGGCATTGACCCCGATACCTGGGAATATTGATAGTGGTATAACGAAACCTCCTGCAAAATTCAGGGGGTTTTTTACTATGTCAAAATACAAAACACCCGATTGTTAAAATACAAAACGCCCGATGCAAAACATCGGGCGTTTGTTCGTACCAGTTGATCTGCTGTATCAGCAGACACAATTTGGCAATTATTTACCAACACCTGGAACATTGAAACGTTTGTTGAAGCGATCAACACGACCACCGGTAGCAACATCACGTTGTTTACCAGTATAGAATGGGTGGCATTGACCACATACGTCCAGATTCAGAGCGCGATTAACGGTAGATTTGATCTGCATTACATTACCGCAAGAACAAGTTGCAGTAATTGCTTCATATTTAGGATGAATATCTTTTCTCATGGGATAACCTCTGTTAAGGCCGTGTCGCTATCCAGCCCTGTTGCCGCCAGACACCACACGTCGTGTTGATAAAATAAGTTTGGTATCTTTTGTACCAAAGGCGGCGGATCATACAGAATATCTGCCTATCCCGCAATGAAATCCGTTGATTGTCTATGATACTCTATAGGCAATTTTTGCTTTATTTATTGATTGCCAGGAATAATTTTATGGCTGTTGTTCAGGTTGCCCTGCCTATCCCTCTTGCCCGCTCTTTTGATTATCTGTTGCCCGCAGAAAGCCAAGTACCCGTTGCAGGAATGCGGGTAGCCGTCCCATTTGGCAACCGCAAGGCGATTGGCATTGTCACAGGAACCTCTGATAGCAGTGATATTCCAACAGAACAACTGAAATCAATAGAATCTATTCTCGATACTCACTCCCTGTTTGCAGAAGATCTCTGGCAATTATTACTCTGGGCATCCAGCTATTACCATTATCCCATCGGAGAAGTGCTGTTCCATGCATTGCCGATACTGCTTCGTCAAGGAAAACCCGCCGAATCTGCCCCGCTCTGGCAATGGCAACTGACTCCGGCGGGAACTGAAATACCCTTGGCACAATTGAAACGTTCACCAAAACAGCAACAGGTACTGGCAGCACTGCGCCAGAAAGCGATATATCGCCATCAGATTACAGAGCTGGAATTAAGCGAAAGTGCCTTCCAGTCACTCAAAAAGAAGTCACTTATTGATTTATACCCGGTGCAACCTGAATCTCAGAACTGGCGAAATCACTTCCAAATCACCGGCGAACGCCTAAAATTAAACACAGAACAAGCCACAGCGGTTGGCGCTATCCGCGCAGAAGATCAGCAATTTTCTCCTTGGTTACTGGCTGGTATTACCGGATCAGGTAAAACAGAAGTTTATCTCAGTGTGCTGGAAAACATTCTGACGCAAGGTAAACAAGCGCTGATACTGGTACCGGAAATCGGCCTGACACCACAGACAATCCATCGTTTCAGAGAACGCTTCAATGCTCCGGTTGATGTTCTTCATTCAGCACTGAATGACAGTGAACGCCTTGCTGTATGGCTACGGGCGCAACGTGGTGAGAACGCGATTGTCATCGGTACACGTTCAGCTTTATTTACCCCCTTTGCCTGCCTTGGCGTCATCATTATTGATGAAGAACACGACAGCTCTTACAAACAACAGGAAGGTTGGCGTTACCATGCCCGTGATTTAGCCGTATTCAGGGCAAAAAAAGAGAATATCCCGGTGATTATGGGTTCTGCCACTCCGGCACTGGAGACACTTTATAATGTACAACAGGGCAAATACCGCCAGCTAACATTATCCAAACGAGCAGGCCATGCCCAATCAGCAACTCAACATCTGCTGGATTTAAAAGGCTTGCCACTCAAAGTCGGGTTATCTCAACCACTGATAAAGCGCATTGAAGAACACCTACAAGCCAGCAATCAGGTCATGCTGTTTCTCAATCGCCGTGGTTACTCACCTGCCCTACTCTGCCATGAATGTGGCTGGATTGCAGAATGCCAACGTTGTGACCATTATTACACCTTGCATCAGCACCATCGTCAGTTGCGTTGCCATCATTGTGACAGCCAACGCCCGGTTCCTCGCCAATGTCCACAATGTGGCTCAACTCATCTTCAACCTGTTGGCTTGGGTACAGAGCAGCTTGAAGACGGTATTGCTGCGCTGTTCCCTGATGTACCGGTTACCCGCATTGACCGGGATACCACCAGCCGCAAAGGAACACTGGAACAACAACTGGCCGACATTCACGCTGGTGGTAGCCGTATATTGATTGGTACCCAAATGCTGGCAAAAGGCCACCATTTCGCCGATGTCACACTGGTCGCTTTGCTGGATGTTGACGGTGCCCTGTTCTCAGCCGATTTCCGGGCAGCAGAACGCTTCGCACAGCTTTATACACAAGTTTCCGGTCGGGCTGGCCGGGCAGGTAAACAGGGAGAAGTGGTTCTCCAAACTCATCATCCTGACCATCCGTTGCTGCAAATTTTGTTAAATAAAGGCTACGACACCTTCGCTACTCAGGCGATGGATGAACGCCAAAGTGTATTTTTGCCGCCATTTACCAGCCATATTATCTTGCGGTCAGAAGATCACGATAATCAGCAAGCACCGGCTTTTTTACAGCAATTGCGCCTGCTTTTTGAAAATCATCCTCTGCGTGATGATAACTTATGGATAATGGGGCCAGTTCCCGCATTACAGGCAAAAAGAGGTGGACGTTATCGCTGGCAACTATTGATTCAACATCCATCCAGAATTTTTTTACAAAAAATCATGATGATGGTTTATCCACAAATAATGGCTCTGCCGCAAACCCGGAAAGTGAAATGGAATATTGATGTTGACCCAACGGATGGTTAGTGATTGATCATCTTTATTTTAAAGCATATAACGTTATCAGATTAAGCATACTTCTATTAACGAATTAGTAACATCACACTAAGTCATCCTCAATTAATAAAAAATTATTCACTAATTTGCGAGCCATATCGAATAAATGATTCATATCACACTTTTTTACAAACTAAAGAACAAACGAATTTGCCAAACTGTTTAGAATGGTCCCTTAAAAACATTGTCATCACCTTAAACCAAAATGTCGTGACTTTCCTAAAGTCACTGACGGTCTCCCGGCAACCAGAAAATGACAATCGTTTAACTAATCAGTCAGTAAATGAGGAGTGAGTTTTGGAGCAGAAAAAGAATGGCACCTCCGCAACAATGAAAGATGTCGCTGAAGTGGCTGGCGTTTCTACCGCAACAGTATCAAGAACACTCATGAATCCAGAAAAGGTTTCTTCCCAGACACGACAAAAAGTGGAACAAGCTGCACTGGCTGTGGGTTATTACCCAAATAATTTATCCCGCAATCTTAAACGCAATGAGTCAAAAACGGTTTTAGTCATAGTGCCAAATATCAGTGACCCCTTTTTCACTGATGTGATTTGCGGTATTGAAGAGACAGCAACACAACAAGGTTATCTGGTTTTAGTCGGTGATTGTCAACATCAGCAAAAACAGCAACACACATTTCTCAACCTGATCGTCACCAAACAAATTGATGGCCTGCTGCTGCTTGGATCCAATATTCCGTTTGACGCCAGTAAAGAAGAACAAAAAAACCTGCCCCCCATGGTAATGGCAAACGAATTTGCACCAGAGCTGGAACTGCCGACTATTCATATTGATAACCTGACCGCAGCATTCAACGCCACTCATTACCTGCAAACACTGGGGCATAAACACATTGCCTGCATCTCCGGGCCGGACGATATCCTGCTTTGCCGCTACCGACTTCAGGGATATATTCAGGCGTTGCGTCGTTCTGGCGGGACAATCCGTGAAGATTATATCGTCCAGGGTAACTTTACCCATGAAAGCGGCGCAAAGCTGACCGAGCAGCTGATGTCTCTGCCAGAACCCCCAACAGCTATTTTCTGCCACAGCGATGTGATGGCGATTGGCGTTATGTGGCAGGCTAAAAGAATGGGCTTAAGAATACCGCAAGATTTATCCATCATTGGGTTTGATAACTTAAGCCTGGCCATGTACAGCGATCCGCCATTAACAACCGTTGGACAACCCCGTTATGAGATTGGTCAAAAAGCAATGTTATTGTTGTTGGATCAAATCCAGGGCCATACAACATCTGGCGGTTCTCAATTACTGGAATCTGAATTAATCATCCGGCAAAGCACCTGTTCGCCTAAAAGCTAGGCAAATAACGCCAGGTTAAGTAACATGTCGTTTATTTCCTTTTATTTAAATAACTCAGCGAATTAGACAGTGGCACAACGAGATTATGTGAGTCGCGGGCGTTCAAACGCCCGCCGTAAAAACACCGATAAGAAAAAACACCAGTCCCAGGGTCTGCCAAAAACCACTCTGGCAGTCGCGGTAGCATTGGTCGTTATCTTTATTGGCGGCCTTTACTTTATTACCCATAATGGACAAAAAAGCACGCCAGACGTACTACCAAAACATCCTCAGCAAAATAATGGCTTACCGCCAAAACCAGAAGAGCGCTGGCGCTATATCAAAGAATTGGAAAACCGCCCTGTTGGTATCGTGACGCCACGTGAGCCATCATCCGGTGGGCAGACAAATTCACGAACTCAATTGACCGCAGAACAACGGCAATTACTTGAACAAATGCAGGCAGATATGCGTCAACCAGCGACCTCACTGCCAGAAGTTCCATACAATGGCGTTCAAGTGCCGCGTTCACAAGTGATCATCAAACCATCAGCAGAGACGCAACAACCGCTAGAAACAAGACCACATCCGCAACCTCAGCAAACATTGCCACAACAACAAATACAGACTCAGCCAGTTCAGCCACAGACACCGCCAACGGCAGAAACCAGCAAGCCTAAACCAACAGAAAATGCACAACGTATGATTTTGCAATGTGGTTCATTCCGCAATATGGACCAAGCTGAGTCAGTACGCGCTAGCCTGGCATTTGCGGGTATTGAAAGCCAAATCACCACAGGAGACGGCTGGCATCGTGTCGTTCTTGGCCCTTACAGTAAAAGCACCGCAGGAAAAATGCAGGAACGCCTGAAAGGCGCTGGCGTACCCGGTTGCATTCTCCGTGTTACTGGGGGTTGAAAAATGATAATTCTCCCCCATTTATACTGCTAACACCGTGCACACGGTATTTTCGATAGCCATATACACTGTCGAAAGTACCGTGCGCCACATTTATCTATTTTTGTAACCAAGGGCTTACTCGTGACTACAATTGTAAGTGTTCGCCGGAACGGCCAAGTCGTAATCGGTGGTGATGGACAGGCAACGATGGGTAATACCGTCATGAAAGGCAATGTCCGCAAAGTTCGCCGCCTCTATAATGACAAAGTAATCGCGGGTTTTGCTGGCGGTACAGCCGACGCTTTTACTCTGTTTGAACTGTTTGAACGTAAACTTGAAATGCATCAAGGGCATCTGACCAAGGCAGCCGTTGAACTGGCCAAAGACTGGCGGACCGACCGCATGCTACGCAAACTGGAAGCATTGCTGGCAGTCGCAGATGAAAATACCTCCCTGATCATTACAGGTAACGGCGATGTCATTCAGCCGGAAAATGACCTGATTGCCATTGGTTCCGGTGGTCCATACGCGCAATCCGCTGCACGGGCAATGCTGGAAAATACCGATCTCAGTGCCAGAGAAATCGCAGAGAAAGCCCTGACAATTGCCGGTGATATCTGTATTTACACCAACCATAATCACAACTTCGAAGAACTTCCTTCAAAAGCGTAAGGGTAGATAGTATGTCTGAAATGACTCCACGCGAAATTGTCAGCGAACTTGACAACCACATCATTGGTCAGGACAAAGCGAAACGTGCTGTAGCTATCGCACTCCGTAACCGCTGGCGTCGTATGCAGCTAAATGAAATGCTGCGTTATGAAGTGACGCCTAAAAATATTCTGATGATTGGCCCAACAGGTGTCGGTAAAACCGAAATCGCCCGGCGGCTGGCAAAACTGGCGAACGCGCCATTCATCAAAGTTGAAGCGACAAAATTCACCGAAGTTGGCTATGTTGGTAAAGAAGTCGACTCCATCATCCGCGATCTGACCGATGCTGCGGTTAAAATGGTTCGTCTGCAATCCATTGAAAAAAACCGTTACCGAGCTGAAGAGTTGGCAGAAGAGCGCATTCTGGATGTCTTGATCCCACCAGCAAAAAATAACTGGGGACAAGCGGAGACGCAATCTGAGCCTTCAGCCGCTCGTCAGGCATTCCGTAAGAAGTTACGTGAAGGCCAGCTTGATGACAAAGAAATCGAGATCGATGTTGCCACCACACCGGTGGGCGTAGAGATCATGGCACCTCCTGGCATGGAAGAGATGACTAACCAATTGCAATCCATGTTCCAGAACCTTGCCGGTCAAAAACATAAATCCCGTAAGCTGAAAATCAAAGATGCTTTCAAACTGCTGGTGGAAGAAGAAGCCGCTAAACTGGTTAACCCGGAAGAATTGAAACAACAGGCCATTGATTCGGTTGAACAGCACGGTATCGTCTTCATTGATGAAATCGACAAAATCTGTAAACGCGGCCAGACCTCAGGCCCTGACGTTTCCCGTGAAGGTGTTCAGCGTGACCTGTTGCCACTGGTGGAAGGCTGTACAGTATCCACCAAACACGGCATGGTAAAAACAGACCATATCCTGTTTATCGCCTCCGGCGCATTCCAGGTTTCCAGCCCTTCAGATCTAATCCCTGAATTACAAGGGCGTCTGCCAATCCGTGTGGAATTACAGGCATTAACCACAGAAGATTTTGAACGTATTCTGACTGAACCCAATGCATCCCTGACGGAACAGTACAAAGCGCTGATGGCAACAGAAGGAATGAACATCAGCTTCACCGCTGATGGCATCCGCAAAATCGCTGAATCGGCATGGCGGGTAAACGAATCAACCGAAAATATCGGTGCCCGTCGCTTGCATACTGTTCTTGAGCGATTGATGGAAGATATCTCTTTTGACGCCAGCGAACGTCCTGGTCAATCAGTTGATATCGATGCCAATTACGTCAAAGAACATTTAGATGAGCTGGTTGCAGATGAAGACCTGAGCCGATTTATCCTATAATCGGAATATACGGTTTCTTATCCGCTATAATTATTGATGGGAGGCTTGCCTCCCATTTATTTTTTATAATATTTGAAGGAGTAAGTTAACGTAGAAATGAACTCACCAACTTCCGTCAGTCAAACTCAAGCATGGCTGGAGAGTTTACGCCCTAAAACGCTACCACTCGCCCTCGCAGCCATTATTACCGGCTCCGCCCTTGCTGTCTGGACAGGACATTTCAAGCTGCCTGTCGCCTTACTGGCTCTGTTAACAGCAGCGATATTACAAATCCTGTCCAATCTTGCCAATGATTACGGCGATGTTATCAAAGGAAGTGATACTGAAAAACGTATCGGGCCACTACGCGGTATGCAAAAAGGCGTTATCACCGCCTCACAGATGAAAAAAGCGCTAAAGATTACGGTGCTGTTGGCTTGCCTGTCCGGCATTGCCCTTATTGCCGTTGCCTGTGAAAAACCCAGGGACATATTCGGTTTTCTGGTCCTTGGTCTGCTGGCAATTGTTGCCGCAATTACCTATACCGTCGGCACAAAACCCTATGGCTATATAGGACTTGGCGATATTTCCGTATTGATATTCTTTGGCTGGTTAAGTGTTGCCGGGGCTTATTACCTTCAAGCGGGTTTTTTTAACTCAATTGTTATGCTGCCAGCCACCGCCTGTGGTCTTCTTTCCGCTGCTGTTTTAAATATTAACAATTTGCGTGATATTGAAGATGACAAACGGAATGGCAAAAACACCCTTGCTGTCCGCCTCGGCCCCCAAAAAGCCCGCTACTACCATGCCTGCCTCATCATCGGAGCAATCCTCTGTTTGGTCTTGTTTACCATACAAAACCTGCCAGGCTGGTCCGGTTGGCTGTTCCTGCTCGCATTACCTTTGTTAATCAAACACATGTGGCATGTGCTTAATGAACCCACACCAGAAGGCATGCGCCCAATGCTGGAACACATGGTTAAAGCGGCATTGCTGACTAACATTCTGTTTTCGGCTGGGCTTGTTCTTAATTATTGATGATTTTGCTAACATCAGCCTGAAAGGGATATACTGACTGTTCCATACCTTAACCAGACGTAAATCCTATGAAATATGATACTTCCGAGCTTTGTGACATCTATCAAGAAGAAGTAAATGTGGTAGAGCCTATGTTCTCCAATTTTGGTGGGCGTACTTCATTTGGTGGTCAAATCATCACAGTCAAATGTTTTGAAGACAACGGGTTAATTTACGACCTACTTGAAGACAACGGTCACGGCCGTATTTTACTGATAGATGGTGGTGGTTCTGTACGTCAGGCATTGATTGACGCAGAACTGGCACAACTCGCTGTGCAAAATGGATGGGAAGGCATCGTCATTTACGGTGCAGTACGTCAGGTTGACCAATTGGCAGAGCTCGACCTTGGTATTCAGGCTATAGCGGCCATCCCTGCCGGTTGTCGTGATGAAGGAACCGGTGCAAGCGATATCCGGGTAAATTTCGGTAGTGTAACCTTCTTCTCTGGCGATTATCTGTATGCTGACAATACGGGTATCATTCTATCCGAAGAGCCATTGGCACTTGATGACAGCGAAGATGAAGAGATCATCTAACGACAGCGTAATAAAACCAAGGGCGATTTTTTGGATCGCCCTTTTTTGTCTGCCGGCAATGTGTAATTACTGGACATCTTCCATTTTGCCTAACAAGGCACGCAAACGCTCCTGCCATACTTGCTGCTCTTGTTGTAATTGCTCATTCTCATGAACCAGAGACTCGCGGCTGCTGGCTGCGGTTTCAATCTCCTGAGACAAAGACTTATTTTTTTCTTTTAATTCTTCAATTTCCATTTGTAGCAGGGTAATAGTATCAATCGCCTGCTGAACCTTGGCTTCCAGCTTTTCAAAAACTTCAAATGACATTCTCGGTTCCCCCTTATAAGCAATCGTCTGATTGTATGTAGCCGAAGCGCCCCTGTCTAGCAACATCCCCAACACTTGAAAAATAACTATCAAATAAAAACTACAAAGTGCCTCACACTTTAATTTTTAGCAAAACGCCAGAAAAATGCGGAATTGCTCATTTTGTTGACACAACACACACATTTCAATTTCGCTATTTCTCGTTTCCGCTCATTAACGATAAATTTACAACACCTTCCTTTCAATGCTGAAAGGCGAAAATAATTACCACTCTAAAATCTTCTTCGTAGGATAGAACATATGAGCCAAACCACTAGCACGACATTAACCGGACAATGTATCGCTGAGTTTCTTGGTACCGCACTATTGGTTTTCTTTGGCGTAGGTTGTGTTGCCGCTGCCCGTATTGCTGGCGCACAACTGGGCTTGTGGGAAATCAGTATTATTTGGGGGATGGGTGTCGCACTGGCAGTTTATCTCACCGCAGGTGTTTCCGGTGGTCACCTTAACCCGGCGGTGACAATTGCCTTATGGCTGTTTGCCCGTTTCGAGGGCAAAAAAGTCGTTCCTTTTATTATTGCCCAAATGATCGGTGGTTTTATCGCTGCCGCTATCATCTATATGATGTACTACAGCGTATTCCTTGATTACGAGCAAGTCCATAATATCGTTCGCGGTACCCCTGAAAGCCTGTTTACAGCAGGTGTATTCTCCACTTACCCGATGGCATCACTATCTATTTCTCAAGCATTTATGGTAGAAGCCATCATTGCCGCAGCGCTACTGTGTCTGATTCTGTCACTGACTGACGATGGTAACGGTGTTCCGCGCGGGCCTCTGGCTCCGTTATTGATTGGTATTCTGATTGCCGTTATTGGTGGTGCCTTTGGCCCATTAACCGGCTTCGCCCTGAACCCAGCCCGTGACTTTGGTCCTAAACTCGTTGCTTATCTGGCAGGTTGGGGAGATATCGCCCTGACTGGTGGACGTGAAATCCCTTACTGTCTGGTTACTCTGACCGCACCGATTATCGGCGGTATTATAGGAGCATTCGGCTACCGCAAACTTATTGGCCGCCATTTACCATCTGATGCCAACAAGACTAAAGACCAAAACAATAAAGAAAGCCTAAAGTAGAGCATTACCAAAACAGGTTATTATCATGACAACAAAAAATATGATTGAGAAAAAATATATTGTCGCTCTTGATCAGGGAACGACCAGTTCCCGGGCAGTCATTCTTGATCACGATGCCAATATTATCTCTATTTCCCAAAGAGAATTTACTCAAATTTATCCTAAACCGGGCTGGGTCGAACATGATCCCATGGAAATTTGGGCAACCCAAAGCTCAACGCTGGTAGAAGTACTAGCAAAAGCGGATATTAGTTCTGATCAGATTGCCGGCATTGGCATTACCAACCAACGTGAAACAACAATTATTTGGGAAAAGGAAACCGGTAAACCCATCTACAATGCCATTGTTTGGCAATGTCGTCGTACCGCAGATGCCTGTACCAAACTGAAACAAAAAGAAGGTCTGGAAGAATATATTCGCCAGAACACAGGATTGGTCGTGGACCCTTACTTCTCTGGCACCAAAGCAAAATGGATTCTGGATCATGTTGAAGGTGCCCGTGAGCGGGCAGAAAAAGGCGAGCTACTGTTTGGTACTGTAGACACCTGGCTGGTATGGAAAATGACCCAAGGCCGTGTCCACGTTACCGACTACACCAACGCGTCCCGTACGATGCTGTTCAATATTCACAATCTGGAGTGGGATCAACATATTCTTGATGAGTTACAAATCCCACGAGCCATGTTACCCACTGTTCATTCATCTTCTGAGATTTATGGTCAGACCAACATTGGCGGTAAAGGCGGCACCCGGATCCCCATCGCCGGCATTGCCGGTGACCAACAGGCAGCACTGTATGGTCAGCTTTGTGTCCAACCCGGTATGGCGAAAAACACCTACGGAACAGGCTGTTTCCTGCTGATGAACACGGGGACAGATGCCGTGCGCTCCAACCACGGCTTGCTGACAACCATTGCCTGTGGTCCCCGCGGCGAAGTGAACTATGCGCTTGAAGGTGCGGTTTTCGTTGGTGGTGCCTCTATTCAGTGGCTGCGTGATGAGCTGAAACTTATTGCCGATGCGGCTGACTCCGAATACTTTGCCACCAAAGTTAAAAACAGCAACGGCGTCTATGTGGTTCCCGCTTTTACCGGTCTTGGCGCGCCCTACTGGGACCCTTACGCCCGTGGTGCCATTTTCGGCCTGACCCGTGGTACAAACAGCAATCACATTATCCGTGCAACACTGGAATCCATTGCCTATCAGACTCGTGATGTACTGGATGCCATGCAAGCGGATGCAGGTACCCGATTGCAAGCCCTGCGTGTAGACGGAGGTGCCGTTGCTAATAACTTCCTGATGCAATTCCAGTCAGATATCCTAGGTACCCGCGTAGAACGCCCTATAGTGCGTGAAAGCACGGCATTAGGAGCCGCATTCCTCGCAGGATTGGCTGTAGGCTACTGGCAAGATCTGGATGAAGTGAAAAGCAAAGCCACCATTGAGAAAGAATTCCGTCCGGGTATTGAAACCACCGAGCGTAATTACAAATACAATGGCTGGAAAAAAGCGGTTGCCCGCGCGCAAGTCTGGGAAGATAAAAGCTAAGATTTGCTGATAGCAAAATAAAGAAAGGGTGGAAAATTCCACCCTTTGAAATTCTATTTCTTTCCTATTTTCAGAAATTTTCTTTTAAAACTGAATCGAACATTAAGATCTAACGTAAAGCCTAATTTCGACAAACTTTTTATTATCTCGTAGATAGGATCAGAATATTCCTTTGATAATTTATCTCTACATTTATAGATAAAATCTATAGCATGGCAAACTGTTAGTTTTCTGAATTTTCTACTGAAATTCTTATCAGCCATTAAGATAACCTCAACTATTCAAACCAGCAATTAAGAAAAACAGATT
Organism: Photorhabdus tasmaniensis; assembly: GCF_011189505.1. Classification (GTDB taxonomy): domain Bacteria; phylum Pseudomonadota; class Gammaproteobacteria; order Enterobacterales; family Enterobacteriaceae; genus Photorhabdus; species Photorhabdus tasmaniensis. The sequence goes on from NZ_PUJU01000012.1 coordinate 19,444, forward strand.
CATTTCCCTATGACACAGAATCGATAATGGTATTTATATCGATAGACTAAAATCACGGCATAAAAACAAACTGTTCCGGGGTTTCAAGATAGGAGATTAATCCCAATGGCAAACTGGATTACAGGAAAAGTCACACAAGTGATTCACTGGACGGATACCTTATTCAGCATCAGGATGCATGCACCGGTTGAAGAGTTTACCGCGGGTCAATTCGCTAAACTGGCGCTGGAAATAGAGGATGAACGGGTTCAGCGGGCCTACTCTTACGTTAATGCGCCGACAGATAATAATCTTGAATTCTATTTAGTGACGGTTCCTGAAGGCAAACTCAGCCCACGATTAGCAGCACTGCAACCCGATGATGACCTATTAGTTACAGAACAAGCCGCCGGATTTTTTATTCTTGATGAAATACCGGATTGCAAAACATTATGGATGCTTTCAACGGGGACAGCCATTGGCCCTTATCTGTCAATCCTTCAGCAAGGGGATTATCTGGACAGATTCGAGAACATCGTATTAGTGCATGCAGTCAGGCTAACACAAGATTTAAGCTACCTGCCCTTAATGGAACAATTAGTGCAGCGCTTCAATGGCAAATTACGAATTCAGACGATTGTCAGCCGCGAGCAAAATCCTAGCTCATTGACTGGCCGTATTCCGGCATTGATTGAAAATGGCGAACTTGAGGCGGCTGTCGGGCTGCCGATGAACAGCGACAACAGCCATATTATGCTATGCGGTAATCCCCAAATGGTGAAAGATACCCAACAACGGCTAAAAGAGCAGCGTGGAATGGCAAAACACCTGCGCCGCAAACCAGGGCATATCACCAGCGAACAGTACTGGTAATTTTAATCATCTTTGGCAGAAATAAAATCCACTTTTTCTGCCCCCTTACCAAACTGGTTTGGCCCATCCGTGCCACGGAATACACCGCAATCAAGCACCATCATAACGATGATTAATGTGGGGATAAAACGGCCAATCCCCCATTGCCAAAAGGGTTCCATTCCACCCCAATCAGCGGCAATCAGCAACCATGCCAGCAATAAAAGCAGCGACCAGCCTCCTCGTTTATTGCGATCATGCAAACGCTTCGCCATTATTGCCGCTGCGGGATACATTACCAAAACCAGCGCAAAAACAGCATAGTGCATGGTCAAAGAACTCATTCCCTGAATAGTCAAGATAACAAACATCAAGGCCAGACAAACACCGATGCCAATCCAGAATTCCCGTCGCCCAATTCGCCCTTTAAATGAAAAACCCCATTGTTGTAATGTCATCTATTCTTTTCCAATCGTGTATTCTATTTTTCGGTGCAGTTTAACCCAAGCGAGCGGCAACATGAAAATGGACATTTATAAATTTCTGGCGATAACGTTAATGGCAAGCAGCGCGGGCTTACCGTTAGTAACCCATGCCGATAAATCCAAAACAACTGGCCCCATCGTACAAGCGGCCTACCTTCTGCCAAATGCCCCCTCTTTTGATGAAACCATTCCGCAGTTTCGTGAAAAATATAATCGCCGCAACCCGGCATTGCCACTACACGAGTATCGGGTCATTACCGGCAAAGACATTTATCTGCCACTGACACGGGCAGCCAGCAAAATCAATGAGAAACTTTACTCCTCGGCGGTATTGGAACGGGGAAGTGAAAAAATCAAAAGTCTGCAACTGACATTACTACTCTCAGAAAATGAAACAGAAACTCAGAAAAATCAAATTCTGACAGAGCAGTACATGATAGCGTTAATGCGCCACTTTAACCCGACCCTTTCACCGGAGCAAGGCAAAGAAAATATTGATAATTTGCTGAAAAACAGCAAAAAATTGCCATTTTACCGCCACAACATCGGTGCCATTCGCTATATTGTGGTAAACAGTCGCGAAAAAGCGCTTACTTTTGCCATTGAACCGATTAAGCTGTCGTTATCTGGACCAGAAAACTAATCAAAATTAGTGATAAAAAGCAAAGCTATTGTTTGTAATGATCACTATACTGTGGACCACTGATCTAACGACTTGATCCCAAGAATGAATTTCATTCAATCCACTACTTAAAAATTCTCTGGTTGGAGGAAAAAACATGCGACATCCATTAGTTATGGGTAACTGGAAATTGAATGGCAATACCCATATGGTCAATGAGCTTATTACTGGCTTGCGTAAAGAACTGAACCATATTGCTGGCTGTGAAGTCGCTATCGCGCCCCCAGCACTTTATCTCTCTCAGGCTAAACAAGCGCTGATTGGCAGTCACATGGCTCTGGGCGCACAAGATGTTGACGTCAACCTGTCTGGCGCATTTACCGGTGAAACTTCCGCTGAAATGCTAAAAGACATTGGCGCAGAATATATCATCATCGGCCACTCTGAACGCCGTACTTACCACAAAGAAAGTGACGAATTCATTGCGAAAAAATTTGCCGTTCTTAAAGAACAAGGCCTGATCCCGGTTCTGTGTATCGGTGAAACTGAACAGGAAAATGAAGCTGGCCAAACTGAAACCGTATGCGCAAGACAAATTGATGCTGTTCTGAACACATTAGGTGTAGAAGCCTTCCAAGATGCGGTAATCGCTTACGAACCCGTTTGGGCGATTGGTACCGGTAAATCAGCAACCCCAGCGCAAGCTCAGGCTGTGCACAAATTTATTCGTGACCACATTGCGAAGAGCGACGCGGCAATCGCAGAGCAAGTGATTATCCAGTACGGTGGTTCTGTGAACGCAGGTAACGCGGCTGAATTATTCACCCAGCCGGATATTGACGGTGCACTGGTTGGCGGCGCTTCCCTGAAAGCTGACGCTTTCGCTGTTATCGTAAAAGCCGCCGCAGCAGCGAAAAGAGCTTGATTCAAATTTTAGTGATCATTGTCCGCCGTGCACCTACGGCGGTTATTCACTGCTGACGTTGAATAATCTCATCAAATACACCGCCAGTCACAAAATGCACTTTTTGCGCTTTTCCCCAGCCATCAAATACTTTATCGACCGTAAATAACGTCAATTCCGGGAAAAAGGCCCGGTATTTATCGGCAATGGCTTTATCACGTGGGCGATAATAGTTTTTAGCCGCTATCTCCTGCCCAACAGGAGAGTAAAGGTATTGCAAGTATTCCGTTGCCAACTGACGACTGCCACGTTTATCCACTACCTTATCAACAACAGAAACTGTCGGTTCAGCAAGGATTGAAACGCTGGGTGTCACAATTTCGAATTTATCTTTATCAAGCTCATTGATAGCCAATAAAGCTTCATTCTCCCAGGCAATTAAGACATCGCCGATCCCACGTTCAACAAAAGTATTGGTCGCTCCTCGCGCGCCGGAATCCAGCACTTCAACATTCTGATAAAGCGCTTTAACAAACGCTTTGGCTTTATTCTGATCCTGATTGTTATGCGCCAACCCATAGCCCCACGCAGCCAGATAATTCCAGCGTGCGCCGCCTGATGTTTTTGGATTTGGTGTCACAACAGCCACACCTGGACGAATTAAATCCGGCCAGTCTTTAATTTGTTTTGGATTGCCTTTCCGCACCAGAAAAACAATTGTTGAAGTATAAGGCGCAGAATTATCGGGTAAACGCTTAACCCATCCTTTATCTATCCGGCCACGCTCGGCAATGGCATCCACATCATAGGCCAGAGCCAGTGTCACCACATCCGCCTCAAGGCCATTAATAACAGATGTTGCCTGCTTACCGGAACCGCCATGAGATTGCCGGATTGTCACTTTATCCCCGGTCTTCTGCTGCCAATAATCACTGAAAGCTTGATTATATTGTTGATATAACTCTCTGGTTGGATCATAGGAAACATTAAGAAGTTGAAGATTCTTTGCCCATACACTGCTACCGGTCATCAACAGTAACGCCAATGCCACATGCCATCTGACTCTCATTTGAATCTCTCCACAAACTGTTTTCACTGTTATGAAATTCAAGGCTGACAGAAAGCGTTATCACTCAGAAATAATTAAAAACATTTACTTATATGCAAGAGGAATATACTGAAAAGTAATTACAGCCTCCAGAGAGGCTGCAACAGATTTAAATTTGCTTGTATTGACGTGATCAATACAGCTTTTTCGCAGTTTCCAGCCAATCCTGTTTAAACACACGTTTCATATTCTGCACCGCATCAATGATGTCATGATGAACAAGTTTCTCATTCTGGATACCAACACAACGGCCACCATAACCTTCCAACAGCAATTGAATGGAATATGCCCCCATACGGGAAGCCAGAATACGGTCGTAAGCGACTGGGGAGCCACCACGCTGAATATGGCCTAAGACGGTTGCACGGGTTTCATGATGAGTCTCTTTTTCGATATGCCGCGCAAGTTCATAGACATCACAAACATGCTCGGTAATCGCCACGATCGCATGGCGTTTACCTTTATCAATACCTGCTTTAATCTCAGCCACCAGTTCATTACGACTAAATGAGACTTCAGGCAAAACGATAAACTCACACCCCCCTGCAATAGCGGCTGACAGAGTAAGATCACCACAATAACGCCCCATCACTTCAACAATGGAAATACGTTTGTGGGAAGTTGAAGTATCACGCAGACGGTCAATGGCTTCAACAACCGTTTCTAGCGCGGTGAAATAGCCGATGGTATAGTCCGTACCCGCCACATCATTATCAATGGTCCCCGGCAAACCGATACATGGGAAACCGGCTTCGGTCAGTTTCTTCGCCCCAAGATAAGAACCATCACCGCCAATAACCACTAATGCATCAAGACCGATTTTTCTCATGTTCTCAATAGCGATAGCACGAACTTTCTCATCCCTGAACTCAGGGAAACGAGCTGAACCCAGAAAAGTACCACCGCGGTTAATCATGTCGGATACACTGAAACGGTCAAGTTTCTTCATGCGGTTTTCATACAAGCCAAGATAGCCATCATAAATACCGAAAACCTCTAACCCTTCGGTTAATCCTGCACGAACCACACCACGAATAGCCGCATTCATACCCGGCGCATCACCGCCACTCGTTAAGACACCGATTCTTTTGATCTCGTTGATCATGATGACCTCTAAACTTGTAGATGTAATAATTGCAAACCCGCTAACGGCGGACTTCGTATGCTATCACTTTGCCTGAAACAGAAATCTGCCTTTTTAACCTGTTATCGCCCAGCGCACTGAGGCAATCATGCTGAATTGATTCAACCTTGCATATAATACGGTAAAAAACCAAGTCTGCATTAACAATGGATCCCTTTTTGAGATCAATTTAACTGAAAATAATTTAATTATAACTCCGCGACTCCTCACACTGATCAGGAATACGCCTTATCAGCAATAAAAAAGAGGCCAGCACTGTGGCAACCTACACCACAGTACTGATCAATCATCTATAACCCTCATTCATTACACTGGTATCTTTCCACTACGTATAGAAATAACGTGTCAGATGGAAAAATACTGGGGCGGCAAAACATAAAGAATCGATTCTGTCTAACATTCCGCCATGACCTTCAATCATTTCACCAAAATCTTTGATGCCACTATCGCGTTTTATCGCTGACATACACAAACCGCCGATAAAACCCATCAACGTAATCGCCAACGACATCAAACCCGCCTCCCACGGAGAAAATGGCGTTACCCAGTAAAGTGACATTCCCAATAAAACGGAAGCCAAAATGCCGCCGGCAAAACCTTCAACGGTTTTATTCGGGCTTAACTTAGGCACAATCGGATGTTTACCAAACAATTTACCAAACACATACTGCAAAACATCCGACATCTGCACCACAATCATTAAAAACAGTAATAATTCGACATTCTCCCCTTCATAGCCTGGAATATCCAACATCAATAAAGCAGGCGCATGGCTAATACAGAATACAGCCACTAACATTCCCCACTGTATTTTAGCTGTCCGCTCCAGAAAGTTTGTCGTATCGCCAGCCAAAGCAATACGGGCAGGTAAAAACAGGAAAACATAAACAGGAATGAAAATAGAAAACACGCCATACCACTGAATACCAACAGCAATATATTGCAATGGCATGAAAATAAAGAAACACCAGAACATGGCCTCATGGTCACTTCGTCGTGTTGGTGTCAAAGTGAAAAATTCCCGTAAAGCAAAAAATGACATACTTGCAAATAATAAAACTGAACCGATTGGCCCAACAATGACGGACAACACACAAACAATGCACATTCCCCACCAACCACGGATGCGGGCATTCAGATTCTCAATTGTCGGATGGCTTCCCCCTGAATGCTTAGAGGCCAACATTGCCCCAACAATACTGGCAACAATTAACGGCACAAACATGCCACCCAGTAACAAAAGCAATTTATTATTAAGCATAGTCATAGTATTAACGCCTCCAATGCCAGGCGAGCTCGCTGTAGAAAATCAGCTTTTTCCTCGTGTTCGCCTAATTTTTCCAACGGCCGGCCAAATGTCGCCGAACAAATAACCGGAACAACAAGTGCCGAACCTTTTGGCAAAACCCGGTTTAAATTCTCCAGATAGACAGGAATAAGCTCAACATCAGGGTATTTCTTGGCTAAATAATACAGACCACCTTTAAATTTATTGATTTGCTCGCCACTTCCCCGCGTCCCTTCTGGGAACAAGATCAAAGACTCCCCACGCCTTAATACATCCTCCATTGGTATCAGCGTATTTTCTTTTAAACCATCCTCCCCTTTGCGATCAATCAGGACAGCCCGAAAAACTTTATTGATAAAATATCTGCGCAGACCTGTCTTACTCCAATAATCACGGGCAGCGACCGGATGCACTCGATAGCGTAATACCCGGGGAAATCCGGCCCAAATAACTAATCCATCCAAATGGCTGGTGTGATTGGCATAATAAATCCGGGCAACGACCGATGGCTTACACCCAATCCAACGAATACTCACCCCGGTTAATAAACGGCAAAGCCCGGACAGAAAAGAGCCCATCCCTTTACTTACCAAAGTCACTTCTTGCGATCTATTCATTCTATTCATCACAAGCATCCTTCTCTTGCAACTCAGCCAATATGACTCTGGTTCGCCGAATACATGTCCAGAGACAACCTAATGTAATAACAACTAATATCGCAAACAAAAGATACTGGCCCCATAACTGAGATAAAAAAGCGGCGACGATTGAACCAACCGTAATTAATGCCATCCGGTGCTGTTTCGCCATGGGGCCAAGGAAACGCTGAGGTAAACCACAAGTACCACCTAATAAACGAATATAAGCTGTCAAAACAGCCAATAATGCAGCAATACAGCCAAGAGAAATCGCAAATGGAAAAAGTGTTAAACCATATCCCAATCCAATCAGAATAAAAGAATCCGCAATACGATCTGGAAGATCATTAAAAACCGCGCCAGCAGCCGTCTTCAATCCCCCTTCAACAGCAACCATCCCATCCAATAAATTACACATTAGCCTGGCTTGAATAAGTAGCGCCCCAGTAATCAATAAAATTGAAGTTAGCCAGAAAGGTCTAATCAGAAAACAAACCGCAAAACACAACCCAGCTAATACAGCAAAAACAACACTGGCAACAGATATACCATTTGGTGTCACCCCTCTATATTGCAGCCATTTAGCCGTTTTCCCGACCCATATTGCATTACGTGTTTTTATCGGACGCCTATCTTTTACCTCATTACCAGACATATCATTTCCCTTTCAAAAAACAAATGAACAATCAAATCCACTTAAGTTAAATGAAATAAGATAAACAGGATTGGTTAGAATAACAACAATAAAAAAACCTGCCGGAGGGAGGAGGGAAAGATTTTGGTATCAGCATCATCTAAGCCCAACTGACCTAAAGAGCAAGCAACCCATGTCCTCAGACACACTTTTGCCAGCCACCTCATGATGAATGGAGGGAATATAATTGCATTATTAGGGCACGCCAGCATAATCCAAACAAAATGGTCTATGCACACCTTGCCCCGGACTATCTGCAACACGCCATTACATTAAATCCTCTTAATGGCGGAATTGAGCTAGAGGGCGTAGAGAGCGTCCACACTCAAAAACTTTCGTATACTTTCCAGCCCCCCTCATACTTTTTTATGTTGCTGTTTTACAAAGAAATGTGTTGTAAGTAACTTAAAAAAGCCCGGTTACTCTTCTGGAGGTGTGCAATATTCTGAGAATTTTTATATTTTCTATATCCTCATCGTAACGGTAGAGCATGATGAAAGGAAAATGAGGGACAATGAGTTTTCTATAACGTTCATCTGGGCTGTTACGAGCCTTTATGCCTACATATGGGCTAACTTTCAAAAGTTCAGCCATTTCCGAAAATTTTGTATTAATTTCATCAGCCAATAACAACTCAGCCTGTTCAAAGAAGTAGAGATAAATTTGCTCCCGGTCAGTGTGGGCGGTTTCTTCCCATGAAATACGTATCACTTTATCCCCTGCTCAACTTATTACGCAGTAGAGCCATCCGGCGATGACTTTCTGAATCATCAATAAAATGAGCCAAGCCGTTTTCACATCGGTCAATTGCTTTCTCAATTTCCGCTTCTAACCAGTGAGCATGGGTATTTTTTTGATACTCACGTTCTTCATTCGCCAACTCTTCGGCTTTTTGTCTCATTAACTTTGTTAAGTCTGTCTGATGGCGTTTGGCAGTTTGCATGGCTAAACGCTTGGTTTCTTCATCAATACGAAAATGAATCGTCTCCATTCATCCTCCTTAGTTCACTATTGCCTCAAAACATGTTGTCATTTGTGTTGTCACATTAGCACAATAGCCTATAACAACAATGTTGTTTTCAAAGAAAACAAAAAAATGATAACCCGCCATATCTGGGAGACCAGTAAAGAACAGGCCAGAGAAAACCGATTAACCCTATGGGGGAATAAAGATCTACAAACGACGAAAGGAGGTGATAGAGCGCAGTTTTGCGGATGCGAAGCAACATCACAGACACCGTTATACCCGTTTTCGTGGGTTGCAGAAAGTGCAAATATAGTGTTTTTTGGCAGCAACAGCCCAAAATATCAAGAAGATAACATTACTGATCGGGTTGGTAGGACTAAGCAGAACGTTGGTAATGCGGCCTGATCTGCCGTATACTTGACGTATTAACTATTAATACATTGGTGAGATATGAGAAAAATTACTACTGTCAGTATGGGCGAACAGCTTGACAGGTTCGTACAGCACATGATTGAAAGTGGTCGTTATGGAAATGCCAGTGAAGTTATGCGTTCAGCTCTGCGTTTGCTGGAGCAACAAGAAACTTACGATGAGATTGTACGCAAGGCGGTTACTGCTGGCTTGGAAAGTGGGGAAAGCTCGCTGACCCTACGGGATATAGCGGAACAACGGAAACGCAGACATAATGTATAAGCTCACGGATCAGGCTGCTGAAGATTTTGCTGGGATTTATGATTATACACTTTTGCAGTTCAGTGAAGCTCAAGCTGACCATTATACGGAGGCACTGGAAGCATTTTTTGACACGCTAGCTGAGATGCCACATATAGGGAGGGAATACCCATTTGTCCCAGGTGTAATGCGGGTTGAGTTTCACCGCCACACGGTTTTCTATACTATCCGGGATACCGATATTCTGATTGCGCGTATCCTTCATCAACAGATGAATCACCCCCGTCATCTTCTTTGAGCGGGCGGATGCTACGTTGTTAAGCAACCGTAGCACTCAAAAGTGTCCACACTTAAAAATTTCCACGCTACTTATGGGAAATTATAGTTAGCAGGTCTGAATTGCAGCCTGATTTATGATAACGATGATCTTCGATATGAAAATCATAAATCGCTGTTAACTATCAGAACATAACTGGCACATCATGTTCGAATTTAAAAATGGTGATGCTTATACTTTAAACTTGGAGGATTATCACTAATGAGACAAGCTATTGTTTCTCATCCGGGCGTTATGGTATCCAACATGCTGGAGGATTTGGGGGGTTGGCGTTCGCTAGTTTGCTAAAAACATCGGCGTAACTCCAGCGTTTTGGATGCGCTTACAGACGAACTACGACTTGCGCCAACTGGAAGATGAAATCGACACGTCAGAGATTGTTCTCTACGGCGACAATGACGAAACACCGCAGATCACTTCAAAGCATTAAGCAAAAGTAAAAAACCAACAAATGTAGGGACCAGTATAGCCCACATTAACTACATCTTTAATAACTGACGGTTAAGTTTATGATTAACATAAGTCACTATTGCAGTATCTGTTATCGCTGGGGTGGTTGAGTAGACCCCAACAACCCCAAGCAGCAATAAAAACAAGTTTCGTCACTGTCCGGCGTTATCTATTTTATTGAAGTTCCCGCTCAAGCAGCTGAACTATGAACTGGTTCTTTGAGACTGCGTGTGATATTGTCACCGCAGTCAAGCGAGCTTCCAGCCAGCCAGGATAACGAAGAGTAAAAGATTTTAGCTTGCCCTCTTCCTTGAATGGGTTAATTCCCTCTTCCTCGCACGTTTCTATATATTCAGCCAGTGAGATTTGTCCCTCTTTTTCAAGCCCGTCAATACTGTTTGATACGAAATCACAATATCCGGTGACATCCAGAAATTTGCCGCGAAAGGCCCTAATTTCTGCTTCGTAGGTAACAGAAGCGGGATGGCCGTCGATAGTCATAATGTTGTTGCTTTTAATCATGTTCGACTCCTATTACATTTTCGAACCACTCACGAAGGCCATTGACTGCGCCTTTATCCATTACGTTACCAGGATGAGGTTGATGAGTCTGATAGACTGAGCCCATGAGGATAAACTTCCGGCGTGATCCGTTGCCGTTCTTGATCTTCCCCCCCCCCCCCAGTTTGTTAATCAGGCTGACTACATCAGCCCATTTTATGCCGGATTTCGGCGGGATGGTCAGCACATCCGCAAGGATCTTGCGGTGCTTTGAACTCAGCTCTTTAACCTTAATCATCTTTCATCCCATTGACGTCATTTGATGATATCATTCTATTTTGGTCCCATTTTGATGTCAAACAATGACGTCATTTTTCGCTTCTTAAGTTTGTTAATTGGGGCTTGAGTTGAGTAGACCCGCCGGTTACCCGGACGGACCCCTCCTTAGAACCGGACGTGCGGAACTACCGCATCCGGCTCCCAACAGATCAGAACCCCCACACATATTCAGCGAGCCCTGAATATTGATCGGGTTTTCCATTTCGTTGGATAACCCATCATTTTCAGGATCAGATTCAGCTTTTTCCACGTCAGTTGGCGACGACCACCTTTACGGTTGAACCATCTTCATTTATCAAGGCCGAACAGGAAAATACCCTCGATAAGTCACTATTGCAGTATCTGTTATCGCTGGGGTAGGAGCATATCAACCTAGCTGGGGATTACCTCTGGCGCAACAGCATAGACCACTACGACCACTGTTGCCGAATTAACGTGCTTTATTTAGTGAACCATCCACCACGAATGATAAGACACAACTGAGTGATTTCATCAATATTTGGTGGCTATATTACGGACAAAACACAGACAATGGAGCAATAGAGAAGCGACATCTCACCAAAACAATGAGGCAGCTTAACAACCCCACAATAGGTCACCTCACAAAGAGAGTCATCATGGAACATCGGGGAAAACGGCTGGCTGATGGAATAAGCGAGAAAAATGTTGCTATGACCTATCTCACAACACCAGAGATAGAACTACTGCTTAATTCTCTAAATAAAGAGGAAAAAAAGCTGGCTTTACTTTGCCTTAGCACTGGCGCTCGCTGGGGGGAAGCGGAAAGTCTGGCCGCTCAACAGGTACTAAAAGGCCGTGTAATTTTTCTAAATACCAAAAATGGAGATCAACGCATCGTTCCCATTTCTGACAAATTAGAGAAAGAAATTCGCGGCAAAAAGAAAATGGGCAAGCTGTTCAATGTTGACTACATAAATTTCTGTAAGATCTTACATGTAGTAAAGCCCGACTTACCTAAAGGACAAGCAACTCATGTCCTCAGGCTCACTTTTGCCAGCCACTTCATGATGAATGGAGGGAATATAATTGCATTACAACAGATATCAGGACACGCCAGCATAATCCAAACAATGGTCTATGCACACCTTGCCCCGGACTATCTGCAACATGCCATTACATTAAACCCTCTTAAGGGTGGGATAGAAGTAGAATAAAGCTAGAGAGTGTGGCGAACGTCCACCAAGCGTCCACACTCAAAAACTTTCGTATACTTTCCAACCCCCTCATACTTTTTTATGTTGTTGTTTTACAAAGAAATGCGTTGTAAGTGACTGAAAAAAAAGGCCCTAAAAAGGGCCTGAAAGACAGGGATGGTGTCTATGGCAAGGAAAAATTTCGTTTGCTACTATTTACTGCTTACTGCTATGGGTATTACAAATCAGTTCGGTAACTGAGACATACGCTGCTGATGATGTTGCTCCAATTGCACCTGCTGCTCAGGAGTCAGCAACTGATACATCTGATGATGAATACGGGCCATTTCTACCTGACGTTCAACATTATATTTGAGCATCTTTTCAACCTGAGCCTTTACTGCCGCTTCATTAAAATCTTTCGCAGTGACCAGCTTACGCATCTCTTCACGTTCTGCACGACTCATGGACATTGATGAACGCTGTTGATGTTTTTGCCCCACCAAATCACGCATTTGCTGACGCTGTTGCTCAGTCAAAGTAATACCATTAAACATATGGTCGTTATCACCGATTTCACTATTACGGTAATGATGGTTGCCCTCACTCTTATAACCACAAGGTACACAATGACCAGGTATCGTAGCAGCGTGTACTATACTTGCTGTTTCAGCTAAAGATGCCGTCGAACCAAGAACAAATATTGACGCTAAAACTGACACTGCTATGTTACGCATTAAACAACTCCTCGTTTCCCCGAACGATGCTATTCGATTCAAATTATAGACAACTATACCTACGTGGCTGCAAACTAGCGTCAAAGCTTGTAAAAGAACGTAAAGTCGTGGAATAGCAAAGTTCGTTATCGTATTTTGCTCTTGGAGGAAGTAATCAATGCATAAAATCCTATTAGTTGATGATGACCGAGAACTGACATCACTATTAAAAGAATTACTTGAAATGGAAGGATTTAACGTTGTTATCGCTCATGACGGAGAGCAGGCATTAAAATACCTTAACGATTCAATTGATCTGCTATTACTCGACATTATGATGCCGCGTAAAAATGGCATTACAACGCTGAAAGAACTCCGGCTAGACCATCAAACCCCGGTGATTATGCTGACAGCACGGGGAAGCGATCTAGATCGTGTTCTGGGACTGGAATTAGGGGCAGATGACTATCTCGCCAAACCATTTAACGATCGTGAATTGGTAGCACGTATACGCGCTATTCTGCGCCGTTCAAACTGGAGTGAACAGCAACAGGTAGAAAACGGCCCTCCCCCCGTTCAGGTTGATAAACTGCACTTAAACCCAGGCCGACAGGAAGCCAGCTTTGCTAATCAAATATTAGATTTAACCGGGACTGAATTCACCCTACTCTATTTATTGGCTCAACACTTAGGCAAAGTTGTTTCCCGCGAACAACTGAGCCAGGAAGTATTAGGTAAACGACTGACTCCGTTTGACCGGGCAATTGATATGCATATTTCCAACCTGCGCCGTAAATTACCTGAACGGGAAGATGGCCTGCAATGGTTTAAAACGTTACGTGGCCGCGGATATTTAATGATTTCCCCAACATGATAAACAGTCTAACAGCACGCATCTTCGCCATTTTCTGGTTTACCCTGGCATTAGTCCTAATGTTGGTCTTAATGGTGCCGAAACTGGATTCCCGGCAACTAACCTCCCTGCTGGAAAATGAATACCGGCAGGGCGTCATGCTGGAACAACATATTGAAGCAGAATTAGCTCAAGATCCGGCTAATGATTTACTTTGGTGGCGCCGTTTATTTCGCGCAATTGAAAAATGGGCGCCACCAGGACAACGCCTAATACTGGCGACAAGTGAAGGACGGATTATTGGTGCCCAGAGAAGCGAAATGCAAGTTGTCCGCAACTTTATCGGCCAATCCGATAACGCGGATCATCCGAAAAAGAAAAAATATGGCCGTTCTGAGATGTTAGGACCATTTTCTATCCGGGATGGGGAAGATCATTACCAACTTTATTTAGTTCGCCCGGCGAACAGCCCGCAATCAGACTTTATTAACCTGATGTTTGACCGGCCACTATTATTATTAACGGCCACCATGTTAATCAGTGCGCCATTACTATTATGGCTGGCATGGAGTTTAGCCAAACCTGCCCGTAAATTAAAAAATGCCGCAGACGACGTTGCGAAAGGTAATCTGCGTCAGCATCCCGAATTGGAAGCTGGACCACAAGAGTTTTTGGCGGCGGGTAACAGCTTTAACCAAATGATCAGGGTATTAGAGAGAATGGTCACAGCACAACAACGGCTCATCTCCGACATCTCCCATGAACTGCGTACGCCTCTTACCCGTCTGCAACTGGCAACGGCATTACTTCGCCGCCGTCACGGTGAAAGCAAAGAATTGGAAAGAATCGAGACAGAAGCCCAACGTCTGGACGGCATGATTAACGATCTGCTGGTGCTCTCCCGCAGCCAGCATAAAAACGAACTCCTGCGGGAAAATATCAAAATCACCGATTTATGGAACGATATTCTTGATAACGCCATCTTCGAAGCTGAACAAATGGATAAAACCCTTGAGGCAACCTTACCACCGGGCTCCTGGACCATTTACTGCAACCCATTAGCGCTTGGCAGTGCTTTTGAAAATATCGTGCGTAATGCCTTACGCTACTCTCACCACCATATTGCGGTCACATTCCATGCTGATCATCAAGGGATCACCATTACCGTTGATGATGATGGCCCAGGCGTCAACCCGGAAGACCGCGAACACATATTCCGTCCTTTCTACCGTACAGACGAAGCCCGCGACCGGGAATCCGGCGGCACAGGCCTTGGCCTGGCGATTGTTGAAACCGCCGTTAGCCAGCACCGCGGCTGGGTACGTGCTGAAGACAGCCCATTAGGCGGCTTACGTCTGGTCATCTGGCTACCGCTTCATGGGCGGTAATACAAATATCAAGATCGCCTAACCTTATTCTATCAATTCATCAAACAAGTATTCTGTCAGGCTTGACCCAGAAGGGCTGACAGTTTACTCTTTTTAACAATCATTAATAAACCTTATCTTTACCTGCTTATTGCTACGACAAGCGGCAGAAAAAAACACTGAAAAATCAAAACATTAAATGAATTTATAGAATTATATGGATTTCTGGGAACCAATAACCTAGTGCGGTAGCTTTATTATTATTTCACTATTTATTATTTCAACAATAGACCTTACGCAAACTATTTAAAAATAGCCTGTTAAAGTTTCATCTGCCAAATAGCACTTGTGAAAATAAATAGCATCCTAATTAAAAACTGCGAAATATTATTTATTTTCACAAGTTCATTTTCAGGTCATAATATTAAAGGCAAAATATGTCATCACTAAACATTCTCACCGATAAATTTGATAATAAAACCGCCATTATTGCCATTGTTGGTCTTGGCTATGTTGGTCTACCTTTAATGCTGAGATATAACGATATTGGCTTTAAAGTTATTGGGTTTGATATTGATAAAGCAAAAACAGATAAATTAAATCAAGGCCAGAGTTATATTGAACATATTCCCGCAGCCAAAATTAATCAGGCCATCCATACCGGTTTTGAAGCTACCACAGATTTCGAAAAAATAACCGAATGCGATGCGATTATTCTTTGCGTCCCCACGCCGTTAAATAAATACCGGGAACCCGATATCAGTTTCGTGATTAATACCACCGAGATGATAAAACCCTATTTAAGAGCCGGACAACTCCTCTCCCTGGAAAGTACCACTTATCCCGGCACCACCGAAGAGGAATTATTACCCCGGGTAGAAGAAAACGGGTTAAAAGTGGGAGAAGACTTCTTCCTGGTCTATTCACCCGAGCGCGAAGATCCCGGTAATCCTGATTTCGAAACCCGTACCATCCCAAAAATCATTGGCGGTCATACTGAAAACTGCTTAAAAGCCGGGATAGCCGTTTACCAACAAGCCATTGACCGGGTGGTTCCCGTCAGTTCAACCAAAGCAGCCGAAATGACTAAATTGCTTGAGAACATACACCGGGCGGTCAACATTGGTTTAGTCAACGAAATGAAACTGGTTGCCGACAAAATGGGCATTGATATCCATGAAGTGATTAAAGCTGCGGCAACCAAACCTTTCGGCTTTGTCCCCTATTACCCCGGCCCGGGATTAGGCGGTCACTGCATCCCCATTGATCCCTTCTATTTAACCTGGAAAGCCAGAGAATACGGTATCAATACCCGCTTTATTGAACTCTCCGGTGAAGTCAACTCATCCATGCCCGACTATGTTGTTTCCAAAACCGTCTTAGCCCTGAATAAAGCGAATAAATCCATTAATAATAGCCACATTTTAGTTTTAGGTATCGCCTATAAAAAGAATGTCGATGACATGCGAGAAAGCCCTTCGGTACATATCATGGAGAAATTAAAAGAACTGGGTGCCAACGTAGAATATTCCGATCCTCACGTCCCGGCATTCCCTAAAATGCGTGAACACCATTTTAACTTAATCAGCCAGCCTATCACTGAAAAGAACCTAAAAGAATTTGACTGCGTTATTTTAGCCACCGATCACGACAAATTTAATTATGAACTCATCATCAATAACGCAAAACTAATCGTTGATACCCGCGGTAAATATTCCCCGAATCACCCAAACGTGATCAAAGCTTAATCCAGGACAAACCATGCTTAACATAATTAAAGACCGAAAAATAAAATTCGCTTTAGTGGGTTGTGGCAGAATTGCTAAAAATCACTTTCATTCTCTGGCAACACATCAGGAAAACGCTGAATTAGTGGCAATCTGTGATAACGATCAAACGGTATTAAAAGCGGCAATAGAAACAACCGGTGTCCCGGGTTTTAGCAGCCTCAATGCGATGCTGGATAATATCACTGCCGATATCATTATCCTGACCACCCCCTCCGGGCTGCATCCCGAACAAGCCATTGCCTGCTTTAATAAAGGCTTTCATGTCGTCACAGAAAAGCCCATGGCGACACGACTGGCCGATGGCGAAAACATGGTCAAAGCCGCAGATAAAGCCGGAAAACGTCTCTTCGTCGTCAAACAGAATCGCTTGAACGCCACATTACAATTACTGAAACGGGCGGTCAGTGAAAAACGGTTTGGCAAAATCCATCTGGTTCACCTCAATGTTTTCTGGACCCGACCGCAAGAATATTACGATCAAGCCGCCTGGCGGGGCACATGGGAATTTGATGGCGGTGCCTTCATGAATCAGGCCAGCCATTATGTTGACTTAATTGAATGGTTAATCGGCCCGGTCAAAGATGTACAGGCCATGACATCAACCCACCTGGATATCGAAACCGAAGATACCGGGGTACTGAACATCCGCTGGCGAGACGGAACACTAGGCTCGATGGCCGTCACCCTGTGCACTTACCCTCAAAACCTTGAAGGCTCCATCACCATTCTGGGTGAAAAAGGCACCGTCCGGGTGGGAGGTTTAGCCGTCAATGAAATCCAGGAGTGGCATTTTTCCGACGAAAAAGAGTATGACCGGCAAGTCAAAGAAGCAAATTATGAAACCACTTCCGTTTATGGCTTTGGTCACCCACTTTATTATAAAAATGTCATTGAGGTCATGAAAGGCGAAGCTAATCCCATCACGGATGGCCGGGAAGGATTAAAATCATTAGAACTGCTTATCGCTGCCTATCTCTCAGCCAGAGATAATAAAACCCTCTCGTTACCTTTAACGTATTAAATAAAGGGAAAAGATCTCATGTCAACTGAACACATAAT
This sequence comes from Photorhabdus tasmaniensis, assembly GCF_011189505.1. Classification (GTDB taxonomy): domain Bacteria; phylum Pseudomonadota; class Gammaproteobacteria; order Enterobacterales; family Enterobacteriaceae; genus Photorhabdus; species Photorhabdus tasmaniensis. Next base: position 37,363 of record NZ_PUJU01000012.1, read on the forward strand.
GATACATCCCAGTGCCATCGTTGATGAAGGGGCCCAAATCGGGAAAAACAGCCGCATTTGGCATTTTACCCATGTGTGTTCCGGTGCCCAAATTGGTGAAGGCTGCTCTTTAGGACAAAATGTCTTTATTGGTCATCAAGTCACCCTCGGCAATCATTGCAAAATACAAAATAACGTCTCTGTTTATGACAACGTGCATTTAGAAGAGGGGGTATTTTGTGGCCCAAGCATGGTATTTACCAATGTGTATAATCCACGTTCATTGATTGAAAGAAAAAGTGAATATAAAACCACCCGGGTGAAAACAGGTGCCACATTAGGTGCCAACTGCACCATTGTGTGTGGTATCACCATCGGTGCCTATGCCTTTATTGGTGCCGGTGCGGTCGTCAATAAAGATGTACCGGATTATGCCCTGATGGTCGGCGTGCCGGCCAAACACATTGGCTGGATGAGTGAATTTGGTGAACAATTAGATTTACCGCTGCACGGGCAAGCCATAACAACCTGCCCGCACACGCAGCATATTTATCAACTCAACCATCATACCGTGACCCGAATTAAAGTATAAAAGGTAAAGAACAATGCAATTCACCGATCTCGCGGCCCAGCAACGCAGAATTAAAGATAAAATTGACGCGAATATCCAGAAAGTCCTCACCCACGGAAAATATATTTTAGGGCCCGAAGTGGCGGAATTAGAAGAAAAGCTGATAGCCTACACCGGAGCCAAATATTGTATTACCTGTGCGAACGGCACTGACGCCCTGCAAATTGCCTTAATGGCCATTGGCCTCAAACCCGGCGACGAAGTTATCACCCCCGGATTTACCTATATCGCCACCGCAGAAACTGTTGCACTACTGGGTGGCATTCCGGTCTATGTTGATGTCAAGCCCACAACCTATAACGTAGATCCGGCCCTGCTGGAAGCCGCGATTACCCCGAAAACCAGGGCAATTATTCCGGTTTCTTTATTCGGCCAATGTGCCGATTTTGATGAAATTAATGCCATCGCAGAAAAATACAACCTGACCGTAATAGAAGACGCGGCCCAAAGTTTTGGCGCAACTTATAAAGAGAAGCGCTCCTGCAATTTAACCACGCTCTCGTGCACCAGCTTCTTCCCCAGCAAGCCCTTAGGGTGCTACGGTGATGGCGGGGCTATTTTCACCAACGATGAAGAACTGGCGAAAATTATTCGTCAAATTGCCCGTCATGGTCAAGACAGACGATACCATCATATCCGAATAGGCATTAACAGCCGTTTAGATACGCTACAAGCGGCCATTCTGCTGCCCAAACTGGACATCTTTGAGGAAGAAATAGCATTACGTCAATGTGTGGCAGAAAACTACAATCAAGCGTTAAACAAAATCGGCATCACAACCACACCATATATTGAACCCCACAATCTCTCTGCCTATGCACAATATACTATTCGGGTTAAAAACCGCGATGAATTGCAACGCAGACTAAAAGAACAAGGCATTCCAACCGCAGTGCATTACCCCATTCCCTTGAATAAACAACCTGCGGTTGCCAGCAATATTACTCTGCCTGTCGGTGACGAAATAGCCCAGGAAGTGATTAGTTTGCCTATGCATCCTTATTTATCCATAGATTTAATTAACAAAATCTCCAGCTCAATTTAAATTCTATGAATAATAAATTTCTAAGGAATCTATCTGGCTTATTACTTTCGTCATTAATAAGCCAGATATTACTACTGCTATCAACACCAGTACTGACAAGATTATTTTCACCTGAAGAATTAGGGATTTATGCTTCACTTTCCTCCATTTTAAGTATTTTGGCAGTAGGTGCTTGCCTCCGTTATGAATTTTCAATCAGCGCATCAGAAAAAGAACGTGAAATTAATTCATTAGTCACATTATCTTGTATAATTTCAATCATCATTAGTTTTATAGCAATCACTATTTTTGCAATAGTTAATATCCCAGAAAAAACAATCATAGGAAACCACCTATACTATATACCTCTAGGCATTATTACTTATGGGTTTTATAGAGCAATGAGCTTCAACAGTATAAGAAAAAAACAATACCGTGAATTCTCTATCACTAAAATAGCTCAAACGGTCACGATGATTAGTGTTCAAATAATCGGGGGTATCGCTAGTTTAGGCGCAAGCAGTCTTATCCTGGGGCAAATATTAGGCCAATCATTAGGTGTGATATTTTTGAGTAAAAAATCTCAATATCGTCTGGTGATAAAGAAAAACGAGTTTAGAAAAATAAGACTACTTGCTAAGAAATATTACAAATTTCCAGTTTATGACTTCCCAGCCAGCTTAATTAATACGGTTAGTAATGAACTCCCTCAATTGTTCATAATGTCTGCCTACGGGCTAAAATCCGCAGGATTTTATTTAATCGCATCTAAAATATCAGGTGCGCCGATTACACTACTAAACCAAACCGTTTCATCTATATTACAAGGATATTTAAAAGGTACTCCTGCATCATCTTTCTTAAAAATCAAAAAAACATGCTATTACCTAACACTCATTTCTCTCTTATTTGCCACAGTAACATACTTGGTTGGCATACCAATTATAACATTTATTTTTGGTGAAGAATGGCATGAATCAGGTAAATATCTATTATGCCTAATACCTCATTTATCTGGACAAATAATATATTCATCATTATCAATATATTTATCCATTTATGAATACCAGAAGAGCAATTTATTTATTCAAACAACATCTATTATATTAAGATTTATGGCTCTTTCCATTGGATACATATTAGGAGACATTTATCTCTCCATTCTATTATTCTCATTCACCAGTCTTACCCTTTATCTGATCAGTACTGCTTATATTTTAAAATTATCGTTCATACGCAAAAAAGAAGGTTAACATGCAGAAAAAAAAGAAAATAATGAAAATAATTCCCTATATCATTATCGTGATGCTTGTGAGCTATGCATTCAATAAATATGCTTATGAATTAGATGAATTCAATAGTAGTGTCAGAAATTTAGTCATAAATGGGAAATTTACTCAACGCGAATTTAATAGCAATGGCTTTCCCTTATCACATTCACCACATATTCCCGAGCCGTTTCTATCTCCGTTTTATGTCGTTCACTATGGAATAATATACTCTTCTTTAGGCTCAGGAAAAGATAATACCAATATATTATGGAGAACGGATTCCTCCTTACCAGGATGGAACGTGCCACCACCTAAATTCAATAAAGAGGAACTAATTGCTAATTTTAAATTCTCAGCCGATTGGCTATTAAACAACATTCAGTTATTCCAAGGTGAAAATCATTATTTATATGATTTTGATTGGCCATATAAAGGATATGAAAATAATAAACTCTCCGCCCCTTGGTGGTCTGGATTAACCGATGCATATGCAATAATTCTCTTATTGAGAGCGCATGACTATTTCAGTGATGATAAGTATCTATTAACCTCCCATTTACTATACAAATCATCACTAGCGCCGATCAATAAAGGGGGTAGCCTAACCACTTTAAATAATATGCCCTGGATTGAAGAATATGTCGATCCTAAAGCAAGTTCAGATAAATTGGCTTTTGTATTAAATGGAATGATTTACTCTACTTATGGCATTGAATCCTTCGAAAATCATATTAATATAGATAAAAGTGAAAGAATGTCAGAAAGTTTATATCAATCAATCAGTAGCAATATATTTAAATTCGACATAAAAAATGAATGGTCGAGCTATGATTTAATTGGTAACCCAAGCAATATGAAATATCATAGAATACATACCCTTCTGTTAAAAGATCTTATAAATAGAAATCAATATTTTAAAAACAAAGAAATAATAAACTTATATAACAATTGGAATAGATCCGTGTCTAATATCGGCTATTATTACATAAAACATGGGCCTATCAGTTGGGCATACTATCAGTTTATCACCATGTACTTTCTGTCCATATTAGTATTATCAATCATTTACTTTTTCATTAGAAAAAAATGCAAAACAAAATCAAAATAATACTAAAAATATTCCTATATCAGGTAATTATATATCTAAATGCTGTGCTTATATTAGACACATTCCAAGAGGTAAAAGGCTATAATATTAGCCCACAAGGTCACTTAAGTATCTTATTCTGCTGGATATCATTATTACCACTAATCTTACTTAATAACCAAAAAAATCCAATTATGGTTTTTTTATGGTTAATATATATAATTTACATCATACCCATATCAATTATATTTCCTTTAATTAATTCAGCTTCTATATACTCAGTGATTTTCATATCCACAATAAATATATTATTCCTATTATCTATATTATTTTTTCGAATAGTAAATAGAATTACGTTACCAAAACTACAAATCCCCTGGGATTTATATAAAATAATCATAATAGGATGCGGCATTATTGTTTTATTCTTTGTTATTACTAACCCTGCATTCAGTTTAATACCACCTAATATATTTAAAGTTTACTCCGTGAGAGAAAACTTTAAAGAAAATACATCACTATTAACCATGTATATTATAACAAGTGGGGGATACGTAATTTCACCCTTATTATTATTAGCTTCATTTTATGTAAAAGGTTTTGTTAAATATCTGTTTATTGCAATAAGCATTATAATTTCTTATTTAATCTATTGCTCTTCAGGATTAAAAAGTATCGCATTCATGAATCTCACCGTTATAACACTATTCTTCTATATAAAAGGGAAAAGAAACATAAGTAACTCCGTGATAAATATAATCCTCTACACATTCCTTGCTGCCGGATTACTGTATTTTATTTTCGATTTCTATGACCCACTTATACACTGGTTACGCAGAATATTCTTCACACCAACATTAAATACCTTTTATTTTTATGATTATACCTTCAATAATAATAAGGAATTCACTAAAGACGCACCTAAAATAATTTCTCATATATATTATGGCACCATAGGATCTGCGAATACTGGCTTTATTGGGGACGGTATAGCCAGATATGGTGTCATTGGCTTAATAATAAATTTCTTTATATTTAATATGCTCATCTTCGCAATGAACCTGAGTGCAAAAAAAGTTCCATTTGAATTTTCAACAACATTATATTTACCGTTCGTATACACGGCATCAAACACGGCAATTACAGCACTACTCCTGACATATGGGCTGCTAATATTAAGCATACTATTATTCTTATTTCCTACGAAAAATAACAAGAACTCCTTATGAAAATCACACATATGACATCGGCACATCCGCGTTTTGATACACGTATTTTCCTAAAAGAATGTTCTGGTTTACAAAAAAAGCATGAAGTATCTCTTATTGTTGCAGATGGTAAAGGTAATGAAGTAAAGAATAATATAACTATCATTGACGTGGATATACTGCCAGGCCGATTAAATAGAATCTTTAAAACAACCGAACGAGTTTATAAAAAAGCGTTAGAATTAGATTCTGACCTATATCATTTCCATGATCCGGAATTAATACCTATAGGATTACGACTTAAAAAGAAAGGTAAAACAGTCATCTTTGATGCCCATGAAGATGTCCCCAAACAGATTCTTAGTAAACCTTATTTAAATAAATTAACAAAAACAATTATCTCTAAAACATTCTCCCTCTATGAAAATTATGCTATCCCTAAATTTAACGGAATTATTACTGCGACACCCGCAATAAGAGATAAATACTTAAAATTAAATAAAAACACAATAGACATTAATAATTACCCAATATTAGGCGAACTAAGTAATAATAACAAAAATTGGGATAAGAAAGAAAAACAAATATGCTATGTAGGAGGTATATCTGCCATTAGATGCATAGAAGAAATGGTGGAATCAATATCTTACCTGAAAACTGACACAAAAATGAAATTAGCAGGCAGTTTCTCTGAACAAGATTTAGAAAATAAAATAAAAAGCATGGGGAATTGGCATAAAATAGATGAACTTGGCTTTCTAAATCGGATAGAAACAAAAGAACTTTTATCTAAATCTATTGCTGGAATTGTTCTATTTCATCCATTACCCAATCATATCGATGCCCAACCGAATAAAATGTTCGAATATATGAGTGCAGGTATTCCTGTTATCGCTTCAAATTTCACATTATGGAAAGATATTATTGTCACAAACAATTGTGGAATTTGTATTGATCCATTAAACCCTAAAGAGTTAGCTGATGCGATAGATTATTTATCGAATAACTATGATATAGCGGAAGAAATGGGTAATAACGGGTTTTTAGCAGTAAATAAAAAATACAATTGGGATATTGAACAAAATAAACTTGTTGAATTTTATCAACAATTTGGAAATTAATCAAATATGAAGAAAATCATAACGGTATTAGGAGCAAGACCCCAATTCATTAAAGCCAGCCCGGTGTCTCGCGCCTTACAAAATCATAATAAATTTAAAGAAATTATCATTCATACCGGCCAGCATTTTGATACTAATATGTCTGATATCTTTTTCAATCAATTAAAAATCCCTCAACCTGATTACACTCTCAATATTCATGGTGGCACGCACGGTGAAATGACAGGAAAAATGTTAATTGAAATTGAAAAGGTACTTATCACAGCAAAACCCGATGCAGTCATGGTATATGGTGATACGAACTCTACTTTAGCGGGAGCATTATCTGCATCCAAATTACATATTCCAGTGATCCATATTGAAGCCGGTTTACGTAGCTTTAATATGGAGATGCCAGAAGAGATCAATAGAATACTCACAGATAATGTTAGCTCAATTCTTTTCTGTCCCACAGAGACAGCAATCAATAACCTACAACGAGAAGGATTCAGTTCAAAGCCGGTTAATATAAAAAAAGTGGGTGATGTAATGGAAGATGCTGCTTTATATTTTAGCCGAATAGCAAAAAGACCTGATGAACTTATTCCCACACAACATTTCATATTAACAACACTCCATCGCGCTGAAAATACCGATAATCAAAAACGATTAACTGAAATAGTGAACGCATTAAATGACATACATAAAACAATTTACCCCGTTGTGCTTCCTCTTCACCCAAGAACTAAAAAAATGTTGGAGAAATATAACTTACATTTAGATGTTCACTTAATCGAACCGGTTGGATATTTAGAAATGTTATGGCTACTTAAAAATACAGATCTGGTTATTACCGATAGTGGAGGACTACAAAAGGAAGCTTTTTTCTTTAGAAAACCGTGTGTAACAGTGAGAGATCAAACTGAATGGGTAGAATTAATTGAAACAGGTGTGAACAAATTATCCGATGCTGAGAATAAAAAAATAACCCAATCAGTTCATAATATGATTAATACTAATATACACGCTGTTCAATCTATATATGGTGGCGGCGTTGCTGCCATAAAAATTGCTGACGAATTAGAAAAATCACTATGAATATAGTCTACATAAACCATTATGCCGGTTCGCCAGATCTTGGTATGGAATTTCGACCATATTATCTAGGCCAAGAGTGGCTTAAATCTGGACATAATATTACCATACTTGCAGCTTCTTATTCCCATGTCCGTACAAAACAGCCCGAACTCACAGAGAATAAAAAAACCACCGAAAATATTTGTGGATTAAAGTTTATCTGGTATCCGACCCCTAATTACTATAATAATGGATTAGACCGGATAAAAAATATATTCTCTTTCTTAAAGCAGATATGGTTCGATACAAATAATATAATAAAAGAGAATAAACCAGATATCGTTATTGCATCAAGTACTTACCCCTTGGACATTTGGATCGCAAAACACCTGGCAAAAAAGGCTAAAGCTAAATTAGTTTATGAAGTTCACGATTTATGGCCTCTCTCTCCTATCGAAATAGGCGGCATGTCGCCAAAACATCCTTTCATAAGATTATGTCAATTTGCTGAAAATTATGCTTATCGCCATTCAGATACGGTAATTTCAATACTCCCTAATGTACATGATCATATGAAAAAACATGGCTTAGACCTGAAAAAATTGCATATTATACCTAATGGTATCGTTGAAAATGATTGGCAAACTGAAAATATCGATCCTATTTCACCTCATATCAAAGCAATAATCAATCACTGCAAAGCAGAGAATAAAATCATTGTGGGTTATGCCGGATCGCTTGGAAAACCCAATGCCATGAACTACCTGATTGATGCTGCAAAATTATTAGAAGAACAAAATTTTCATTTTCTGCTGGTAGGTTCTGGGCTGGAAAAAGAAAATCTGGTAAAACAAGCTAATTTACTTAATTTGAGAAACATTACCTTTAGTGATCCAATACCGAAAACACAGATCCCTGCTCTGCTCCCATTATTCGATATTGCTTATATAGGTTGGCATAGAAAATCTATATATAGATTTGGAATTTCACCGAATAAACTCATAGATTATATGATGGCAGGATGCATAGTATTACATTCTGTTGAAGCGGGTAATGACATTGTTGCTGATGCAAATTGCGGATTATCTATCCCACCTGAATCGCCGCAAGCCATTGCGAATGGATTACTTAAATTAAATAAACTGCCAAAGGAAAAGAAAATTGAATTAAGAAATAACGGTACAAAATACGCATTAAAAAACCACACATATAATAATTTATCAAATAAATTCTTAAAGGCAATAATAAATCACAAATAACAAATGCCGTTCTTTCGCATTACCTGAAATTAAACAATCTAAAATAGATAAAATTATTGATTGACTTAAAACTGGTTGGATAATTACCGGCCCAAAGCCAGAAGATTTGAACAAAATATAGAAATTACACTTAAATAACTATTATTACTGTCCAAATAGAGGTTATTATTCAATCATGATAAATATATCAGTAATTTGCCCTATATTAAATGAAGAGAAATATATAAAAGGATGTATCGAATCACTTCTAAAACAAGATTATCCTACCGAACAATTAGAAATTATCTTTATAGATGGCTATAGCTCAGACGGTACTTTAAAAATCATTCAAAGTTATACCGAGAAATATGAATTCATCAAGCTACTATACAACCCTGAGAAACATGTACCTACTGCTCTGAATATTGGTATAAAAAATTCATCAGGAGAATATATAGCCAGAATTGATGCTCATTCTAACTATCCTAGCAATTACTTATCCAAACTATATAATTTATCAAAACAATTTGACATTGATAATATAGGTGGAGTTCTTAGTACAAAACCATGCAATCCTACGATTACTGCTCATACTATTGCATATGCCTTAAGTAGTCACTTTGGCATGGGTAATTCCCATTTTCGAATTGGTGTCAATAATATAAAAAAAGTTGATACAGTACCTTTTGGTTTTTTCAGAAGAAATATATTCGATAAAATAGGGCTATTTGACGAGGATTTAACTAGAAACCAAGATGATGAATTTAACAGCAGAATTATAAAACATGGAGGTAATATATATCTTGTGCCCGATGTTATTATTGATTACTACCCCAGAGATTCAATTAAAAAAATCTGCTCTATGTTCTATCAATACGGTTTATTTAAACCATTAGTCAATTTAAAATTAAAAAAAACAACATCATTCCGACAATTAATACCACCGACTTTTGTTTTAGGGTTAATCCTGGGGCTAATCTTCTCATTCATTAACCCAATATTTTTATATCTATATATAAGTTGTATTTTTATCTATTTATCTCTGGCTTTACTGATATCAATAAAAGCCCATATTAAAAATAAAAAAAATTACATGTCCTTACCCTTAATATTTCTGTGCATACATTTATCTTATGGATCAGGGTATCTCATTGGAATAATTAAAATTATATTCAATAAGAAATTCCACGTAAAAAATAAAAGATAAGGATTATATCATGAACTCTTTTTTTCTCCCTTTCGCACTTCCAGAGCTCGGCCAAGAAGAAATTGATGAAGTCATTGACTCACTTAAAACGGGTTGGATAACTACTGGGCCTAAAGCCAGAAGATTTGAACAAGATTTTGCTCAATATTTAGATTCTGATGTTGAAGCAATCGCGGTAAATTCAGCAACGGCTGGATTACATTTAGCGTTGGAAGCCATTGGTATCCAACCTGGTGATGAAATCATCGTCCCTACCTACACCTTTACTGCAACGGCAGAAGTTGTCCGTTATCTGGGTGCTCACCCTATTTTTGTTGATTCTTTACCTAACAGCCTGAATATTGATCCAACCGCAATAAGAAAAGCAATCACATCCAAAACTAAAGCGATTATACCAGTACACTTTGCCGGTTTATCCTGTGATATGGATGAAATCATTGCTCTAGCTAAAGAATTCAATCTACGAATAGTTGAAGATGCCGCTCATTCATTCCCAACCTTATACAAAGGAAAAAAAATTGGCACTCTGGACACCGATGTCACCGTATTTAGTTTCTACGCCAATAAGACCATGACAACGGCTGAAGGCGGGATGCTAGTAACCCGAAATCCAGACATTATAAAAAGAGCAAAAGTCATGCGTTTGCACGGCATTAGTAAAGATGCTTTTGACAGATATCAATCTAAAACACCCGCCTGGTACTACGAAGTGATTGAACCAGGCTACAAATATAATATGCCAGATATTTGTGCAGCCATTGGTATTCACCAATTACAGAAAATAGACTCTTTTCAGAAGAAAAGGGAAGAGATGGCTAAATTTTACGATAGTGAATTAAAAAACTTACCCATTATTTTACCGACTAAACCTAAAGAACCTAATAGCCAACATGCCTGGCATTTATATACTATCAGACTGAATGATAAAGTTAAGATATCAAGAGACGACTTTATCATAAAAATGGCAGAAAAAAATATAGGTTGCTCTGTCCATTTTATCCCACTACATAAACAACCCATATGGAAAAACACCTATTCTCTTGATAAAAAAAACTTTCCTGTAGCAGAAGAAAACTTTAAAAGAATTGTATCCATTCCTTTATACACAAAAATGACCCAAGAAGACCAGATCTACGTTATCAAAACAATTAAAGGGATTCTTGAATAAATGAAAATAACTTATTCAATAATAAAAACAGTTTTTGATTTCATTGCATCTTCAATTGGGCTAATTATTCTCTCTCCTATATTAATCGCAATTGCCATTTGGATAAAAATAGACTCGGAAGGGCCTATTTTTTTCCGGCAAAAACGCGTAGGTCAATATAATAAAGATTTTTATATTCACAAATTTAGAAGTATGACTACCGGTTCAGAACAAAAAGGCCAACTCACTGTAGGTCATGATCGACGTATTACAAACTCTGGAAAATTTATACGCAAATACAAACTTGATGAATTAGCTCAACTCATTGATGTTGTTCAAGGAACAATGAGTCTAGTCGGGCCAAGACCAGAAGTCCCACAATTTATGGATAAATACCCAGATGACGTAAGAAACAAAATATTATCTGTCAAACCTGGGATAACAGATTTGGCTTCTATAGAAATGATCGATGAAAATCAAATATTAGCTAAATATGCAAATCCTCATCAAGCCTATATTGATATTGTGATGCCTATAAAAGCCAAATACTACTTAGAATATGTTAATGACAAATCATTTTTCCATGATCTGAATATTATTTTTAAAACCATTTATAAAGTAGTTTTTAGGTAATTAAAAATTATGAATAAAAGAATAGTATTTAGCCAAGATAGATTAATAAAAACCATAACTCTCCTGGCAGTAGATATACTGATGATCAGTATTTCATACTGGTTAAGTATGTGGCTACGGCTTGATAGAGAAGTGCCAATCTCTAGTTTACAACATTGGCTAGTTATTATATTTGTCATCCCCTGCACGCTCTTTATTTTCTTAAAAATTGGCTTTTACCGATCTATAATAAAATACGTTAATATGAGAATATTAAAATGGGCTATTATCGGTTCATTTCTATCTTCTCTACTACTAGCAGCACTCTCCTTATATAAACAGGCATTCTTACCCAGAACTGTACCGATTATTTACTTCTCTTTTCTAGTAATATCACTCTGTGGTACAAGATTCTTATACAGGACACTGCGTAATTTATTAAAAAATAAAGGCTCTCCAGTAATTATATATGGGGCAGGAGAATCTGGCCGGCAACTTCTACCGATATTAAGAGAACATAGAGAGTTCAATCCTATTGCTTTTATTGATGATAACACTAAATTACATAATTTATCTATTCATGGAGTTTATGTCTTCCCTCCAGGAGGAATAACATCTTTAGTAGAAAAATATAATATAAAGAAAATATTACTCGCCATACCTAGTGCATCAATATCTGATAGAAAAAAAATACTTGAAAGACTTCAAAAAGAACATTGTGAAATACTCACCATTCCAAGCTTCAACGATCTGGTTGAAGGAAAAGCCCAAATAAACTCACTAAAACGGGTTTCTATTAACGATCTGCTAGGAAGAGAACAAGTTAACCCATTACAAGATTTACTCAGCAAAAACATCAAAAATAAAAACGTCCTTATTACAGGCGCTGGCGGCTCAATAGGATCTGAACTGTGTAGACAAATCATCAACCAGTCACCATCTCAGATAATATTATTTGAGCTAACAGAGTATTGCCTTTACTCAATAGAAATGGATCTGCAAAAAATAAATCTGGAAAGAGAACTCAATATAAATATCATTCCAATTCTAGGTGATATAAAAGACTCAGAAAAAATAAACAAAATCATAAACAAATTCAATATTAACACAATATACCATGCTGCTGCATATAAACACGTCCCACTGGTAGAAATGAACACACTGGAGGGTATAAATAATAATATCTTTGGCACACTCTCACTTGCACAAGCAGCAATTAAACAAAAAGTTGAAAAATTTGTATTAATCTCTACCGACAAAGCTGTCCGCCCGACCAATACAATGGGGGCAACAAAAAGATTTGCAGAACTTATACTGCAAGCCTTTGCTAAAGAAAACAGCCATACAAAATTCTCGATGGTTCGTTTCGGCAACGTACTTGGCTCATCTGGCTCAGTGGTACCCCTTTTCGAGCAACAAATGGCAAATGGAGGACCAATAACACTAACTCACAAAGATATTACACGTTACTTCATGACTATCCCAGAAGCCGCCCAATTAGTCATCCAGGCGGGAGCGATGGGTAACAACGGCGACGTTTTTGTTCTGGATATGGGCGAATCAGTAAAAATTTATGACCTTGCCCGAAAAATGATTAACCTCTCTGGCCTGACAGTTAAAGATACAACCAATCCTCATGGTGATATAGAAATCAAAATAACAGGATTAAGACCAGGTGAAAAACTTTATGAAGAGTTACTCATTGGTGATAACGTTTCTATCACCAATCACCCGAGGATAATGACGGCAAACGAAATATTTTTACCTTGGGATAAATTAGATTCATTATTAAATGACTTAAAGATATCTTGCGAAAATTATGATTTCGAAAACATTAGAAAGACTCTTATTAATGCGCCTATTGAGTTTCAACCCAAAGAAGATTGTATTTACGATCTTTTAAAATAGCATCGACGCTTTCTCACCGGCTACATCCGCTCATACACAGCATCTGTTAATATATTCATGTCATAGAGCCGACTGAAAGCCATATTGCCGACATTAACCATCTGGATAAACAACAATCCTATAAAACGCTTAACATACAAGTCATTAAAAATCATATAATTCAAAAAATTAAAATAACAAGCCAACAAAAACCTCATCATTGGATATATCATATGCATTATACTTCCTTCAATTCTAGCCTCAAAAAAGGAAAATAGAAATTATGGAACTAACCTCTTAATATGAGCCGATAAACTTATGAAAAAGTATCCAAATAGCTATGCTCACAAACCATAAAATAACAGCCAATACCTATGGATTATTCTCTGGTGTTTTTTGGGGACTCACTGGTGTTCTTTTAGCTATTTTATTAAAAAGCAACACTCTTTCCTCTTATTTCCTCATTCCTATAATCATTGCCTTCTTAAATGACCTGATTTCATGTGCATACATGTTTATATACCTATTATATCAACAAAAATATCGGACAATAATCGCCATCACCAAGAATAAAAAATACTGGATAATCGTACTGGCCGCTATGCTGGGTGGCCCAATAGGCATGTCTTGTTATATCCTCGCCATTCAACATATTGGTGTTGGTTATACCGCAATTATCGCTGCAACCTACCCTGCCATTGGTTCTCTAATTTCATTCTGCCTATTTAAAGATAAAATTCACCTGATAGGAACATTAGGCCTAATATTAGCCGTTGTATGTACCATAATACTAGGCTATTCAACAACAACCCAAACAATATCTAACTGGACAGGTTTCCTTTTTGCCTTCATCTGCGCATTGGGCTGGGGATCTGAAGTTGTCATCAGCTCCTACGGAATGAACAAAAACATCCCGGCTGACATCGCCTATTTTATAAGACAACTCTCCTCTTCGGTAGGTTATATTATCCTTATCATAACCTTCATATTCTCACTACCTAATGCAAGACACATCTTCTCAAGTTTCACACTATCCAGCCTGCTACTAATAACCTCACTGACAACTACCGTCTCATACCTCTTCTACTATCGAGCAATCAGCATACTCCAACCCATTCGTGCGATGGCTTTAAACATCACCTACACCGTTTGGGCAATATTCTTTGCTTACTTCCTTCTGGATGAATCTATATCCATAAAATTATTTATCCTATGTATCGGCGTTTCCTTAGGCTCATTCTTAACCGCCATCAACCCCCGAAATATCAAAAAATTAATATTGGACCTCAAGTGAGTGCAATTATAAAGAATTTCTTTACAATGTAATGGAACGAAAGATCCACAATTGTAGCCATACCTTTGAAATACTGAGAAATTCACTATAGTTTAAAATTAAAACTAACCAATATTCTAAAAATAGCAAATAGAAATAGCGGACTATCATTGAGAACAGCATTGAATGGAGGGAATGCCTTATGTACTGATTCTAGATGACCCTACGCCAAAGGCACTGGAAAAACATAGGTGTTATAATATAGAAGAACTCAATAAACAACTTAAATTGTATTATTCTAAAGCTCTTCAAAGTGACCCCCTGATCAGAAAAGATGGCATTTTCACACCTTTCTTTAATTAAACAACTAACTAAATCCTCCTTAAGACTACCGGCCTTGACTCTTACCTAAAAAATAACCTCGAATTCAACTGCGGGAACGATTCCAACAAAAAAACATCAAAATCCCCGATTGGCAGCCTTATTCTATCAATTAATTAAACAAGCGGCGTATTAAGCTTGACCTGGAGAAACTTACAGTTTACTCTCCCCCCAAATAGTTACAAAATCTTATCCCCCATTACTTTCTTGTTACGGCAGGAAGAAGTACTGAAAAATCAATGCAATGGATAAGATTATAGAACCCTACAGGCGTTCTGGGAGCCAACAACCTAGTGCGGTAGCTTTGATGTTACATTTTTTATCACCGTCATAGGCACACCTTACACAAATAACTTAACAAACTTTATTAAAGATTCAGCTACCAAAAGTAAAACCTGTGAAAATAAATAGCATTCTACTAAAAATCAAATGTTATTTAATTTCACTAGTTCATTTTTAAATAAGAACCTTAAAAGGCAAAATATGTCATCACTCAATATTCTCACCGATAAATTTGATAATAAAACAGCAATTATTGCCATTGTTGGTCTTGGTTATGTTGGCTTACCTTTAATGCTCAGGTATAACGATATCGGATTTAAGGTTATTGGTTTTGATATTGATAAAGCAAAAACAGATAAATTAAGTCAAGGCCAAAGTTATATCGAACATATTCCTGCATCCAAAATTAATCAAGCAATCAATACAGGTTTCGAGGCAACGACTGATTTTGCCAGAATCGCTGAATGTGATGCCATCATTCTTTGCGTCCCAACACCTTTGAATAAATATCGTGAACCCGATATGAGCTTCGTTATTAATACTACGGATATGGTAAAACCTCATTTAAGGACAGGACAAGTCCTGTCCTTAGAAAGTACGACTTATCCAGGAACTACAGAAGAAGAGTTATTACCCAGGATTGAAGAAAAAGGCTTAAAAGTGGGTGAAGATATATTCCTTATATATTCACCAGAACGAGAAGATCCAGGCAATCCTGATTTCGAAACCAGAACTATTCCTAAAGTCATTGGTGGCCATACTGAAAACTGCTTAAAAGCAGGTATCGCAGTTTACCAACCAGCTATTGATCAAGTTGTTCCTGTCAGTTCAACCAAAGCAGCAGAGATGACTAAACTGCTTGAGAACATACATAGGGCTGTCAATATTGGTTTAGTCAACGAAATGAAGCTAGTTGCAGACAAAATGGGTATTGATATCCATGAAGTCATTAGAGCAGCGGCAACCAAACCCTTCGGCTTTGTCCCTTACTACCCAGGCCCTGGATTAGGTGGTCACTGTATACCTATTGATCCATTCTACTTAACGTGGAAAGCCAGAGAATATGGTATTAATACCCGCTTTATTGAGCTCTCCGGTGAAGTCAACTCATCAATGCCGGATTATGTTGTCACTAAAATCGTATTAGCACTTAATAAAGCGAATAAATCCATTAATGGTAGCCGTATCTTAGTACTCGGTATCGCATATAAAAAGAATGTTGATGACATGAGAGAAAGCCCATCTGTACATATAATAGAAAAACTCCAAGATTTAGGTGCAACTGCTGAATATTCAGATCCTCATGTTCCCATATTTCCCAAAATGCGTAATCACTTTTTTAATTTAAAAAGTCAGCCAATCACAGCTGAATCATTGAAAAATTTTGATTGTGCTATTTTAGCAACTGATCATGACAAGTTTGACTATGAATTAATTCTTAACCACTCGTTACAAGTTATTGATACTAGAGGTAAGTATAAAAACAATAATAACAAAGTGGTTAAAGCATAAAATTATACAATAACAAAGTATCATACAGCTCCTATGATACTTTGTTTTACTAAAAACTAAGGATAACAATGAATAATTTCATTAAGCAAAAAGAAGCATTAGTTAATTCACCTAAAAAATGGCTTATTACTGGTGTAGCAGGGTTTATTGGATCCAATTTACTAGAAATGTTACTAAAATCAGATCAACTTGTAACAGGTTTAGATAATTTCTCTACAGGCCATGAACATAATTTATTAGAAATAAAAGAAAAAATAACACCTGAACAATGGGCCAGATTTAATTTTATAGAAGGTGATATTCGGGATATCAGTCATTGCCACCAGTCATGCAAAGATATAGATTATGTTTTACATCAAGCAGCTCTTGGCTCTGTGCCACGTTCTATAAACGATCCAATTACAACAAATGCAACTAATATCTCAGGCTTTTTAAATATACTTGTTGCAGCTCGGGATGCCAAAGTTAAAAACTTCACTTATGCTGCAAGTAGCTCGACATATGGTGATCATGAAAGTCTGCCTAAAATTGAAGATACTATTGGAAATCCTCTTTCACCATATGCTATTACAAAATATGTGAATGAACTATATGCAGATATATTCCATAGAGTATATAGGCTCAATACAATAGGTTTAAGATACTTTAACGTTTTTGGCCCTAGACAAGACCCTAATGGAGCATATGCCGCAGTAATTCCTAAATGGATATCTGCAATGGTACATGGCCATGATATTTACATTAATGGTGATGGTGAAACTAGCCGTGATTTCTGTTTTATTAATAATGTAGTTGAAGCAAATATACTGGCTGCAACAACAAATAATAATAAAGCAAAAAATACAGTATATAATGTTGCTTATGGGCAAAAGACAAGTTTGAATAGTTTATTTTCAAAAATAAAGAACGAACTCAAAAAAAACAATTTTATTTATGAAAAAGAACCTATATATAAAGAATTCCGGCAAGGAGATGTCAGACATTCATTAGCATCAATTGCTAAAATTAAAGGCAATTTAAATTATTCCCCAGAATTTGATATAAACTCTGGCTTAGAGAAATCAATTCAATGGTATATAAAAAATAGCTTATGATAAAGAAAGTTATAAACGCTGGAGGTAGTTTTTCTCTTAAACTTATTGTCCAATTAGGAGCTTTCTCTTTATTAGCTCTAAAACTAAATATCAACGATTTTGGCCTAATTAGTTATGCATTTACCGTTGCATGGTTATTAACAAATCTGTCAGATTATGGTTTCAGAATTAAATTAGTAAAGGACATATCCCAAGGAAAGAGAATATCTAATTTAAAAAGACATGACACAATTAAAATTATTCTGTTTGCCATACTTTATATAATACTGAGCCTTTATATTTACTTAGGTATTAATAATTATAGGGAATCAATAACTCTTCATATCTACATGATATCAGCATTATTTCTCAGTCTAGCAAATAGTCGGTTTGCTTTAATTCAAGGAGAGGAAAAATTTAATAAAGAACTTCAAGTTAACTTAGAAAGTACTATTCTATATATAATATTAATTATAGCATCTATATATCTACTACCAAACAATATATTTGTCATTGCTTTAGCATATTTATGTTATTGTCTTTATAATTTGATTAAAGCATCTCTTTATACTAAACAAGCCTTCATATCTATTACCTCTAACTATAAATGTATTAAAAGAGAGTTTCTAGAATCTTTTCCTTATGCAATTCTAGTTATAATAAATATAATTTTGGTAACCGTAGATGTTTTCCTTCTGCAACATTATAAATCGTACGAATCAGTTGCATATTATCAAGTATTTATAAAAATAAATACTGGTTTATTAATATCATTTAATATCTTATATACTGTACTGTTACCAAAAATCTCGCGTGAAATTCATTCAGGAAATAGCAAGGTAATAAATAACATATCAATATGTATAATATCTATCGGTCTAATTACTGTAGGAGCATATTACATTACTGAAAAGTATATTTTATATTATTTTTTTGGAACTAACTATTTAATTTTATCTCAATATACTATATATATTATTATAATAGCTTTATCTAAGTATATATTCTGGTTTACTCCAGAGCTATATCTAGTCACTTCAGGACAGCAAGGAAAAAGAAGTATCATTTTCACTGTAAATACCATATTAGCAGTTATATGTTATTATATAATTATTCCAAAATATGATTGGATTGGTGCTGTAAAAATAAATGCCGCATTTACATTTATAATAGGTATCAGCTTATTTTCTTATATAAAGAGAAATACTTTCACAAAGAAAATTTACACCCTATATATTACGCTATCAATGATTATTTTAATATATCTAATGAAAGAAATATTCTATGCTAGTTAACAACTATTTGATTCATATTATATTTTTCTTAAATTTATTTCCATTGCTATTTTTACCACAACAAAATTCTGACGATGCGAGGATATTTTCAATTCCTTTTGTATATTTATTTTGGTTCCTATTATTTACAATAAGCATAATTAGCTCTATAAGAAAAACATATCCTATCAAATTATTCTTATTCTTATTCTTATTTATTACTTATTTTACAATTCAAAGTATCCTTATCAATGCTTATACAAGTGGATATATATATTTAATTTCAATACTATTCTTATTTTTAGGATTTTACACTCTTAGGATAAAGTTGAATAATATACCAATATATTATATAAAAAAAACAATAGTCAGGTTAAATATGATATTAATCATATTTATAATAATTGCGTTTACTAAATTTCATCTAAATTTATCAGAAGATGTTAATCCCATAGTATTCTACAATAGAAACGCTACAGCCTTAGCCGTTCTTTGCTTATATATGACAACGTTATCACTCTATGATAACAGCAAGAATAGCTATATATTTTATCTTTATATCTTGTTCTTTATGTTATTTTTCATTTTCTTGCAAAGTAGGGCAGGGTTAGTATGTTTCTTAGTCTTTAATGTAATTTCCCTATTCAAATTTAATATTAGATCCACTATTTCTATTTTATTAGTAATAACGATCTTATTATCTATATTATTATTAACTGATTTAGGCTCATTGATAGATGAACGCTTTAAAATTGCTATGCATACAGTTAAAGCTTTACTAGGACAAGCATCACCGCCAGCCGCAGCAGAACATGATTATCGTAGATTTATTTTAATATTCGCAGGTATCGATATACTTAAAAACAACTTTCTAATCGGAACAGGATTAGGAGTTGAAAACTATATTCGTTTTTTTGATATAATGAAATATCCCACTTATCCTGGCCTAGCCCATAACTTCTACCTTGTTTATCCTGCACAAATGGGTTGCGTTGGATTCTTGTTATTTCTTGCCCTATTAAAATATTTTGTATTCCCCCAAAAATTAAACAAAAAAAATCTGTCATATATTTTTACTATTGCGATATATATAATAAATAATGAATATGTATTACTGCCAGAAGTTTGGATTTTCATGGCTTACTTTCAATGTATAAATAGAAATAGTTGAGCGTGGTAATTATATGAGAAAATATAATTTTATAGAGTACAAGATAGCGAACACATTGAGAAAGTTTCCAAAGTTGAAAGCATCCGTAAAAAAAATATATAGTATAATAAATTATTTCATCAACAAAAAAAATTACAGCATAAAAACAGACTTTAAGGTAAAAAAAATATCCGATAATAATAAGGAGTCTTTCTTTGGATATTATGACAAATCGCCTGAGAATTTTAATGGAGAATATATTCTATTTCATAGCGTAGAAAATGGAAATACAACAAAAAAACCAAATACAGTAGAAAAAATATTTATATGCGTTATGAATAGAAAAACAGGAAAAATAGTAGCTAAAATAGAAAGTAGCGCTTTTAATTGGCAACAAGGTTCAAAAGCCCAGTGGCTTAACAATGATACATTTATTTTTAATGATTATAATTATAATACTCAAAATTATATTTCAAATATATACTCAATTAAGGCAAAAAAAATAATAAAAAATAATCATTTCCCTATTTATGATATATCCAGTACATTATTATCTGCAACAATAGATTTTAGAAGATTATCTATCTTACGACCAGACTACGGCTATTTTTCGCATAAAAGTATTTCATTAGAAAAGACATTTTGTAAGATTGATATCTACGATCTTTCCAACCAAAAACTATTATTATGCTTAGAATTAGACAAATTAATCACCCAGTGCCCTAGTAACTTTTTTCAAAATGAAACAATTCATAAATTTAATCATCTAATGTTTTCGCCTGATGGAACTCACTTATTATTTATTCATAGATTCTATAACCTGAGAATTCGGCATGATCGGTTGATTTGCTTTAATTTAAAAACAGAAAAATCAATTGCTCTTACTAAGATAGGTATTGTAAGCCACTGTTTCTGGATAGATAATGAAACTGTCTTTGGGTTTATGGAAATAGATAACAAAAAGGCATATTACTATATAAACATAAATACTTTATTATATAAAGAATATATTCCATTAAGTAACTTTGGTGACGGTCATCCATCAGTAAAATCCTCTTTTATTCTAACAGACACATATCCAGATAGAGCAAGAAACAAATCACTTATTTTATCAAATATTAATAACCAAAAAGCAAAAATTATTGCATCCGTATTTGAACCATTAAAATATAATGGGCAAACAAGATGTGATCTCCATCCAAGATTTTCATATAATAATGGAAACAGGATTTATATTGATTCAGTCCACGAAAACAAACGTCACTTATACCTCTTAGAATTAAAGGAAAATGATGAGTAATAATCCAGAAATATCCTTACTAATGGTTGCTAGAAATTCTGAAAATAGCATATTAAACGCCTTAAGATCTTATACTAAGCAAACATTTAGGAATTCTGAAATAATATTTGTAGATGGGTTGTCTACAGATAAAACAAAAAAATTAGCTGTAGAATTTCTATCACAACAAGAATTACCATTCCAAATATTAGATAACCCTAAGAAAAATTTAGCTGCTGGATGGAATATAGCGATAAGAGAGGCAAAAGGTAAATATATTTTACGCATTGATGCTCATGCAACTATTGAAAAAGACTACGTTTCTCTTGCTTTAGCTTCATTGGAAAATATATCTTCCTTAAATGTTGCAGGTATTGGTGGAGTTCTAAGAAATAAATCTACTTCCAATTTTGGAAAATATGTGATGGACTTTTATTGCTGCCCTTTTGGGGTAGGAAACTCTCCTTTTAGAATTAAATCGTCAGGAGTAAAAGAAACAGATACAGCGGTTTTCGCTATTTACAATAAAGAAATTTGCATTAAAAACAATCTATTTAACGAGAACTTAAAGAGAAATCAAGATATTGAATTTCATAAGAAATTAATAAAAGCAGGATACTCTTTATATACAAATTACAATATGGTGAGTAATTATTTTGTCAGAAGCACATTTACTCAATTCTGTAAAAAAGCATTTTCAGATGGAGAATGGGTAATCCGATCAAAAAACTTTTATTTACGACATATTATTCCTTTATTATTTACTCTATATATGGTATTTTTATCAGCTTTGTTGATATTTTTTTCAGAGGAAGAATCTATATTACTATTATACTTAGTTCCTTTGATCGTATATATTCTTTCTTGCCTGATTTTTAGCCTTCAATATAGTAAACAACATATGTTTAAAAAGTTAGGTCTTATGCCATTATTTTTCAGTTATCATATATCTTATGGTTTCGGATCAATAATAGGCATTACTAAATTACTAAATTACTAAATTACTAAATTACTAAATTACTAAATTAGGATAATGTCATGAAATTCATTCCATTTTCTTTACCTGAAATTGGACAAAACGAGATTGACGAAGTTGTTGACTCTCTAAATAAAGGCTGGATCACAACAGGACCAAAAACAAAAAGATTTGAACAAGATTTTGCTCAGTATTTAGGTTCTGATGTTGAAGCAATTGCTGTAAATTCAGCAACTGCTGGTTTGCATTTGGCTTTGGAGGCAATTGGCATTCAACCTGGCGATGAAGTCATTATTCCCACCTACACCTTTACTGCAACAGCAGAAGTTGTCCGTTATCTGGGCGCTCATCCTATTTTTGTTGATTCTTTGTCTGACAGCCTAAATATTGATCCCGCAGCTATAAAAAATGCAATAACATCCAAAACCAAAGCTATCATACCTGTACATTTTGCAGGTTTATCCTGTGATATGGATGAAATCATTGCTATAGCTAAGGAATTTAATCTAAGAATAGTTGAAGATGCAGCTCATTCATTCCCAACTTTATATAAGGGAAAGAAAATTGGTACTCTGGATACCGATGTGACTGTATTCAGTTTCTATGCCAATAAGACCATGACTACAGCTGAAGGCGGTATGCTAGTATCCAGAAATCCTGATATTATAAAAAGAGCAAAAGTAATGCGCCTCCACGGCATCAGTAAAGATGCTTTCGATAGATATCAATCTAAAACACCTGCTTGGTACTATGAAGTTATTGAGCCAGGCTATAAATATAACATGCCAGATATTTGTGCGGCCATAGGTATTCATCAATTACAGAAAATAGACTCTTTTCAAAAGAGAAGAGAGGAGATGGCTAAATTTTATGATGATGAATTAAAAGATCTACCGATTACCTTACCAACTAAACCTAAAGAACCAAATGACCAGCACGCTTGGCACTTATACACCATTAGATTGAATGATGAAGCTAAGATATCAAGAGATGACTTTATAATAAAAATGGCAGAAAAAAATATAGGTTGTTCTGTCCATTTTATTCCACTACACAAACAACCCATATGGAAAAATACCTATTCTCTTGATAAAGATGATTTCCCTGTAGCAGAAGAAAACTTTAAAAGAATTGTATCAATTCCTTTATATACAAAAATGACCAAAGAAGACCAGATATACGTTATCAGAAAAATTAAAGAGATTCTTGAATAAATGAAAATAAATTATTCAGTTATAAAAATAATTTTTGATTTTATTTCATCTTTAATTGGGTTAATTATTATTTCGCCTATTTTAATCGGGATTGCTATTTGGATAAAAATGGACTCGAAAGGGCCCATTTTTTTCCGGCAAAAACGAGTAGGTCAATATAATAAAATTTTTTATATTCACAAATTTAGGAGCATGACTATCGGTTCAGAACAAAAAGGGCAACTCACTGTAGGTAATGACCGACGTATTACAAACTCTGGAAAATTCATACGCAAATACAAAATTGATGAATTAGCTCAACTCATCGACGTTATTCAAGGAAAAATGAGTTTAGTCGGACCAAGACCAGAGGTCCCACAATTTATGGATAAATATCCAGATGACGTAAGAAACAAAATATTATCTGTAAAACCTGGAATAACAGATTTGGCTTCCATAGAAATGATAGATGAAAATGATATATTAGATAAATACGCTGATCCTCATCAAGCCTATATTGATATTGTTATGCCTATAAAAGCCAAACACTACTTAGAATATATTGATAATAAATCATTTTTCTATGACCTGAAGATCATTTTTAAAACAATTTATAAAGTAGTTTCTAGGTAATAAACAACCATGAATGAAAGAATAATTTTCAATCAAGATAGATTAATAAAGACCATAATTCTTCTAGTAGTAGATATATTTGTAATCAGTATTTCATACTGGTTAAGTATGTGGCTACGTCTTGATAGAGAAGTACCAATCTACAGCTTACAACATTGGCTAACTATTATATTCACAATACCTTGTACTCTGTTTGTTTTTTTAAGAATTGGTTTTTATAGATCGATATTAAAATACGTTAATATGAGTATATTAAAATGGGCTGTCATTGGTTCATTTCTATCTGCTCTATTATTAACGGCATTCTCTTTATATCAGCAGGCATTTTTACCAAGAACCGTACCTATTATTTATTTTTCTTTTTTGATTATATCACTCTGCGGTACAAGATTTTTATATAGAACACTACGTAATTTACTAAAAAACAAAGGAGTTCCCGTTATTATCTATGGAGCAGGAGAATCCGGCAGACAACTCTTACCCATATTGAGAGAGCATAGAGAATTCAATCCTGTCGCTTTTGTTGATGATGATGCTAAATTACATAAATTATCTATTCATGGAGTTTTCGTCTTCTCTCCAGAAAAAATAACATTTTTAGTAGAAAGATATAATATAAAGAAAATATTATTAGCGATACCCAGCGCTTCAATATCCGATAGAAAAAAAATAATCGAAAAACTACAAAAAGAACATTGTGAAATACTCACAATCCCAAGCTTCAATGATCTGGTTGAAGGAAAAGCCCAAATAGACTCACTAAAACGAGTTTCTATTAACGATCTACTAGGAAGAGAACAAGTTAACCCATTACAAGATTTGCTAAGTAAAAACATTAAAAATAAAAATGTCCTTATTACCGGAGCCGGTGGCTCAATAGGATCAGAGTTATGCAGGCAAATCATAAC
Organism: Photorhabdus tasmaniensis; assembly: GCF_011189505.1. Classification (GTDB taxonomy): domain Bacteria; phylum Pseudomonadota; class Gammaproteobacteria; order Enterobacterales; family Enterobacteriaceae; genus Photorhabdus; species Photorhabdus tasmaniensis. The sequence continues at coordinate 62,765 of NZ_PUJU01000012.1, forward strand.
TCAGTCGCCATCTCAGATGATATTATTTGAACTAACCGAGTACTGTTTATACTCAATAGAAAACGAGCTACAAAAAATAAATCTCGATAGAGATCTTAATATAAATATTATTCCTATTTTAGGCGATATAAAACATTCAGATAAGATAAACAAAATAATAAATAAATTCAATATCAATACAATATACCATGCCGCTGCATATAAACATGTTCCACTTGTTGAAATGAACATGATAGAAGGTATAAATAATAATATTTTTGGCACACTTTCACTTGCTAAAGCAGCAGTTAATCAAAAAGTTGATAAATTTGTATTAATATCTACCGATAAAGCTGTCCGTCCGACAAATACAATGGGAGCAACAAAAAGATTTACAGAATTGATACTGCAATCTTTTGCTAAAGAAAATAGTCATACAAAATTTTCCATGGTTCGTTTTGGCAATGTTCTTGGTTCATCTGGCTCTGTTGTACCACTGTTCGAGAAGCAAATAAAAAATGGCGAACCAATCACGCTAACTCATAAAGATATTACGCGTTATTTCATGACAATTCCAGAAGCCGCCCAATTAGTTATCCAGGCCGGAGCGATGGGTAGCAATGGCGATGTTTTTGTTCTGGATATGGGAGAACCAGTCAAGATATATGATCTTGCCTGTAAAATGATTAATCTGTCTGGTTTGGCAGTTAAAGACGAAACAAATCCTCATGGTGATATAGAAATCAAAATCACTGGATTAAGACCAGGCGAAAAGCTTTATGAAGAGCTATTAATTGGTGATAATGTTTCTGGCACAAATCACCCTAGAATAATGACAGCAAATGAAGTTTTTTTACCTTGGAACAAATTGAATTCATTATTAGATGATTTAAAAATGTCCTGTGAAAATTATGATTTCGAGAGTATCAGAAAGATTCTTGTCAATGCTCCTATTGAATTTCACCCCAAAGATCAAATTTACGACCTTTTAAAATAGTAGCTAAACTTTCTAACCTGTTAAAAGAAACGATATGACCATACTAATCACCGGTGGAACCGGCTACATCGGCTCCCACACAGTATTAGCCCTTTTAGAAAAAGGAGCTGATGTTGTTGTTATCGATAATCTCTGCAACTCATCACCAGAATCTCTTCATAGAATTAAAAAGATCACAGGCAAGTCAGTGAAGTTCTACCAAGGCGATGTACTTGATTTAAATTTACTGAATCAAATCTTCCAAGAAAACAAAATAGAATCTGTGATTCATTTCGCAGGTTTAAAAGCCGTTGGAGAATCCACCAGAAAACCACTTGAGTATTATCAAAACAATATTATTGGCACCTTGGTTCTGTTACAGGCTATGCGTGCCAATGGTGTACATCAACTGATTTTCAGTTCGTCCGCAACGGTTTATGGTGATCCTGAATTTGTCCCGCTAACTGAAAATGCCAAAGTAGGTGGTACAACTAACCCTTATGGCACCTCCAAACTAATGGTTGAGCAAGTTCTAAAAGATTTTGCCACTGCCGAGCCAAGTTTCAAAATTACCAGCCTAAGATATTTCAACCCTGTTGGTGCACATCCATCAGGCATGATTGGCGAAGATCCTAATGGTATTCCTAATAACCTGTTGCCTTATATCACTCAGGTCGCGATTGGTCGTCTGGAATGTTTATCCATTTATGGCAATGATTACCCAACCAAAGACGGTACCGGCGTCCGTGACTATATTCATGTGATGGATTTAGCCGAAGGCCATATTGCTGCAATTGATTATCTGGATAAACAACCATCCTATGAAGTTTTCAACTTAGGAACCGGTACTGGTTATTCTGTACTTGAGCTACTTCATGCTTTCGAAAAAGCAGCAGGTAAAACAATTCCGCACAAGATCACAGACAGACGCCCTGGAGATATTGCTGAATGTTGGTCTGATCCATCCAGAGCCCGCGATATCCTTAGCTGGCAAGCAACACGTAATATTGACGATATGATGCGTGATAACTGGAATTGGCAGAAGAATAACCCCAATGGTTTTCGCTCTCATTGAGGTGTATGTTTATTCTGTTTGGAACCTCAAAGGAAGTAAGATTCAGAATAAATCTGAATGACTACCTACTCGATATAGTTTCAATTCAGTATTTGTACGCTGATAAATAAGCAAAATATCTGGCGCTCCGTGGCATTCAAGGTAGCCAATATATTGGCCTGCTAATGAATGTTCACGGTAACGCTCTGGTAAAGGTTCACCAGTCTGTAAAAGCTCAATGGTTTTCAAGATAACAGATTGAGCTTTTTTATTATTAGCATAACGTTTTGCATCTTTTTTAAAACGACTCTGGTAAACAATCTTTAGCATTATTTACCATCCAAGATCACGCTTTAGTTCATCTATCGTATCAACTCGGTGAACACCTACGCCATTTTCCAGATCTCGAATAGCCTGTAATGTCTCCTGATTAAGCTGCAACAACTCAGCAGGTAATTCTGGCTCAACAGCCAGACGATTAACCACCATACGAATTATAGTGGAAAGATTCAGCCCCATCGCTTTCGCATTAGCCATCGCCGCCGCTTTGGATTTAGGATTAACACGGGCACGTACAACGGTATCAGCCATAAGAAACCTCCATCAATGTTTGTCTACATAATAGCCATATTGTAGCCACAAGCAAATGAATGTGTCCAAGTGATGAGTAATTTCTGAAAGATGTTCCAACAGATAAACCAGAGATGAAATCCCCCTGCATCCCTACTCAATTTCTGCTAATCTGTGCCCCTCGTTTCTGGGGGGCATATGCTAAACATCGTTTTATTTGAACCTGAAATCCCGCCTAATACCGGTAATATTATTCGTCTTTGTGCCAATACTGGTTTTCAATTGCATCTGATCCAGCCTTTGGGTTTTACCTGGGATGACAAACGGCTGCGTCGGGCCGGGCTGGATTATCATGAGTTTGCCAATATCAAACAGCATCATGATTATTATACTTTTTTAGAAAGTGAAGGGTTAACAGGAGCATCTTCTGCCCGACTGTTTGCACTCACCACGAAAGGAACGCCAGCACACAGTGCGGTAAGTTATCAGGATGGGGATTATTTGATGTTCGGGCCGGAAACCCGAGGGTTACCACCTTATGTTCTGGATAATATGCCACCCCAACAAAAGATCCGTATTCCAATGCTAGCAGACAGCCGGAGTATGAATCTTTCTAATTCAGTTGCTGTTGTGGTTTTTGAAGCCTGGCGGCAATTGGGTTATTCAGGTGCTTTATTGAAAGAGTAATTGCTGTTAGCTAAAGTTAATGCCGTGCATCTAATCAATTAAAAGACACGGCATTTTTGAGTATTCAGTTTTGTGAACAATATTTCTCAATGCAGTTGTTCACAAATCAAATCCCATCACCATACTCAAAGCCATTGTTGATACCATTAAAATGCTGGTTCATATCCAATGATGGTTTTTCACTTTCAGGTTTACCGACAATACGAGCAGGCACGCCAGCAGCTGTTGTGTGTGGTGGAACCGAACGAAGGACGACTGAGCCTGCGCCAATTTTTGCCCCACGGCCAATTTCGATATTACCCAGTATTGTCGAACCCGCTCCAATCATCACCCCTTCCCTGACTTTCGGATGACGATCACCCCCGGTTTTACCTGTACCACCAAGGGTGACGGATTGCAGGATAGAAACGTCATTCTCCACTACCGCCGTTTCACCAATCACAATACCGGTAGCGTGGTCAAGCATGATGCCACATCCAATCTTGGCTGCCGGGTGAATATCAACACTAAAAGACATCGAGATTTGGTTTTGCAGGTAAATAGCCAGTGCCTTACGCCCTTCGCCCCATATCCAATGGGCAATACGATAAGCTTGCAAGGCATGGAATCCTTTGAGGTAAAGCAGAGGCGTTGAGTATTTATCTACCGCAGGATCACGTAAACGCACCGCTATAATGTCGCGGGCAGCAGAGACTATCATTTTCTGGTCCGAGCTATAAGCCTCTTCTACGATCTCCCTGACGGCAATAGCCGGCATAATCGGCGTAGCCAGTTTATTCGCCAGCATATAACTTAGAGCACTACCCAGATTTTCATGCTTGAGTAATGTCGCATGAAAAAAACTGGCTAACATCGGTTCACATTCAGCCAGTGCTTTCGCCTCTGTTCTTATGTTTTTCCAAACTTCGTCCAATTCTTCCAGCGACATATTTTTTACTCTCACAGTTAGAACCTATCTTTTTTATTAGATTTTTTCTGATTCAAGAGCGTACATTATCGCTCTCGTCCTTTCTGGCTCTTCCTAGCAATGCTTGAGCAGCTTCTATCACATTTTTATCGCAATACAGTATTTGATAGATTTGTTCTGCAATCGGCATTTCAACACCGGCACGTTCGGCCAATGCGCGCACTTCTTTGGTATTGCGGTAACCTTCAACAACCTGCCCAATCTGGCTCTGGGCTTCTTCAACGCTAATTCCCTGCCCCAGCATCATGCCAAAACGACGGTTACGTGATTGGTTATCTGTACAAGTTAAGACCAAATCGCCCAATCCCGCCATGCCCATAAAGGTTGACGGATCAGCGCCAAGCGCAGTACCCAGGCGACTCATTTCTGTTAATCCACGGGTAATCAATGCAGTACGAGCATTAGCGCCAAACCCCATGCCATCAGATATCCCCGCACCTATAGCAATCACGTTTTTTACAGCACCACCAAGTTGAACGCCAATAAAATCAGGATTTTTATAAACACGGAAACTTTTGCCACAGTGGAATAGTTGCTGAAGTTCATCACTAAAAGCAGATTCAGTCGCTGAAATCGCTATCGCTGTAGGTAAACCAGCCGCTAATTCTTTCGCAAAGGTTGGGCCAGAAAGCACCGCTAACGGTATTTTATCGCCTAATATCTCACGGGCCACGTCCTGCAATAACCTGCCAGTATCCGCTTCCAAGCCTTTAGTTGCCCAGACGATTCGCGCATCAGACCGCAAATAGGGTTTTATCTGCTTTAATACCTCACCAAACACGTGACTGGGAACCACAACAAGAATGTCACGGCTTGCTGTGAGTACTTTTGTCAGGTCGGTTTCAAGCAATAAACTGTTAGGGAAGGAGACATCCGGCAGAAATTTCTGATTACAACGTGCCTGTTGCAATGCCTGAATATGCTCTGAGTCATGCCCCCAAAGCACAACATCATGACCATTACGTGCCAACGTGATGGCTAATGCGGTGCCGTATGAACCGGCACCGATAACTGTCATCGAAACAGTACTATTCATTAAGCTTCCTGTTGAGCTTGTTCACCATTCTCAGACTGCTCTGCTTGCTGTTGCAGGTAGTTCATGAACAGAGCATCAAAGTTTACCGGAGCCAGGTTGAGCTGCGGGAAAGTACCACGACTCACCAAACTGGTGATGCATTCACGGGCATATGGGAACAGGATATTCGGGCAATATGCACCCAAGCAATGAGCCAGTTGAGTTCCTTCGATGCCTTCAATAGAGAAAATACCACCTTGCTGTATTTCACACAGGAATGCCGTCTCTTCGCCCAGCGCAGCTGTCACAGTTACACGCAGAACAACTTCATAAACCCCCTGTGCCAACTCACTGGAAGCCGTATCCAGATCGAGCTTTACTTCCGGCTGCCATTCCTGTTGGAACACCTGTGGTGCATTTGGTGCTTCAAAAGAGATATCTTTGGTGTAGATACGTTGGATCTGGAAAGCCATTTCTGTATTGTTTTGTTCTGACATAATAATTGTTACCTTTAGATGTCCTTATTAAATTTTTTATGTGAGTGTCGCCACTCACACCCAAAATGATTACTTTTTACCACGCGCCAATGGCAAGTTTTCACCTGTCCAACCCGCCAAACCTTCTTTTAGGGAACATACGTGCTCAAAACCAGCACGGAGAAGATTCTCAGCCGGAGTACGGGATTCAGTACCATTCGCTGAAACAACAATCACTGGCTGCTTTTTATGTTTTTCCAACTCAGCCAGATTGTTGTCTTTAATTTCAGATGGAGTCAGGTTTATTGAACCAATGATATGCCCTTTGCGGAAATCTTCACGAGAACGTAAATCCACGACGATGGCTTCTTCTTTATTGATCAGATTAATCGCTTGCGCCCGCGTTATCTCTTCAGTTTTAGAGAAGAGACTTTTCATCGTCGTCACAATAACAGCAGCCAGCAGCGCAATCCAGATGAGGCTTAAGGTCATATGCTGATTAATAAATTGCATGATTTCTTGCAGCATGGGGGCAAAAACTCCCGTTGGTTATTAACAAATATCTAAGGCTCCAGAGTATACCTTTGTGTTGCGTCAATTACAGCCAAATAGCATAAGCTCAATGCAAATTTTGCGGAGAGTTTCCAGAAAAAATAAAAATACACTGAAAATGGAACGCGCTAAGTACACGATCAGAAGATTCTCTGTCACACTGAATGAATACAGGAATTTCAGCAATAAATCAGCAGGCCATCTGGTAAGCAATTGTTCAACATGAAATAATCTGATGCTACATAATAGCAAGGTATATTGACAGAAATGACAGACAATAAGGAAATACCTGGCCGTAATGATCGGTTCAATCAGAACTCATGGCAGAATAAAATTCGTGCCTTATTGTTCTGTGCTTTCCTGTCCGCTGTTTTCAGCTTTCATACCTTTGCCAATCCGATTATCGACAATAAAAATCAGCTTAAAAATCTTCAACAAGACATTGCAGAGAAAGAGAAGAACGTGCAACAACAGCAGCAAAAACGCAGTACGTTGTTAAGTCAACTGAAAGATCAGGAAAATACAATTTCTAAGGTTGGCCTCTCTTTGCACAGTACCCAAACGCAGCTCAATAAGCTGAATAAAGAGATCACCGCGCTTAATGCCAATATCAAGAAACTGGCAAAACAACAAACAGCGCAACGGGATATGCTGGCACGTCAATTGGATGCCGCTTTTCGTCAAGGGCAGCATCAAGGGCTCGAGCTCATGTTCAGAGGTGAGGAAGGCAAGAGGGGGGAGCGCATCCTCGCTTACTATAGTTACCTTAATCAAGCCCGCCAGGATACTATTGTTAAGCTTGAGCAAACTACCGTTGATTTGACTGAACAAAAAAAACTTGAGCAGCAAAAACAAAAAGAGCAGAAACAAGTTCTGACGGAACAACAACAACAAAAGCAGCAGATGGAAGTGGCCCGCAGCGCCCGGCAGAAAACCCTGACTGAACTAGAGTCTTCCCTGAAGAAAGATCAAAAAAGTCTCGCTGAATTAAAACAAAATGAAACCCGCCTGCGAGATAAAATTGCCAAGGCAGAACGAGAAGCGAAAGCACGGGCGGAACGAGAAGCCAGAGAAGCTGCCCGCGTCCGTGCTCAGATTGCGGCGAAACAGAAACAAGCGCAGAAAAAAGGCTCTAGCTATAAACCCACTGAAGATGAACGTGCATTAATGGCACGGACGGGTGGCCTTGGTCGTCCGGCTGGTCAGGCAATCTGGCCGGTCCATGGCAGGGTAATACATGAGTTTGGTGAAGCACTGCAAGGTGAACTGCGCTGGAAAGGCATGGTGATTTCTGCCACAGAAGGCACTGAAGTCAAAGCAATATCCGATGGACGGGTACTGTTGGCTGACTGGTTGCAAGGCTATGGGCTGGTTGTCGTTATAGAGCACGGTAAAGGTGATATGAGCCTTTATGGCTATAATCAGAGCGCTCTGGTCAGCGTCGGTCAGCAAGTTCGTGCCGGGCAACCCATCGCCCTGGTCGGTAACAGTGGCGGTCAGGAACAACCCGCCCTGTATTTTGAAATCCGCCGTCAGGGTAGAGCGGTAAACCCACAACCTTGGCTTGGGAGATGATCAGGTGAGACAACCCAAGTTTGCAAAATTCATTGGAACTATCGTCCTGTTGCTCTTGAGCCTGCAAGCCAGTGCTGCCCGTTTGGCAATTGTTATTGATGATTTTGGCTATCGTCCTCATAACGAAAATAAAATATTGCAGATGCCTGTTGCGGTTTCTATCGCAATTCTGCCAGATTCTCCCCATGGCGGGGAAATGGCTGAAAAAGCACATAAACAAGGACGGGAGATTTTAATCCACCTGCCAATGGCACCTTTAAGTAAACAACGGTTAGAACCGGATACTCTCCAGCCAACAATGAGCAGTGAAGAGATTGATCGCATTATCCAGCGCGCAATACAAAAGGTCCCTTATGCGGTAGGAATAAATAATCATATGGGCAGCGCGATGACTTCAAGCTTGCCGGGAATGCAGAAGGTTATGCGCTCGCTGTCCCACTATGAGCTTTACTTTCTCGATAGTGTGACGATTGGAAATACTCAAGCAACAAAGGCAGCAAAAGGCACCCATGTTCGCGTTATTCGCCGCAATGTTTTTCTTGATAATGTGCAATCAGAAGCGGAAACCCGCTATCAGTTAAACCGGGCAATTTCTGTTGCTCGCAAGAATGGTTCAGCTATTGCTATCGGTCATCCTCATCCGACAACCATTCGCGCATTACAACAGATGCTGTCAACGCTTCCCGCGGATATTGAATTGGTCAGCCCAAGTATGCTGTTAAGTAGCACCCCTGTTGGCGACAATCACCGTAAATGGGGCAAGCAGTGTGAAATAAAAGAGGTGCCAACCACAGTTACCAGCCAAGACTATCTGGCGGTCATTAGTAACATGCTGGTTGATAACCCCGTTGTGAATACAATGAGCCAACATATCCAGAAACTGGTTGGAGATAAATCTCAAGATAGAACAGAATAAAAAATCATCCGAAAAAATGGCTAATAAAACAGGCACCCAAAAAACTGCAAGCGCCTGTTAATCTTAGTGGTAATTTATTGATTAATCCCAGCTCAGAATCACTTTACCAGACTGCCCTGAACGCATGGTGTCAAAGCCTTTCTGGAAGTCGTCAATAGAGAAGCGGTGAGTAATAATCGGGGTCAGATCCAAACCAGATTGAATCAATGTCGCCATTTTGTACCAGGTTTCAAACATTTCACGGCCATAAATACCTTTAATAAACAAGCCTTTGAAAATCACCTGATTCCAGTCGATTGCCATATCTGATGGTGGAATACCCAACAGTGCGACACGGCCACCGTGATTCATGGTATCTAATAAGGTACGAAACGCCGCCGGGGCACCGGACATTTCCAAACCAACATCAAAACCTTCCGTCATGCCTAACTCTGCCATGACATCTGTCAGGTTTTCCTTGCTAACATTGACTGCACGGGTAACCCCCATTTTACGGGCCAATTCAAGGCGATATTCGTTAACGTCGGTGATGACAACGTGACGCGCACCAACATGTTTACACACTGCCGCCGCCATAATACCAATGGGACCTGCCCCGGAAACCAGCACATCTTCACCAACCAGATCAAATGAAAGCGCGGTATGAACAGCATTGCCAAATGGGTCAAAAATAGAAGCCAGTTCATCAGAGATGTTATCTGGGATTTTAAACGCATTAAACGCAGGAATAACCAGATATTGAGCAAAACAACCCGGGCGGTTTACCCCGACACCAATGGTATTACGGCATAAGTGAGTACGGCCACCACGACAGTTACGGCAGTAACCACAAGTGATATGCCCTTCGCCAGACACCCGATCACCAATTTTAAAACCTTTCACTTCCTGACCAATAGCCACAACTTCACCAACATATTCATGACCAACAACCATGGGTACAGGAATTGTTTTTTGCGACCAGTCATCCCAGTTATAGATGTGCACATCCGTTCCACAAATCGCCGTTTTACGGATTTTGATCATCACATCATTGTGCCCCAATTCTGGCTCGGGCACATCGGTCATCCAGATGCCTTCTTCCGCTTTTAACTTTGACAATGCTTTCATAAAGATGCCTTATGCAATTACTTTTAATTGCTTACCAATTCGCGTGAACGCCTCAACCGCACGTTCAATTTGTTCTTCCGTATGTGCCGCTGACATTTGCGTGCGGATACGGGCCTGATTTTTAGGGACTACCGGATAGAAGAAACCGGTGACGTAAATGCCTTCTTTCAGTAATTCTGCGGCAAATTCCTGTGCCAGTTTTGCATCGCCTAACATGACCGGGATGATCGCGTGATCAGCACCTGCCAAAGTGAAACCTGCCGCCGTCATTTTTTCACGAAACAGGTTGGCGTTCTTCCACAGGCGATCACGTAACGCATCACCTTCTTTCAGCATATCCAGCACGTTAATGGATGCCGCGACAATCGCCGGAGCCAGTGAGTTGGAGAACAGATATGGGCGTGAACGCTGGCGCAGCCACTCAACAACTTCTTTACGCGCCGCAGTATAGCCACCGGAAGCCCCCCCCAGCGCTTTACCTAATGTGCCGGTAATGATGTCAATACGATCCATGACGTCACAATATTCGTGAGTACCACGACCATGTGCACCAACAAAACCTACGGCATGGGAGTCATCCACCATCACCATTGCACCAAATTCATCCGCCAGATCACAGATAGATTTCAGGTCAGCAATGACGCCATCCATTGAGAACACACCATCTGTTGCAATCACAATATGACGCACATTATCTGCTTTTGCTTGCTCCAATTGTGCTCTCAGTTCCTGCGTATCATTATTGGCATAGCGATAACGCTTCGCTTTACATAAGCGAACACCATCAATTATAGAAGCGTGGTTCAGAGCATCCGAGATAATGGCATCTTCCGGCCCAAACAGCGTTTCAAATAAACCGCCATTGGCATCAAAACAAGAAGAATAAAGAATGGCATCTTCCATACCCAAAAATTCTGCTAGTTTTTGCTCCAGCTCTTTATGAGTATCCTGAGTCCCACAAATAAAACGAACTGATGCCATACCAAAACCATGGCTATCCATTCCCGCTTTAGCGGCAGCAATAAGATCAGGGTGATTAGCCAAACCTAAGTAGTTATTTGCGCAGAAGTTAATAACATGGCTGCCATCGGCTACAGCAATGTCAGCATTTTGGGCAGAAGTGATGATGCGCTCATTTTTGAATAACCCTTCCGAATGGGCTTGCTCTAATTGTTCATTAATTTGCTGATAAAATGATGCTGACATTTATTTTCTCCTGATTTAAGTGAAGGGTCGTTACATATTTTACGCATTGTTCAGGTAACTGACGACTCTATCAGGCAGTTAATATTAACTTTGCTGTATCCGTCACGTCATGCAACCTGAATGACCATAATATTTCAGTATATTCCCCTGCTTAAGCTGCTGTCGTCATAGATGTTAGATGTTATTATAGAAGCAATTTGCTTCATTAACCCGATTGATAGAGGTGATTCTGATGATCATTGTCACTGGCGGTGCTGGATTTATTGGCAGCAATATTGTCAAAGCACTAAATGACGAAGGATATAAAGATATTCTGGTCGTAGATAATCTGAAAGATGGTACTAAGTTCGCCAATCTGGCTGACCTGGATATTGCTGATTACATGGACAAGGAAGAGTTTATTGTTAGCATCCTGGCCGGTGATGATTTAGACGATATTGACGCTGTTTTCCATGAAGGCGCTTGCTCATCCACAACCGAGTGGGATGGTAAGTATATGATGGATAATAACTATCAATATTCAAAAGAGTTGCTGCACTATTGCCTTGAGCGTGGAATTCCCTTCTTGTACGCCTCTTCCGCAGCAACCTATGGTGGCCGCAGTGATAATTTTATCGAGGAGCGTCAATATGAAAAACCGCTCAATGTTTATGGCTACTCTAAATTCCTGTTCGACCAGTATGTCCGGGAGCTCTTGCCTCACGCTGATTCACAGATTTGTGGTTTCCGTTATTTCAATGTGTACGGGCCACGCGAAGGGCACAAAGGCAGTATGGCCAGTGTTGCATTCCATCTGAACAATCAAATCAATCAGGGGCAAAACCCCAAACTATTTGCCGGCAGTGAAGGCTTTCAACGTGATTTTATCTATGTTGGTGATGCCGCTGCGGTTAATCTGTGGTTTTGGAAAAACAGCGTTTCCGGTATTTATAACTGTGGAACAGGTCGCTCTGAATCTTTCCAGGCGGTTGCAGATGCAGTTGTTGAATTCCATCAAGATAAATCACCAGCCGTTGAATATATTAATTTTCCTGAACATTTAAAAGGCCGTTATCAGAGCTTCACTCAGGCAGATCTGACTAAACTTCGCGCGGCTGGTTATGATAGACCATTCAAAACAGTCGCCGAAGGCGTCACGGAATATATGCATTGGCTTAATCAGGATAAATAATCTACTCGTTATGAAAATATTGGTGATCGGCCCTTCGTGGGTGGGTGACATGATGATGTCGCAGAGCCTTTACCGGACATTAAAGGCCCTGCATCCTAATGCAGAAATTGATGTGATGGCACCAGCCTGGTGCCGTCCGCTGCTGGCAAAAATGCCGGAAGTCAATCAGGCACTGGCAATGCCATTAGGCCACGGCGCTCTGGCATTAGGCGAGCGTCGTCGTCTTGGCGTCGCACTGCGTGAACATAAATATGATCGCGCTTATGTGCTGCCAAACTCTTTTAAATCTGCGTTAGTGCCTTTCTTCGCCAATATTCCTCTGCGTACCGGCTGGCGCGGTGAAATGAGATATGGATTGCTCAATGATATTCGTATACTGAATAAAGAAGCTTTCCCATTAATGGTTCAACGCTATGTCGCATTGGCTTACGATGCAAAACTCAGTAGCGCAGTGGAGCTTCCTCAACCATTGTTGTGGCCTCAGTTGGATGTTAGTGATGAAGATGTTGCTGAATCTACTGCGGCATTCAATATTTCTGATCACCGGCCGATTATCGGTTTCTGTCCCGGAGCAGAGTTCGGCCCGGCAAAACGTTGGCCGCACTATCATTATGCCGCGTTGGCTCAACAGCTTATCACTCAAAAGGGATATCAAATTCTACTGTTTGGTTCCGCCAAAGATCATGAAGGTGGAGAAGATATCCGCAAGTCACTGACAGAAGAAACCCGTGAATACTGTATCAATCTTGCCGGACAAACATCGCTTGAGCAGGCGGTCAATATTATCGCGGCCTGTGATGCTATTGTGACCAACGATTCCGGTTTGATGCATGTCGCCGCAGCACTCAATCGCCCCCTCGTTGCCCTCTACGGTCCAAGCAGCCCAGATTTTACTCCGCCATTGTCTGATAAAGCAGAAGTTATCCGCCTGATTACTGGCTATCACAAGGTCAGAAAAGGTGACAGTGCACACGGCTATCATCAGAGTCTGATTGATATTCAACCAGAGCAGGTTATGGTTTCTCTGGATAAATTATTACAAGCGGAGAACCAGGATTAATGCGGGTTTTACTGGTTAAGACTTCTTCTATGGGGGATGTACTCCACTCTCTCCCCGCATTGACTGATGCAGAAAAAAACCTGCCTGGTGTCCGTTTTGACTGGGTGGTAGAAGAAGGATTCGCACAAATTCCCGGCTGGCATAGTGCAGTCGATCAAGTTATTCCTGTTGCTATTCGCCGCTGGCGTAAGAACTGGTTTGGTAAAGAGATCCGCGCAGAACGCCGTTTATTTAAAGAAAAACTAAAATTACATCATTATGATGCCATTATTGATGCACAGGGGTTATTAAAGAGTGCATTTCTGGTAACTCGATTAGCTCATGGCCCTAAACATGGTTACGACCGTAAAAGTATCCGTGAGCCATTAGCGAGTTTTTTTTACGATTGCCGCCATGCAGTCAGCACACAGCAACATGCCGTAGAACGTATCCGCGAGCTGTTTGCTGTCAGCTTGGGTTATGCTAAACCCGCAGAGCTGGGCGATTATGGTATTGCCCGTCACTTTTTAAAGCAACAATCAGAAAATCAAGGTGATTATCTGGTTTTTCTCCATGCCACTACCCGTGATGAAAAACACTGGCCGGAAAGCCATTGGCGTCAGCTTATTGCTGAAATTCAGCCGACTGGTATGCGAATTAAACTTCCCTGGGGAGCTGAACATGAGCACCAACGTGCATTGAGGCTGGCGGAAGATCTCCCTCATGTGGAAGTTCTGCCAAAACTGACTTTGGCACAAGTCGCTCAGGAATTGGCGGGGGCACAAGCCGTTGTCTCTGTTGATACTGGCCTGAGCCACCTCACCGCCGCACTGGATCGCCCTAATATTACGCTGTTTGGCCCAACCGATCCGGGCCTGATCGGAGGATACGGCAAGGAACAGATGTCCTTGAAAGCAGAAGATGGAAATATCAGAAATATTACGCCATCAAAAGTACTCTCCTATCTCTGGCAAGAAATATGAAATTAATTTCAAAATACTGGCTAAAGGCACCCTTTAACCAGTATTCAATCTTTTTTAATTTTATATATTTTTCTAACAAAGATTTTCCATAATATATTTTTAATCTTTACAGAAAATGGCCTTCTTTTCCTTATTTCTGTAGAATGTTTAAGATTAATAATAAAAATTTCCATATTCTGTGCTAATGCTCCATTATTATAACGATTAAGGAAAAATCACTCTTTGTAAGTTGTCTCTATTACACCACCTATTTTTATATTCAAATGTTGGCCGCCCAAAACTGAATCTCATCTCCAAATCATTTTCACGACTATATTCAATAGCATCCTTCACATTAACCCATGTAGAAACCGTTCCTAGCGACAGATTTGGATAACTCAAATCCATTCCGCTATTAACATAGTCATAGCAAATCCATTTTTCACATTGTTCTTTAACAATAAATTGCATTGCGCAAGGATTTCCTTCTAACCATAAAACATTACCAAAAGTTATAGAGGGTATTTCTTCAAGAATTTCCTGCATTTCATTTTTATATGCATGTTCATTCCTGCGTTTAAAATAGAGATAATCATAAATATCCGTTAATTCTTTCGGATCATAATGATCAACATTAACAACACTACCCCCACTTTTTATAAAACGATTCAACTCTCTATTTCTGGTTTCTCTTGTTCTTCTAGAGATATCCTTAACCAAACAGATCTGTCTTTTAGAGTTTAATTTATCCGAACAGTTAATAATATTAACTTTATTTTTTGACGACGTAAACTTTGATTTAAATGGAATAATAGATCTAACATCCGATCTAATCGGTAATATTATCTCATCAAAATTAAGTGGATATTTGTTAATTCCTTCTTTAATGACAATTTTCTGCTCACCAGCGAGGTAACGATCTCTCCAGCTACAGATACCACCAATGATATTTCCTGAACCATCTCTTTTTATATAGAATTTCTCATTTAGCTGAAAACGCTTATGGAAAAAGTCCAAGACTTTTGGAGAAGTGATCACACTTCCCCCATATAAATTATAAGCCTCTCGATAATCATCAAAAGAACCTAATTTCCAACCAAAATTCAGTATCATCAGTTAATCCTGTCAGTTTTATTTTCTCAATTATTACGATTTCTTTAATTGGTAATATTCAGCCAATGTCATCCCTTGAACCTGCGGTTTCAAGTAGTTAAATAATCCCTCCAAATCCTGATAAAGATGCTCAATTTGTTCTTCATTTTTAAATGTCGGGCTACCACCAGGCATAAATTCAGATGAATGCAGCATAAATTCAACATAATCACAGCCTTCTGCCAATGTTTGCTGAATAACTTTCTTCATTTGCTCCAGATTACCGCCTTTTGGCCGTAACCAATTAACAGAAGGAGAACGCTGTTTTCCGCGCAAATTATCGTATTTCTGTTTCAGGGAGTTCATCAACGGAGAGTGCTTATATTGGATGCTCATTGGTACTTCCAACAAAGAAGAACGACCTTCTTTGGCGATATCCTGCAAATCCATAAAATAAGCATAAGATGGAAAGTGGCTATAATCAGTCCCACCGTTACCATTAGGATCACCTTTTGTGAAACGCCAATTAACCCGCGGCGTTACCGAACAATCGACTTGATAACCATATTCCACCAACAATTCAGCATAATACTCATTAAATGCCCAACGACCCGCCCGATGGCTTAACATTTTAGTTTGTAGTTTGTCTTCTAATAAGTTAGTCATTAGACTAACTTTGGCTCTGATTTGTTCTTTCGAGAACTCAATCAGATAAGGTTTATAACGCATATCATCGTCGGTAAGAGGAACAAGTGGTGGATTATTCCAGGCATGTAAATGCATACCGATTTCACCTTGACCTCTGGCGATAATATCTTTGGCAAAGTCAATGTATAAATCATCCATCGCCATCTCATAGTTCGTCAACCAAACCGGTTTAAAACCAAAACGCTCACATAGGCTCTGAAATCTTGGTAAATAATGTGTATTTTCTGTCGATATCTGACTGTGGTTTTGCCACAGATCATCACCTTCAGTATCAATCGTGATTATAAATGCGGGTAAAGTCATTAGAGATGTGCCCAAAGCAGACCCAAAATAATGGTTTTATGGTACGCAGGTCAACGATACAGCGCAATTAACTTATCGTTAAAAGAGTGGTTGTGTGTGATTTTATTTGCTCGGAGTAAACAAAGAATTAGCTTATTCAGCGTTACAAAGATAAATATTTTGCCAAAACGATATCTAAATCAAACTTCTTATACATATCCTCTGTGATGACAGGAGGTTGCTGGTAAACAAGCTTCATTTTCTCTGCAAGTGAGCCAACGGTCAGTTCTGATTTATATTTTTCCAGCTCACCAACCATAATTTCATTCACGCCCCCCGGACATGCCACACTGACAATGGGAGTATCGCAAATCAATGATTCAATCAGTACATTACCCAACCCTTCACTGTCAGAACTCAAGACAACCGCTTTAGCTCCACGAATAACAGGTAATGGATTTTCAAGGAATCCGGTTAAGATGACTTTAGATTGTAAGTTTAAATCCACAATCTTTTGTTTTATTTGTTGAGTAATCGATTCATCTCCATGCCCAACAATCAATAAGTTACATGGCAGAGCTGCTTTCGCAAAAGCCTCCAATAAACGATCATGTCGCTTAACTTGGTGAAATCGGCCAACATGTAATAAATACGTTTCATCCGAATAAGGGTTCTTTTGCAAAGATTTTTCTTTAATGTCAGGAATGTTGAAAGGATTATAAATTGTCACCATCTTCTTAGCCATGAGTGACAGATTAATTGCTAAATCTTTCCCGACGGCATCAGAGACACAAATGAGATTCCGATTATTATATGTCCATTTAATTTTCTGTTTCTTTATCCAACGGGGTAATCCGCTTTTATTGCCAAGATACGAACTTGAGAATACCCCATGAATACAAAACCACACGTTTAATCCCGCCAATACCTTTGATTTCACGACAATGCGATCGGTTTTATGCAAATTTGATACAATCAATAAGGGAATTCCCTTCCGAAGAAATATTTTTTCTAAAGCTTTATCCATAGATTTAGCCCTACGGCAAATCTCAGTCTGTCTTCTAAAAGGCCCATTGTACTCGTCAGCATCAATAACCCGTTCAATACCATCGGGCACTAAATACTCACATTTTTCCGCCAGAGAAAGCAGCGTAATATCATACCCTTTCTGTTGCAGACCATCACAAAGCCGGATAGTGACATTTTCTGCACCTCCACCAGGTAATCCATCAATGATAAATAATATGTGTCCTTTCATGATGAGAGCACCCTTTCGTATAGTCCAATCAGCTGTTGTGATAAATGTTCCGGTGTATAAGGCAGTACCTTAGTTCTCGCTAATTCTGACATTTTATTATTCAAATGATCAGAAGGCGTATTTTGAATCGCTTCTGTAATATCCCGGATATCCAAAGCATCACATATAAACCCGTTACTTCCAGAGGTAACAAATTCAGCACCACCGCATGTCGTACTGGTTATAACCGGAAGCCCACAAGCCATTGCCTCCAATATCACATTTGGGAATGGATCATATAAGGTAGGTAACAACAAACCATCTGCAATCTGATAAAAAGGCAGTGTCTTTTTCTGCATACCCATAAACCTGATCCGCTCATTGCACCCCAGAGAATTGGCTAATTGTTTATATTTCTTCTCTTCTTTATCCTGACCCACAACAATTAAATATGCATCAGTAGCACTAACCGCTTGAATCGCTACTTTTAGCCCCTTTCGCTCAAACCCGGAACCTACATAAACGAAACATTTCGCCTGTCGGGGAAGATCATATTCTTTCCTTAACAGCATTCTCTGAGATTCTATTGCCGGGAAAAATTGATTATGGTTTATCGCATTATAAATAACTGCTATTTTTTTCTCCGAAAGCCCAAAATCTGCCATGACCTCCCGTTTTACCATTTCCGAGTTACAAATAACCATTTTTAGTTCTGGGGCCGAATACATCTTTTGTTCAGCATCCATAACATAACGATGATAACGACTCGCAAAAAGTAATTTGCCTCGCCAGGAGGATAAAACCCGGGCACGCTGCTGCAACCACCGCTGATGAACACCATCACCCGCACGGTAAATATCGCAACCAGCAATGCGTTCGTGACTTTGAACAAGATCAAATTGTTCTTTTTCCCATACTGCTCTGGCCGCTTTAGCAAATCCTCTCTCACGGCTGATTCTTCCCCATTTATGAGGATTTGCTAAATGAACACACCAGTCAGGGCTAATGTCTCCCTGCCAGGAACGCGTAATAACATTGAGCTCCAGATTTTCATTACCTAAAGCGGCTAAGGCGCGGGAGACAAAACGTTCTGCACCACCATCCGAGCGATATTTCTGCCGAACAATCGCAAGACGTACTGATTTCATAATAAATTTCTCCGGGCAGCAGCAATAACCACATCACTGGGAATGACATTCAGATAACGTATGCCCGTTTTAGTGTTAACATCATCAGGATCAGGTAAATCGCCATAATCACCAGCCCAAATTACTTCACCCTTTGCTTCCCATGGGTGCCAGAATACTAACTTTGATGGCCCAAATAAAGCAATACAAGGTGTTTTCAATGCTGCGGCCATATGCATAGAAATAGAGTCTACCCCTATGAATAAATTAGCTTCATCAATCAGCGCTGCAAGTTGAGGCAAGGTTAATAGGCCAGCAAAAGAAATAACTCTTTCTTTTGGGCAGCTTGATAAAATAGTCTCGACCATATCTTCTTCCTTACGATCTGGCCCGGAGGTAACAACAATTGTCCAACCATCAGACTGTAATGCACTAATCGTTTCACCCATCTTTTTCTCATCCCAACATTTGAAAAACCAGCGGGATGTTGGCTGTACAACAATATATTTTTGACTGACCCCATACTGCTCAAGAAATGCCCGGACAGTTTCTCTATCCTCCTGATGGTAACTCATTGTCACTTTAGTACTGATCGATGGAAGATTTAACAGCGAAAGAGTTGACAAGTTTTGCTCAACAATATGCAAAAATTCACTATGCTCTGTCAGCACCAGATTTGTGAAGCATCTTTTCCAAAACAGGCTTCGTCGCTTTGCTAAATCAAATCCAATACGTACTCTGGCACCAGTAAATCGTGTCACAAACGCACTATACCATTGATCAGAGAGATTAATAACTATGTCATATTTACGATTCCTTAATTGTTTAAGTAATCTCCATTCATGACTAAAATGTGCTCTGGTTCCTTGCTTCTTCCATTGCCTATCCATAGAAAATATATTTGCCACAAAAGAAAAGTTGGCTAGTATCGGTTCTGTTTCTTTGTAGAGTAAAACATCAATTTCTACTGAGAGATAATTATCCTTCAGAGTATTAATAACAGGTGTAACTAATAGTACATCACCATGATGTCGTAACTTTATTATCAGAATACGGCTAAATCGAGTTGGTAATTTACTCATGGCATTCCCAGTATAAAGGCACAGATAATAAGGAAAAAGCTGTCTCTATATGTGCGGAAGCTGCAAGAAACCCCCTGCTACTTTTATATATAATAGAAGCACAATTTTACCCAAAAAACCTAATTTACCGTTCTTATTCTGTTCAGATTCTAGAAGCCATACGCATTTTCATACTTTCTTTGAAGCAGTGTGATACTATTGACGCTAATTTATATAAATGAATTTGATAGAATGTTACTGCGTTTATATCAGGTACTTCTCTACCTTATCCAACCTCTGATTTGGTTGCGTTTATTACTTCGCAGCCGCAAGGCTCCTGCTTACCGTAAACGTTGGGGTGAACGTTATGGTTTCTGTGCCGGTAAAGTTGCCGCTGGCGGCATTCTGCTTCACTCAGTGTCCGTCGGTGAGACATTGGCGGCAATCCCTTTAGTTAGAGCTTTACGCCATCATTACCCTTTTTTACCGATTACGGTGACGACGATGACACCAACGGGTTCAGAAAGGGTACTCTCCGCGTTGGGAAATGATGTCAATCACGTCTATTTGCCATACGATCTTCCCGGCTCCATGGAGCGTTTTCTCAATCAAGTTAATCCAAAGTTAGTCATCATTATGGAAACAGAACTTTGGCCTAATCTGATTTTTCAACTCCATCGACGTAACATTCCTCTGGTTATTGCTAATGCCCGTTTATCTGTACGTTCAGCGGCGGGATACCAGAAAATAGGCAATTTCGTAAAAATAATTTTACAAAAAATTACCCTGATTGCGGCTCAGAATCAGGAAGATAGCGAACGTTTTATTGAACTGGGTTTGAAACGCTCTCAACTGGCTGTCACCGGTAGTTTGAAATTCGATATCTCAGTAACACCTGAATTGGCAGCTAAAGCCGTGACATTACGACGCCAATGGGCTGCTCGCCGTCCTGTCTGGATAGCAACCAGTACTCATGATGGAGAAGAGAGCATTATTCTGGATGCTCATTGCAAGTTACTAAAACAATGTCCAAATCTGCTGCTGATCCTGGTGCCACGCCATCCTGAACGTTTTGCTAAAGCTGAAGAATTAACAAAGAAAGCCGGGCTAAGTTATATTCTTCGCAGCTCCGATAAAATTCCTGACGCTAATATTCAGGTTGTTATCGGCGATACGATGGGTGAGCTGATGCTGCTCTATGGTATTGCCGATCTGGCTTTTGTTGGTGGCAGCCTGGTTGAACGCGGTGGGCATAATCCACTGGAAGCCGCAGCTCATGCCATTCCCGTGTTGATGGGCCCACATACCTTTAACTTTAAAGATATCTGCGCCAAACTGGATCAGGCTAATGGTCTGATTACCGTTACGGATAGTCAGACTTTATTTAATGAAATCAAAAGCTTGCTGACTGATGAAGATTATCGTCTGTACTATGGCCGCCACGCAGCAGAAGTGTTACATGAAAATCAGGGAGCGCTTCAACGTCTGCTTAAATTACTGGCACCCTATCTCCCGCCTCGGAGCCACTAAATGAATGAGAGAAAGCGCCTTTCCGTTGTCATGATTGCCAAGAACTCAGCAGATTTGATAGCAGATTGCCTGGCCTCAGTCAGTTGGGCTGATGAGATCATTGTGCTTGATTCCGGCAGTTCAGACGATACCTGCCAGATAGCACAGGCAATGGGGGCAAAAGTATTCTCTAATATTCACTGGCCGGGGTTTGGTCGTCAGCGTCAACTGGCTCAACAATATGCTTCTGGCGATTATATTTTTATGATTGATACCGATGAGCGTGTGACGCCAGAACTGAGAGTATCCATAGAGCAGGTTCTGGCACATACTGATGACAATAAGGTCTATAGTTGCGCCCGCCGGAATCTGTTTCTTGGCCGTTTTATGCAACACAGCGGCTGGTACCCGGATCGGGTTATTCGCCTCTACACCCGCAATCGTTATCAATACAATGATAATCAGGTTCATGAATCCCTTGAAACTCATGGAGTTCCGGTTGTTATTTTGCAAGGGGATTTACTCCATCTTACTTGCCGTAATCTGATGGAGTTTCAGACAAAACAACTGAATTACGCTAAAGCATGGGCAAAACAGCGTCATGAACAAGGTAAACAGTGCAGTTATTTTTCGATTTTCAGTCATACTTTTGGCGCTTTTTTTAAAACTTGGCTGTTGCGTGCTGGTTTTCTTGATGGTAAACAGGGATTAGTACTGGCTATCGTTAACGCTCAATATACGTTTAATAAGTATGTCGCGTTGTGGGAAAAGAGATTGAAAAAGGGTAAAAATTGATGACAACCAAAGCTATTTATCCAGGAACGTTTGATCCTGTTACCTACGGGCATATTGATATCGTTACCCGCGCTGCAAATATGTTTGACCATGTTTTATTTGCTATCGCCAATAGTGCCAGAAAGAACCCAATGTTTACTCTGGATGAGCGCGTTACCCTGACGAAAGAGGTGACCTCACATCTGGACAATGTAGAAGTAGTCGGTTTTTGTGAATTGATGGCTAATTTCGCCAAAAAACAACAAGTCAATGTTCTTATTCGGGGTCTTCGTTCAGTATCTGATTTTGAGTATGAATGGCAGCTCGCCAATATGAACCACCACTTTATGCCTGAATTAGAAAGTGTCTTTTTACTGCCATCACAAAATCTCTCGTTTGTATCTTCATCCTTGATTAAAGATGTTGCCCGCCACGATGGCGATATTTCATCATTCCTGCCAGAACCTGTTGCACAAGCCATACTAAAAAAACTCGGTAAGTAATTTACTGAGCTTACTGGGAGCGCGCGCAGTAGGATCTCTCCCCATGCTACGCCTCCCCCAAGTCTCCGGTAGCAACTAAAACTGACAGCGACGACAAAAGAAAGTACTGCGCTGCCCAAGTTTAATACTTTCTATTTTCTCACCACAAATCCGGCATGATTCTCCTGCTCTGCCATAAACAAACAGTTCCTGAGCAAAATACCCCGGTTTACCATCAGATTGCAGGAAATCCCTGAGTGTTGTCCCCCCCTGCTCAATAGATCGTTGCAAGACCTTTTTAATCGTTTCTGCTAGTAAATTTGCCTCACGTTCAGTTAATGTATGTGCCGGACGATCAGGCCGGATATGAGCAGTAAACAACGCTTCATTCGCATAGATATTACCGACACCGACAACCAGTTTATTATCCATTAACCAGGGCTTAATTAATGTTTTTTTACTACTTGAGCGGGTGTAGAGATAAGCACCGTTAAAATCATTAGAAAGTGGTTCAGGCCCCAAATGCGTTAATACTGAGCACTGATTGAGATCATCACTCCATAGCCACGCCCCAAATCGCCTTGGGTCGGTATAACGCAAAACCTTGCCGTCTGCCATGACTAAATCCACATGATCGTGTTTCTCCGCAGGGCGTTCTTCCAACAGGATCCGCAAACTACCCGACATGCCCAAATGGACAATAATCCAACCATCTGCCAATTCAATCAGCAAATATTTGGCCCGGCGTTGAACACTGAGCACAAGCTGATCACTCAGCTTCATAATTTCTTCCGCTACCGGCCAGCGTAGCCTCCCATTCCGGACTACCGCATGTTGGATCACGTTTCCTACCAGATGTGGTTCTATTCCTCTCCGGCTGGTTTCTACCTCTGGTAGTTCTGGCATGATAATAACTCCTGTATTATGTCTGTTTGTTTCAACTCTATTGCATCTCAGCAGATTAAGATAATCTTTTCATGTATCATTTCCAACCAAGTTCAACAGAAATGAAAACAGATGGATGAATATGTTTACTCTTAAAAATTGTAATAAAAAATCATTATGGAATTTATCCCTTATTGGGATTTATATCATTCTTGTTTATCTACCTGATATAACAAGATATAAAAATATGATTATTATCCTGATTGGCATTACTGCGCTGACCTATCTGGTAACAGATTTTCGTCAGGTAATGCACGCTATGCGTAATTCGCTATTCCTATCCGTTCTGTTATTCATCTTGGCAATGTTCTATTCAGTCGTGATTTCAGTCGATCCCACATTGAGTTTTCAAGAGATGAATAAACCTATTCTAAATGGATTGCTGCTGTTCAGTTTTACTTTTCCGGTTGTATTGTACAAAGAGAATAAAGAAAGCATTGCCAAGATGATTCTGTTCTCATTCGCCATTGGAATGCTGGCAATATGTCTGACTGATATCGGTAGATACATTATTAACTACAATCGGGGTGAAATGCCTTTCACTGGCTATAGCCACCGGGAATTTTCTTATGGTTTTATTTTCTATTTCCCAATATTACTTTGCACCTGGGCATTGTGGAAAAAACATACCTTAGTTAGCTGGCTGATATTGGCTATCGCTTCGGCTATCAGCCTGTTTCTGTTGTTAGGTACCTTAACCCGTGGTGCCTGGGTAGCTGCTGTTGTTATAACGATCTTTATCATCATTATTAACCGGGAATGGAAACTAGTCATAGCAGCAAGTTTAAGCCTTAGTCTCTTAGTTGGAGTTACCCACTTCACTATGACACATAATGCAGATAATAAATTACTATTTAAGCTTACCCAAACAGATAGCAGCTACCGCTATACCAATGGAACTCAAGGAGCTGCTTTTAACCTGATTTTAGAAAATCCAGTCAAAGGTTATGGCTATGGCAATAAAGTCTACCATAAGGTCTACAACGAACGAGTTGCTGACTATCCAAACTGGATATTTCGCACGTCTATCGGCCCTCATAATATCTTTCTGGCACTGTGGTTTGCTGGTGGAATAATCGGCCTGATCACAACATTGTTGATGACCGTTTCAGCGCTGTACACCGGTAGTCATATTATTGGTCATAATGGCGGAATAGTAAGGCAGGCAGGAATTATTCTGCTGACTGGGTTTATCGGACTATTTATTGTCCGTGGTGCCTTTGAAAATACCTATATCAATGAAATAGGTATTTTATTTGGCTTGATGATTGCGCTGTATAAAAAGAAAAGTGACTAGCAAAATATCTCAGCCATATCATCAGTGGCTGTATATAGCCTATCTCTACACCGATTATTATGCAGAAATATCCTTTGATATCGTCTGCATAATAAGCTTGGCCCGTTTATCCCAGTTAAGACGCTCTGTTACCAGCATTTTTGCATAACCGACTTGTGCTTTAACCCTCCCTGCATTGTCTCTCAATAACTGGATTTGTTGAGCAAAACTTTCCGCATTCTCACTGTCAGCAAAACTGACCGCATTTTCATCAACCACATCACGAATAGAAGGAAAATCGGAAATAACCACAGGTTTACCCATCGCCATATACTCAAATAGCTTCAGTGGTGAAGTATAGCGGCTACCAATACTGGTTTTAGTTAATGGCAACAGACAAATATCATTATCTGCAATTATCTGGAAACGCAATTTAGGCTGAATAAACCCAAGAAAATTGACTCGGTCACAAACACCAATCTGTTGAGCAATCAGCTGTAGCTGTTGAATTTGTTCTGGTTCACCACCCGCAATATTCAGTACTGCATTTTCAAGATAACTCATCGCCTTAATCGCCGTCGGAACCCCCTTCCAATGATGCAAACTACCCAGATAAAGAATCTGGGTTGGGAATTCACTCTTAGTTGATGCAAGTTTATTTGATGACATCGACTCTGCTGCCAGCATATCTACACCATCTGGCGCAACAACAATAGATGTATCGACATGATATTCACTGACAATGTCATCACGCAGTAGCGAGGTCAGAACAAAAACAATCCTGGACTGACTATAAACAAAGTGTTCGGTTTCTCTCAACTTCTGATATTTACGCTGATTTTTATTTCTACCCAAATCATGTGACTCCTTAAATGACTGGGCAAAAATCTCATGACTTTCGAAAAACAGAGGAATTTCTGGGTGTTTACATAATAGATACTTCGCAATTTTCAGATTGCGGGTAAAAACGGCATCTACCTCATTCTTTCTCAACCAGCTGGAAACCTGAAAATAGAACATCTTTTGGGTATTCAACGGAAAATACCATTTACGCCGGATATTGCGTAACGATATCAGTTTAGCTGATGATGATAATGAGCGCCCAAGTATCTCCTCTACGGTATTTTTACCTTCAGGCACAACCAGATAAACATCAGCCCCCTGACGAGCAAACGCATCAACATTTTGCAGAATTTGTAGTGATGCAACCCGATAATCAGGAACCGGGTAGGGATCAATATAGGCGATCTTCATTGTTTATTGCTTTCAGTAAACGATTGGCTGAATGTTCCCAGGTATACATTGTTTCAATCCGCTGGCGAGCTTCTTTTCCCATTCTTTGCCCTCTGTCTGGCTGAGACAATAAAAAATTAACTGCATCGGCAATAGCTGAAGCATCCCCTGGCGTGACCAAAATACCTGACTTATTCTCGTTACCGACAACTTCCGGTATGCCTCCGATATAACTGGCAATAACAGGTCTGCCACACGCCATAGCTTCCGCGATCGTTATTCCAAACGCTTCATCACCAATACTTGGGAAGATCCCCGCATCACCAGCAGCATAATATTCAGGCAATTGATCATGTCCTACAGGTGGGTGAAAAATTACCTGTTTTTCCAGTCGCAGTGCCGCAACCCGTTTTTCCAGATGTTTCAGATCTTCACCCGCTCCGATAATCAGTAACTTAACATCTTTATCTTGTAGCTGAACCATTGCATCAATCGCCACATGCATACCTTTCCAACCAACCAAACGCCCGGCAAAGGTCAGTAAAAATGTTTTATTACTGATTCCAAGATGAGTTCTGACAGCAGAGTCAGCCGGCCTGAATTTATTAATATCAACTCCGTTGTAAATAACCTTTGGGAATTGTTTAAAGTGGTGCTGAATCTGCCAGGCATTAAAATGACTGCATGCCACCCAGGCTGAAATTCGTTTACTCAGCGTTCTGTCACCCTTGAAGAAACTGGTACCGCCGCTCATATAACAAAACTTAGTACGGCTCCCTTTTGGCATCATGCGTGGCCAGAAAAAATCAAATGGCTTAGTCAGAATAATCCAGTCAAAATCTTCACTAATAACTGTATTACGGGCATGGCGGGCAAACGAGTAACGTTCAATAATACGCTGAAAACGCCGGCCGATATTAATCACGTTCTCTCTGGGAGTGAATGGAAAAGTATGAATCCGTATTGCTCTTCCATTCAGCTCTGGCCGGACATCACCCGTTCCCCCCAAAATATGGATCTCATGACCGGCATCAGTCAGCGCTTTCGCAAGTTCCCAGACTGCCGTCTGAATGCCACCGTAAGACATAGTCACAGTGACATCAACTAAACCTATTTTCATCTGTTTATTACCCTGCTGACTTGGTTGCCAATAATTTCTGAGTTGCCTGCCAGACTTGTTCAACAGATATAGCAGACATCGGATCTTCACGTGTGGCTTGCATATAATGAACAGGATGCTCAATAACTACCAAATGTGCATGTTGTTGAGGTGCTAAAAAACGGCCCGGGTGAAAACTGTGATACATCGCAACCATCGGGATACCTAATGCGCCGGCTAAATGTGTCGGCCCAGTATCAACACCAATGTACAAATCAAGTTTACTCATCATTGCCGCATTCTGTCGCATTGTCAGTCTCCCTACCAACGAAGTACATTTTTCAGCCCCGAGTCTTTCTGCCAGTGATTGAGCAGCAATTTCACCATCCGTGCTGCCTAATAACATAATATGCGAATGCGGATAACCGCGATAAATGCATTGCGCTAATTTATAAAAATGTTCAACCGGCCAGTCACGATAAGCTTTTGCCGGGAAGCTTTGTAACTGAAAACCAATCAGGAGCTTATTATCCAAATGATGCTGCCGCATAAAACCATCAGCAAAATGGAGTTCCTCTTCGCTAACACAATAATTCAACCGCCAATCACTCACCTCAACATCTATCGCATTAGCCAGCATCGCTCGTTCTTGTTGAGCTGGTATCAATATTTCTGGCTTTTTCACTGCCATCCAACCCGATTGCAACGAAGATTCATCTGAAAATGAAACTGTTAAGCCTGATTTGCGTTTTGCATATTGTAATAGCGTTTTATCGTCGCTATATACTAAAGCCAAATCATAATGTTTACCGGTAAACCAACCACACCATTTTGCCTTGCCTTTTGAAAAAGCAGTCAATTTATTGATACCACTTATATTTTCAAGGATCTGTTTGGTTCTTTTATGCGCCATAACATCAATATTCGCACCAGGCCACTTCTGTTTTAAAGCACGAAGAACCGGTGTCACCAGTAAGGTATCACCGAAACGTGCTATGACAATGACCAGAATATTTTTGATTTGCATAAGACAATTATCTGATTAATCTGCTATAAAATTCAACAAAATATACAACAAAGCTTTTTTGTATGCTATCGTTCGGGGCAGGATAATTAAACTACAATCAACTTTATAGCCATTTAATATCAACAAATTACTTTTCGTCCAGAACCATAAATCAAAGGATAGCACCGAGAATAATCTTAACGAATGTTAATGCTTTTTACCTTTAATGCTGTGAAAAAAGATCTTTTCCATTTTATCTAGCATATTATCCACTCCAAATAAAGCAATTGCTCGCTCTAATGAAGAATGACTGAATTGCAAGCGCAGTTCATTATTATGAATCAACAACTCTAAACTTTCTGTCAATAGCTCTGCGTTTCTGGGTTCCACGATATAACCCGTTTCACCATCAACTACTGCTTCGGTAATCGCGCCAACCGAGGTTGATACAACAGGTATCCCACACGCCATTGCCTGCATAATCCCTTGTGGCACGCCTTCATTACCAAAAGAAGGTAATGCAAATAAATCCATCGCATTCAGGCAATCAGGAACATCCTGACGGTTACCTAAAAAAATGACACTATCCGACAAACCTTCCCGCTTCACCAACGGTTCCAGTGATTTACGTTGTGGACCATCACCAACAAACAGAAGCTGCCAGTCAGGATATTTCTGGTGCAGAACTTTCCAACTTTCTAACAGATAACGATGCCCTTTCCAGGTTCTCATCGTCGCAACAACACCTAATGTCGGTTTATCCTGAATACCAATCCGCTGACGGCAAACTTGCTTATCTTCCGGTCGGAAACGATCTAAATTGATACCGGTGGGTACTGATGTCATATGTTGTAATGGATAACGATTATTAGCATGCAAATGCTGACGTAGTTTTTCACCTGTCGTCGCAATATGCCGGCACGCTTTCAGATACAACCAGCGGGTTGTCATTGAATTAGAAACCTGGGTTGAGACATGCCGGGTTCTGACCATCGGCGGCATATGCCTCAACGTTGTACAAGCCAAAGCAATCAACCATGAATCTGTCGAGCTGTGTGTATTAATAATGTCAAACTGACGACCTTCTTTTTTCAACCAGTGACGCATAGCAAGGAAGCTGGACCGCCGTTTTTTCTCAATAGGCAAAGCTACAACTGGCACACCATAAGATTTTGCTTCACGGTAGATGTTAGAATTTGGACAGCAAACAATAACCACCTTGTGCCCACGTTTTATCATTCCCTGGGATTCCGTCAGAATACGAATTTCCTGACCTCCCCAACCACAAGAAGATTCTGTATGTAAAATATTTAGTTTTTCTTTAGCCATTTCGGCTCCATATCCAACCTGCCGGAAGACGTTAGTATAGCGAAACAGCATTTTACGTCTATGAATAACCGGATATATATGAAACGTTGAGAAGAATGAGTGAATATCGACTATAAAACCTATAGGCAACAAAAAACCCGGCCTAAGCCGGGTTTTTTTATCAAATCAGCCAAAATTATTTAATCTTAGCTTCTTTGTACATTACATGCTGACGAACAACTGGATCAAACTTTTTCATTTCCAGTTTCTCAGGCATAGTGCGCTTGTTCTTCGTAGTGGTATAAAAGTGACCAGTACCAGCTGAAGAAACTAGCTTGATTTTATCGCGAATACCTTTAGCCATTTTTCAGCTCCTTAGTACTTCTCACCACGGGTACGAAGTTCAGCCAAAACTGCATCGATACCCTTCTTATCAATCACACGCATACCTTTAGCAGATACACGCAGAGTTACAAAGCGTTTCTCGGACTCAACCCAGAAACGGTGGGAATGCAGGTTAGGCAGAAAACGACGCTTAGTCGCATTCAATGCGTGAGAGCGGTTGTTACCACTCATCGGGCGTTTGCCAGTAACTTGGCAGACTCGGGACATGTCTATTCTCCAAAAATCAAATCAGCTCGAGCTTTGTATTGGGTATGGCCGCCTCGTCAGGCTTAGGAGCCCATCTCAGCAAATTCTACTGAAAAGACTCACATTTACTCAGAAAATGTGCTGAGATAGGCTCTTCTCGCCAAACCAAAGATCCTCAAAGGTGGCGTAGTATACGCTCTCAATCGCTGACGCTCAAGTCCCGCACAACTAAAGATCCCCAAGGAGCTTGAAAAAGTTGGCTAAATCCAGCCTCGTTCAGCAAATGAGACACAACATTGCCGGCCAATAACCAGATGATCCAGCACTTGTACACCAACCAAATTGCAGGCATCAATGACTTTGTCTGTAACAATTTTATCAGCCAAGCTAGGCTCCGCATGACCTGATGGGTGATTATGCGCCAAAATAATAGATGAGGCATTTACCTTTATCGCCGATCTGACAATTTCACGAGGATGAACTTCAACTTTATTGATTGTGCCTTTAAACATCTCCTCATGGCAGATGACTTTATTTTGATTATTGAGAAACAACACAACAAATATTTCCCTGTCACGCCCTGATAACAGGTTTTGCAAATACTCTTGAGTCACACTTGGGCTGCTCATAATATCTTCATGAACGAACTGACTGGAGAAAAAACGCTTTGCCAATTCTGCAATAGCCTGCAACTGTGCATATTTGGCTAATCCCATCCCTTTATGAGAACAGAAAGTGTCATAATCAGCAGAGAGTAAATGATACAGAGACCCAAATTCTTTCAGCAAAAATTCAGCCATCTGCAAAACCGGAAGCCCTCTGGTCCCGGTACGCAGAAAAATAGCCAGTAGCTCCGTATCTGTTAAAGAAACTGAACCATATGCCAGCAATTTTTCTCTGGGAGCTAAATTTGAATATATTTCTTCTGTATTTTCAGCAATGCCAACTTCCATATATTCATCTCCCTGCCCTGTTGCATCTGATACAAACAGTATTCCATGCCTTAAAAATAAGGACGAACATCATATTCATAAGCTGCGTAGCCGCTCGCAAACTTACCCTTTTTCACTATCAAAGTTCAGACTATCCTCAACTCTGTAATCTCTTGTGATAAAATCCAGAACCCTTGCAACTCAATATTCGGACAATCATGATGTCAGGACTTTCCGGCAAACAAATTGTGCTTGGTATTAGCGGAGGGATCGCCGCTTACAAAACTCCCGAACTGGTACGCCTCCTGCGTGATCGCGGCGCACAGGTACGTGTAGTGATGACACCGGCAGCAGAAGCGTTTATTACACCACTGACGTTGCAGGCAGTTTCCGGTTACCCCGTCTCCGACGACCTGTTAGATCCGACAGCAGAAGCTGCTATGGGACATATAGAACTTGGCAAATGGGCTGAGCTCATTATTCTCGCCCCAGCTACGGCGGATTTACTGGCTCGTCTGGTAGTTGGTATGGCAAATGATCTGGTGACAACTGTCTGTCTAGCTTCCCCGGCACCCGTTGCCGTGTTACCCGCGATGAATCAACAAATGTTTCGCGCTCAGGCAACACAACATAATCTCAAGATCCTTGAAGAACGGGGGATTCTCCTGTGGGGCCCAGACAGCGGCAATCAGGCTTGTGGTGACGTTGGCCCTGGTAGGATGTTGGATCCGATGGCGATTGTTGAACTGGCTGAACAACATTTTCAAGCAAGCCAAGACTTAGCTCACCTAAAACTTGCTATTACCGCCGGACCAACCCGTGAAGCACTAGATCCTGTCCGTTTTATTAGCAATCATAGCTCCGGCAAAATGGGGTTTGCCATCGCCCAAGCCGCAGCAGCGCGGGGTGCAGAAGTCACCCTTATCACAGGCCCCGTTAATTTACCGACCCCTCCGGGTATCAAACGAATCGACATAACCAGCGCCTTGGAAATGAATGAACAAGTACAGGCAGTAGCCGGTTCACAGGACATTTTTATTGGTTGCGCTGCGGTTGCAGATTACCGCGCTAAACAAATTGCCCCAGAAAAAATTAAAAAACAGGGTGAAGAAATTACTTTTACTCTAATTAAAAACCCTGACATTGTTGCCAATGTAGCCACAATGCAAGAAAATCGCCCTTTTGTTGTTGGATTTGCGGCTGAAACCCAGAATGTGGAAGAATACGCACGTAAAAAACTGGACCAAAAACATTTGGATCTGATTTGTGCGAATGATGTATCCCTTACTGGTCACGGCTTTAACAGTGATACTAATGCACTACATTTGTTCTGGCATGAGGGGGATATCCGCTTACCTCATAGTAATAAGTTATTACTCAGCCACTATTTATTAGATGAGATAGTCAGACGCTATGATGAAAAAAATCGACGTTAAAATCCTTGATCCACGTATCGGGCAGAAATTTCCTCTGCCAACTTACGCGACTCCCGGTTCCGCAGGTTTAGATTTGCGGGCTTGCCTCGACAACGCGGTAGAACTGGCTCCAGGACAAACTGAACTTCTTCCAACCGGGCTTGCCATTCATATTGGCGATGAGCAACTGGCAGCCGTTATTCTGCCCCGTTCAGGCCTTGGACATAAACATGGTGTCGTTCTGGGTAATCTGGTTGGTTTGATTGATTCCGATTATCAAGGTCAGCTGATGGTTTCAGTCTGGAACCGTGGTGATAAAACTTTCACTATCGAGCCAGGCGAGCGTATCGCTCAGATGGTTTTTGTACCCGTTGTTCAGACTGAATTCAATCTGGTGGAAGATTTTGAAACCAGCAAAAGAGGCAACGGTGGTTTTGGTCATTCCGGTCGCCAATAAATCTCTGTAAAACCTAATATCATTAACCAATTATCATATTCTTTGCTCAAAATACCCTTGGGCAAAGAGTTGCTGATTTGTTTGTTTTACTGTTCTTAGCAGAGGTCTTGTCAGACATGGCAGAAAACGAAAATACGAAGAAAAAAACAGGCGCGAGGAGATTTTGCAGGCCCTTGCTCATATGTTGCAATCCAGTGATGGCAGCCAGCGGATCACTACCGCTAAACTGGCCGCCAACGTAGGCGTTTCCGAAGCTGCACTGTACCGGCATTTTCCCAGTAAAACCCGGATGTTTGACAGCTTGATCGAGTTTATTGAAGACACATTAATTTCACGGATTAACCTGATTCTGCAAGACGAAAAGGACACCATTACTCGTATCCGCCTGATATTGGTTCTGATTCTGGGCTTCTCAGAAAAAAACCCAGGTCTGACTCGCATCATGACAGGCCATGCTCTGATGTTTGAACAAAATCGGCTGCAAGGGCGCATAAATCAATTATTTGAACGAATTGAAGTACAGATCCGTCAAGTTTTGAAAGAGAAAAAATTACGTGATGGACAAGGTTTCAGTTATGATGAGTCGTTATTAGCTTCTCAGTTACTGGCGTTTTGTGAAGGGATGCTATCACGCTTTGTTCGCTCAGAATTCCACTATCGTCCAACCCAGGAATTTGAAGCACGCTGGCCATTGCTATTGGCTCAGTTACAATAAGCTATTCTACTACTCACCCCGCCCGTTATTGGGCGAGGGCTTTTTTTAAAGCTTACCTGTCAGATACCGTACTGCTCACGATATGCCTTCACTGCATCCAGGTGATCTTTCATCTCTGGCTGACTATCTAAATAACTAATCAAATCATTCAGGGTAATAATGGAAAACACGTTGCAATCATAATCTCTTTCAACTTCCTGAATTGCCGAGATTTCACCCTTTCCTCGTTCCTGGCGATCAAGACAAATCATCACACCGGCAAGAGTCGCATTATGCTGCTTGATAATCTCCATGGATTCACGGATAGCAGTGCCTGCGGTAATAACATCATCAACCAGAACAACATTTCCTTTAAGTGGACTACCGACCAAAGAGCCACCTTCACCATGATCTTTAGCTTCCTTACGATTAAAACAATATGGCATATCAATATCATGGTGATCTGCCAATGCAACCGCCGTTGTTGTTGCGATTGGAATCCCCTTATAAGCAGGTCCGAACAACAAATCACACTGAATACCGCTATCCAACAATGCTGCCGCGTAAAAACGTCCGATTAACGCCAAATCACGCCCGGTATTAAACAGCCCGGCATTAAAAAAATACGGGCTTTTACGTCCTGATTTCAGGGTAAATTCCCCAAACTTCAATACCTGTTTTTTTAGCGCAAGCTCAATAAATTCGCGCTGATAGGCTTTCATTGGTGTCTATCCTCTCTCTTAGTTATGATTATCCGCCATACAACAGGCACAAAAAAGGCGACTAATAAGTCGCCTGAATCAACTTATTGTTTTAACGCATTTCTCTGCGCTTCAAAAATGTCCTCTAATCCCCCCTTGGCAAGGGACAACAAGGACAACAACTCATCATGACTAAACGGTTCGCCTTCCGCAGTACCTTGCACTTCAATCATCCGGCCATCTTCCATCATCACGACGTTCATATCAGTTTCCGCTGCTGAGTCTTCCACATATTCCAGATCGCAACGGCCTTCACCTTCCACAATACCGACAGAGACCGCAGCAACCATTGATTTCAGAGGACTTTCTTTTAGCTTACCCGCTGCAACTATTTTATCCAGCGCATCAACCAGCGCTACACAAGCACCCGTTATAGCCGCTGTACGGGTACCGCCATCAGCCTGAATCACATCACAATCCAGAGTAATGGTATATTCACCCAATTTTTTCAGATCAACAGCGGCGCGCAGCGAACGAGCGATTAAACGCTGGATTTCCATAGTACGCCCCCCCTGTTTTCCTCTGGCTGCTTCACGGGCATTTCGGGTATGAGTAGAGCGCGGCAACATGCCATATTCAGCCGTAACCCAACCTTGTCCCTGGCCTTTCAGGAAACGGGGAACTCCTTCTTCAACGGATGCATTACATAACACTTTGGTATCCCCAAACTCCACCAGAACCGAACCTTCTGCATGCTTAGTGTAATTACGGGTTATAGTGATAGGGCGCACTTGCTCTGCCGCTCTTCCTGCTGGGCGCATAGTGTTATCTCCGTTGTTAAATCATTATTGGGCGCGCATTATACGGCCTAACAGGGCTAATGCCTATCCTGCATCTACAACGAGCGTTATAATCCCTTAATCTTTTATTTGAATGAGAACGAATCATGATTCGTAGTATGACTGCTTTTGCACGGCGAGATATCAAAAATGAATGGGGCAATGCGGCTTGGGAACTGCGCTCCGTTAATCAGCGTTATTTAGAGACTTATATCCGCCTGCCAGAACAATTCAGAAGCTTGGAACCGGTGATCCGTGAACGCATTCGTTCCCGTCTGACTCGCGGAAAAGTTGAGTGCAACCTACGTTTCGAACTGGACTCACGCACTCAAGGCGAACTCATTCTAAATGAAACTTTAGCGAAACAGCTGGTCAATGCGGCGAATTGGGTTAAACAACAGAGTAATGAAGGTAAAATCAATCCTGTTGATATCCTCCGCTGGCCAGGTGTCATGGCAGCGGAAGAGCAGGATTTGGATGCTATCAGTACCCAACTGCTGGAAGAGCTGGAGAAAACACTGGATGCTTTTATTCAAAGCCGAGAAACCGAAGGTACTGCACTTAAGACCATGATTGAACAGCGTCTGGACGCTGTCACCGAAGAAGTCAGTAAAATTCGCCAGCAAATGCCTGAAATCATGCAATGGCAGCGGGAACGCCTGCAAACTAAACTGGAAGAAGCTCAGGTACAGCTCGAAAATAACCGTCTTGAACAGGAGCTGGTCCTGCTGGCTCAACGCCTTGATGTGGCGGAAGAATTAGATCGCCTCGACGCCCATGTTAAAGAAACCCACAATATCCTGAAGAAAAAAGAGGCCGTCGGCCGCCGACTGGATTTTATGATGCAGGAATTCAACCGTGAGTCTAACACTCTGGCATCCAAATCTATTAATGCCGATATCACCAATTCCGCTATTGAATTGAAGGTGCTGATTGAGCAGATGCGGGAGCAGATTCAGAATATTGAGTAATATTCCAAGCGATCTCTAGTCGTCTCACAGAGTCTTACCCGGATAAAAAAGCCATTGTAAATAATGGCTTTTTTGTTTTATATAATCTACGGATCAATACGGCCCTCTCTAATCAGATCGACCCAATTTGAAAGAGTCTTCCAAAGATCCTTACTCTGATTCGCAACGATATTACGGTTTGTAACCGAAACTTTATCTTGCTCAAGGGTTAGCAAGTCTCCTGAATGTTCTTCAACATCATCTAGTATTTCAAATCCCAGATAACTGTTGTTATCCGCTTCCAACAGACGCTGTACAAGTCGATATTCTTGGGATTTATATCCAAGCCATGATGCAATCGCACTAGTATTAGTGGTAGGCATTAGGTCTCCTCGTGCCCAGCTTCCAGAATGTAAATTACCTCCAGTGTATTGTGATATTAAATTTGGAAATCAATCAGTTGGAATTTTTTTATGATTTCGTGATCGGCATCACATAAGATATCGCATACAATAAGAATTGTTATCTTTCCAAAACATCAATCAGGTGCAAAACCAGATGTTGACTTAGTTAGACAAAAAGTTGCTGATTACAAACTCGCTGACTTTGCAAACTTGCTAGAACAACGCATTCAATCCTTACCAATTGTGATTGCCAGTAATGCGTTTATGAACGAAATGAAACGCTTTTTACCAAGCAATGTATTTGAACGCACCTTAGCAAAAGAAAAGTTCAGTAGCTACCTAATCGCGACATTAGAAAGCCAACTCAAAAAGCTCCAGCTTGCTCCCACCACTACATCACAAGTGACTCTAGCCGGGGCTTCTTATGACCCCTATTAGCAACGGCTAATCGCTTTCGTTGCAATACCTGCGCTGACAGCCCTAATCTTCGCCGATCTCCACGCAGTAAACAGCGCCAATAACGGCGCGATAGCAAATAGCAGGAACAACCAGTGTGCGGCAGAAGCGGCACCTGCCACACCACCGGGATCATTCAATCCAGAAAGGTTCACTACCATACCCGCCAATGCTGCACCAAAAGCAGTGGCAAATAACTGTACCGTTGTAATTGAAGCGCCTGCGATATCTTTATCGGCATCCGACGATACTTGTAAGATGCGAGTTAACAAATGCGGCCAGCCAAAGCCAATACCAAATCCCACCAAAGTCAGGGCAATCACAATGGGAATCATCACTTGCCAATGTCCAGCCGAGGGCTGTGATAATATCGATGACAGAATCAGCATACCTATCAGTACCAATATCGGCCCACTGACAATTGCCCGACGCATACCTGCTCCACGCCAACCCGCGCTGATTATCTCAGCGACTGTCCAGCCTGCTGCCATTGCCGCAGCCATATAACCGGAAGCCAGCGGTGACTGACCATGCAATATTTGCAGGAAATACGGGATAAATACTTCACTGGTCATGCCAATCACCAATAATGAAATCGTGGCAAACAGCACCGCATGAGGTGAACCTAAATGTAATGCACCATGAGGCAACAGACGTATCACTGCACGACGTTCATAGCAAATTAGTAATATTATCAAGACTAATGCCAGCATAATCCCTGCAAAATTCAGCTTCACACTGTCAGATACACTACCAGCAGAAACTATCAATACTGCTCCCGCTAATAAAACTAACTGCACCAATGGCAACGCTGCTTTATTCTGATCCTGAGGTTTGCCTTTTGGCAAAATTAAGTAAGTGAAAACCGCATACAACAGCATTATTGGCAGCATGATACCAAAGGCATAACGCCATGCATTTATCTCAGCAAAGATACCACCCACAGCAGGACCAACCAACGTCGCAATGCCCCACATACCGGATGTCAGTGCCATTGCCCGTGGCCAAAGCGCCTGTTCAAATACCAGATTGATCATGGCATAGGAAAGTGCAAACAGTAACCCACCACCAAAGCCCTGAACTGTCCGTCCGATAAGCATCATTTCCATCGTTGGAGCAGACGCGCACAACAAACTACCAAAGAAGAAGAATATTGCTGCAACCAGATAAGCATTACGTGCCCCCTGTGAGCTAAGCAGGCGTGCAGACAGTACCGAACCAATAATAGAAGCGACCACAAACAGCGTTGTATTCCAGGCATAAAGGTTCAAGCCACCAATGTCCTGCACAACCGAAGGTAAGATAGTGGTAGCAATTAAGATATTAATCGCATGTAACGCAACTCCCAGCGATAGAGCCAGAGCACTGGCCGCATTTTTACCGGAGAACAAATCGCTCCAGTGGCTTTCATCGGTTGTTATCACAGTCGTTATCCTGAATTAGCGTTGAGTTAATCTAAGTCTTACGTTAAATTAAACAAGAATTAGCTTGGAATAAATTAAGGCGAGGCGAAGCAATATGTCAAGGAAAAGCTTTGAAAATAGCACAATTTCCACACAATCCGTGGGTGAAAGGTTACTGATGCTATTGAAGACCCGTGGTCCTCAGCAAGCTTCTGACGCCGGAAAAATACTGGGCACAACAGGAGAAGCCGCCCGGCAACAGTTTGTGAAGTTAGCTAAAGAAGGATTAATAGAAGCTGCCGCAGAAGCACAAGGCGTTGGTCGTCCAATACAACGTTGGCATCTGACAGCCGCAGGTCATGCTCATTTCCCGGATGCTCATGCTGAACTGACAGTGCAATTACTAAACACTATTCGTAAGCAGTTAGGTGAGAAAGCGATAGATTTGTTGATTGATACCCGCGAGCAGGAAACCCGTATTAATTACAAGCAGGCAATGAATGGAACAACCAATCTGCAAGAACGCGTCGAACGTCTGGTTGCCATAAGATGCCATGAAGGTTACATGGCTCAATGGTCACATACAGAAGATGGCACCATTTTGCTGATAGAAAACCATTGCCCAATTTGCTCTGCCGCTAAGGTATGCCAAGGTTTTTGCCGCGCTGAACTGAATGTATTTCAGGATATACTTCAAGCTCAGGTAGAACGAGTAGAGTATATGCTCACCGATTCACGGCGTTGTGCTTATCGTATAACTAGCAATATTCACCCGGAATAATTAGATGCGATATTTTACCAGCATGATTAAGCACATCCCGATCATTCAATGTTAAAAATCCATCTAACTTCTTCACCCAATCAGCCATATGCATAGGAATTCGACGCATGGCCTGTCCTTCCGCAAATACCAGATATTGCTCTATTAGATTATTCAATGCTTGTAACTCTTCTTCTGTCAGATAGTTTTTAGCATTCACTACATCACTTTTACGAACTTTAGTACCATGCCAGTTCGTCAAAGTAATCAAATGGCTGGTCCGGGTTTTTCAGACGTTCATCATCCAGCACAAAGCCTTTGACAATATATTCCCGCAAATGACGGGTTGCCCATTGACGAAAACGCGTTGCCGTATGGCTCTGTACCCGATAACCAACTGAGATAATAGCATCCAGATTATAATGTTTAAGACTTCTTCTGACTCTCCTTCATCCTTCTTTTCGAACAACTAAGAAATCCTTAGTTGTTGAATTTTTCTCAAGTTCTCCTTCTGTAAATATATGTTTTAAATGCATTTGCACATTTTCCGGACTTGTCTGAAACAACCCCGCCATCAATGCTTGCGTCAGCCAAACTGTTTCATCCTGAAAACGAACGTCCAATCGGGTTTCCCCATCTTCGGTTTGATAGATAATAAACTGCGAATGATTATCTGTGTTTTCCATTTTTTTCTCTTCAAACAAATACCGAGTATTGCACAAAGCAAACCATGAACACGATGTCTTTGGCAATACCAGCTTTATTAAACTGCTCTGCTACTTTCTCTGTTCTCTTCCCCGTTAAACATAAAAAATATCCCGCCAGTCAGTAATATCAATACACCGGATATCATTAAAAGGAGTTGAATATTAATATAGTCAGCAATTGGACCAAATATCACCATACCTAACGGCAGAGAACAGGACACAGCAATTTGAACCAGACTGAATACTCGCCCCATCATCTCCGGTTCGACTTTTTCCTGTATAACAGAGATCATTGGTGCGTTAAAACAAGGTGTTATAGCGCCCAAAGAGACGTTTAATGCCAGATACAGCGGAAACCAATATGCATTGCCAAGAGCAATCACAAATATACCAAACAGTGTGCAAGCTATTCCCGTTATACGCAGTTTATTTTTATATTCACTCCAAAAAGAAATCAGCAATCCACCTAACAATGCTCCAGCACTAAAGGTCATTTCGTTAACAGCTAAAAGCCATGAATCTTCACCAAATGTCCGGTTAACCAATAGAGGGGTCAAAAAAGTAGCCGGACTAATCAGGAAGCAAAAACAAATCAGGAAAATCAAAATATTTCTGATTATCTTATTCTCTTGCAGATAGCGAAAACCCGCTAGCATCGCCTGAAATTTATCACCCGGTATGGAATCAGAAGCTATTTTGGCAATAGGAATAAATGTAATAATACCGATCCCAATAGCAGCCGTAACAACATCCACTAAAAGAATATTTTCAATCGAAGTCTGAGAATACAAAAAACCACTAATGGCCGGAGAAGCCAACATCGTCAGTGAACTCAGAGAAGTATTAAGACCATTAACCCGCAACAGTTTCTCTTTCGGGACCAGTTGTGGAATGATAGCACTAGCCGCCGGAGCTTGAATGCCCGTACCAAATGAGCGGATAATCAGTGCCACAAATAGCAGCTCAATACTCTTAAACCCAAACATAAAAGAGATCGCCAGACCAAGAGTCACTAATGCAATCAGCGCATCAGAGGCAATACAGAGCAACTTACGGTTGTAAGTATCAGCCCAAACACCAGCAAATAAAGAGATTAATACCTGTGGAAGAAAGGCACAAAGTACCGCAATAGCCAGCATTTCTCCTGATGAAGTATTTAAGGTGATATACCAAATGATCGAGAACTGGACAATAGAAGAACCCAGCAGAGAAATTGTCTCAGCTAATAAAAATAGCGTTGTTTTTCGTTTCCAACCCGCATGTAATGCATTCATTTTAATCACACCCTTTTAAACCTGAATCCCTTGTGTTTAATTAATGATTACTCAAACACAAATTCTTTTAGTTCTTTTGTGGTTGGCGCACCCGCAGCACCAGAACGACTGACAACAACGGCAGCAACACGATTACCCAGTTCAACAGCATTTTTTAGCGACATTCCCTGTGATAAACCAGCAAGCATGCCACTACTATGAGCATCACCAGCACCGATGGTATCCACCACTTTCACTTTATAGGCAGCAACATGTTCTGGGTTACGATCAGGCAAACATATCCATGTACCCTGTGAACCTAATCGACAGATAATAGTGATTTTTCTTTTACTGGAATAATGGCTGGCCTGAGCGACAGGATCACCTTCTCCACACAACATCGTCATTTCATCACGATTCAGTGTCAAAATGGTTCGGCCAACAGGCAATGCATCAATGAAAGCAGAATCTATATTGGGTAAACGGGGACCAAAATCCAACAATAATGTCTGCCCAGGTGGTGACGCCAATAACCAGTCACACAAAATCGCCGTTGTTTTACTCGCCATAACATAACCACTGGAGTAGATATACCCCCTTTCCGGCAAAGCAATAGCCGAGAGCATCGCCGAACTCCAGTCAACTTCACAACCACTAACAGAGACAAAACTTCGCTCACCATCCGGTTCGACCATTGCCAGACACCAGCCATTATCAAGCGATGAGTTGGTTAATGTGACCCCAAGCCCAAGATCCTGCATCTCTTTAGTTATCCGCTTACCCCAATATCCGTTACCAACGGGTATACCATTAACCACAGGGATTTGCAGGCGAGCCAAAGCCCGGGCAACATTAAAACCTGAACCGCCGATCTGTTGATCAATCTCTTTGGCTTCCTGATCTTCACCACTGCGAGGAAGCTTTGGTAAGCTAAGAACAATATCTCCTGCGGCAGCACCAATTACGGTAATCGGCAGTAACCCCCCCATTAGTCCCTCCTTTTACTGGTCAAATATAAGCCACAATTCCATCAGACTGACAAAGAAAGAGGCAAATAATCCAGAACTGGGATCCACATCAACAGACCATCAATAAATCCACTGTTGATAATCCTATTTACAGTAGATAAAGATCGCTTCCCAGAAATGGCCCCGGCCATGGTACCGATGGCATCCGCATCTCCCCCGAGGTTGGCGCAAAAAATCACACACCGAACCGAATGACCATCAACTAAATCCACCATGACCAGAGCACAAGGAACAGACTCCATGATGACCATTCCGGCACCAATAAAGTCATAAAGTTCTTTCAGCTTATTCAGCCAAAATGCAGCCACTTATTACAAAATCCATCGTTCAGAAGACATACCTGTTGCATCACCAATTGCCTGACCATAACCATAGAAATAACCTGGAGTGGTATCTGAGACGGGTTTAGTCATCCTTAATATCCGAATAAAATGCATAAGAAATATTTATACCTTAACATCAATCAGCTTCAATAAAAGTCGGCCTGTATAATTATGTGATATCAATGTGACTGCTCCCTGCCAGATCGGACCAGACTGACTACTTCATCCGTTGTTGCTCTCCCCTGACACGTCTGACATAAGCCTCAATAAGCAGAAACGACGAGTCCCGCTGATCCTAAATCTATTGGTCAATACTAACGCACATCGAATATAATAAATTTCCATTATTATCAATTGGATAAAATGATTTTATTGACTGGATATGCTAACAGCCCGATAAGAAAAGTGATTTTCCCTGCCATATTCTGTCGCAATAAATGATTGAGAGTGAAATGGCAAAGCAGTAGCAGAAAGTTGGAGAGTGTTTACCTGCATCTGAAGTGCAGCAAGCGCCATATTTATATGGCACCCGCTCACTTATTATTTTACGGCTTGCTTTTTACCTGCCACTTCCAATTGCTGATAGATATAGTGTTTGTAACTATCCACCAACGCTTTATCCTGACAATCATCCAGCGCCCCCCGACAAAGGTGGCGCATCGTCATATTCGCCCGGTAAAAAGGTGAAGCATCCAGTTTAGCTCTCTCCATAATCATTCCACCAAGGAATGAAATATCTGTCAGTTCATCAGTCTGAACAGGGTCTTGTTTTAGGTTATCCCGCATAGTGAACTGAGTGATATAACCCGGATTTGAAAATACGCTATTGTACTGACCCAGTTCGAGGTTGGGTTGATGATCGCCAAAGTAGAGAAAAATGGTCGGCTTTTCCCGTTTAGCAACAAACTCACTGAAATCTTTAATTGCCGGGTCAGAAGCCTTGATTTTCTCCATATAGTGACTGAACTTACCAACAGCTTGTGAATTTTTCACATGCCCGGAAAGTCCGTAATCATCTGAATGATCTTCATCATATGGGCCGTGTTCATACATAGTCAGTGAGAAAATAAACAACGGCTTATCGGTTTCCTGTGCCAGAATTTCTTTCACATAACTCAACATCTCTTGTGTAGAGATGGTCCACAGATTTTCATCAGGACTCGCGGGATATCCTAGCTCCTGCGGCTGGATAATACGGTCAACACCCAGCGTCTGATAAGCATGACCAGAATGATAGGAGGATTTATTAAATGGTGTCAGAACAACAGTGTAATAGCCATTCTGTTTCATCTCTCGGAACAGGCTATATTTCAGGTGATCAACGATAAAATAAAAAACAGCATTTTTGCGTGAGCCAAAATCATCGGTATTCAAACCCGTCAGGGCAGAGAATTCAGATAACCAAGTACCCCCACCGAAAGTTTGTACCCGCATTGGACTTTGTGCGCTGACCCCGGGATCCCGCTGGAACATATAAAGATCCGGCAGATGGGCATTATCAGGCAGCTGATAGATATGCGGAGTAACAGTAGACTCCTGCAATAACAACACCACATCGGGTTTGATTTCTGACTGAGGCACAGGCAGCGTGACATTCTTAGCCTGTTGCAGGAAATAATCAGATGATTGCCCAAACTGAGGCACACGATGTTTGGCATCTTTAGCTGACATCACCATATTGGTCACTGTACCACGCCCTTTTGGCAGTGAAGATTCCCATTGATCTCTAAACGCGTTGGCAGTAGCGCTCACTTCCCATGTACAGAACGCAACCAGCACCAGGCTGGCAGTACGCCATTTGAAGCCACGTAAAGGTGATGATTTTTTCCAGCTCAGAGTCATATTAAACATCAACCAGATAAACATAGCGACAACTCCCAGGCCAGCCAGCCAATAGTGTCGCAATGTTTCCTGATTAGAAGGATCAAACATCAGGTTAAGGTCAGAGAACATCAGCTGTTCTTTGTAGTAATGAACCTTTATCTGATTAAGGAATTTAAAAATAATAAATAGTGTTCCGGTAAAGGCGGCAGAAAACAGTAACCGGGCTGACACAAAAAACACCAGACCAAATATCACACCAAACACACCGACAGCTATCAGTGCCGGGTAAATATCTTCACTTTTTTCAAAAACCAGTATTAAAGTTGCAATAAACAATAATCCCAGATAAATACCCGATATTATCTTTCTTTTCATATCGTACTAAATCCCGTTAATAGAAAGCTCACGCCGATAACAGTTAGCAAAAATAACACAAGCTGGTTAAATCAACAGAAACAAAACTGTAATTCTGCCGAAATTGCCCATATTTTAAACAAAAAGATTATCAGAATAGCCCATTATCCCTAAGAATATGTGATTCAGCCTGACGACGGGTAAAACCACTGTGATCAAAGAATTCCAGGATCTGAATAGCTAATTTACGACCAATACCTAATTCATCACGAAAGTCGGCGGCAGTAATCGCACCATGAT
Source organism: Photorhabdus tasmaniensis (assembly GCF_011189505.1). Taxonomy (GTDB): domain Bacteria; phylum Pseudomonadota; class Gammaproteobacteria; order Enterobacterales; family Enterobacteriaceae; genus Photorhabdus; species Photorhabdus tasmaniensis. The sequence continues at coordinate 107,547 of NZ_PUJU01000012.1, forward strand.
TTTGATTAAACTTGCGGATAAGTTCCGCGAACTGCTGAATCCGTTGGCTACAATAATAGCGATCCGGAACAATAGCTGTAATATGTCCCAATTGAGCTGATTTTTTCAACAAACTGCGAATTGTCGCCTCTTCTTCCTTTAAATCAGCAGCCAAGTCACGTACCCACCAGGGATCATCTGTAAAATAGGGGGCTACTCGTTGCCACAGTTTTGCCTGTTCATCACTAAAAGCCAAACCATGCTCAGGAAGATATAACCAACCATGTGACTGTTTTAATTGCCCATCCCTGAGCAAGAGATTTATCAGAGTATAAACCAGCGCTTCATTCAGCGTTGGCAAAGCCATCCGTTTCAGGCGCGCCCTTCCCAAACCCAGTTGATCAGCATGTTGTTGATGATATTCAGCCAAAACCTGTAACAATTTCTGTTCCGCCAATCTGGCATTGCTCTGTGATAACACCATACCATCGGCAATAATCACATCCATATCAGCCAGTAACTGATGGAGATCCGCTTCCGTTAACTGGCGTGCCCAGGAAAAATGGCTAAGAGAAAGTGCACCTCGTAGCAAATGGAGCGTTAAGTTAGTCGCATGGTCCGATGTTTTGGCAAGCAGGGTGAGCCAATGCAAAAATTCTGGCTGGCGCTTACCTCGGCGGGGAGAATTGAGGCTTATCACCCGTGCCCCGGCAAGTGTTTTTCTGGCACTGATATCGCGCAATATCAGCCGGTCATGCTCAACCAACCATAATGGGCTGTCAAGCACCAATTCAGCCAACCGAGGCGTATCAGACAGCTGATTCAGTAATGAAATCCGACCCGTTATATGGCTGGTGGCATGATGAATATGAAGAGATTGCCAATTTTGCAAAGGTTCATCAGTTTCCACTTCCACCAGTACCCTCTCCACATTTTCAAAAGGCTTTTGGGAAAGTAGCCAGTCACCGCGGGAAACCTGTTCTTTACTCACATCACCGATGATATTTAGTGCAATACGCTGCCCGGCCTGAGCCGTACTTGTCTGTTGATTCTGAGCGTGCAAGCCACGCACTCTGACTTGTTCATCACTGCCGGTCAGCCAGAGGATATCTCCTACACTAACCTGGCCGGCTAATGCCGTGCCCGTCACCACCAAACCCACGCCTTTTACACTGAAAGCACGATCAATCGCCAAACGAAAACGCTGATGTAATTTTTCATGCTGCTGATTTTGCTGATGTAACTGCAACAGATGTTGCCTCAGAGGGACAACTCTTTCTTCCTCAGCAGCAGCCGTGACAAATAGAGGGGAACCCATCCAACCTTGAGTTACCAGTTCATATTCAATCTGTTGGCGAACGTCAATTATCCGTTGCGGTTCCACCCGATCTGCTTTAGTGAGCACAACGATCACCATCGGGCAGCCAATTAAACGCAGAATGACTAAATGTTCTCTCGTCTGAGCCATTACCCCATCGTCACAGGCGACCACTAACAAAACATGATCGATACCACCGACCCCTGCCAGCATATTAGCGAGGAATTTCTCATGTCCGGGCACATCCACAAAACCAATTGAAGATCCATCCAACTGCGGCCAATAGGCATAACCCAGATCGATGGTCATACCCCGTTTTTTCTCTTCAGGCAAATGTGCCGTATTAACGCCGGTAATAGCTTGAATCAGTGTGGTTTTACCATGGTCAACATGACCTGCTGTGGCAAAAATCATAGTAGTTTCAGAAAATTATGGTAGTTCCAGAAGATTATAGTAATAGTGCCTGCAACAATGCCTTTCCATCTTCAAGACAACGTAAATCGAGCCACAAGCGCCCTCCAGAGATACGGCCAATAACGGGTTTCGCCAGTCCACGCCAACTGCGGGCCAGCTGTTCTAGTGTTCTCCCTTGACCATCAGCGGCAGCGAACGTTAAAGCCCAACTAGGCAGTCGATCAACCGGCAGTGAGCCACTGCCAATCTGTGAATAACATGGCTCACTACGAACCATAAATCGGTCACCATAATATGCCTGAATCTCAGGCAATAGCTGTTGTGCCATATCATGCATTTCTTGCTGTTGGCGGGTTAACAAACGCAACGTTGGCAACTGCTGGCAGAGTTGTTCAGGGCGCTGATACAACCGTAAAGTCGCTTCCAGAGCTGCTAAAGTCATTTTGTCTGCCCGCAAAGCACGTTTCAGTGGATGACGCTGAATAGCTTCTATCCATTGTTTTTTACCAAGAATAATTCCAGCCTGTGGCCCCCCCAGTAATTTATCACCAGAGAAAGTAACCAAATCGATGCCTTGATCCAGATAGTCCCGAGGCATAGGTTCAGCCGGCAACCCATATTGCGCCATATTAATCATGGAGCCACTACCCAGATCAATTGCTGTAGGAATTTGAGATTTCACCCCCAAAGTAGCCAATTCACTACCAGACACTTCCGCAGTAAAACCTTCGATGCTGTAATTACTGGTATGCACCTTCATCAGAAGGGCGGTCTCTTCGTTGATAGCTTGCTGATAATCTCTCAGGTGAGTACGGTTAGTCGTACCAACTTCAACCAATTGGCACCCTGCCTGAACCATCACATCAGGAATACGGAATGCGCCACCAATTTCCACCAACTCACCACGGGAAACGACAACTTGCTTACCTGACGCCACCGTTGCCAACAATAACAACACAGCCGCTGCATTGTTATTAACGATACAGGCATCTTCCGACCCCGTTAATTCACACAGTAAATTCGCCAAAGCGCGATCACGGTGCCCACGCCCTGCGCCATTGAGAGAATATTCTAACGTTACCGGTGAACGCATCACTTGTGTTACCGCTTCAATAACCGGTTCGGCCAATAATGCCCGGCCAAGATTGGTATGAAGCACTGTGCCACTAAGATTAAACACCGGCTTTAAAGCCAAAGCTTGCTTCCGCTCCAGCCGCTGACCAAGTGCCGCAGCCCAGTTATCACACCAATCAGGCAATTCCTGATACTGCTTGATGTTTATTCTGGCCTGCTCCTGCATTCTTCTTAATGTCGCAGTGATTAACGTTTGTCCATATTGTTCCACAAACGGTGCTATCTGTGGCTCATGCAACAGGCGATCAATGGCAGGGATCTGGCTGTATAGCGGGCACGGTTTTTGTGTCATGGCAATTCCGTCAATTAACACTTACTCATTTGGGAACAAGAACGGGTTGATGCTACTGCGGGCAAAACCTTCCTCTTCCATTTTGGCATCAAGGATCAGCGAAGCCAGATCATCAGCAATAGCCTCAACTTTTGGATCCTTTTCCTGATAGAGGATTTTCAGATAACTGCCGCAATCACCGCAACTTTCCGCTTTCACTGCGGCTTGCTCACTCTTTAATGACCAATAATTCAGATCGCGAGTCTGTTCACAGTTACTGCATTTCACCCGTACCATATGCCATTCACTTTCACACAAGCTGCAATGCAGGTAACGCAGCCCGTTGGTTGTGCCAATCTGAACGACACTGGCGACGGGAATACTGCTGCAAACCGGACAAAATTGACGATGCTCACCATATTCTGCCCTCGCCTTTCCTGGAATTTGATTTGCCATTTGTGCCCAATACAGGGAAAGGGCGGCCCAGATAAAGAGTGATTTTTCAGGACTGACTTTACTGAATTCATTTTTCAGCAAAGCATCAGCTATCTGTTCCAGCTCCTGCTCTGACGCTTTTCCCAGATTATCCAGAGCGACACTGACGTGTTCCGGTGCATCCGGCAGTAATTCTGCTATCAGAGAGTGAAACAGTTTCTGCCAATGTTTAGTGCGTGGAAATGTTTTGCAATCCAGAGGTGGTTTGCCTTCAGCGGCAGATTTTTCCAGAATACCCACTATCTCTATTTTCAATGGATTGTCATGCAGCACTTTTTGTTGAGCCTGAGCAACTTCTGCTGCAAAGTTAAGATAGTCAGCAAATGGGTTATCTTCTGCCAATTGTTGTAGACGTTCAGCCCGGCGCTGATAGAGATTTTTCAGATTAGCAAAAAGCAGTGGCGGGATATAATCTGCTGCTTTTTCGTTGGTACGATCTTTGCTCAATTGTTCTTTAGGAACGATGCGAATACTCATTAAGCTTTATCTTCCTGTTATCTGCTTTGCGGCTTTTAGGCTAATAATAATCTTAAGCCTGTTTTTAACCTCAGCATAGATCAAAAGCGGGCTCTGAGCCACAGATAGGATTAGGAAATTACAGTAAAAATTTAGGTAATGATATAGAAAGTTGTGTACTCAACAGCAACCAATATATTCAAAAAACACCTATAATTTTTCAGGTTTTATAATTATTAATTTTTTCCATAAATTAATCTATAAAAAAATATCCCACTATGTTATTTCCTTCCATTTGATTGTAAAAACAAAAATAGTTAATTGTGATCTTCGTCATTTATTTTTATTCTATTTAACATAATCTTTAGTTAATAATTAATTCCTAAAAATGAGTAATTAAGGTGACAGATGCAATACTTTAATAATACATCGTTGATTTACTGCTCTGTTTATGTAATTCTGACATCCCAAATATTATGCTCCCTTGATATTGGATAAATTAACCATGATCAATCAAATTGAGTTAACCAATTGGGAAGCAAACCGAATTAGAACCTCATTACCTAATAAGGAAAAAATAGCAAAGTTAATAATTACATTTTGGTTAAAATATGTTCCAAAGATATCTAATTAGTCATAATGATATTTCCTGGATTTTAGATAAAATACCTTATTTATAAAATAATCACATAAAGGATAACTCAATGCTAATCAACCTGATTACATCGCATAGAAAAACAGCCGCAATTTACGCTTTTGTTGATACAGGATTATCTGATCACTTTAAAAATGGGGCCTGCGTAGATATAGACGAGCTTTCCCATAAATCTGGCATTGACACTTCTCGCCTTAATCAATTATGTGATTACTTAATTGAAATAGGAGTATTGGTTAGCAACAATCACGGAATAACACTTTCTGATGAATGCAGAGCACTTACCGACCCTGAAAGTCTAGAGTCATTAATGATAAAATATGAAACTAACCAAGAGCATTGGAACTCTTGGGTAATGTATTCAAAATCTTTACTTGAAAATAATGGTAAATCAGCATTTGAAATGGTATATGGAAAGACACTCTTCGAACATCTTAGCAATAATAAACCACTCAGAGCAGGTTTCGATGCTCTAATGACAAAAAACTCCAATACATTAATTAAAAACTTGCTTGATGTTTATGATTTTAATAAATATAACAGAATATTAGATGTTGGCGGTGCAAGAGGACACCTTCTGAAAAGCATTAATGAAAAAATGAAAGGAAAAGGAAAATATTATGCTGTATTGGACAGATATAATGAACTTCCTGTTTCAGAAGATATAGATTTCATAAATGGAGATTTTATGAAATCAATTCCCTCAAGTTATGATCTATATATCTTAATGAATATCATCCATAATTGGTCTGATAATGACGTAATATCAATTTTAAATAATTGCCGAAAAGCAATGGATGATAATGCAACTATCGCAATAATAAACATGATGAAAAAACCACAATCCCCAATAGCTAACTCTATGAGCATATTAATGGATATGCTATTTTTATCGAAAGAGCGTTATTTGACTGAAGTTGAATATCTGGCTAATCAAGCAGGACTCACCATTAAAGATAGTAAAGATATAGATGAAACATTTTCACTTATTGAACTAAAAGTGAAATAAATTATAGGTAGTTACGGATTACTTCCAAAGATGATTATATGGATATTGCATTACTAAGAAATTCATATATAAATTGGCATCATAATCTTCGATGCCAATTTTCATTTTATATCAACGTGACATATACGTATTAAAATAATATTCAGCGATCGGGTTATGTTCTGCCAATTGTGATCTTCATCATTTATTTTTATCAGATTTAAGATAATCTAACTCAAACACGTGACCAAATTGAGTTGAACAATTATAAAGTAAGGAGAATTAAATCTTCACTATATCACTAGAAAAAAATAACAAAGCTAATAATTACATTTTAGTGAAAATATCCAATCAGTCATAATGGCACTTCCTGGACTTTAGATAGAACACGTCATTTCTTTATAATATAAAGACATAAAGGATAACTCAATGCTAGTCGAACTTATTACATCATATAGAAAATCAGCTGCAATTTATGCTTTTGTTGATACAGGATTATCGGTCCACTTTAAAGATGGGGCCTATGTCGATATCAGCGAACTTTCTCATAAATCTGGTATTGATCATTCTCGCCTTAGCCGATTATGTGATTTCTTAATCGAAATAGGGGTATTAACGAGCAACAACGATAAAGTTTCACTTTCTGATGAGTGCCATGCACTTGCTGATCCTGAAAGTATGGAATCATTATTTATAAAGTGGGAACTCAGCCCAGATTGCTGGAACGTTTGGTCAATGTACCCAAAATCCTTACTTGAAAATGATGGAAAATCGGCATTTGAAATAGCACATGGAAGACCATTCTTTGAATATTTTGATAACAATCAATTAGTCAGATCAGTTTTTGACTCGGCAATGTCAAAAACCTCAGACAGAATAGTTGAAAAGTTACTTGATATTTATAATTTTAGTCAATACAACAAAATATTAGACGTTGGAGGTGGAGAGGGAAATCTTTTAATAAAAATCAGAGAAAAAGTAAAAGGAAAACACTATGCTGTATTGGACAGATATAATGAAACTCCTGTTTCAGAAAATATAGACTTCATAAACGGAGATTTTCTAAAGTCAGTTCCATCAGGTTATGATTTATATATTTTAAAGAATATTATCCATGATTGGTCTGATAATGACGCAATATTAATTTTAGAAAATTGCCGAAAGGCGATAGACAACGGTGCAACTGTCCTATTGATAAACTACATGAAAAAGCCACAATCCAGTATGATTATATCTTTAGACATATTAATGGATGTATTATTTTCAGGAAAAGAACGTTTCTTAAATGAATTAGAATATTTGGCTAACCAAGCCGGGCTTGTTATTCAGGATACTAAAGATATAGATGAATCATCTTCAATTATCCAACTAGGAATAAAATAAATTATAAATAATCATGAGATTTCACCAATTATCTAGCTGGGTGTAAAATAAGTTATCAGCCAGTCAGGACACCTTTAAAGATAATCATATGGATATTGCGTTTTTAAGAACTGGATATATAAGAAATGGTATCGAAATATTTGATGCCATTTTTATTTTAATATTTAATAAAATCCTGTACTGCTCAAATTTAATCAATAATAGGCAGGACATAGCTACCTAATTATTACATATCAGCGTTTATCTTCCTGTCGCTCCTGTTTCACCACTTCACGATACCAACGTGGATGATGCTTCTTCGCCCAGCCGCGAGTCACCCAACCTTCAACCATCGCCCGAACAGAACCTTTCACCCAAAATGCCGCATAAGCATGAACAAGAATAGTCAGGATCAAACCAATGGCTGACATAGAATGGACCAGAAGAGCAATACGGATCACCGGGATAGAGAAAAAATCAGCAAAATAGGGGCACCAGATAATAATACCACTGACGGCCAGCAATATCAGACAAACACTAATAGGCCAATAGACACCTTTCTGACCCAGGTTATATTGACCGATATCACCGACTTCTTCATTTCACAAAACTTTACGAATATTTCTCAGCCATATAATGTCGTCTTTGTCGATAAAGTTATGTTTGAAATATCTGAAGAACATAAAGATAAACAAAACAAACATCACTGAGCCGGCAAACGGATGCAGGATCCGTGACAACTGAGGTGTACCGAAAATATTCATCAGCCAGTGAAAAGAGGGGAAAAAGAATCCCAATCCGCTGATGGCGGTAAACAGAAAACAGAGTTCTACCGCCCAGTGGTTTACCCACTCAACCGGTGAATGTCGCCGCAAACCCCACTGCGGCCAGAGGCTTCCAAATACCTTTCCAGAAAGTCACTGTCGGGCTAATGGAAGGATTATCAGGTAGACCATGATATAATTGTGGTTTATTAGCATGGCGCAACACATACATAACGTGAGTACCCCCAGCCCCTTCCGGATCGTACAAGCCCGCATTCTCATAACCACAGCCTTTCAACTCACCAACACGGTCAACACACAAAGTACATTTGTATACCCGGTTGTCTTCTTTGTTAATCCACGGCACATTGAACGGACAACCGGCAATACAGTAACCACAGCCGATACAGTGTTCCGACTGAAAATCAACAATCCCATTTGCATACTGGATGATCGCACCTTCCGCCGGACATGCTTGCAAGCAACCCGGATCAGCACAGTGCATACAACCATCCTTACGGATAAGCCACTCCAGCTTGCCATTCTCTTCAACTTCAGAAAAGCACATTACGGTCCATGATTTAGCGGTTAAATCAGCCGGGTTGTCATAAGCACCCACGTTATAACCGATTTCATCACGGATATCGTTCCATTCGGAACAGGCCACCTGACAGGCTTTACAACCAATACACGTTGTTACATCAATCAGCTTCGCAACCTCTTCCTAGTCATCCCGCACCCGTGGTGCAGGAGTGAAGGAGTGGGTGGCAGAGCGATGAATGATGTCTTGAGTTTGCAATGACATAATTTTTCCCCCTTACACCTTTTCCACGTTAACCAAGAACGCTTTGAATTCAGGCGTTTGTGTGTTTGCATCACCAACAAAAGGTGTCAGCGTATTAGCAATAAAGCCTTTTTTAGCCACACCTTCAAAACCCCAATGAATGGGAATACCGATAGTATCCACTTCACGTCCGTGCACATGCAGAGTCCGAATACGTTTGGTGACGACCGCTTTCGCCTTAATGTAGCCACGGTTTGAACTGACTTTGACAGTATCACCGTGTTTGATGCCTTTCTTCTCAGCCAGTTTTTCACCGATTTCCACAAACTGCTCAGGCTGGATAATCGAGTTCAGTAATGCATGTTTTGTCCAGTAGTGAAAATGTTCAGTCAGGCGGTAAGTGGTTCCCACGTAGGGGAATTTATCTGCCTTACCCATAGCTTCAAAGTCACTTTTGAACACACGGGCAGCCGGATTGGATACCACATTCGGATGCAACGGATTGGTACCCAACGGCGTTTCAAAGGGTTCGTAGTGTTCAGGGAACGGCCCTTCCGCCATCTTATCAATCGCAAACAGACGTCCCATGCCTTCCGGCTGCATGATAAACGGACCCACATCGGTTTCCGGTGCAGCCACACTGTAATCAGGAATATCAGCCCCATGCCACTTAGCCCCACTCCACGCCAATAACTGACGTTTCGCATCCCACGGTTTACCCTGCGGATCAGCCGATGCACGGTTATATAAAATACGACGGTTTAACGGCCACGCCCAAGCCCACCCCAGCGTATTACCCAAACCTGACGGATCAGAGTTATCTCGACGAGCCATCTGGTTGCCTTCCGGCGTCCAACTGCCAGCAAAGATCCAACAACCACTGGCGGTCGTGCCGTCATCACGTAATTGAGCAAAAGAGGTCAATTGCTGACCTTGCTTCACCATAATGTTGCCATCAGCATCAGTCAGATCAACCAAAGCCCGGCCATTACTCTCCTGAGCCACCTCTTCCGATGTAGGGCTATCCGGGTTGAAGTAATTCCAAGTCATATTCAGTACCTGCTCGGGTAATATTCCTCCTTCTGCACGATACATATCCCGCATACGTTTGAAGATACCAGAAAGAATTTCAGCATCACCAATAGCTTCTCCCGGAGCATCAGCCCCTTTCCAATGCCATTGCAACCAGCGGCCAGAATTAACAATTGAACCGTTTTCTTCTGCGAAACAACAGCACGGCAAGCGGAAAACTTCTGTCTGAATTTTGGATGAATCAACTTCGTTAAATTCACCGTGGTTCTGCCAGAAAGTTGACGTTTCAGTATTAAGCGGGTCGATAGTGATCAGGAATTTCAGCTTCGACAGGGCATCAACCACTTTGTTTTTATCCGGGAATGAAGCAACCGGGTTAAAGCCCTGGCAAATATAGCCATTCACCTCACCTTTCGACATCATTTCGAAAAATTGCAGGACGTCATAACTTTTGTCCCACTTAGGCAACCAGTCAAAACCCCAATCGTTATCCTGACAGGCGTTATCACCGTAGAAACTCTTCATCAGGCTGACAAAGAATTTCGGGTAATTACCCCAGTAGTTAACCTGACCTGGCAACAGAGGTTTCGGTGTATTTGCCTGTAGGTAAGTTTGCAGATCGGTTTGTTCTTCTGACGGCAGTGTCAGATATCCCGGCAAGCTCTGCGACAACAGCCCCAAATCAGTCAATCCCTGAATATTCGAGTGACCACGCAATGCGTTAACACCACCCCCCGCCATCCCCATGTTGCCTAACAGCAATTGGATCATTGCCATAGTACGGATGTTCTGTGCACCTACTGAGTGTTGAGTCCAACCCAGTGCATACAGGAAGGACGCGGTTTTGTCTTTAACGCAAGTCTCTGCAATATATTCACAGACTTTCAGGAAATCATCCTTTGGTGTACCACAAATATCGCTGACGACATCGGGCGTATAGCGGCTAACGTGCTCTTTTAACAGGTTCCATACACAGCGAGGATGGCTTAGTGTGATATCACGTTTGGCAAAACCATTTTCATCCAGTGCATAGTTCCAACTGGTTTTGTCATATTTACGGTTTTCTGCATCATAACCACTGAATAAACCATCATCGAACGAGTAATCTTCACGCACGATAAGACTGGCGTTGGTGTACGCCTCAACATATTCGTGATTAATCTTATTGTTGGTTAACAGGTATAAAATCACACCTGACAAGAAAGCAATATCGGTACCGGAACGAATTGGTGTATAGAAATCCGCTACAGATGCTGTACGGGTAAAACGTGGATCGATCACGATTAACCTAGCGTTATTATGGATTTTTGCTTCCATTGCCCAGCGGAATCCTACCGGATGAGCTTCAGCTGCATTACCTCCCATCACGACAATCAGATTCGCGTTCTTAATATCAACCCAGTGGTTGGTCATCGCACCGCGACCAAATGTTGGAGCAAGACTTGCTACCGTTGGTCCGTGTCAGACACGCGCCTGGTTGTCTACGGCAAGCATACCGAGAGCGCGACTAAATTTTTGAGTCAAATAACCTGTTTCATTACTGGAAGCCGACGCACATAGCATCCCCGTTGTCAGCCACCGGTTGACGGTGACACCCTCTTTGTTGGTTTTAACAAAATTGGCATCACGATCGGCTTTCATTAACTTAGCGATGCGATCAAATGCCTCATCCCAAGAGATGCGTTGCCATTTGTCAGAACCAGCAGCACGGTATTCTGGATATTTCAGACGACTTTCGCTGTGGATAAAGTCAATCAGACCCGCTCCTTTAGGGCAAAGTGCGCCTCGATTCACCGGATGATCAGGATCACCCTCAATATGGAAAATACTTTCTTTCGCATTTTTTGCGCCATCGCCAAGGCTGTACATCAACAGTCCACAACCGACAGAGCAGTACGTACAGGTATTTCGGGTCTCACGCGCACGCAATAGTTTATAGTTACGTGTTTGTGCAAGAGCTGTGGTTGGAACAAAGCCCAACGCTGCCACCGTCGTACCCGCCATACCGCCAGCGCAGATCTTAAAGAACTGCCTTCTGCTGACTTGCATGGGAATCTCCTCACTCACATTGTCTTAAACAACTGTCCATTCCCTCACGGGAAAAATCTTGAATGTGTTCTCTATTTATTAATCACTTTCCATAGCGGGATCAGATTCATTGCCTGATAAATAGTATAGACTCTTTTTTCCACATAATTATTATGTAACAACACTATTAGGTATTTCGTCTAATGCATATGCATAACACAAGATCAGGGAAGTTGTTACAATTTGATGTGATTAAGGGTGCAAAAAAAACAAATGTGCAACAAAAGCATCATCTCAACACACTAAAAGCGGATTGGGTTGCAGAAGAAATTCCAGTGGTTTTAGTCTACAACGGTATCTCACATGTCGTAATGATGGCCAGCCCTAAAGATCTCGAATATTTCGCTGTTGGGTTCTCACTTTCTGAAGGCATTATTGAATCTCAACAAGAAATTCGTGGCATTGATATTCTCATCAATTGTCGTGGCGGAATTGAGCTGCAAATAGAGCTTTCCAGCCGCCGCTTTGCTGGGTTGAAAGAGCGCAGGCGCAATATGGCAGGACGGACGGGGTGCGGGATCTGCGGTACGGAACAACTTTCTGATATTTTCCGCCCGATTATCCCATTGCCTTTCACGCAAACCTTTTCATTAAGCCATCTTGACTATGCTCTCTCTCAATTGACCAATATTCAGGATATTGGTGCAATGACGGGCTGTACTCACGCGGCTGGTTGGATCAATCCGGAAGGTGAGTTATTAGGTGGCTGCGAAGATGTAGGTCGTCACGTTGCGCTGGACAAAATACTGGGAATGAAAGCAAAAACAGGCTGGCAACAAGGTGCGGTTCTGGTATCTAGCCGCGCCAGTTATGAAATGGTACAAAAATCTGCTACCTGTGGCGTTGAAATTTTGTTTGCTGTTTCAGCAGCGACTTCACTGGCAGTGGAAGTCGCTGATCGATGTAATCTGACATTGGTTGGTTTCTGCAAACCCGGCAGGGCGACGGTTTATACTCATCCTGAACGGTTAATAGATTAATCATTCAGGCAGTAAAACATCCATAAGTTGGGTTCAATGTAATAACCTTATACATTGAATGCATGGCAGGTTGAACAATTCTCACTCCCAACCGCCAATGCATCCGAATCCACGGATCAAACGGTTCATTGTTGTCATTTTTCCATTTACAGTATTGTGCAAAATCCTGTAATGGATAGTTCTTCTTTAACGTTGGTCTGATTGGAACAACTAGCCCTTTAAACCCGGCGTTAATGGCAACTTGCTTTAAACCACCAATAAGCAATGCCGGTAAATTCTTCCCGCGAAATTCAGGAGATACCGTTACTGATAATGCCGACAACATTTTCGCTTCCGCTTTTCCACGGGCAAGCACACCTCGGCGTAAAACTTCATCTGATTATCAATGATTGTGGTGAACTTTTGGCCGTGAAATTAACCGCAGGAAACAAGGATGATCGTCACCCTGTCAAAGTGCTGGCAATGGCGATAAAGGGTATTTATCACAGGCTTTATGCGATGAGTTGGATGCGGAAGACGTTACGTTAATCACGCATGTTCGCAGTAACATGAAAGCCAAAGCATTATCGCTCTGGGATAGGTTGATGTTAAGACGGCACTTTTTGATAGAAACGGTCATTAACCCGCTCAAAAATATTTCTCAGATAGCGCATTCAAAACATCGTAGTCAGCTCAGTTTTCTGCTGGAAATTGCCGCAGGCCTTATTGCTTATACATTCCAACCTAAAAAACCGAGCTTGAATTTACAGGATAATGATATCGCTATTTTTAAACGAAGCTGAGGTTGATTAGAAACTCTCAGCACGAGTTAGTGGCGTATTTGCTCAAGTTCGTTCCGGCTCAACCCGGTAGTTTTCATTATCGTTTCATGGTCGATACCCATATCGATCATCGCACACGCGATTTTCAGGATCCCCTGTTTTTCGCCTTTATGCAATCCTTCCTGGAGTCCTTCCTGACGCCCCTCCTGACGTCCTTCTTGACGCCCTTCTTGACGCCCTTCAATAAATCCTTTCTGGTGCGCCTTCTGCTCCAGTTTCTGCGCTATTGTCATCAGTACCTCCTCATACTTCGGGGACTGTTCTGCCAGTCGCCGGATAAAACCCTCTGGATCAGCGGTATCTCCCGCCTGTAATAAGTAGTTTAGCAC